>SVTQ01000001.1 GCA_015063695.1 Oscillospiraceae bacterium
TCGATGCAGGCCGAAGTGACAGAAAGGTTTCCGCAGTTGTAAACGGCGAATCCGTTTACTCCGAAGAAGTTGTTTGGTTCCCCAAGATCACTGAAGATCCCAACTACCACTACAACGGAATTCTCGAAGCTATGAAGACAGCTGCTTCCAAGATGCCCAGAGTTGACGCTATCGGCGTTTCCTCCGCAGGCGTTTACGTTGACAACAAGATCATGGTAGCTTCCCTCTTCCTCAAGGTTTCCGACGATGACTTCGAAAAGATGGTCAAGACCATGTATATCGACGTTGCTAAGGAAATCGGTGACGTTCCCCTCGAAGTTGCTAACGACGGTGACGTAACTGCTCTCGCAGGCGCTATGGACCTTGGCGACAACAACGTTCTCGGTATCGCTATGGGTACATCCGAAGCTGCAGGCTACGTTGACGGCAACGGTAACATCACAGGCTGGCTCAACGAGCTCGCTTTTGCTCCCGTTGACTTCTGCAAGGACGCTATGGTTGATGAATGGTCCGGCGACTACGGCTGCGGCGTTAAGTACTTCTCTCAGGACGGCGTTATCAAGCTCGCTCCTGCTACAGGTATCGAACTCGACGAAAATGCTTCTCCCGCTGAAAAGCTCAAGGTAGTTCAGAAGCTCATGGCAGAAGGCGATGAGCGCGCTGCTAAGATCTACCACACTATCGGTGTTTACTTCGGCTACGCGATCGCTTACTACGCAAAGTTCTATGATATCAAGCACGTTATCATCATGGGCCGTGTAACATCCGGCGAAGGCGGAACAATTCTTCTTGCAAGAGCTAAGGAAGTTCTCGAAACAGAATATCCCGAGCTCGCTGCAAAGATAACTCTCCACATTCCCGATGAAAAGAGCAGAAGAGTCGGTCAGTCCGTTGCTGCTGCTTCTCTTCCCGAAATCAAGTAATTCAGAGTTTTAACCGATATTAAAGAATACGTACAGACGGCTTCCGCTTTTAAACGAGCGGAAGCCATTGTATGGAATTTATATTATAAGGAAATAATATGAAAGCAGTAATTTTCGGTGCCGGTAATATCGGCAGAGGATTTATCGCTCCTCTCTTCTCTTTCGACGGTTGGGACGTTACCTTCATTGACGTTTCAAAGCCCGTAATCGAAAGAATTAATGCGGACGGCGAATATCCTCTTAATATCGTTGCAGGCGACAACTCAAAAACTCTTACCGTAAAGAACGTAAGAGCTGTTGACGGAAATAATATTGAAGAAGCAGTTGAAGCTATTGCAAACTGCGACGCATGCGCAACTTGCGTTGGCGCAGGGGCGATAAAGTATATTCTCCCCAACTTCATCAAGGGCGTTAAAAAGAGATTTGCCGATGGCAAGGGTCCCATCAATCTTCTTATCTGTGAAAACCTTATGGATGCTGACCTTTATATCAAGGGTCTTCTTGAAAAGGAGCTTACAACTGAAGAGCTTGAAACGGTAGGTCTCGTTGAGACCTCCGTCGGCAGAATGGTTCCCGTCCCCAAGGCGAAGGGCGAGGGTGAAAATCCCCTTTCCATCGCTGTTGAGGAATACGGCGTTCTTCCCGTTGACAAGGCGGCTTTCAAGGGTGAGGTCATAAACGTTAAAAACATCGTTCCCTTCACTCCCTTCCACTACTACGTTGAAAGAAAGCTTTATATCCACAACATGGGTCACGCTATCTGTGCTTATCTCGGCAAGGCTATGTTCGGCGACGAATATATTTATCAGAGCATCGAAAGACCCATTGTGCGCGTTATCGTTGAGGATGCGATGATTGAAAGCGCTATGGCTCTTTCAAAAAAATACGATACAGAGTTTGAGCCTCTTATGGCTCACGTCTGGGACCTTATCAGACGTTTCGGCAACAAGGCTCTCGGCGACACCTGCGCAAGAGTCGGCGGAGACATCCCCCGCAAGCTTGCGGCTTCCGACAGACTTGTAGGCGCTTCAAAGAATGTTCTTGAAAACGGCGGAAAGCCTGTTTTCGTTTGTCTCGGTGCGGCGGCGGCTCTTTATGAATATATGAAGGAAAATCCCGAAGAAACAGATGCAGTGTCTGTTCTCGCAAAGCTCTCTTCCCTTTCCGCAGAGGATGAGGTTACAAAATATATAATGTACTTCTATCCCATGTTCAAAGGGGAAAAGCCTCTTGAAGAAATACTATCTGCCGCAGATGCTCTCAAAAAGAGTGAGACGGGCATGATCGTATAAAATCATCAAATGTAGTTTTCCACAGAATTTCATATACCAAAACGGGTCGTCGAAGGCGCCGACCCCTACCGTTAGGCTGTGAGCCACATTAAAAAGTCAAAAAAATCTTATATAAATTGGAGTATTAAAAATGTTAGTATCAGCAAAAGAAATGCTTACAAAAGCAAAAGCAGGCCACTATGCAGTTGGTCAGTTCAACATCAACAACCTCGAATGGACTAAGGCAGTTCTTCTCACAGCAGAAGAGCTCAAAAGCCCCGTTATCCTCGGTGTTTCCGAAGGTGCAGGTAAGTACATGTGCGGCTACAAGACAGTAGTTGGTATGGTTGAAGGCATGATCGAATGCCTCGGCATTACTGTTCCCGTTGCTCTTCACCTCGACCACGGCTCCTACGACGGATGCATGGCTTGTATCGAAGCAGGCTTCTCTTCCGTAATGTTCGACGGTTCTCACTACCCCATCGAAGAAAACATCGCAAAGACAAAGGAACTCATCGCTATCACTGCTGAAAAGGGTATGTCCCTCGAAGCTGAAGTTGGTTCCATCGGCGGCGAAGAAGACGGCGTTATCGGCGCAGGCGAATGTGCTGACCCCGCAGAATGCAAGATGATCGCTGACCTCGGCGTTACAATGCTCGCTGCAGGTATCGGTAATATCCACGGTAAGTACCCCGAAAACTGGGCTGGTCTCTCCTTCGAAACTCTCGACGCTATCCAGCAGCAGACAGGCGATATGCCCCTCGTTCTCCACGGCGGTACAGGTATCCCTGCTGACATGATCCAGAAGGCAATCTCCCTCGGCGTTTCCAAGATCAACGTTAACACAGAATGTCAGATCTCCTTCGCAGAAGCTACTCGTAAGTACATCGAAGAAGGTAAGGACCTCCAGGGTAAGGGCTTTGACCCCAGAAAGCTCCTCGCTCCCGGCGTAGAAGCTATCAAGGCTACAGTTAAGGAAAAGATGGAACTCTTCGGTTCCGTTGGCAAGGCGTAAATTTAATAACGCTTGAATTACGGGGAGGGAGCCTTTTTGAAAAAAGGCTCCCTCCCCGAACCCCTCCCTCCAAAAACTTTTGGAAGGAGTTTTTTTATATTATAATACGACCGAAAAAAGGGGAGCCTCAGCTCCCCTTTTTTGCAGTTGTTCGTTCATTATATTACGAGTACTATGTTTTACCTATACCCTTTTTAAAAGTCTTTGAAAAGGGGTATGGGGAAAACTTTCTTCAGAAAGTTTTCCCCATAAATTCAATTATTCGCCCATTACGACTACTTCGCAAACTCTTTCACGTTCACGAACCTGGTCCCAGTCGATGAAGTAGATAAAGCCGAAATCTCCGAGGGAGGGCTTACCGTTTTCAAGAACGATGTTTTCACTTCTGCCGAAGAAAACGGAACGGAGGTGAGCATCTGTGTTAAGGCTGCCGTAAGCAACTTCGCCGGGGCAAGAGAGGGCGAATTCGATGTGCTTAGGACCCGGATGATAGTACTGACCTTCTGTTCTGCATGTAGGGATGATCTTTTCCATAATTTCGATAAGGTCCATCTGCATGTATTCTCTGCCGTAGTAGTTTGTATCGTGGGAGGATTCCTGAACGATAACGGAGCATGTTGTGTGGTGAGAATAAACGGTGATAAGACCGTTCTTGATGCCGGATTCTTCAACGATCTTCTTTACTTCGTCAGTAACGTTGTGAAAGTGAGGAAGGTGGTTTCTGGACTGAAGCTTGATTTTTCCGATGTAAACAGACATTTCTTTTTACCTCTTTATAATTATAAATTTGTTTTTATTTTTACCCGAGCTTTCGGGTTTGTTTTTAACGATGAATAAACGGGCATTTGTAAGCGGACGAACAATATCGCCCCTACAAGCACACGTTGGAGATTTTTGGGGCGCGCTTTAGTGAATTTCGTCCCAGGCTTTTCTGAGGTTGAAGAGCATTTCTTCAACCATAGCGTAAGGATCGGGAGCCTTGATGATACCGCTTGTTGAGCCTGTTGCAAAAGCACCTGCCTTAATAACGTCATAAACGTCCTTGCCGTTTGAGATACCTGCGCCCTGAAGCACCATAATGTCGGGATTGATCTCTCTTACAGCTTCAATGGTCGCCTTTACGTAGTCCATATCGCTTGTCGTACCTGTTCCGATAAGCTCGGTAGGTTCAGCAACGATGAGGTTGGGAGCCATGTGAGCAACCTCTGCAACCTCTTCAACAGTGCTTGCACAAACGATAGTTGCAAGGCCGACCTCGTCAGCGCGTTCGATGGTCTTTTTAAGGGTCTCCATTGAAACGGGGCACTCTGCATGGTTGAGCATAACGCCAACCGCTCCTGCCGCCTTTACAGCCTCGGGAAGAACGGAGCCGAGTCCGCGTCCCACCTCAAGAGCGTCCATGTGCTGAGCGTATACGTGAATTCTCTCGGTATTGTCAGCAAGAAGCTTGATATCTGTATACTGAGGAGTTACGATCACGTCAACGTCATATTTTGCCGCGACCTTGTCAATTACCTTGGCAAGAGCAAGCATCTTCTCACCGTAAAGATAAGCCTTTGGGCCTATTTCGAAAAAGGGAGGTCTTATAGTATAGTTCTTGTACATTTCAGCTCTCCTTATTTATTAAGCATTTCGCCTACTGCTCCGCCCGGATGGATAAGTCCGAACATTTCGCGCTTGTAATCGGTCTCTTCCATGAGCGCCGCAAGAAGGGCATCAAAAATACCGATGGTCGCAACGTAGCTTGCAGTAGCCATATAGTTGTATTTATCGCTTTCTCTCTCAATTTTAAGAGGAAGAATGATGTCAGCGCACTTTGCAAGTGTTCCTTCCATATTCTCTGTAACCGCAATAAGGGTCGCACCCTTCTTGTTGCAAACGGAGATAATAGGAAGAAGCTCTGCTGTTTTACCGCCGCGGGAGACCATGATCATAACGTCGTCCTTCTTGAGCGCACCGAGACCGCCGTGAACTGCTTCGCAGGGAGGCATGAACTGCGCGCCTCTCTCGATACAGCAGAGGGAGTGAGCAAACTTCTTAGCCGCGATACCTGAAGAACCGCTTGCGCAGGTCATAATTCTGTCGCAGCTTGCAAGAGCGTCAACTGCCTTTCCGAAAGCTTCCCAATCCATGTATTCGAGAATATCGGCAAGGGCTTTTGTTTCAATGGTAAGGGAGGAACGAGCCTCGTTTAAAGATTGTTCTTTCATGTTAACTCCTTATTAAAGCTCATTCATAAGCTCAAGCATGTTTTTAATAACAACTGCACCTGCTTCGGGGGTGTAGAGAGAGGTTCCCACTTCATAGCCGCCTTCGGCAAGAGATTCGGGAGTGCAGATATAACCGGAAAGTGCACCGTTTGTACATTCAAATACAAACGCCTTCTTGGAGGTTGAAGCTTCCTTGAGCTGAAGACCGAACTCAACGAAGATCTCACCCTGAAGGGCGAATATCATCGTGTCCCCGATGGTTACAACACCGATTTCGCAAGGCATTTCTTCAGTTTCGAGAGTGCCGTGGATCTTCTCATACTTTGCGTATGCGTATTCGTTTTCAGCACCGAACATGGTAAGCTCTGCGTTACGCTTTCTGATATAGTCGCTGTCGTCCATTTCTCTGAACACGCGGCGCGCCTCTTCCATATTCTTTTCTGCCACTTCAAGAGTGGGGAAAGAACGGATGGGAAGCTCTATATCTCTTGTAACGTAATTTATCTTAATATCGGAAGAATATTCCATTCTTTCGAGGCAGTGATAAACTTCAACGCCGATAGTTGTGCCTACGCGGCAAGCTTCCTCAAAGGTCTGATCCGTTCTGAAATATCTGGAGCTCTGGTTACCCGAAGTACCCTGAGCAAACATAAATACCGCATCGGGAGTTGTCCACTTAAGATAATTCCTTATGTAACCGGGGTAGTCGGCAGTTACTACGAGGCTTTCCGCGTGGAGATACGTGGGATGAAGAGCATATCCGAGGAGGACTGCGCGAACCTTATCGTCCATATCCTTAACTGCAAGAACGTTTACAGTGGGATCCTGAACGTCTTCGGGATGACGGCGGTTACCGCCGACGCCCTGTTCTCTTCCGCAGTAGCCGATCTCTGTGCCGAGCTTTGCTTCAAAGGTATTTGCCATCGCTTCCTTAATTATCTTTTCGATACAGTCAAGAAGGAAAGCGCAGTATTCGGGGTCGTTATCGCTTCCGTCCTCATATTCGGATGCCCAAGGGGTTGATGACCAAGGCCCGGAATGAGTGTGGGAAGTGGTGAGCATTATCTGAAGACCCGGAAATCTGCTTCTGATCTGTTTGGTAAAAGGCTTACCAAAATAAAGCAGGTCAAGGGTCACCCAGACGATCTGTTTTTCACCGTCGTCAAGATAGAGAGCGGCGGCATAAAGAGGGTCGTGAACTCCGATATTGGGTCTGGGACAATGGGGATATCCCGACATTTCAATTCCCTCTTTCGGAGAAATATCAATTATAGATACTCCGGCTTTAAGCATAATGTTTTTCCTTTCAGAAAATAATTATAGGATTTTGATTACCTCACGGCATCCTTTTTTGGGAGCGGGAGGACCAAGGCCCTCCCCTACCGTAAGGCTGATTAAAAGCTTGTATAAACTTTGAGCAGGTCAAGCTCTTCGTTCAGAATTAGGATATCCGCATCCTTCCCTTCTTCAAGGGTTCCGACGCTGTCAAGTCGGCAGACCTTTGCAGGAGTTGCGGCAGTTATTCTGAAGACCTCGGGCACGGTAAATCCAAGAGCTTTGAAGTTCTTGGCGACCTTGTCCATGGTGAGCTTACTTCCGTAAAGCTCTCCGTCGATCACGTTGATATCGGTATCACTGTCGTCACCCGTGCAGGCATCGGTAACACCCATAATACGGTCAACGCCTACGGTCTTGACCGCAAGTTTAACCATATCTCCTCTCACGTGAACGCCCTTACTGTCACAGATTATCTCGTAGTAAAGGTCGTCGCAGAGGAGCGCCGCGCAGTCAAAGGACACTTCGATGGTGCCGTCGTATTCGGTGGGGTCTATGGAAGAGCCCGTCGCGTCAAAGAGATGGGTCACTATCTTTGCGCCTGCATCTGCCGCCGCATATACTTCATTGGGAGCTGCACATGAGTGGCCCATGGCGGGGACTATTCCCGCTCCTGCAATATCCTTAACAAATTGCAGTGTTCCTTCGACTTCGGGAGAACATGTCCATTGTCTTACAACTTCTTCAGCGGCGATCTCCATGTATTCTTCCCTCTTTATTGCTTGTCCCTCATCAACAGGAGATGCTCCGAAGGACGGGTTGAGATAGGGACCTTCAAGGTGTACGCCTTTTATGTTACCGAAGGATGCCATAGCATTCTTTACGGTTCTCACGTGAGAAAGAAGCACTTCATGGGTAAATCCTCTGTAAATGGTACAAAGGAGAGATGTCGTGCCGTGGGCGAGGTGGAATTTTGACATTCCCTCGGGGTCTTCGTGACACCAATACTGACCGCCTGCGTGGCAGTGGATATCAACAAATCCGGGGGCGATATACTTACCGCCAAAGTCATGTACTTCTCCGACGGGAGCCGCAAGGTCGGACTTTTCACCTGCGAAAACGATTTTACCGTTTTCAACAGCTACGGCTCCGTCATCGACAACACATTCGGGAAGAACTACTCTTCCGTAAAGTGTATAATTCATATTAGTAGCCTACTTCTTCCCAGCATTCAAAGGGTGCTGCGATGCCTTCGGAAACGTAAACGTCTGTCTTCCAGAGCTGGAGGATGGAGGAAGGAACCTGAGGCGTTACTTCTCCGTACAGAACGAGACGTGATATCATTCTCTGCCATGATGAGAAGCCGGCTCCCGTTGTAAGGTCGTGCATTTCGATACGGTTTCTTGCTCTCTTTACGTCAGCAGGACCTATTGTTGCGGCTCTCGGAGGAACGTTTGCGATATCACCGCTCTGACCGAAGCAACCGTGGAGAGAGTTCTGCATGATCGTCATGGGATTGAGAGTAACTATTCTTGCATCCATATTGATGAATTCTTCAATGGAATTGCATGCGAATTCGGGAGTATCGGGATCGATAAAAGCAATGTGGCCTGCCCAACCGGGACCTGAATAGCAGATATCCGCGCCGCCGTCACCTGCTTCACAGATCATCTTGGAATAATCCTTAACGTTTTCTGTTGTGAAGTAGTGGAACTGATTTTCGGGCATGCGGAGATCTTCTCTTATCTTACCGTAGAAATACTTCATACAGGAGTGTCCGAAGCCTGCCTTATAGCTGAGGGGAGCAACGTTGCCGTCCTCGTCTGCCCATTCGTCCATGGGGAATATGTTTACGTTACGGCAGTTTATATTATTTCTGTTGATAGTCTCAGCAACAGCCGCATAAACGTCGGGAGCGGGGTTGGGAATGATCATGGTAAGCTTCTTGTCCTTATAGTCGGACTCCATGATACGGGCTACCATATCGGAGACCCAAATACCGCCGATAGCGTTTGTTATCTTTATTTTAAAGTCGGGATTGGGGTGCTTCTCCATATCCTCTCTTTTGATATTTCTGCATCTTTCAAGAACCTCTTCATTCTTATAAGGAACGAAGGGAGCGGGTTTGATGTTGAACATTTTTTGTCTCCTTTTCTTATTAATAGCCTACTTCTTCCCAACATTCGAAGGGCTTCGCGATATCTTCGGTTACGTATACGTCTGTATCCCAAAGCTGGAGGATAGAGGAAGGAACCTGAGGTGTTACTTCTCCGTACAGAACGAGACGGGAGATCATTCTCTGCCAGGATGAGAAGCTGCCCATTGTAGTTGTGTCGTGCATTTCGATACGGCATCTTGCTCTCTTTACGTCAGCGGGGCCGATAGTTGCGGCTCTCGGAGGAACGTTTGCAATGTCACCGCTGCAGCCGAAGCAGCCGTGGAGAGAGTTCTGCATAATCGTCATGGGATTGAGAGTTACTACTCTTGCATCCATATTGATGAACTCTTCAAGAGAGTTACATGCGAATTCGGGAGTGTTGGGGTCGATAAACGCGATATGACCTGCCCAACCGGGACCTGAATAACAAACGTCAGCTCCGCCTTCACCTACTTCGCAGATAAGCTTGGAGTAGTCGTTTATATTTTCATTTGTGAAATAGCGCATCTGTTCGATGGGCATACGGAGGTCTTCTCTGATGTTGCTGTAGAAATACTTCATGGTGGAGTGACCGAAGCCTGCTTTATACGTAATGGGGGCGATATTGCCGTCCTGGTCAGCCCATTCGTCCATTGTGAAGATATTTACGTTACGGCAGTTTATATTCATTCTGTTGATGGTTTCAGCAACGGCCGCATAGATATCGGGAGCGGGGTTGGGGAATATCATTGTGCACTTCTTATCTTCGTAGTCGCTCTTGATAATACGTGCTACGATATCACTTACCCAGATGCCGCCTACAGCATTGGTGATATGTATTCTGAAGTTAGGATTGGGATGCTTTTCCATATCCTCTCTTTTAATGTTTCTGCATCTTTCAAGAACCTCTTCGTTCTGATAGGGCACGAAAGGTGCCGGCTTGAATTTAAACATTTTGTTTCTCCTTTATGTAATGCTTTTTCAGCAAAATTATTCTAAGTCGGATTTAAGCTCAACAGGGCTCGATTATGTATTTAATCTTCGCGGGAGCCATTTCTCCTTTTGAAGCGAGGATCGCCGCTCCTCTTGAAGCCGTTTCGGGAGTATCGAGAATGCAGACTCTGCATCCCGTTATTCGGGCGAGGATATCGCACCAGATACGGCTCTTTGAACCGCCGCCGAATACTCTTATCTCATTTGCTCCGCCCATCTGTTTGATACGGAGAGCCGTTTCGCGGCACACACCTTCATAGAGAGCGTAAATAAGGTCGCCCTTTGTTGTGGAGAGGGTCATTCCGCTCATTGATGCGCCGACGGAGAACTGTGTTTCCATAGTCACTCCGTTTGCACCTGCAACAGACGTCTCTGCAAGTACGTCCATTTCTTTATAGGAAATATCGCCCATCATGTGCGAGAGCCATTTAAGAGCCGCTCCCGAGGTTTCTGCAACACCCTCGGAAACGTAGTAATTATCGTCAAAACGGAACTGACAGACCTCGGATCTATCGAGAGCGCATTTCTGCATTTTGGTAACTGCCGTTGCCGTTCCGAAGGACATGGTACAGACCTCTTCGTTAAGGCCTGCGCCTATCGCCGCGACCTTCTGGTCCTGAGCGCCCATGATTACATGACACTCACTGCTGATACCGAAGGCTTCTGCGACCTCCGGAAGAATTTTTCCTATGTCCGTTCCCATGGGAACAACGTCGGGAAGGATATTCTCGTCTATTCCGCAGTATTCCATGATCTCCCTGTCCCAACAAAGGTCGCGGATATTATAGAGCATCGTTCCGCCCGCTATAGTATAGTCGGTAACGAACTTGCCCGTAAGCTTCATATTGAGATAATCAAGGGGGAACAGAATTTTATATGTTTTATTCCATATTTCACTGCGGTGCTTTTTAAACCACATTATTTTAGGAAGTGAGTACGATGCATCGCAAAGCTTACCCGTCTTCTTAAAAATGACGGCTTCGCCGAAACGAGCCGCAAGCTCGCTGCATTCATCTCCGGCTCTCATATCGAGCCAATTAATGGAGTTATACAGTGTATTTCCATTTTCGTCGACGGGAACGAAGGATATTCCCTGAGTGCTGATACTCAGCGCCTTAACCTCGCCGCCGCACTCTGCCGAGAGCCCGCGGACCGCTTCGCATATCTTCTCCCACCAGAGGTTGGCATCCTGCTCAACAAAACTGCCTATAAAAATAAGAGGATACTCCTCGTTATACTCAGACAGAACCGTTCCGTCTTTGTCATACATTACACATTTGAGACCTGTGGTTCCCAAATCAATTCCGAGATACATAGCATCCTCCAATTTTAAATATTCTTTTTATATTATATATTAGTATTTACCGATTGTCAATGATTACAGGACTGTTTTTTATACAAATTGTTTAAAAAATACTTATATTCACAACAATTTATGCTCAAATTATAACAGGCGACTGTTTCATAAAGAAACCTGCATCCTTAACCTCATCCATAAGCATTGTATACAGTCTGTCTGCCTCTGCGTTCTTTTCTCCTCCTTTTACTTTGGTAATATCTGAGGGCTTTGTTATCACTCTGAGATCTTCGTTTTTTCTGATATCGGAAAGAATAGCCCTTCCCTTTTCATTTGCGCCGAGAACCACCGTGAAGCAAGGGGGTTCCTGTAATGCTTCTTTCGTTACACCGCACAGTGCAAACAAGGCGGCGCGTTTTATTCTCGCATCGGTATATTTCTTTGTTGATGCTTTTTCAAGCATTTCACGGCCGCTCGTTGCGGCATCCGCGCATTTTTCAAGTCTTGAAACTATTCCGCTTTCGTAATCGAATGTTCCGTTTTTGATTTGTCTCTGTCTGAAGGCTGAAAACTGGGTCTCTTCCAGCTTTGAAAGACTTCCCATGTCAGAAAGAGCTTCTTCAAAAAGAGCTTTTTCTTCATCGGGAATTGCGTGAATTACGCCTTGAGCGTTTCCGCTTCTGAGAGCGCATCTTATTTCACTTGCGCTGACGTAATCATCGGTCTTAATGCGCTTTACTCCATTAAGAGAGCCGTCAAAGCCAAGCTTTTCCGCACTCACGAAATATTCCATGGCGAGCATATCGTTTGCTCCAGAAAAAAGCTCTGCCGCCTCGGGCATAAGCTTTTTTGCAGCTTTTTCTCTTGCGGCGGCATAACCGACGTTTTCGGTATATTCCGTCTCTACTGCCGCAAGAAACGCTTCAGAGCGTGAGAGGGATGCTCCCTTCACAAGAAGCTCCGTGTCTCCGCACTCGGAGCCAAAAACGAGACAGTCGGCTCCAACTGCCTTTACAACCGCCATGGCACCTCTTGCGAAGAATTCCGCAGGAGCGGCGCACCAGGGAAAAGGAAGCTCGAGCACAAGATCGGCACCTGAAAGAAGCGCTGCTCTTGCCCTTGTGTATTTATCGAAAATCGCGCATTCTCCCCTTTGAACAAAATTTCCGCTCATGACGGCAACAACGGTTTCCCCGTACTCTCTTGCCTTTTCAAAAACGTATTTGTGACCTATGTGAAGTGGATTTAGCTCACATATTACTGCTGTAATCTTACTCATATTCAAAAAAAATCCTAAATTCCAAAAATTCACTTGTATTTTTTTTCGTTATCATATATAATGATACATGAATTTAAAAATAAAGTCAATATTACACCATATTTGGAGGATATTTAAAATGAAAGTTCTTGTTGTAAACGCAGGTAGCTCTTCCCTTAAGTATCAGTTCCTTGACACAGCTTCCGAGCGTGTTATGGCAAAGGGTATCTGCGAAAGAATCGGCTCCGAAGGAAGCCTTATCGAGCACAAAAAGATCGTTTGGAACGGTGACGTTGAAGAAACTGTAAAGTACGAAAACGAAACACCTATCCCCAACCACTCCGTTGCTACTCAGCTCGTTGTTGACGCTCTTACAGATGCTGAAAAGGGTTGTATCAGCGATATCAGCGAAATTGAAGCTATCGGTCACAGAGTTGTGCACGGCGGCCCTTACTTCTTTGAAAGCACACTCGTTACTCCCGAAGTTCTTGAAACACTCAAGAAGTGCGTAAACTTCGCTCCCCTTCATACACCTCCTCACATCATGGGTATCGAAGGCTGTACGGGAATGATGCCCGGAGTTCCTCAGGTTCTCGTATTTGACACGGCTTTCCACCAGTCCATGCCCGACTATGCTTACACATACGCACTTCCCTACGAAGTTTATGAAAAGCACAACATCCGCCGTTACGGTGCACACGGTACTTCCCACAGATTTGTTTCCATCATCATGAACGAGCTTCTCGGAAACAAGCCCGACTCCAAGATCATCACATGCCACATCGGTAACGGTTCTTCCATCTCCGCAGTAAGAGACGGCAAGTGCCTTGACACAAGTATGGGCTTCACACCTCTTGCAGGTGTTGAAATGGGTACACGTTGCGGCGATATCGACCCCGCTATCGTTCCCTATCTCATGGAAAAGGAAAACATTCCCGTTGACAAGATTGCTGACTACATGAACAAGAAGTGCGGCTTCCTCGGTGTTTCCGGCAAGTCCTCCGACAGCCGTGACATTGAGCAGGGTATCAAGGAAGGCGACAAGAGATGCCTCCTCGCTGCCAACATCCTTGCTTACCAGGTTAAGAAGTACATCGGTTCCTACTCTGCTGCTATGAACGGCGTTGATGCTATCGTGTTCACAGCAGGTATGGGTGAGAACAACCCCGAGCTCAGAGAAAGAGCACTCCGCGACCTCGATTACCTCGGTATCGAGCTTGACGTTGAGGTTAACGCAAAGACATGGAGACAGCCCAACATTGTTGAGATCTCCAAGCCCACCTCCAAGGTTAAGGTTTACGTTATCCCCACCAACGAAGAGCTTATGATCGCAAGAGATACAGCTGAGATCGTTGCAGCACTCTGATTACAATGAATTAAGGCTCCCGAACCAAACGGTTCGGGAGCCTTTACGTTATACCAAAAATATCAAGCCTTCATAAGTTTCTTAAGAAGCATTGAATCTTTAGCATCAATACTTTCGTCATCGTTCATATCTGCATTATCAAAATTGATATTGTCAGTTGCGCCGGAAATGTACTTTTTAAGAATGATCGAGTCCTTGGCTGTTACTTCACCGTCATCGTTGACGTCACCTTTTATAATTTCAGGGGTGATTTCTTCCGCAAAACCGGGAAGAGCGAAATAATCCGAATCTGTTCCAAAATATGCGGAAATGGCACCGAAGTTTATGTTTATTATCATTTTACAATAAACATACTTATAAACTACGGAAAGCTCGTCGGTTATAGAATAAGTTGTTTCAGGATGCAATGCCGATACAGTGTCGGTGCCCAGAATATAATTACCGGATTCCTGCCACTCATAATACCATTCGTGAAACAGCTCATGTAAAGCATAGGTGCTGCTTCCGAGGTATACTTCTTCGTAATCCTCTCCTTTTTCGCTCTGATTTGCTCCATACCATTCAAGGCACATTTCAGGTGAGTTAGCTGAAAAATTAGAATAATTGGAATTCATTGCCTGAGGGGTCATACCGGTGATGTGAGGAACGTCCGAAAGATCGGGCACCGATAAAGCAAGCTCTATCTTATCGCCGGGCAGTCTTACCGCACCGTCCCCTTCATTTGTGTAAACGCCTTCATTGTTCTTATAATAAACAGAAGAGGTGAGAAGTCCCAGGTTATAGTTTTCGTCAATAAAACTATTGATGGTTTGAACTATTGATTTAGCATATTTTTCGAAAATATAGAACGCTCTGTCTTCGGTTGTGGATATTTTCTTTGTGCTGATATCGGTAACCTTGCAGAAGATACGTGAAAGCTGGGTAAGATCAGCTGATCCATCAGTCTGTGAATCCGTTAAAACATCGAAATTAACTGACGGCTTATGAGCAAGGGTGTACGTACAAACCACGCAGGAAATACCGTCAACGACCTCCTCCGTAATGGCAATGTTTGTATCAGAAGAGCCTAAAACGGAAGCTCTCGTGATATATCTGTCACTGCTGATCGGATATTCACCGTTTGTATCGACCTCGCCGCAAAGGATACGGAAGGAATAGTCGGAAGCAGTTTTTCCTTCGGCAATCTGAACGTAAACCTTATAAACCGTATATCTGGGATCTCTGTACACAGTGGGGGTATAGGGAGTTCCAAAGCCACCGCTGATACCGTCATTTACATAATCCGAAAGATCGGATACAGGAAGCTCGTTGCCTGTTTTTTTTGCGTTGTCGTAAAACTCGCTTTTAATGATAACGGGTGCGTTTTCTTCTCCCGCACTTACGGGAAAGCACACAACAGTGCCGAGAAGGAGAAAGAGTGCAAGCAGTGCGCTTAGTGTTTTTTTAATTCTTTTTTTCATAATAAACTCCGTTTCTTTTGAAATAGTGTTTAATAAATTTACTTTATTTTCAGAGCTGCTGCGAGCTCTGCATCGGGGGCAACACGGGCGGAATAGTTAGTGTGGTAAATAACGTAACCCGGCTTTGCAGCAGGCGGTTTCTTTACAAATCTTATCTTTGTATAGTCAACGTCAACCGCCGCGCCTTCCGAAGCTTTTGAGTTGCATGCAGCTATGGTTGCCGCCTCGGTGAAGTCAAACTCCGAGGGTTCTTCGCCTTTAGGACACTGCATTACAACGTGGCTTCCCGGCTGATTCTTAACGTGGAACCACCAGTCCTCTTTTTCTGCAAGCTTAAAGGTTATATACTCGTTGGCAAGATTATTCTTTCCGCAAAGTACGGTATAACCGCCTGAGGTTCTGTACTTAATATATGAAGGTGTCTGCTTTTTCTTTTCGGAAAAGCCTTTCATTCTCGAAGCAAAGCCGCTGTGATAGAGCTCGGTTCGTATTTCCGATATCTCCTTTTCCGTCTCCGCTCTTGAAAGGCTGTCAAAGACCGTATAGATATACTCGTATTCTCTGTTTGCTATCTCTATCTGCTTTGCAAGATGCTCCTTTGCAGATTTGCTCTTTGTATATTTTTTATAGTACCTCTGAGCATTCTGCGCAGGGGTCAGCCTTGTATCAAGAGTTATTGTCACGGGCTTCATTTCGTCATAATAATTTTCAAGCGTTGCCTTATCATCACCTTTTTTCAGTCTGTAAATATTGGCGGTTATAAGGTCACCGTAAAGGCGGTACTTTTCACCCTCATCGCAGCTTGCCAGCTCTTCCGCCAAAATGGTGATTTTTTTGGACAAACGTTTTTCGGCATTTGTCAGTATTCTCTGAACATCCGATGCTCTGTGCGCAACTCTCTCGTTATTGGCTCTTGTAAAAAAGAATTTATCGATAAGTTCGCCAAACGTCTCAAATGTCACGACCTCAGTGCCCGTGCCGTATTGATGAATTTCGACAAATGAATATTCAATGGGTTTACAGTTGTCTGAAAAGACAAGTGCAGGAATTCCATTGCCGCCCTTTATTTTCTGCATCACGCCGAAAAACTCAGTGCACAAATTCTTCTCACATTCACCGAGAGACGATGAAGAATTGCCGGTACAGCGGTACACTATCTCTCTTGCGACCACGGGAGAGATACCGATAAAGGAAGAAATAATAAACTTCTCGCCCTTTATGTCGGGGTCTGCATTTGCCGCAACATTCAGAAATTCTTTCTCTGTTATTTCAAGAGGATCTATTTTATTCTGAGCAGGGGGCATTTCATAGATCATGCCGGGAATGACCTGTCTTTTCTGACTTGTCAGCATATCAATTATCTTTGCGGCACCAAGTATCTTGTCATCCTTATCGGTGAGGATAAGGTTACTGTAGGTGCCCATAATTTCAACTATCATGTGCTTATGGGAAATAAAACCAAGCTCATCATAAGCATCAAAGGTCAGCCTTACTGCTCTCTCAAATCCCAGCTGCTCGGCACACACAAGTTTTGCACCCTGAAAGTGCTTTCTCAGCATCATACAGAACATGGGGGGATTTGCAGGATTGTCGGGTTTCATCGAGGTTATATTTATTCTCGAATTGGATGAGCCGACGTTTATGAGAAGCCTGTGATTTGCGCCGCCGCATCTTACGGCAACTATTATCTCATCCTTTTGGGGCTGATATATTTTTTCGACCTTTCCGTCTTTCAGTTTTTCGTTTATCTCCCTCGTGACAAAGGAGACCATGCCGGCATCAAACGCCACCAGAGACCAACTCCTTTACGGTTGTTTATGGTAAAGGCAAAATACCTTAATTCCGATTTATTATTTACTCTTTTGAATAGTAAACGAAGCTGTAGCTTTCTTTTTCAAAAGCAAGCCCGAGACTCTTTGCAAGATTCACCGATGCAACGTTTGAAACATTACAGCAGTAGCGCGCCCTCTCACCGAGGGACACAAGATGCTTTATAAGTGCGGCGACAACAGCTTTTCCATAGCCTTTTTTTCTGAACTCATCATCCGTTTCAACGTTTATTTCAAGGGAACCGTCGTCACTTAAATCATTGACTCCTGCAAAGGAAACTATTCTGCCGTCAACAACGACCGCAAAATATACGTCGCAGGGGTCATCGTCATCCACCTCCGGCACCATTGAAACGGGAATTTCATAAGAGGAAAACTCGCTTGTTTTCTCGATTTTTATAATTCTGACACTCTCATCCTCTTCGGGAATTCTTGTCGTCTCATCGGCTGTAAAGCTCACAAGATGCCCGTTTTCAACGGGTGCCGCCTCGTACCCTGCCTTATCCATTACAGGCATAATATTATCCGAAATAAAAGCGAGGGCATCCTCGCACAAAGGCGCATCTGCGTATTTGTTTACGTATTCTTCGGCAACGTTTTCGAAAACGGAAAAAACTGTTACCGCATTTTCTTCTCCGAGGGATATCTCAAAAGGAACGGTAACGCACATACCGCCCGCCATGGCGAAAGCTTCAAGCTCGCCGTCTTCAAATATAATCTTCATTTCACACCTGAAATGTATCTTTAGCAATAGTCAAATCCGCCCGACGTCCGACAAACGGACACCGGACGGCAAGACTTTAAAATATTATTCCGTGAACCAAAGGAGAGCAGGCTTCGTGTAATCAGGCTCTCCGATCTTATCCATGTACTTGAATTCCATGGGGCAGATCATATCGTACATCTTCATGTACTTGAACTGAAGCTTGTTGTTTTCGATCACCTTCTGCATAGCAGCTTCGTACTCATCGGCCTTTTCGGGATCGTCCTTAAGAGTCTTCGCGTATTCTTCAAGAGCAAAGAAGGAGTAATTGAGAAGCTGAATTCTGGAGCATCTGATATGGGCAAGCTCGTAGTCGTTTTCAACGAGAGCTTCTGCCTTATCGAAGAGCTCGTTTGCATGCTTCATGAACGCAAACTTCGCATCAAGCTCGTTTTCATAACCGTCGGGCTTGATGTAGATGGAAGCGTTATCGAAGTAGATACCGAAGTGAGAATCTTTGGAACACTCAAGCATATAGTCGATATATTCTCTTATGTACTTTCCGCCCTTGCCGTAGTAACCGATACAGAATCTGTCGATCTCAGCCCAGTATTCTTCCTCTGTCATGTAGGGATTCCAGAGAAGTCTCGCGAGTATATAGCCCTTGAGCTCGCCGAACTCGCCGTTGTGGCAGAAGATGTTACCCTGCTCAAATACGCCCTCTGCACCGTGGTCAGCAAAAAATCTGAGGTTCTTGCGGAGAATACCCAGGTTCATGAAGGATGTTGAGTAGTTGGTAAAATCAGTTGTGTAGTCCCAGATGAAGAGGTGCTTTGTGCGCTCTGCCCATTCGATAAGCTGATCGGAGAAGGGTTCTATATAATCATCGTGGCCGGGGGTGATATGGCAGTCCTCGTGAGCGTGTCTGAAGCAGCTTTCAATAGAGCAAAGACGGACGATAACGTTATCCTCGGGCATGATGGTCTTTGGGGGCTTTCTTGTAAATCTGTACGCAAAGGTATCAAAGAGAACGTCGGGATATTCGTCCTTAAGCTCTCTTGCAATACGGTTTACGAAAGCGAGCATCGTACCCATTTCGGAGCCTTCGCGCTCGTTCACCTCGCGGCACTTATCGCACTTACATGCGCCGCCGTCACCGTCGTTCTGAGTGATGGACATGATCTTCGCTTCGGGACATTCGGTAAGCTTACGTCTTACGTGCTTAAGAACAGTCTGATATACCTTTTCGTCGGAAAGGCAGGGCTGGACCCATGCTCTCTCACCCTCGGGGCACTGCTCTGAGAGGTAGCCTATAGTATGCTGGAAGTCGCCTGCGTAGTAAACGCCGCTGCCGTACTTGGGTGTGAGAACTCTGTCGGAGCAGCCGTTTATCTTCAGCTTTGCGCTGATGTCCTCAAACTTAACTGCGTACCAGTAAGAGTTACGGGACATGAACACGGGAACTTCTGTGTAGTCAAATTCGGGAATTTCAAGCTCTTCGTTACGGGGAACGAGCTCGTAGTTATATGTCATGAAAAGACAGCCACAGTGCTTTTCAAGGAAATCAAAGGTGCCGTAGATCGCGCCTCTGATGCCGCTTCCGAGAATATAAATTCTTTCTCCCTCGGTATAAACTCTGTAGCCCTCGTCGCCGAGCTTTTCGCAGAGCGCATCGTCGTAGCCGCCGCGGTTTGTATAACCGATAACGATCTCCTTTTCGGAGGGAGCGCGGTTATCGGTAAATTCGCAAAGCATAGCACCTGTGATCTTAAAAAGATACTGCTTCAGGTTCTGAACGGCAGTCTTCTCCGCTTCGGTAGCGTCATTTCTGTAAATTATCACATAATCAGTGTTTTTGTTTTCAGCAATTCTGATCATAGCAAATCTCCTTTTGCACATTTCGATTACAGTTACTTTTACTATACCAAATTACGCCCCTTTTTTCAAGGGCATATTCCCATTTTTTCACAAATAAAGCAAAACTTTTTTTCTTTTTTGGGCATATTTTTTTGCGATTTTTACAAAACACTGAGGAAAACTAAAAAAATTAAAAAAGGGTGGATTTTTGCTATATAATATGTTATAATAATTTATTATAATGCGAAATATTGCTTTTTTCAGGCAGAAGGGTGTTTACGGACCTGATCTCTGCCGAAGATATAATATTTAATATCCCCTTCCCTATGAAAGGACAGAAAAATGCCCATCGATATTTTAGAAGAAAATTTCAATATTGTTAAAACCGAAAACGGAAATGAAAGTGCCTTCTCTCTTCCCGTTATTCCTGCGGGAGGCTGTGTTGCCTTCCCTCTCATTCCCATGAGTTTTGAGCTGACCCGAGACGTTTCAGTAAACGCCTTCAACAAGGCTGACGAAACTGACAAAACCGTTTTTCTCGCATTCTGTGAGGACTCCGACAACTTCCATCCGAATACTGACGAGCTTTACGGTGTCGGTATCATTTCAAGGATCGAGCAGGCCGTAAGCAACTTCGACGAGAGCGTAAAGGCGGTCTTCCGCGGTGTTTGCAGAGCTAAGGCAGTTCGCTACTTCGAAAAGGAAAAGATAATTTATGCCGAAATAATTCCTCAGCCCTACGTTGAATATGAAAACGGGGTAAAGGAAGAGGCATTCCGCCGTCATATTCTGGGTAAGATAAGAGAGATAATGAAGCTCCTTCCTGCCGACAACAGAGGTATTCTCACAACGGCAAAGGAATTTGACGACCTCTCCCAGCTTTGCGACTACATAGCATATTCCACCATCGCTCTTCACGAGGACAAGCTTCGCATCCTCTCCGAATACGATCCCTTAAAGCGCGCTGTTCTTGTTTCCGCAGCTCTTGAAAAGGACATTCAGGTCTACAAGGAAGAGGTTATCATCCACCAGAAGATACAGAAGAATATGGAGCGAGCCCACTATGAGAATTATCTGAGAGAAAAGCTCAAGGTAATAAGAGAAGAACTTGGCGAGGACGAGGACGAAATTGCCGAGCTTGAAAACAAGGTGGCATCCTTCAAGTTCTCCGATGACCCCGAGGTCGCTTCTGAGATACGCGAAAAGCTTCACAAGGAAATATCCCGTCTTGCAAAGACTCCCTTCGGTGCAACGGAAGGCGTTGTTATCAAGAACTATCTCGACACATGCCTTGAGCTTCCCTGGGACACGGTTACAAAGGATTGCATCGATATTGACAAGGCAAAGGAGATCCTTGACGGAGACCATGACGGCCTTGAAAAGCCCAAAGAAAGAATTCTCGAATACCTTGCTGTAAAACAGCTGAACCCCGAGCTGAAAAATCAGATAATATGTCTTGTAGGCCCTCCCGGAGTGGGTAAGACCTCTCTCGGCATGTCAGTTGCAAGGGCTATGGGCAGAAATTTTGCGAGAGTTTCCCTCGGAGGTATTCACGACGAGGCTGAGATAAGAGGACACCGTAAAACATACGTCGGCTCCATGCCCGGACGTATCATTACGGCAATTCAGCGCGCAGGAAGCAGAAACCCCGTTCTCCTCCTTGATGAGATAGACAAGATGACAAAGACCGCTCAGGGTGACCCCGCCTCCGCTATGCTTGAGGTTCTTGACGGCGAACAGAACAAGAATTTCAGAGACCACTATCTCGAAGTTCCCTTTGATCTTTCCGACTGTATGTTCATTGCCACCGCAAATAATATTCAGGACATTCCCGCTCCACTCTATGACAGAATGGAGATTATCGAGCTTTATACCTACACGGATGCGGAAAAGATGCAGATCGCATCTCACCACCTTATTCCAAAGCAAATGAAGCGCCACGGTCTCACAAAGAAGATGCTCCGTCTCAAGGAGGATGCGGTTAAGGAAATTATAGAACACTACACAAGAGAGTCCGGTGTGAGAAATCTCGAAAGAGAGATCGCATCCATCTGCAGAAAAGCGGCTAAGAAAATCGCTGAGGGCGAGGCAAAGTCCGTTACCGTTTCAAAGCGCAATATTGCCGAATACCTCGGTCCTGCCCACACTTCTTACGAAAAGGCAGAAGCAGAAGACCTTTGCGGCGTTGTAAACGGTCTTGCTTACACCTCCGTCGGCGGTGACGTTCTCAAGATCGAGACCTCCGTTATGGCAGGAGAAGGCAACATCAAGCTGACAGGTACTCTCGGTGACGTTATGAAGGAGTCCGCATATATTGCAGTCAGCTACATAAGAGCAAACGCCGAAAATCTTCAGATAGACTCCGATTTCTACAAGAAACAGGATATCCATATTCACGTACCCGAAGGGGCAACACCCAAGGACGGTCCCTCTGCAGGTATCACCATGCTTACAAGTCTTACCAGTGCACTCAGCGGAAAGAAGGTCCGCCACGACGTTGCAATGACGGGCGAGCTGACCCTTACGGGCAGAGTTCTCCCCATCGGAGGACTTCGCGAAAAGACCTTTGCCGCTTACAAAGCAGGTGTCAAGACGGTCATCATTCCCAAGGACAACGTTCCCGACCTTGAAGAGATCGACAAGACTGTCCGCGAAAAGCTTGAATTCCGTCCCGTTACCAAGGCATCCGAGGTTCTGAGTATCGCTCTGAACTGAAACACAGGAGGTAATTATGAAACTCAACCTTAACAATACACAGCTTAAAATGACTGCAGGTCTTCCGAAGCAGTTCCCCACCGACGCTATTCCTCAGGTTGCTCTTGCGGGACGTTCAAACGTCGGTAAAAGCTCTCTCGTCAACTGTCTTCTCAACAGAAAGAGCCTTGCGAGAGTCAGCGGAGAGCCCGGCAAGACCATTACCGTAAACTTCTATGAGGTTGACAAGAAGCTCTTCCTCGTTGACCTTCCCGGCTACGGCTATGCCAAGAGAACTTATGAGGATAGGCTTAAATGGTCAAAGCTTACCGACGGTTATTTTACCGCCAACCCCAACATTGACCTTCTTGCCCTTGTCGTTCAGCTTGTTGACAGCCGCACGGGTCCCACAAAGGACGACGTTGATATGCTGAACTTCCTCTCCGAATACGAAATTCCCCATATCATCGTTGCAACAAAGTGCGACAAGCTCAATGCAACCAAAAGAAGAGAATTCATTGAAATGATAAACACTCATCCCGCATGTGTTAATGCCGATGAAATAATCATGTTCTCGGCAAAGGACAAAGAGGGCCGCGACACCCTCTGGGACTCTATCATCAAGCACTGCGAAAAGTAATTTAAAACGCCATGATAATCTCAATACTCAGAAACTATCCAATCGGAATTGCCATTCCCGTGGCACTGACGTCCGTTCTTTCCGTTTTGCTTTCCCTTACGGTACACGAATGCTCCCACGGACTTATGGCTTATGCGCTGGGCGACCCCACCGCAAAAAATCAGGGCAGACTCTCCCTTAATCCGCTGAGACATCTTCATCCCGTCGGAACACTGATGATGCTTCTTATGGGATTTGGCTGGGCTAATCCCGTCCCCGTAAACGCATATTATTTCAAAAACAGAAAGAGAGGGATGGCGCTGACCGCTCTGGCAGGCCCCGTTTCCAATCTGATTTTGTCTTTCTTTGCGCTTATCTTTTATAATCTTTTGGCAACGGTTATGGTCATTTTGCATCAGAAAAACCCCGAACTGTCAATTTCCGAATTTGCAGTTAATCTTCTTAACGTGCTTTCCTTGTTTTTATATTTCCTGCACATGATGAACATCAACCTTGCTATTTTCAATTTAATCCCCGTGCCGCCCCTTGACGGCTCAAGAATACTGTTTATCTTCCTCCCTGCCGAAAAGTATTTCAAGGTCATGAAGTATGAACAGTATATCGCCATCGGACTTATCGTTCTTCTCTATCTCGGAGTGCTTGACGGACCGCTCTCCTTTATCACTTCGGGCATAAGCGGCGTGATGAATCTTCTCGTTGGATCAATTTTTAATCTCTTTGTGTAAGACGTAATGGAACAGATAACATATAAACTTGAAGTTTTTGAAGGCCCTCTCGACCTTCTTCTGTCGCTTATAGCGAAAAACAAAATAGATATGAGTGATATTCCCATATCCCTTCTTTGCGATCAGTATATGGACTATATCACAAAGGCAGAGGAGCTTGACATGGAGCTCTCCTCGGACTTTCTCTATATGGCATCGGAGCTTATGCTTATTAAGAGCCGCATGCTTCTTCCCCGAAACAACGAAGAGGAGGAAGACCCGAGAGAAGCCCTTGCCGCCGCCCTCCTTGAGTATCAGAGAGCAAAGCAGGCAAGCGGAATTCTCCGCGAGAGATTTAACGAATACGGCGCCCGTATGGCAAAGGAGACAGACGAGATAACTCCCGACAAATCCTACGTTGCCGACCATAAAAGCGAGCTTCTCTACAAGGCATTCATGAAAGTAATGAACGAAGTCAAGGTCACGGATACCGAGGCGAAGAAAAAGTTTGAGCCCATACTCAAAAAGCGCACCGTTTCCGTTGTTTCCATCGTTGAAAACCTTGCGCGCCGTCTTCGCGGCGGAAGAAAGGTCTCCCTCGGAAGCTTTTTCAGAAGCGCTGAGGACAGACTTGAGCTTGTTTCAATGTTTCTTGCCATGCTGGAGCTTCTGAAATCGGGTCACCTCATCCTTGAAGAGAGCGCAAAAGAGGACGAAAACGGCGTAATTGATGCCACATCCGACGTTGCCGTCTCCCTTGACCCCGGAGCAGATATTGCCGAGCTTACCAAAATTGTTGACCACAACTGATGGACAGCAGAATAAAACGTACCTGAGGTATACAATAATATGACTGAAGAAATTAAAGACACTGTAACTGTCGATGAAGTTGAAAATGATGCTTTTACAAAACACGCAAAAAGCGTAATTGAAGCCATTCTCTTCGCGGCAGGTTACCCCGTAAAATATGAAAAGATAGCGCAGGTCCTTCAGATCTCCCCCCGAGAGGCTAAAAGCATAGTAAAGGACTACATGAAGGAATACAACGGTACCGATAACGGTCTCCCTCGCGGTATTCTCCTGCTTATGTTTGACGATGCCTGTCAGCTCTGTACAAAGGAAGAATACGGACTACACGTAAGAGAAGCTCTCGGCATCAGACGAGGCGGAAATCTCTCCCCCTCCTCCATCGAGGTTCTTGCAATTATCGCATACAACGAGCCTGTAACAAGAGCTTATATCGACACCGTCAGAGGTGTTGACTCAAGCTATGCGGTCACCTCCCTCTCCGACAAGCACCTTATTGAGGTCTGCGGCCGTCTTGACGTGCCCGGCCGTCCTCTCCTTTACAGAACTACGGACGATTTTCTCCGCGTGTTCGGTATGCAGTCCCTCTCCGACCTTCCCGAGGTCTCAATAGCGACTGACGAGGGCAAGCAACAGGTCCTTCCCATTGACGAGGGAGATGCTCTCGCGGAGACTGCGGAAACCGAAGAGCTTCCCGCACAAGAAATACCCGACAATAACTGAAAAATATATATTTTCCCCGAAAGGACTATATAACTATGAACGAAAACAGAATGAGCGAAATCATTGAAGCTTCCGTAAACAGTCTCAAGAGCATGGTAAGCGGCGACACAGTTATCGGCGAGCCCATAAACACTGATAACGGAACAACCGTAATTCCCGTTTCAAAAATGTCAATAGGCTGTCTCACAGGCGGTATAGACTACGCGGGCAAAAATCAGCCTAAGGAAAAGAAAAATAACTTCGGCGGTGGCGGCGGAACAGGCCTCTCCGTTGTTCCCGTCTGCTTCGTTGTCATCCACACCGACGGCAGAGTTGAGATTTTGAACGTCAAGAGCACAAAGACAGGTCCCGACCCCGTGGGCGACGTTGTGGGCCTTATCGAGAGATCCCCCGAGCTTATAGCAAAATTCCGCGATGCTTTCGGCAAGAAGGATGAAGCTCCCGAAGAGGACATAGAGCTTTAATTTACCGATTTTAGAAATAAACGGCATGTATACGGAGAAAAACAAGGCAAATAATATACCCGTATAATAGTTTTATGAGGTATATGATGTTTAAAAGGTTTCTTTGTCTTCTCTTTGCTTTGATTATTTTCCTTTGCCCTGCCGAAGCTTTGGCAAGCGATGCGCCGTCTGTTTCCGCAAGGAGCGCTGTACTTATGTGCGCGGATAACGGAAAAGTTATTTTTGAAAAGAACTCTCGGGAAAAGCTACCTATGGCAAGCACCACCAAGATCATGACCTGTCTTGTGGCGCTTGAAAGGGGAAATCTTTCCGACACAGTGGAAATAGCTCCCGAGGCCGTGGGTGTTGAGGGGTCTTCCCTCTATCTTGCAAAGGGAGATACCTCTCCTCTTTCCGACCTTCTCTACGGGCTTATGCTCAGAAGTGCCAACGATGCGGCGGCGGCAATCGCTTTTCATATTGCAGGGGGGATTGAAGAATTCGCCTGTATCATGAACGAAAAGGCAGCGGAGCTTGGACTTTCCGACACTCATTTTACAAATCCTCACGGACTTCAGAATGAGGAGCACTATACTACCGCATACGACTTTGCCCTTCTCGCATCTTACGCCATGCAGAACGAGACCTTTGCGAAGATAGTTTCGACCTCGGATCACACGGTATCCTTGAACGGCGGAGACCTGAAAAAGCCCATCGTCAACCACAACAGACTTCTGAGAACTTACGAGGGAGCCTGCGGAGTTAAGACGGGCTTTACCAAAACCAGCGGAAGATGCCTTGTATCGGCGGCAAAACGCGACGGTGTAACACTGATCGCAGTGACGCTCAACGCCCCCTCCGACTGGGCTGACCACAGAGCAATGCTTGACTACGGCTTTTCCAAGTACGTAAAGACTGACGTTTTTGAAAAAGGCTTTTCAAGGGAGTTCCCTCTTGCAGGAGCGGGAACCGTCACGGCGACATCTTCAGAGGGCTTCTCCGTTGTAGCCGAAAAAGGGGCTGAGATCAAGGTGCACGTCGAGGGCCCCCATTTAATATTTGCCCCCGTAAAAAAAGGTGACGTTCTCGGATACGCAGTAGTGACGGTAAGCGGCACCGAGCGCGGAAGAGTTCCTCTTATTGCTGAATATGACGTAATAATTGAAGAAGAAAAGAGCTTTTCCGAAAGAATAATAGAAAAATTTATAAAGTGACAAATAAAGATGGATAGGATCAGAATTCAGAAGATATTTACCGACCTCGGCATCATGTCAAGACGTGCCGCCGAAAAGGAAATTGAAGAAGGAAGGGTCACAGTAAACGGCGAGCCCGCAAAGCTCGGCGACAAGGCTGACCCGAAACGTGACGTTATCCTTTATAACGGACAGAGAATAAGCGGCGGCATAGAGCGCCGCCATACATATTTAATGCTCAACAAGCCCATGGGCTACGTTACCACCATGAGCGATGAGAAAAACAGAAAGACCGTTTTTGATCTTGTAAAGGACGCGGGATGTAGAGTCTATCCCGTAGGCAGACTTGATATGTACTCCGAGGGTCTTCTTCTCATGACGGACGACGGTGAGCTCACAAACAAGCTTACCCACCCTTCCCACTCCATCGGGAAGATATATTCCGTTAAGGTCAAGGGAGAGATCGGCCGTGAAGCTGTTGATGCTCTCACTTCTCCCATGGAGCTTGACGGATATGAGATACGCCCCGTCAAGGTGAGACTTACCGCATCGGGAAAGACTGACAGCGACGGTAAGCTTTATTCCGTTCTTGAAATTACTCTCTTTGAAGGAAGAAACAGACAGATCAGAAAAATGTGCGAAAAGTGCGGACTTACCGTTATGCGCCTTCGCAGAATCAAGATAGGCGAGCTCTGGCTCGGAGACCTTCCCGTCGGCAAATGGAGATATCTCACCGAGGACGAGGTATCGTACCTTAAAAGATAATTATATTAAGAAGTTATACCTAAAATACCGTCTTCTTCCCTCTTTTCCAAAAATTTTGGGGTTACTTTTCTTCTTCTGCATATTATAATGGTAACAGTTATAATGAGGAAGGAATTTTTGATGGAGACAGTTTTTATAAACAAAGACAAACTTAAGATAATGCTCACCTGCACTGAAATGGCAAAATACCGTATCGGTGACGATTTCTCAAGGGACAAAGCCGAAGCCGACCTTATAATATGGGATATTCTTGACGATGCGGCGGTAAGCACCGGCTTTGATACGGCAAAGGGGAGCTTTTACGTTCAGATGTACCCTTCAAAGGACGGAGGGTGCGAGCTTTTCGTAACGCGCATCGCCGCTGCATCCAATTATTCCGAAAAAACAGAGCATCTGCTTCGGGAAAACAAAAATCCAAAAATCAGTGATTTCGGACAGTTTTCCGAAAAAAAGCTTTACATATACGCATTTTCAGATTTTGAAGCTCTGCTCTCTGCTTGCAAAGCGATATGCTTTACACACAGGGAGACTTTGTCTCTTGCATATTACGACAAAGTTTCCGAGAAAGTCTTTTTGTTTCTTGACAAAGAAGCGGATCGTCTTTCGGAGTTTGGTGCAGTAAAATGCAAAAACACCGAAAAATATTATGTTTTTGAGTACTGCGTCCTATTCTGCAAAGACGCGGTTTCAAAACTTTCGGTTTTTGCTCTGTAAAATTCGCCTATGGTCATTTTAAACAGTACCGAAAAGATTTTTTATGTAAAAAGACTATAAAAAGATGTCTGATAGAGATAATAAATCTATTGACCTTTGTTTAAAATTATGTTATTATATAGTGTAGGAATATGAAAGGAAGAATCCCATGAAAAAAATTTCTTTACTTTTAGCATTAGTTATTGTTATGAGCTGTTTTCTTACAGCTTGCGGCGGTGCAAACTATAAGGCTGTACCCATTGACCCCGATTACGTTTCCACAAGAGCGGAAAACCCCAATCAGACCATAAACGGTATTGACGGCATCAAGGTTTCCGTTCCCAAGACAATAAATTCTATCGTATGCTTCTCTCCCGAAGCGGCTATGGTTCTCCGCGAGCTTGGCGCAAAAGACAAGATCAAGGGTGTTGACAAGGCAACAACCGCGGTTCTCGTTGGCGCAAAGGAGATCACAGAGGCTCAGATCGCGACTATCGCTCCCGACGTTGTTTTCATGACAGAGGACTATGATGCATCTGCTCTCACAACTGCAGGTATCGCTTGCTTCACTATCCCCAAGCAGATGACAATCAACGACATCAAATCTCTCATCAAGATAGCTGAAAAGACTCTCGGTTCCACAAAGGAAAGCCTTTCCCTTAAGATCGACAACGAAATGACTCTTGCACAGCAGACAACTAACCTTATGTCCAAGAAGTACAAGACTTTCGTTGATCTCGGTGACTTCAATACTTCCGGTGCAGGTACATATATCCACGAGATCATCGGTGTTACAGGCGGTGAGAACGTATTCGCTGACAAGGAAGGCTACGTAACAGTTACAAACGCTGAAATTCTTGAAGCTAACCCCGAATTCATCTTCACTGTTAACCCCAACGCTTACAAGGATGACGTATTTGAAGATCTTGATGCTGTTAAGAACAATAGAGTTTACCGTATCGACAAGGCTAAGATCAGTTACGGTACACAGAACATCGCAGATATTATCTCCGAAATGTTTGATAAGATCAACAATCAGTCCAAGAAGTAATTTTCATTAAGTATTAAACGCATGGCGCTCGCCATGCGTTTTTCTTTGCCCTTTTTATATTATATATTGACTTTTACCCGTATTTGTTTTATAATACCTTATCGGCAATTTGAGAATAATTCTCAATTTGGGAGGAACAATGAGAAACGAATATAAGACCGACAGTAAAAAAAGCCTTCTCGACTTTATGGTGCGACACCGCGACAGGCACTTTACCGTTGATGAAATAATAAAAGAAATGAAGGATGAGGGGCTTTCTCCTTCAAAGAGCACTGTTTACAGACTTGTTTCAAGGCTCACGAGCGACGGCACGTTGCGCCGTTTTGAAAGTCCCGACAAAGACCGATTTGTTTATCAGTACGCTTCATTTGAGCATGACTGCGAAATGCACTTCCATCTTAAGTGCGTAAGCTGCGGGAAACTCGTACACATGGAATGTGAAAAAATGAGTCACCTGAGAGAGCATATACTCTCCGACCACGGCTTTCTTATCGGCGGCTCAGCTATGATAAACGGGGTCTGCTTTGAATGCAGCAGCAAGGAGGGCGTTTTATGAAAAGAATTATTTCTTTCCTTCTTGGCATTGTTCTTGCCCTCTCGCTCTTTACGGGATGCGAAAGAAAGACAACCGAGAGTTCAGACAAGATAAAAGTTCTCGGAACTGTTTTTCCTCCCTTCGACTTTGCCAGAGAGATCGGCGGTGACATGATAGAAGCCGATATGCTGATGACACCGGGTACAGACAGCCACAGCTATTCGGGAGACAACCCCTCCGACATACTGAAGATTGCAAATTCTGACCTTTTCATTTATATCGGCGGCGAGAGTGAAAGTCTCTGGGTAGAAAAGGTTCTCGAGACCGTCGAAAAAGCTTACGGTAAGAGACCCGAAACGCTCAACCTTTCCGAGCACTGTAAGCTTCTTGAAGAAAACAGCGAGGGCACCGTTTTAAAGGACGGACACTCGGGACTTTCCTTTGGAGAGCACGGTCACGACCATGACCACGGCCATGATGAGTGCGCCTTTGACGAGCATATATGGACTTCCCTTCACAATGCAGAAAAAATGGCAAAGGCAATTTCAGATAAGCTTTTAGAAATGGACGGGAAAAACCGCGATTATTATGAAAACAATTTTGCAGCGTTTCAAATAAAGCTCCGAGAGCTTGACAATAGATTCAAGGAGATGTTTGAGAACTGTGAAAACAAAGCTCTTGTTTTTGCAGACAGATTTCCTTTTGCATATTTTTCTCACGACTACTCTCTTGAATGCTATGCCGCCTTCGGAGGATGCGCCACGGAAAACGAGCCCTCTCCCACAACTATTGCTTCCCTTATGAAAATAATTGAGGAAAAGAAGGCAAGCTCTGTTTTTTATATTGAAACCTCAAAAAGTAGTGTACCAAACGCTCTCGCAAAAGCCTGCGGCGGTGAAACTTATCTTATTCACTCCTGTCATACGGTAACGGAAAAGCTGCTTCGCGAGGGTGTCACTTACCTTTCCCTTATGGAACAAAATCTTGATAACTTCAGAAAGGCACTGTCAAATGACTGATACTTCATATATCACCTGCAAAAACGTGTCTTTTTCCTATGACGGCAAGACAGCCGTGTCCGATATCTCCTTCAATCTTAATAAAGGTGATTACCTATGTATCTTAGGCGAGAACGGAACGGGAAAAAGCACGATAATAAAAGGACTGCTCGGGCTTATAAAGCCTGCTTCGGGCGAAGTAATTTATAGTGACGTAAAGCACACGGAGATAGGATATCTTCCTCAGATAGCGGAGATACCCAAGGACTTCCCTGCCTCCGTTTACGAAGCCGTTCTCAGCGGAAGATGCGAAAAGCTGGGAAAGAGTCCCTTCTTTTCTTCAAAGGACAGAAGAGTTGCCAAAAAGAACATGAGGCTTCTCGGCATTGAAAAGCTTAAAAACAAGGGCTTTTCAACTCTTTCGGGCGGTCAGAAGCAGAGAGTTCTTCTTGCACGCGCCCTTTGTGCCACCGAAAAGATACTTCTTCTTGACGAGCCCGTTTCGGGTCTTGACCCTATCGTTACGGCGGAGATGTATCAGATAATTTCCGAGCTTAATAAAAAGCACGGTATCAGTATTATCATGATATCCCACGACACAAAGACCGCGGCAGAATATGCGACCCACATTCTTCACATAAAGAAAAGACCCCTGTTTTTCGGTTCTGCCGAAGAGTACAAGGAAACAGAGCTTTATCACGCTTTTCTCGGAGGTTGCGGACATGAACATCATTGATATCTTTACAAATCCTCTGATCCTGAGAATGTTCCTCGGAGCCTTGCTTATCGGAGTTCTTATCTCCCTCTCGGCTTCCCTTCTCGGAGTTACCTTAGTTCTTAAAAAATACTCCATGCTTGGTGACGGTCTTGCCCACATCGGCTTCGGCTCCATGGCAATTTCAGCTCTTACGGAAAAGATAGTTTCCGACAAATTCGGCACGTCCATCGGAGAATACTCCCTTCTTATTTCCGTGCCCATCGTAATTGCCGCGGCGCTGTTTATTCTGAAGCTCAATGAAAAAAGTAAGCTCAGCGGCGACTCTGCAATCGCTCTTGTTTCCACAAGCGCACTTGCTCTCGGTTACATCATTTACAGATACGCAACGGGTCAGGCCTCCGACGTCTGCTCAAGCATGTTCGGCTCCGCCTCCCTTCTGACCCCCTCAAGTGCCGACATCATCACCACGGTCGTTCTTGCCGTTATCGTAATCGGTATCTTTATTCTTTGCTACAACAGGATTTTTGCCGTCACATTTGACGAGACCTTCTCAAAAGCGGTGGGCATCAACACGGAAAAATATAAGACTGTTATTGCCATCCTCGTTGCTCTCACCATCGTTATGGGCATGAAGATGCTCGGTACCGTTATGATATCGGGTCTTATCGTATTCCCCGCCCTCTCCGCCATGAGAGTCTGCAAGACCTTCAAGGGAGTTATCTCCGTGTGTGCGGTAATCTCCGTATCCTGCTCGGCACTCGGAATAATCCTCGCTTTTCTTATTGATAATATGCCTATCGGCCCCTGCGTCGTTATGGTAAATCTTGTTCTCTATATAGCGCTCACCCTCGTCGGAAGAGTTAAAACGGGGAAATGAATACTATAATTTACTCTCTGCTTATCAGGCAGAGAGTTTTTTGTTTTGTGAGAGCGGAGAAACTGCGCCGTCATAACTTTGAGGCGAAGAAAATATAATGTACCAATACATTGAACGGGGGATGCCCTCATGGATACATATATTAAAAGCGGCAGAATTAAAAACGGCTCGGTGTCAAAGAGTAAAAGGGCAGAAGTTGACTGCAAAGAAGTTCTCATCATAGATACGAGAACAGGTCTCAGCCGTGAGCAGATGGCAGAGAGCAAAAAGCTTTTCGGAGAAAACGTTCTGACAAGGGGGAAAAAGCTATCCTTCTTCGGGCAATTCATAAAAAACCTCGGCGACCCGATAATCAGAATTCTTATCGGCGCACTCATTATAAATATTCTCTTTATGTTCAGAAACATAAACTGGCCCGAGACCATCGGTATTGCCGCGGCAGTCTTTATTGCTACTCTCGTTTCAACAATTTCCGAATACGGCAGCGAAAAGGCCTTTGAAAAGCTGAACAGCGAGAGCGGCAAAACGTTTTATTCCGTGATACGGCAAGGAAAAAGAGGCGAGGTCACGGAAAGCGAGCTCCTTTGCGGAGACGTTATTTACCTTGGCGCAGGAGAGAAAATTCCTGCCGACTGCACTATTATAAAGGGGCATTTGTCCGTTGACCAATCAATGCTGACGGGGGAGAGCCGCGAGATAAAAAAGACGGCTGTTAAGGATGCAGGCGCGAAAATCGCAGTTTCAAATGATGCCGTCTTTGACGTAAATGATGCTACCAAAATATTTAAGGGGTGCCTCTGCCTTGACGGAGAATGCAATGCAGTTATCGGAAAGGTGGGAGATGCCACCTTTATGGGAGCCGTTGCAAACGATCTTCAGAAGTCATCACGCCCAAGCCCTCTTAAAGAAAGACTTTCTTCTCTTGCAAAAACTGTAAGTATTCTCGGCTACATAGCGTCGGCACTTATCATGACTGCTTATCTTTTTAACGTCATTGTAATAGACTCGGGATTTTTCCTTCCCGAGATCCTTATAAAGCTCCGTGACATGAAGTTTATGGCTTCTTCCCTGCTATCCGCCGTAACTCTCGGTGTCTCTGTCATTGTTGTGGCTGTGCCCGAGGGACTTCCCATGATGATAACGGTGGTTCTTTCCTCAAACATGAAAAAGATGCTGAAAAGCGGTGTTTTAGTGAGAAAGCCCGTTGGCATTGAAACTGCAGGGAGTATGAATATTCTCTTCACCGACAAGACGGGAACTCTTACCACGGGAAACATGAAGATATGCGAGGCAGTCACCCGCGACGGCTCTTTCGCGGATGCAAGAGATTTACAGAAAAGCAAGGTCTTCAAAAAATATCTTCTGCCACTCTCGGAAGGACTTATCGCATCGGGAAAAAAAACTTCTACTGAAAAGGCTGTGGCAAAATTCTGCAAAGGATGCTCTCTTGACAGAAAAAAGGATGAGCTTTTAAAAAAGCTGTCCTTTAATTCAAAGAACAAATATTCAGCTTGTTTGTACAGGCACGGAAATACTTCCTCGGTCTATCTGCTTGGTGCCGCCGAAAAGCTTCTTGAAAGCTGCGACTCCTTTACGGACAACTATGGTTCTGCAAGGATCATGAACACCGGAGACAAAGCTTATTTTGCCGAGGTCATAAGAAGAAGAACGTCCTCATCTGCAAGAGTGCTTGCCCTTGTTAAGGCTGACGGAGCCTTGTGGGAGGACGTTTGCCTCGGAAATTTGCAGAAAAATCTTTGCGCCGTCATGCTCTTCTCCATAAAAGACGACCTTCGCCCGAAAATTAAAAGCTCAGTGAGCACTGTTAAGGAAGCAGGAGTTCAGGTGGTCATGATAACGGGAGACAACAGGGACACCGCCGCATCTATTGCGAAGGAATCAGGTATTATTGACAAAGAGCATAATACAGTTCTCACAGGCGAAGAAATGGCACTGCTTTCTGATGAGGAGCTGACAAAGCTTCTGCCGCATCTTGCTGTGGTTGCAAGAGCTCTTCCCTCGGATAAGCTGAGGCTTGTGGAGCTGACGGAAAAAATGGGACTTGTCAGCGGAATGACGGGGGACGGCATTAACGATGCTCCCTCTCTTAAGAGCGCAGACGTTGGTTTTGCCATGGGAAGCGGCAGTGACGTTGCCAAGGAAGCATCGGACATAATCCTCACAAATAACAGCTTCCATTCCATCACACGTGCCATTCTTTTCGGAAGGACTATCTTTCAGTCCATCAGAAAGTTTATAACCTTTCAGCTGACCATGAATTTATGCGCCATGGGCGTTTCCCTTATTTGTCCCTTTATAGGTATTGAAAATCCCATAACGGTTATTCAGATGCTTTGGGTCAATATCATTATGGATACTCTCGGCGGTCTTGCCTTTGCAGGGGAAATTCCTCTTTTAAAGTACATGAAACGGCCGCCCATATCGAGAAAGGAAAAGATACTGACTTCGAAAATGGTGGGACAGATACTGTTTCTCGGAGTTTACACACTGTCTTTAAGTCTTGCTTTTCTGAAAATACCTTTCTTTAAAACGCTTATTGTGGGCAAGGGAGAAACATATTTTCTGACCTGCTTCTTCGCACTCTTTATTTTCAGCGGAATTTTCAACAGCTTCAATGCAAGAAGTCCCGAAGATAATCTTTTAAGCCATCTTTCGGCCAACAAGGCTTTCATTGCGATTATTGCCTTTGTGTGCATAGGTCAGATCGCCATAATTTATTTCGGAGGGTCCGTTTTCAGAACGGTTCCCCTCACCCTTCACGATCTTGCGATCTGCGCCGTTCTTTCCCTTTCGGTCATTCCTATCGACATGGTGAGAAAGGTGTGCGCCAGAAACAGATGATCCGTTTTACGGGAGGAGCAAGCCCCTCCCTCTCGGAGGGAGCCTCAAAAAAGATCGTACAAATGGTGATTTACGGGCGGATATAGAATCCGCCCCTACGGACAACACGTTGGCCGATTGTATCAAAAAAGCCCTTGCTCGGATGAGCAAGGGCTTCTACTTTAAATGAGGTCAAAGAGTGACATCTGATTTGTGGGGTTCATGCCGTCAAGGGCGCCGTTTTCGCGGAGAAGCTCAAGGAGAGTTTTTCCTACCTTCGCTTCCGTTTTAAGATCCTCGATACAGTGGATCTTTCCTTCGTCTCTCGCGTTCATGATGTTTATCGCCGCATTTTCACCGAGACCGGGGATAGAGATAAAGGGCAGGCGTATCTTTCCGTTTTCGGGAAGGAACTTGGTTGCATGGGACTTCTTAACGCTTACGGGAAGGAAGTCAATTCCGCGCTGATAGCACTCGTTAACAAGCTGCATTGCGTTAAAGAGTTCCTTGTCCTTCTGAGTTGCACCGGGGGCGCTCTTTATCTTCTGAAGATCGTCAAGAACTCTGTATACGTAGTCCTTGCCCTTCATGATATAGGTGGCATCACAGCCGCCGGGTGCCGCCGTAAAGTATGCCGCATAGAACTGCATGGGATGATAAATTTTATACCATCCGAGACGGAGCGCGTCGATTACGTATGCCGCCGCGTGCGCCTTGGGGAACATGTATTTTATCTTCTTGCAGGAGTCGATATACCATTCGGGCACACCGTGCTCTATCATCATTTCCTCATATTCGGGCTTGAGACCTTTACCCTTTCGCACGTCCTCCATTATTTTGAAGGCTGTGCTCTTTTCAAGGTCATGCTTATGGATAAGGTAAAGCATGATGTCGTCACGGGTACCGATAACCTCTGAAATGGTGCATGTCTTGTCCGCGATAAGCTCTTCCGCGTTACCCAGCCAAACGTTGGTTCCGTGGGTAAGTCCGGATATCTGAAGAAGGTCGGCAAAGGTCTTCGGCTGAGCCTTGATAAGAACTCCGCGCACGAAGGGCGTACTCATTTCGGGAAGTCCGAGAGAGCCCGTTTCAACACCCTTGAGCTGCTCCGTTGTTACTCCGAGAGGCTCGGGTGAGGTGAAGAGACGGTAAACGTTCTTATCGGAAAGAGGGACCTTCAGAATATCCGTATTTGTATATTCTTCAAGTCTCTTATACTTTGTCGGAATATCGTGTCCGAGAATATCAAGCTTCAGAATGGTATCGTGAAGATACTTAAACTCGAAGTGCGTAGTAACGATTGTGGGGTCGCCTGCAGGATGCTGAACGGGAGTAAAGTCATATATCTCGTGCTCCTGAGGAACGACGATGATACCGCCGGGGTGCTGACCCGTCGTTCTCTTTGTACCCACGCATCCCGTCACAAGTCGGTCGATCTCCGCCTTGCTGACTGTTATTCCCTTTTCTTCAAGGTATTTTACCGTAAGACCGTAGGCGGTCTTATCCGCCAGCGTTCCGATGGTTCCTGCACGGAAGGCGTGTCCCTTACCGAAAAGAACTTCTGTAAACTTATGGGCATCCGCCTGCACGTCCCCCGAGAAGTTTAGGTCGATATCGGGGGTCTTGTCGCCGTAGAAGCCGAGGAAGGTCTCAAAGGGGATATCGTGTCCGTCACGGACAAGCTCAGTACCGCAGTTCGGGCAGTTCTTTTCGGGAAGGTCAAAGCCTGAGCCTACAACGCCGCCCTCGATAAATTCAGACCATTTACATTCGGGACAACGGTAATGGGGAGGCAGTGAGTTTACCTTGGTTATACCGCCCATGCAGGCCGCAAAGGATGAACCTACAGAGCCTCTTGAGCCTACCTGATAGCCTGCCGCCTCGCTGTTTTCAACGAGCTTTTTGGCGATGATATACATGATGGCAAAGCCGTTCTTTATAATGGAGCCGAGCTCCCTTTCGAGACGGGAGGAAACCTGCACGGGGAGGGGGTCTCCGTACATTTCCTTTGCCATGTTATAGCATTTGTTTGTAAGCTCTTCTTCCGCGCCCTCGATATGGGGAGGATATTCACCGTCGGGAATGGGCTTTATCTTCTCTATCATATCCGCGATCTTTCGGGGATTGTCGATAACAACTTCCCTTGCTGTCTCTTCACCGAGATACATAAATTCTTTAAGCATCTCATCGGTGGTTCTGAAATAAAGCTCCGTCTCACGGTCAGCATCCTTGAACTTCTTACCCGATAGAAGAATTCTTCTGTATATCTCGTCCTCGGGGTCAAGGTAGTGGGCGTCGCAGGTGGCAACTACGGGCTTGCCGTGCTTTTTGCCGAGCTCAACAATTCTTCTGTTAATTTCTTTAAGCTCCTCCTCACTTGCCACAGTGCCGTTTTCCACCATAAAGGAGTTGTTGGAAATGGGCTGTATCTCGTAGTAGTCGTAGAAGGAGGCTATGTCGTCTATCTCATTATCGCTCTTACCCTGCAGTATTGCCTGATAAAGCTCCCCTGCCTCGCAGGCTGAGCCAATGATAAGACCTTCTCTGTATTCCTCAATATTGGACTTGGGGAAACGGGGAGTTCTTCTGAAATACTTAAGGAAGGAGTCTGAAACGAGGACGTAGAGATTACGAAGTCCCGTCAGATTTTTAACGAGGATTATCTGGTGATAGGTACGAAGCTTCAAGGGGTCGGACTTTTCACTCATGACCTCGGTCATGTGGGTGAAGTTATCAATTCCCTCGTCGCGGAGCTTGTCTATCATCTTATAGAATATCATGGAGAGCATTTCAGCGTCGTCGCTCGCTCTGTGATGATTGAAGTCGCCGAGGTTAAAATACTTTGCAAGGGTGTCAAGCTTATGCTTTGAAAGCTCTGCATTGACGTAGTGGGACATTGCCACGGTGTCAAGATACGAATTTTCAAATCTTATATGAAGTCTTTCGGCAGCTCTTCTTACAAAGCCCGTGTCAAAATTTGCGTTATGGGCAATAAGGAGACGGTCACCGATAAATTCAAGGAATTTGGGCAGCGCCTCGTCTATCTTCGGCTGGCCCTTTACCATTTCATTGGTGATACCCGTAAGCTCCGTGATCTTGGCGCTTATCTCCATTTCGGGGTCAACAAGCATGTTGAAACGCTCGATAACTTCCCCTTTTTTCACCTTGACCGCGCCGATTTCCGTGATACGGTCATTCTGGAAAGAGAGACCTGTTGTTTCAAGGTCGAATACGATAAACTCGCTGTCAAAGGTGTCGTTGCAGGGACCGTATACAACTCTTGCGGTATCGTCAACGAAGTAGGCTTCAATTCCGTAGATGACCTTGAAGTCCTCAAGCTTCTTTGCCGCAAGCATCGCCGTCGGGAAGCCCTGAAGGTTGCCGTGGTCGGTAATCGCCACTGCGGGATGGCCCCAGTTATATGCGGTCATGACCGCTTCCTCGGGCTTTATAAGGGCATCCGCTTCGGACATATTGGTATGAAGATGAAGCTCAACTCGCTTTGTTTCGGCATTGTCCTTTCTGCGAATTCTCTTTATCTTCTGAACGTCTGTAAATTTAATTATAAGTTCGTCGCTGAACTTGCTCTCGGGAGAAACAACGCCCTTGACGGCGATGGAGCCCGATTTCAGCTTGCCCTTATATTCGTCAAGCTGACCTGCCTCAATAACCGTTTTAAGGTACGCGGAAGCATCCTTATCGGTGATACCCACCGTTATGGAGAACTTATCTCCGCCGCGAAGCTCTTTTTCTTCAAATTTGAATATTTCGCCCACTGCGATAACGGAGCCTCTTTTGTTGCAGGCTGTTCTGAGGGGAGCGATGTTCTTTATTTCAAAAGGATTTCCGAAAAGCACTTCGGGCTCTGAGAGGTCAAAGGTCATTTTGCCCGTCTTAACTGTGGTATCGCCTTCAAATTCAAGAGTTGCCTCGCCGTCAAAGAGGGATTCAACTCTTTCAAGCTCAATTTTTGCTTCTCCGTTTTCAAGCTCCTCGGCTTTTCTCATTGCCGCCTGTTCCTTCATCTGCCGCTCGTAGGCTTCGTACATAGCCTTTTCTTCAGCGGCGCGTCTCTCGAAGAATTCCTCTTCGGAAAGAGCTTCTGTCAGATAGGAGAATTCAACTTTATATTCAAGGGAAAATTCACTTCTGATAATCCCCGAAACGACCTCCGCCGCCTTGGCAAGGTCGATTATAATTCCTGCTGTGCTCTCGAAGGGCAAGGAAATCTTGATTGTCTCTCCGTCAAAATCGGTTTTGTAATCCTTGAAAAAGCCTTTGAGGCCGATGCCGCATCTTTTGGCTTCTTCAAGAACCTCGGGTATGTATTCTGCGCTGAAAAGCTCGGAGGGATACTTCGGCATGAGCTTTACGAGGCTCATTTCATAAAATTCCTTGAGGTTGTCCTCGAGGGTATGGAGCGTTTTTTTCTTTATAAGGGTTGGATAGGAAAAGGAGACCTCGTACATTTTCCTTTCACGGTCCCCTCTTACCGATACCCCATGCGCCTTTTCAAAAATATCGCTCTGCCCCTTATTCTGAGGCTGATACTTTGAAAAGACTGAAATCAGGGTTCTTTCAGCCATTATTTTCTTCTCCGTTAGTTTCTTCGACTGCCTTTGCTTCTATAAATTCAAGTGTCTTCTGTCTGAGTGTTTCGAGAATATCGCTCTCCTCCACTCTGCCTACGGTCTCGCCGCCCGAGAACAGAACGCCGAAGCCATCGCCTCCTGCGATACCGAAGTCCGCTTCTCTCGCTTCACCGGGACCGTTAACTACACATCCCATTATAGCGACCTTTACGGTCTTGCCCTTTGTGTCGATGGTATCTGCAATCTCTCTGAACTTTTCGGTGATACCGATTATATCGATCTTGGTTCTGCCGCAGGTGGGGCAAGATATAATTTCAACGCCGCCCTTTGAAAGTCCGAGAACCTTGAGTATCTCCTTTGCGGCTCTTATCTCTCTTACGGGGTCGGCAGTGAGAGATACTCTCACGGTGTCGCCGATACCTTCAAGAAGAAGAGTGCCAAGACCTACGGAGCTTTTGATTATTCCGCCGTACTCGTCCCCTGCTTCGGTTACTCCGAGATGAAGAGGATAACTGCTTTGTGCGGCAACTATTCTGTTGGCATTTACCATTGTGTCGATATTTGAAGACTTAATGGAAATTACAACGTCGGAAAAGCCGAACTTTTCAAGAGCCTCTGCCTGTGTAAGTGCGCTTTCGGCAAGCGCCTCTGCTGTGGGCGCGCCGTACTTCTGCAGAAGTTTTTTATCGAGAGAGCCCGAGTTTACGCCTATTCTTATGGGCACGCCGAGAGTTTTACAGGTAGTTGCGACCTCGCGCACCTTCCATTCCTCGCCGATGTTACCCGGGTTTATTCTTATTTTGTCGGCTCCGCTCATAGCGGCAGCGATCGCCGCCTTATAGTCAAAATGGATGTCGGCAACAAGGGGAATATTTACACCCTCTCTTTTGAGAACGGAAAATACTGCCGCCGCTTCTTCATTTGGGATGGTCATTCTGACAATATCACAGCCCACGGCTTCAAGGGCGCGGATCTGCGCCGCAGTCTTCTCAAAGTCCATGGGATTTGTATTTGTCATTGACTGAATGGAAACGGGGGCATCACCGCCGATATACACGTTTCCTACCTTTATTTTCCTTGATATTCTTCTCTCTGTCGCCATTATATGTACTCCGTTTTAATGCCGCAAAATGCAGTATATGTAAGTCCCCCGAGGGGGAATTCTTTTGATTTATACAAAAAATCCTGCTATATCCTTGATGATGATAAATGCCATAAAGCCGAGAAGGAGGACAAGTCCTGCAAAGTGGATATATCCTTCTACGTTACGGTTTACGGGACGTCTTGTCACAAGCTCGATAAACTGGAAGAGGAGTCTTCCGCCGTCAAGTGCGGGAAGGGGCAAAAGATTCATTACTCCAAGGTTCATGCTGATTACTACCGCAAGGTACATGAAGTCACGCACGCCGCGTCTTGCCGCATCAACAAGGGCTTCCGTTACGCCGACGGGACCTGACACTGCCTGTATACCGTATCTTCCCGTCACAAGGTCAACAAGGGATTCCCAAATCATTTTTATGGTATTTGTGGACTGGAAATATGCTTCCTTTACCACACTGCCAAAATCTTTTTCAAGGGGATATACTCTGAAGTCTATATCGCCGAAAACGACTCCCTGCTCTTCGATGGTGGGAAATTCTACGTTTTCAACCGTTATTTTCTCGCCGTCACGGATCACGGTAACGTCGATGGGCTCGTATCCGTTTCTCATTATTTCATAGTACATCTGAGAATAGATATGGACGTTTTTGCCGTCAACCTTAACAATCTTATCGTCAACCTGAAGTCCGGAATTCAGAATTACCGATTCCTCGCTGTCAAAGCTGCCGATGGTGGTAGTTCCGAGAACAGGGGAAGTTGCAACGAATATGGACATAACGATTATTCCGAAAAGAATATTGGTAAGCGCTCCTGCCGAGGTTACGATAATTCTCTTCCAGACCGCCTTTTTAAAGAATGCATTTTCGTCGTCGCTGTCTCCGTCCTCACCCTCCATGCTGACAAATCCGCCGATGGGAAGAAGTCTGAGTGAATAAGCTATTCCGCTTTTCTTTGAGACCCAACTGAAAACCTTCGGTCCCATGCCTATTGCAAATTCATGGACGGTGACCCCGAAAAGTCTTGCCGTAAGGTAGTGACCGCCCTCATGTATAAATATTAAAAATCCGAAAAGAAGGATTGCTACAAGTATATAAAGTGCAGTTATATCAAACACCTCTTTAATATTTCGATATTATCTGTTTAGCGATCTCACGGGCTTCCTTTTCCGCTTCGAATACGCTCTCTGCGGTATATACCGTGTCTGGCGTATATTTTACCATAGCCTCGGCTACGGTGTCGGAAATAGCTGTGAAACCGATCTTTCCACCAATGAAGGCGGAAACCGCTTCCTCGTCAGCCGCAATAAGGGCGGCAGGAGCGGTCGTTCCCATCTTATAGGCGGAAACCGCTGTGTCGAGGAGAGGAAACGCCTCTCTGTCGGGAGCATCAAAGGTCAGCCTTGCGAGAGCGGGAAAATCAAGACCCGGCTCCTTTACCGTCATTCTCTCGGGATAGGTGAGAGCATAACGGACACAATGCCTCATATCGGGTGTGCCAAGTTGAGCCATGACCGTAGTATCAATGTATTCCACCATGGAATGAATTATACTCTGTCTGTGCACAAGGACTTCTATCTTATCGATATCCACGTGAAAAAGTCTTGCGGCTTCGATTATTTCAAATCCCTTGTTCATAAGTGTAGCACAGTCGATGGTTATTTTAGGTCCCATCTTCCAGGTGGGATGGGCAAGAGCCATTTCGGGTGTTACCTTCTGAAGCTCTTCCCTCTTTTTACCGAAGAAGGGGCCGCCTGAGGCGGTGAGAAGAATTCTCTTTACTATTTCGGGACGGCTGCCGCCTTTTGCGTCAACTGCTCCCGAGGTCATGAGGCACTGGAATATGGCGCTGTGCTCACTGTCAACGGGAATGAGCTCGCCGCCGTATTTTCTTACGTTATCAAATATTATATCTCCGAGGGATATAATTGCTTCTTTATTGGCAATAGCAAGTCTTGCGCCTGTTTTCGAGACCTCAAGAGCCGCAGGGATACCTGCCATTCCTGCAATGGAATGGACAAACAGATCCGCTCCGCACTCTCTTATTGCCTCGCATACGGCACCTTCTCCGCCGAGGACTTTTACACTCTCGCCTGCAAGAAGACCTCTGAGTTCCACTGCCGTTTTTTCGTCGGGAACTGCAACGAGAGGTACTTTCGTCTGTCTTGCTTGGTCTGCAAGAAGCTTTATATTCCTGCCGCCCGTCAGAAGCACGTACTCGCAGTCGGTAACGCTGAGGGCATCTATAGCCTGAGTTCCGACGGAGCCCGTACTGCCGAGAACGGCAACTTTTCTTTTAATCATTTCCATAATTTATTATACCCGAAAACTAAAGGTTTTAAAGCACTGTTTCCGTAAAGAGCACCATCAGCATAAGGAACAGCGGTACTGTGGGAATAACGCTGTCAAAACGGTCCATAACGCCGCCGTGACCGGGGAATATCCTTCCGTAGTCCTTTATTCCGTGCTGTCTTTTGATTGCGGACGCCGTAAGATCACCAAGCTGAGAAACGAGGGAGATGAGTATTCCGCCGACAGCAAAGGTCCAAACGGGAAGAAGCGCTGAAAGGGAAAACACGTTTTTCAGAAGAATTCCGTACACCGTACATATTACCGTACAGAAGAAGGTTCCTCCGATGCTTCCCTCCACCGTTTTATTGGGGCTTATTTTGGGAATAAGCTTATGACGGCCAAAGAGCCTGCCTGTGAAATATGCAAAGATATCACAGGTGAAGGGTGCGATCACGGGAATCATAAAATAGTAAATTCCGCCCTCCATATCGCGAAGGAGGACAATGGAGGAAAATGCGGTTATAATGAACACGCTCGTTACAAATGCAGAGGACACAAGCTGTGTATTCACCTTTTCGGGTGCAAACACGGGAAGTGCCATAAGATAAACGAGAATTACAAAGAGAATCGTAATGTAGACCGCAAGAAACTCATTTCTGTTTTCCATGTATCTTGCAAGGAGCGGAAAGCCTGCTGCTGCCGCCGAAAGGGGCACGGTAACAGAAAGATACTTTTTAGCTTCTATACATCCAAGCATCTCGAGGGTTCCCACCACACACAAAAAAGATGTCATAATGGGAAATATCCAGGTATGGGAGAAAATGAGGCAAGGAAGAGCTACGAGCGCCATTACTATGCCCGTAATTATTCTTTTACGCATTTACAACGCCCCCAAATCTTCTTTTTCTTTTTGAAAAGTCAATTACCGCCTTATCGACCTCTCGCTCATCAAAATCGGGCCACAGCACGTCTGTAAAATAATACTCGCTGTAAGCCGACTGCCAAAGCAGGAAGTTTGAGGTTCTGACTTCTCCTGCGGTACGCACGATAAGGTCGGGGTCGGGACAGTGAGCGGTATAGATACTATCGCTTATATCCTTTTCGGTAATTTCAGATCTTCCTTCGGCGATAAGCTTATTGACTGCATATACTATCTCCGCTCTGCCGCCGTAGTTGAGGGCTATATTCAGAAGGAGCTTATTATTCTTTGTCAGCTCTTCAAGCTCACGGCATTTATTTGCAAGAGCTTCTCCGAGCTGTGCTTTGTCACCGAGGAAAACGTATTTTATATGATTTTCGTCGTCGGAGCTTTTTGCATCCTTTATGTAGTCGTCAAGAAGGGACATGATGGCATCCACTTCGCTTTTGGGACGGGACCAGTTTTCCGTTGAAAATGCGTATACGGTAATATTGTTTATGCCGATATCACCGCAATAGCGGACTACCTTTTTGAAGGTCTTGGCTCCTACGGGATGTCCTGCTTCTCTGGGAAGGGAGCGCTTCTTTGCCCATCTTCCGTTTCCGTCCATAATAAAGGCTATATGGCAAAGGCCCGTATCCTTAACAAGGGCGGCAATATCAACTGCCTCGCCGCTTCCTTTGCCTGTCTTTGAAAAGATCATAAAACTCTCCTAAGTAGCGTACTATACCAAAACGCCCCCATACACCGTAGACCCGGCACAGGGGGCGCAGTTTATGGCTTTATAAGGTTCACAAATGGATCTCTTTGGAAACTCAGATCTCCATGATCTCCTTCTGCTTTGCTTCGGTTATGCCGTCGATAACCTTTGTGTACTTATCTGTAAGATCCTGAGTCAGCTTTTCGGACTGCTTTACCTCGTCCTCGTTCATTTCGCTGTTCTTCTTCATATCCTTGATCTTGTCGTTTGCTTCACGTCTGATATTACGGACAGCAACCTTTGCTTCCTCACCCATCTTGGAGATCTGCTTTGTCAGCTCTTTTCTGCGTTCCTCTGTAAGCTGGGGGAAAGCAAGACGGATAGTCTTACCGTCGTTAACGGGTGTGATACCGATATCGGAAGCAAGGATAGCCTTTTCAATTTCCTTGAGAAGAGAGCCGTCCCAGGGAGTGATAGCGATAGTTCTTGCATCAGCAACCTTAACGTCTGCAACTGCGTTGATAGCTGTGGGGCTGCCGTAGTAGGAAACTTCAACACCCTTGAGAACTGCGGAGTTTGCTCTGCCTGCTCTGATGGTGGAGAGGTTTTCCTCGTAAACGGTGATGGATTTTTTCATTTTTTCTTCAAAAACTTTTGTGTCGAGCTTCATAATAATCTCCTTTTGGAATATATCCGATTTATTTTACTAAAATTATTTTTTCGTATTAAAATTACTTAACGACTGTACCGAGCTTTTCGCCCATAACTACACGGTAGATATTTTCGGACTTATCGAGACCGAACATAACCGTGGGGATCTTACTGTTTTCAGCGAGGATCGCCGCCGTAAGATCAATGGCATTAAGTCTGTTATTTACGATGTGGCTGTACGTAGTTTCTTCGATCTTTTCAGCCGTGGGGTCAACTCTGGGGTCTGCTGTGTAGAGATAGTCAATGTTCTTTGCAAGAAGAAGGGCATCTGCTTCAATTTCCATTGCGCGGATAACTGCAGGAGTATCCGTTGAGAAGAAGGGTGAGCCGAGGCCTGCGGCAAAAATTACTACTCTGCCTGCTTCAAGGTGACGTCTTGCTTCGTCTGCCGTATAATACTCGCAGAATTTATCCATGGGAACTGCGGACATTACTCTTGCATCAAGACCCGCCTGGCAGAAAGCTTCCTGCAGTGCCAGAGAATTGATACAGGTTGCAAGCATACCCATATTGTCAGCTCTTGTTCTGTCCATCTTTCCGCTGCTGCGGCCTCTCCAGATGTTACCTGCGCCAACGATTATGCCAACCTGCACTCCGCTGTCAACACATTTTTTGATTACGCCGGCAACCTCTTCAAGATAATCAAAGTTAAGAAGTGAATCTGTATCCTTTGCCAGAGCTTCACCGGAAAGCTTCAGCAAAATGCGCTTGTAAGCAGGTTCATTTTTCATGCTCTTACTCCTCTTTTAAAGCCATGACCGAAAAATATATTTTCAGTTATAACTATGTTATTATAATTGATTATATTTTACATTAAAATACTTAATTTGTAAAGTACCCCTGCAAATATTTTATTGCTCTGTGAAATATATTATGTTTTTATTAAAAAATACAAACAGAGGATAGACGAAAAAACGTCTATCCTCTTCGATAATACTTTAACCTTAGTATCGATCCGAGAAATACATCAAATGAAGAAACATATCAAGGTGAATAAGAATAGGATAACAAATCCAAGTAAATAAATAATACTCTCCCTTTTCTTATTCATAATTCTTTTCACTTTTTTCTTTTTTATATTGGGACACTTATTAAACACATATTCAATAAAATCAACATTTTCAACGTTGCTTTTAATATCCTTTTGCAAAATAAGATATAGATTATATTTCAACCCTAAAAGATAAAACTGTCTTGTTTCTTTTATCGAAGTAACCGCATTATAATCATATTCTACAGGCAAGTGTTGGTCTGTTTCTGCCACAATTTTCTCGCCAAAATATACTTTATATGTAATAGTTTCTTTACCTTGCGAAACTACCATCCTTTTGTATGCTTTCTTAATTCTTATTTGAGTAATAAAGAACAAATAACCCATTAAAACGAGCATCCAGGCAGAATATAATAATAACATACTGTTTTCGGGAATCAGGAATTGTTGAGGAATAACAACGATAGAAAAAATCAAAAAAACAAGAGTAAATGTTGATACGCGAGAATATGCAATATTATGAAAATCCTCATGTTCTTTTTCACCCATTACAACAGTTGAAGTAAAATCATACTCTTGTTTTATAGTCTCTTTGTTTAAATTCAGTTCTTCCATAGTTAATCTCCTCCGTATTTTTATTATTACACAAAGCTCAACTAATAGTATCCTTCTATTGTTATAAAAAGTATGAGAGCAAGAAAATCACTAATTGTCTTTCTTTGATTATTTTGTATGAATCATCATTAAAACCTCGCCGGTTTCGCTATCTATTGCTACCGTAGCAACCCCGCCAATGTGAAATATCGGGAGACTTCCTTTAACTATCCATGCACCCGCATTATTATTGTACTTAACTATATAAGGCGCTTCATCGTTTCCATATATTTCTTCAATAATTTTTGCTGCTATAAGAGCGGCTTCTTTTTCGTTTTTCACCTCTCCGAAAATCTCCGGATAGCTTACATTATCAAGTTCGGTAAGCTCTTCTTTTGAGGCATTATATACGTCTGCAGCTCCGTCATATGGAATGTAAATATTTTTTCTTGAAACATAATAACCCTTTGTGAAAAGTAAAACTGTTATTACTATAAGAACAGACAGTATGATTCCAATGCATAGTAAAAACTTCTTTTTCATTTTGCACCTTCTCTATAGCCCATATGACAGGTTTATGTGTTTTTATTCCGAAACAGTTCCCTGTTGTCAACTTAATTGTAGCAAAAGGTGAGCAATTTGTCAACACGACAAAAAAGCACGGTCTGCGGACCGTGCTTGATTTGTAATTTAACGTATTTATTAGTTACCGCTTACCATCTGAGCGATTTCGTCAGCGAAGTTGTCTTCCTTCTTTTCAAGACCTTCGCCTCTTTCGTAGAGGCAGAAGGAGTCGATTGCGATAGCGCCGCCGAATTCCTTAGCTGTAGCTTCTACGTACTGGCCAACAGTCATCTTGTCGTCCTTAACGTATGCCTGTTCTACGAGACAAACTCTTTCATAGAACTTGCCGATCTTACCCTGTACCATCTTTTCGATGATAGCGTCGGGCTTGCTTGCGTTCTTTTCGTCGTTCTTGATCTGAGCGATGAGGATCTGCTTTTCTTCTTCTACTGCGCTTGCAGGAACTTCTTCCTTTGTAACGTATGCAGGGGGGTTACCTGCTGCGATCTGAAGAGCGATGTTCTTTGCGAATTCTGCAAAGCCTGCGTTGTTTACAGCTGCTTCGTCAGCATTGAACTTAACGATAACGCCTGCGGAGCCTGCGCCGTGGATATAAGATGTGAGAACGCCTTCAACGAGAACGAAACGTCTGATGTTCATGTTTTCGCCGATAGTTGCGATCATGTTTGTGAGCTTTTCTGCTACTGTGTATTCTGCATCGTAAGCGAGTGCCATGAGTGCATCAAGGTCAGCGGGCTTATTAGCGATGATTGTTGCGAGAATACCGCGAACGAATTCCTTGAATGTTTCGTTCTTAGCAACGAAGTCTGTTTCTGCGTTAACTTCGATCATTGCTGCAACGTCGTGTGCATCATTGAACATGATGTCAACAACGCCTTCGGATGCAATTCTGCCGGCCTTCTTAGCTGCAACTGCGAGACCCTTTTCACGAAGAACCTTTACTGCTTCGTCGAAATCACCGTTTGCTTCTGTAAGTGCCTTCTTGCACTCCATCATACCGCAACCTGTCTTTGCTCTGAGGTCGGAAACCTGTTTTGCTGTAATAGCCATAATATCCTCCATGCCGTGAGATACGGCTTCTAAATTTTATTTTTTGTGAGTTGAAACGCAACTCGGGCAGACACAAGTTTGTGTCCGTTAAAAATTATTCAGCGTCTTCAGCTTCTTCTGCTGCTGTTGCTTCTGCTTCAGCTTCAACGAGCTGTTCGCCCTGGTGACCTTCGATAACTGCGTCAGCGATTACGGAAGATACGAGACGGATAGCGCGGATAGCGTCGTCGTTACCGGGGATCACGTAGTCAGCGTCATCGGGGTCACAGTTTGTGTCAACGATAGCAACTACGGGGATACCGAGTCTCTTAGCTTCGAGAACTGCGTTGTGTTCTTTTCTGGGGTCAACGATGAAGATAGCTGCGGGAAGACCGGGCATGTCCTTGATACCGCCGAGGTTTCTTTCGAGGATACCCATTTCCTTCTGGAGAGCAGCAACTTCCTTCTTGGGAAGCATATCGAATGTGCCGTCTGCCTGCATCTTTTCAAGGCTTGCAAGACGGTTGATGCTTGTCTTGATTGTCTTGTAGTTTGTGAGCATACCGCCGAGCCAACGTACGTTTACATAATACTGACCGCAACGGATAGCTTCTTCGCGGATAGCGTCAGCAGCCTGCTTCTTTGTACCTACGAAAAGTACGTTTCCGCCTTCTGCAGCGATGTCTCTTACGAACATGTAAGCTTCTTCGAACTTCTTGATAGTCTTCTGAAGGTCGATAATGTAGATGCCGTTTCTTTCTGTGAAGATGTACTCCTGCATCTTGGGGTTCCAACGTCTTGTGTGATGTCCGAAATGGACGCCTGCTTCAAGCAGCTGCTTAATTGATACGATAGACATAATTATGTCCTCCTTCGGTTAATTCCACCACATAGCCTTGATTTACTGCAGCCTTCGGGCACAAAACTTTATCTTTTATGCAAGGCACCGGCAGTCTGAATGCCATGTGTGTGTTCTACGTGCTTTTCACGCACGCGATATATTATACAATATGTTCTCTCGGATTGCAAGAGAAAATGCCAAATTTACAATTTATTTACATTTCTCTCTGCTTAACACCATGAGAAACAGAATTCAAGGGTCTTTCCTTTCTTTTAATAAGTCAGCGCCACTGCAGATAATTTGCAGAAGAAAAAGAATAAGGGGCTGCTAAAAACTTTGAAGGTTAATTTACAGCCTCTTTCATCATTACTGATCATATCGTTCGTCTTCCCTCAATGGCGCGTCTGAGAGTAACCTCATCTGCATATTCAAGGTCACCGCCTACAGGCACACCGTTGGCAATTCTTGAGACCTTGATTCCGAGAGGCGTTATGAGCTTTGAAATATACATAGCCGTCGCTTCGCCTTCCACGGTAGGATTTGTCGCAACGATTATTTCGGAGACCTCTTCGCTGTTCAGTCTTGTGAGAAGCTCTTTTATCTTCAGCTTGTCGGGACCTACGCCGTGCATGGGTGAGATGGCTCCATGGAGAACGTGATAAAGTCCGTTATAGATAGCTGATTTCTCAATTGCCATAACGGCTCTTGAGTCCTCGACCACGCATATAACGCTCTTGTCCCTCTTATGACTTGAGCAGAGGTCACACACGTCGTTTACGGATATATTCTGACACACGGAGCAAAGCTTTATCTGAGTTTTCGCGGCAATTACCGCCTCAGCAAACTCTCTTGCGCTTTCCTCGGACATATCAAGCACCGAAAAAGCCATACGCAGAGCGGATTTCTTACCTACACCCTCAAGTCTGCGGAACATATCCGCAAGTCTCTCAATGGGCTCGATGTATTCACTCATGATCAAAACAGACCGGGCATACCGGGCATATTGAAGGCACCGGTAACCTTATTCATTTCAGAGCTGTTTGTGTCGTTTACCTTCTTTATTGCTTCGTTAATTGCAGCTGTCAGAACGTCGGAGAGAGTTTCGATATCGTCGGGATCAACGATTTCAGGCTCGATGTCGATGGAGAGCACTTCAAGCTTACCTGTGATCTTTACGGTTACAACACCGCCGCCTGCTTTTACTTCGTATTCACGGGAGTCAAGGTCAGCCTGAAGGTTTTCCATATCCTCCTGCATCTTCTGTGCCTGCTTCATAAGGCCCTGCATATTGGAGGGGCCGTTTCCGCCTCTGCCTGCGGGAAGTCTTGCTTTCATAATTCTTTACCGTCCTTTATTTTGATGTTTTTTATTTTCCGTATTAAAGATTGTCGAAAAGGTCGTCCGAGAGGGGCTTCTTGGGACCTTCGGAAACAAGAGTGACCTCAATTTCCGCCGCTTTGTCGTTTATCTTGCAAAGGATAAAGGCATCGGATATCGCCTTTCCGATATTCTTATCGATATAAGTTGTTGCAAAGGGATTGTCGGTTATTATTTTAATAAGTTTTCCGTCATCGGAAACGTCGGCAACTGCCTCTGCTAAAATTGATCTGCAAAGGAAGTCTGTCTTACCCACTTTTTCCGCAATCTCGGTGAGATCGTTTACTCTGTGGAATCCGCCATGTGAAACGCTCTCAGGAGTGCTGTCAACAGTGGGGGCACTTTCAGTTTTTATCTTTTCCTTTTTTACGGTAGCTTCCGCCTTAACGGGAACGGGAGCCGAAACGTTTTCACTATTCTCAGCCTTCACCGTCTGTACCGGAACTGCACCGCCGGAAAGAAGGGCAACGGTGTTTTCAAGGGCATCTATTCTTGCAAGGAGAGCGTCCGTTGACTTATCGAGAGTTGCATCGCACATCTTCATGAGTGCAAACTCTGCCGTCATTCTCTTTGTCTGAGGCATTCTGTTCATGGTCTTCAGCGCCTCGTCCATTATCTTTGACTGATAGAACAGCGCCGCAAGGGAAAACTTACTTGCCGCATCATTAAGAAGGGCAAATTCGGAATCCGTCAGGTCAAGATAACCCTTTGCATCCTTTGAATATTTTGCAACCAGCATGTCTCTGTAGAAGGAAGTAAGCTCCTGCCAGAAAACAGTTATATCCTTTGAAGAAGAAACAACGCCCGAAACGATTCCGAACAAAGCCGCCATATCGCCTTTGGCAATAGCAAGGGATGCCGCATGAACGTTTTCATATCCGCTGACACCGAGTATTTCTCTTACTCTCTCTTCGGTTACGTCAGCTCCGCCGCCTGCACAAAGCTCAAAAAGGCTTATGGCATCGCGCATACCGCCTTGAGCCTGCTTTGCAATTATCTTTGCCGCCTCGCCGTCAAGGAATATGCTTTCCTTTTCCGCAATATAAGCAAGACGGGAGCAGATAACGTCAACCGAGATCCTTCTGAAGTCAAATCGTTGACATCTTGAAATTACCGTTGTGGGAAGCTTATGAAGCTCAGTTGTCGCAAGGACGAACACTACGTGCTCGGGGGGCTCTTCAAGGGTCTTGAGAAGAGCGTTGAAGGCACTCTCGGTCAGCATGTGGACCTCGTCTATGATATAGACCTTTTTCTTGAGGATCGCAGGCTGATACTGAACCTCTTCCTTAATTTCACGGATATAGTCGACACCTGTTTCGGATGCCGCGTCCATCTCCATGAAATCGGGAACGTTGTCGCGGTCGATGGAACGGCAGTTTTCGCAGACTCCGCAGGGGTTCCCGTCCTGAGGATTCTCGCAGTTTACCGCTTTTGCAAGAATTTTTGCGCAGGAAGTCTTACCCGTTCCTCTTGAGCCGCAGAAAAGATAGGCATGGGAGACCTTTCCGCTTTTCGCCTGATACTTCAAAACTGACGTAATATGATCCTGTCCGCACACGTCGTCAAAGGTTGCAGAACGGTATTTTCTGTATAAAGCGATATGCATAAAAAGCTCCTTTCCCTCTTTACAAACAAATAAAAACTGCACTGTAAGATCATACACCCGCAATTCGAATTGCCCCGATATACGCCGCCGATTGGACTGCTCAGAACAGGCAGACTTGCGGCACATAGACTGAACTGCTTAATGCTGCTTGGTTCCCCACCTGACATGGTTCACAGCCGTCCATTGCGCAAGACCCATTCATCAACACAGTCTGCCTCGGTGCAGACTATACCAAAACAACCCTCGTTGCAGGAATCCACCCCTGCTATAGCGGACTTCAGGTACAAGGACCCGCTACCTCCCCGGTTGGTATGACCTTACAGCACAGTTTTTTCTGTACCGAAGTAGTATACCATATCTTTTATATAATTGCAAGAGTTTTTCCCTACTTTTTAGTTTTTCCGATCAATATAACGTCCCCCGCCTGAACGACGGGGGACGTTAGACCGAAGACAAACTTGGTATAACGCAGATGTGTGTGCAAAAATTAGATGTACCACACTTTTCGCGGCGAAGTACAACTAACATACAAGAGGCGGGCAAAAGCCCGCCACATCTGCTTTGAGAGCGTTTTTTCCTCTACCGTAGGTATCTGCGTGAACCCCAAACATTCAAAGAATGTTTGAGGACCCCTTCAGCCGCCGACGAGGAAAAAAGCTATCAATCTACCTGCGTTTCTCTCAGTCTATCTCAGAGTGTAGACTTTGTCTACACTCTGATGCCCCCCGCCTGAACGACGGGGGACGTTATCTTTTAGCAAGGGGTGCCTTAAGCTGTCACATAGTTTCTCTTTGCCGAATATTTGAATTACTGAGAAAGAAGCTTTTTCATAAGCATGGAGTCTTTTGCACTGAGTTCGCCGTCCTCTTTTATATCGGCGGCAGCAAACTCCGCTTCGCTGGGATCCTGCGCATAGCTTATAAAGCGCTTAAGCTTGATGGAATCTTTGGCAGTGATCTCACCGTCTCCGTTGAGGTCGCCTCTGACCGCTATCTCAAACTCAACGCCTTCATAGGTCGCAATACATCCCGTTCCGATAAATTCGGGAACTTCGCTGTTCTTATCACGAACCGCTACGTCCATGCCCATATTTGCATAGTGCGCTATAAATTCTTCCGTCGTTACAGGTCCGTCAATGCCTTTTACTATCCTTGTTTCGTTTTCAAGCTCAAGGCCGAAGGTCTCCTCCGTCATGGGGATCAATGACGTACCGATAACAGTGTCGCATACGGCACAGTGGAGGTGCTTCACACCTGTTTCAAAGGCTGTTGCTTCCTTGAACACTCTCCATTCTCCATGTGTGTGAGGAGCTTTTTCTACAGGCTTGTAAAGATCCCTTCCGCAGACTGTACAGCTCGTATGAGACGTTCCTTCCTTTGTACAGGTAGGCTGAGCGGTTACAGTCCATTCCCCTTCGGTATGCTCTTCCATATCCACAAAGCTCTGTTCAAGCATTCCGCAAAGCTCACAGCTTCTTGAAACCAAACCAACGGATGAGCAGGTTGCCGCTTCAACCGTTTCCCATTCCGTGAAGCTGTGCTCACATTCGTCAGCGCTCATGGGAATGATATCGAGGATATCTTCACAAACAACGCACTTTTTAACTGCGAAGCCGTCTGTAGTTGCCGTGGGAGCGATAATAACCTCTGCCTCCCCTGCAGTACATGCGTGCTGTTCTACGACGTCTACAACGTAAGTGTAAAGGTTTCCTTCACTGTCCTCTATATAGAGTATTCCGCCGCTCATTGTGAGAGGCTCAACCATAATGTTGCCGCTTCCCGTGAAGGTCAGCTTTCCTTCTTCATCATATACTGCCGTTTCATTATCGCAGGAGAGAATAAAGTCCTCCGCACTTCTTGAAACGTTACCTCTGAGGTTAACGGTTGCGGGATTTCTTTCTATCCACGCCTTGAAGGTGATCTCGCCCGTTGCATCCTTAGCCTGTATCTTAGCGATCTCCTTTTCGGTAGCCTTGATATAATCAACGGCTTCTTCCATTCCAAAGGGATCGTCGATTCCGGGGATAAGTCTTGCGTACCAAGGAACGATGTCCTCATAGAGAGTGCCTGCAACTGCTACCGTGAGGGATTCAAGATACTTACTTACGCTTGAAACGCCGAAGTATCTGGGGCCTGCATCGTAAGCTTCATAGGAATAAGGAATTGTCGTCGTTTCGGATTCCTGATTCATTGTGAGGCTGCTGAATGCAAATTTGATAGGAATTGCGGAGATCGCGGTTCTGATGGAGTCGAACACGTCAAACTTTGCGGATACCGCGGAAGATTTGATCTGCTTATTGAGTATCTCTATCTTGGATACGAGCTCCATGATATCTTCAATATCGTGCCTTGCGTACCATCCGAAGGGATCTTCATTGATCTCATTAAGCTCGGCGATAACCTCTTCTGCCATAGGCTGGAAGGATGCGTCTATTGCCGCGTCACTGTAACGCTTGATGAGATCGTTGAGATCACCTATCTGACCGATGAGGAAGCCGAGCCATTCGAGCTTTTCATCAAAATCGTCAAATGCCGCGTAAACTACGTCAAGTGCTGTTTCGCAGGTCTCAACGCAGTCAACGGAGAAGGTGAGTATATCGAGAATAGTAGTTACCACCTTCGCGCCGTTATAGAGAACTTCCGCACCGTCTACAAGACTTATATATCTCTGGATCTCACGTTCCATTATTTCGGATTCAAAGAATATGTTTGTAGTTGTTTCGATGATGATGCTGTCGCCGGGGTGAAGCTCGTCAACACCTATGGAGTTCCGGAAGGAAGGCTCTACCGCCCTCTTTTCAGAACCGTCGGAATAGTAGATCTCCATACCCTGAACTACCTGTACCGCGTGGCTTACGTTATAGAGGGTAATATCCGAAACGTTTGTAAGTGTGATAGTCAGGGGATAATCCTCTGCGTAATATGCCGCATCGGGGAATTCAAAGTGGAGATGGAGAGCGTTTCCTGCCCAGACCTGGAGGTCCTTTTCGGAAACGAATACCTCATCTATCTCCTCGTTGAAGGGCATCATCACACCCTGAAGTCTTGCTTCAAGGGCATAGCTTCCCGCCTTATCACCTCTTACGTACCAGTGTACTGAGCGTGTTTCTCCTGCAGGAACCATTCCCACAAACTGAGAAGCGCTCTGCTGCTCGCCCGTCATGGTTGCAAGGGAGAGTCCGTCGGGGAGGTTAAGGGTTGCATTTATGTTTTCCATCGTATCGGTGAGGGAGTTATTAACGATGAGCATTTCAACATCAAACATTTCCTTCTGCCACTGTACCTCGCCTCTGACGATCAGATAGAAGTTTTCGGATACGGGATATATAATCGTATCATTATCCTTTACGGGGGGAGTAGGCTCTTCCTCACGCTCGGGGCCGTAGTATACCCACTTACCGTAAACGTAATTCACCTTCTCGGTGATCTCCTTATGGGTTATCTTGTTTATAAGTTCAGGCTCCGAATACCATCCGTCGAATTTGTAGAAAAGGTCAGGTCTGGAGGGCTCGTAGTTGAGCTTTACAAGATCTCCCATCTCTTCTTCATAAACTCGGCAGTATTTATGCTCGGGTTCAGTTCCCACCACGTGGTAATGGATAACCGGAGGCTTTTCCTCAGGTTCATCGGGATCCGGATCGGGATCGGGAGTGGGTACGGGGATATATTGACCCGCTGAGTTGAAATAGAACGAGATGCTCTCCCAGTCGATCTCGGGCTCGTACTGTATCTTCATTTCATACTTGACAACGTGCTGGTTGTCGGGATGAGTTATATCGATACCTGCATCGATTATCTCTTCCTGTGTCATTACCTTGGAGGTTATCTCAACGTCATAGAGAGACATATCGGAAAGACCTATATTCGGGTAATCGTTTTCGCCGGCAACTATATCGAACTTAAGATTTCTGATGATACAGCCTTCTGCGTAAGCGGAGACTGTGAGAGCACCAACGGGAAGATATGCACTTACCTTACCGTTTCCGTCAGTCTCAAGTGTCGTCTCACCGTCCGCTTTAGTTGAAACGAAGAGCTGAGCGCCGCTTATGGGCTCAAGTGTCGTTGCGTTTACTACGGTAAAGTGAGCAAGACCGTAGTCGCCGCTTTCAATGTCGGGAACTATCTTTTCAATAATTTCCGTTTCCGTGAAGTCGCAAATGAGACAAGCTCTGCTTCTGAGACCTTCTTCAAGGAGAAGAGGTTCTTTTTCTATATTCCATTCGCCCATCTTATGGCCTGTGGGAGAGATGGGGAGCATATAGCTTTCGCCGCAGACTTCACATTCGTATCTGTCATAGCCTGCTTCGGTACACGTGGGGTCTACCGTTTCAACGTGAACGTCGCTGTGTCCCGTTGCCTGAACGTAGTCTGCTCTGTAGGTACTTCCGCAGAGAGAGCAACTATACCGTGTGTAACCGTCCTCAACGCAGGTGGGTTTGATTACGGTTCCCTGATAATCGTGAGTGAGTGCGGGAACGTATTCAAATTCACTGTGTGAGCAACGTGTACAGCCGAATTCCGTTACACCCTGATTGTAGCAATCGGGCTCGGTCTTTGAAATTTCGAAAAGTTCGTGTCCGAGAGCGGAAATTTCTTCAAAGCCGCCGTTTCCGAAGGCTTCAACCTTTTCTACCTCAAAGCCGTATAAGGTTCTGCTATGGTCAGTTGTCATAACAAGGTAGAAGGCGGGAGCCTCAACGTAAACCTGAGCTCCTCCTATATTGCTTGTCAGAGACTTTACAAGATAGCTTCCCCTCACGGGGTCAACACCGTAAACCTTAACGTGGTCACAGCCTGCTTCAAGCTTTGAGTTTTCGGAGAAGGTAATTATAAGGTGATCTGCACCTTCAACAGTATAGGTGTCGAAGGTCTTATTCATATTATTCTGATATTCGTTTCCTGTACATGAAGGGAGCTCGGAGCTTTCGTCTCTTACGTAGCCTTCAAAGGAGCAGACCTCGCATATTCCGTACTTATATCCGTCTTCTGTACAGGTTGCCGCAAACTCTTCGGTCATTTCCCCGAATACGTGGCCTGTTTTAGGAGTTACGGATGTTCTTTCGTCTGTACCGCAGGTCGTGCAGTGACGGAGAGTATAACCGTCAACAGAGCAGGTAGGCTCAACTACGCTTACCTCCCAGGAATGACCGAATGCAGGAATATATCCGTACTCTGTGTGGTCACAACGGGTACATTTATATTCAATAACACCGTCTGTGTCGCAGGTAGCATCGGTTCTTGAGGCTTCTTCCATCTCGTGACCGAGGGCTTCAGTTTCCTCGTAGGAGCCTTCATAGTAGGCTTCAACCTTTTCTACCACAAAGCCGCCTCTTGTGACACTGCCGTCGGTGGTCATTCTGAGGTAGAAGGACTCGTAAGGTACTTCAACAACGGTTCCCGAGAAGCTTCCCGTTAACGTACGAAGCTGGTATTCCTCACCGTATTCGTTTATACCGTAAACGTAAAGCTTATCATAGTTTGATTCGAGATCGCCCGTGCTGAAATATATCTTCAACATGGTTGCGCCTTCTGCCGTATAGGTCTCGAAGGTCTTGTTCATGCTGTTCTGATAATCGCTTCCCGTGCAGGAAGGAAGATCTGTTTCGTCTGACGTATAGCCTACGACTCCGCAGACAGCACAGCGCGCCGCATTGTAGCCGTTTTCTGTACAGGTTGCAGGCTTAACCGGTTCAAGCTCTCCGAAGGTGTGTCCGAGGGAGGGAATGATATCCGCTGAAATGACTGCATCGCAGTCGGCACAGCCGTATTCGGTATATCCCTTAGAGGAGCAGGTAGGCTCAACCGTGGAAATGATTTCTCCGGGTGTATGTCCCTTGGCGGAAATCGTATCAAATCCGTTGTAGCAGAAGCGTTCAACCTTCTCAACGGAGAAATTCGGAGCTGTTTCTCCTGCGTAGTAGTCAAGATAGATTCTAAAACCTCTTGCGTAAACCGTGCAGGTCGCGCCGCCGATTTCGTCACCCGTATATCTTGTAACGAAGTCCGTTCTTCCGTCCTCATGGAGCGCATAAACATTAATTATAGCATTTCCGTAAAGAACGGAGTCTTCACTGAAGGTCAGCACAAGGTAGTCGCTTTCCGTTACGTAGGGATCGTATACTGTGGTGCCGGAAGCAGTTCCGTCGTAATCCTCGGGACGGAACGCAGGGAGATGCTCTCCCTCGTCTACAGAGTAGCCTTCCGTGCCGCAAGTGGTACAAACACCGTAGCTGTAGCCTGCTTCTATACAAGTGGGTTCAAAGCGCTGCTCGAGAGGACCGAAGCTATGACCGAGAGCGGAGATATAATCTGAATAGCTATCGCCACAAAGGGTACATACGTAATCTCTGCTTCCCGCAGTTGTACACGTGGGAGCAGTATACGTTTCCTCGTAATCATGGTCAAGCATGGGAGTGTACCAGAAATCCTCATATCCGCATACTCTGCACACGGCAGTATTCTCACCGTAGGAGGTACACGTGGGAGGTACGGAGGATATGGTCTCCATATCGTGGCCTTCAGAGAACACCTCTTCATAACCGCCGTCAACGTATGCTTCGATGCTTACGACCTCGAAGCCTGTTCTGACAACGCTTCCGTCAGTGGTCATAACCATATAGAAGTTATCGGCATATATGGTCATTGCTCTTCCGCCGAAACCGCCCGTTAAGTAATCGTATTCATAAGTGTCGCCTTCTTCGTCCGTTACATAGAAACGCAGGTAATCACAACCTGATTCAAGAGAGGAGCTTTCGCTGAAGGTTATAACTATTCGGTCTGCACCTTCAAACTCATAAGTCTCAAACTGCTTTTCCATGTTGTCGGTATATTCGTCGCCCGTACATGAGGGAAGGTCTTCGTTTTCAACCTTTTCGTAGCCTGCTATACCGCAACGTTCACAATAACCGAAGGAAAGTCCGTCTTCATAGCATGTCACGGACTTCACTTCCGTAAATTCTCCGAATTGATGTCCGGGAGCCTCAACGTAGTCCGCAATATTTGTTTCACCGCAGACAGTACATTTATATTCCGTATAGCCGTCCTGCGTACAAGTCAGCTCATAGACTGTTGTTTCGTAATCGTGGCCGGGCGCAGGAAGAGTTACTGTTTCAGTGTAGCCGCAACGTGTACACTGATAATCTACGTAGCCTTCGTTTACGCAGTCTCCGTCGTAGCGGTAGATCTCTTCAAAGTCATGGGTGCCGGTTTCACTTTCAACGTAGGCACCGTCAATAAATGCTTCAATACTTGCAACGTCAAAGCCTTCCGTCTGATTGCTTCCGTCAGTTTCAACCACAAGATAGAAAGCGTTGGCATCAAACTCAACGGACATGCCGGAAAGACTTCCCGTATATCCGCCGATGGAGTAATCCTCGCCGGCCTCATTTGCAACGTACACCCAAACGTAGTCCCAGTTTTCTTCAAGAGAACTGTTTTCCGCGAAGGTCAGTCTGTAATGGGTCGCACCGGGAACGGAATAAACGTCGTACTTCTTGTACATATTGTCCGTATAATCTTGGCCTCGGCATGAAGGAAGGTTTTCACTTGTATCCTTGTTGTAGCCCTTTGAGCCGCAGAGCTCACAAACCGCGTACTTGTAGCTTGGCTCATCGCAAAGACCCACGTAACTTTCCGTCATCTCACCGAATACGTGAGGGAGTCGTTCAGTAAAGTTTTCTCTGTAGCTTTCGCCGCAGGTGACACATGTATATTCCGTATAGCCCATGGAAAGACAGGTGGGAGCAACTATGACAGCATCGTCACCCGCCGTATGTCCCGTCGCGGATACGTAGCTGTAAGCATCGTCTATAAATGCTTCAACCTTTTCAAGCTCTATGTTGATATTCTCAACGTCAGAGCCCGTGCGAAGCACAAATTCAAAATTGTCGGCATATACGTTATGGATATCCTTGAAAGCATGTTCATTATTAATGATAAACATAACCTCGCGGTTGCCGTAATCATCATAGCAGTAACAGTAAAGCTCACCGTCTCCGATCCATGAGTCTTCTGCAAAGGTAATGCGTATACGGTCCACTTCTTCTGCAAAAACAGTATCGAAAACCATTTCGGAATTTGCTTCAAATTCCATGTCAAAGGAAGGAAGACTGTCTTCTCCAAGTACTCTGTAACCGTAATTTGAGCAGTTTTCGCAGAATGCAGCTTCAATACCTTCCTCGGTACAAGTGGGAGAAACTACTGTCTGCCACTCTGTAAAGCTATGGCCGAGGGATGAAATGTAATCAGTACGGATAGGTCTATAGCATACGGTACAATGATAAAGGCTGTAACCTTCCTTCGTACAGGTAGGCTCAACGACTGTATATTCTTCGCCGAGGAAATGGCCGAGAGAAGGAGTTCTCTGTATTGCTTCCTCAAAATAAGCGTCTACCTTTTCGATCTCGTAGCCGTAAGCAGTTCCGCTGCCGTTTGTGAACATACCTATGCAGAAATTGAAGTGATCAACTGTCACGCTCTGACCGCCGATGTCGCCGTAAAAATTTGTTACAAGATATCTGGTACCGTTTTCATCAACCCAGCATATTTCAAGATAATCATTATCTTCAAGAACGGAGTTTTCACTGAAGGTGATAACGATACGGTCAGCACCCTCAACCGTATAAGGCTCGGAGTATTCGGACATATTGTCTCGGTAATCTTCGCCCGTGCAGGAAGGAAGAGTTTCATCATCTTCTATCGTCTCTTTACCGGTAACTCCGCAGACTTCGCAAGTGCTGTATGCAATACCCTCCGTATCGCAGGTTGCCTCGGTAACTACGATCCATTCGGGGAATGCGTGACCGTGAGCTGTGATGATCTCATCACGGTAGGTATCACCGCACACGGAGCAGATATATTCTGAATAACCGTCCGTTGTACACGTTACGTCAACGCTTCCCACAAAGCTTTCGGGCTTATGACCGAGGGCAGGGGTTTCAACGTAGCCTTCTTCAACGTAGGTTTCAACGCTTACAACGTCAAATCCTGAGTGAATAACGCTCATATCCGTTCTCATAAGGATATAGAAGGAAGAAGCGTTAACGGTAGCTTTATATCCCGAAAAATCTCCCGTGAGCTGTTCGGACATAAATACCTCGCCGCTGTCGTTAATTCCGTAGATCTCAATAACGTCGCAATTCATTTCAAGACGGGAGTCTTCTCCAAAGGTGATAACGTATTTATTCGCACCGGAAACGGAATAGGTATCGAACACTTTAAACATATCGTTTACGTATTCGTCGCCGCGGCAGGAAGGAAGATCACTTTCATCCTTGGAATAGCCCTCGGCACCGCATACACTGCAGGTGCCGTACGCAAAGCCTTCCCCGACACAGCTTGCTTCGGATACGGTTATCCATTCATCAAAGCTATGACCGTAGGCAGGAGTTACTTCATAACCGCCTGCGGTATAAACAACGGCGCTTTCAAAAGCAAAGCCTGTTTCGAGGTAATCTTCGCCCGCGAACATTCTCATAGTAAAGCTGTCGCCGTTTATTACTACCTTCTTTCCGGAAAGATCGCCCGTAAGCGTGGCAACAAGATTCTCTTCGTTATAATCCTCGCCTTTATAGATGTAAAGGTAATTGCAATTCTGTCTGAGCTCACTGTTCTCTGTAAACGTGAGTTCTATCTTATCCGCGCCTTCAAAGTATACTGTATCATAATAGGTGTGGGCGCTTTCAATATTATTTCCGCCGACAAAATGAGGAAGGGTATTTCCGTCCTCAGTTCGTATACCTTCAAATCCGCAGTCTGCACACTTGAAGCTTACAAGTCCCTTCGTATCGCAATCGGCAACGGAAATAACTTTGTCTTCAACGTAGTTATGGCTTGAATAAACTATTTCATAACAGCCTTCATAGAACACCTCGACAAGTTCAACCTCAAAACCGTAGGTCTGAATATCGTAGTTGGTATTCATCATGAGCGTAAAGGTATCACCCTCTATCTCCATTTCGCTGAATTTACCTGTAAGCTGTCCGATATAGCTACTGTCTGTTACCTTATCACCTCTGTATACGTTAAGAAGGTCACAGTTTTCTTCAAGATAAGTATTCTCACTGAAATGAAGGATGACCTTTTCGGCGCCGGGGTAGGAATAGGTTCCGATAACCTCATACATATTGTTGTAATATTCGTCACCCGTACAGGAAGGAAGATCTTCGGTAACGTCATATTTACCCTGAAGCCCGCAAGCCTCGCAAGTCTTGACTTTAAGACCGTTCTCGTCACAGCTTGCCTCCTTTACGGTCTCAAGCTCTCCAAAGGAGTGACCAAGGGCGGGAGTTATCTCGATATAATCGGAGTGGAATACTTCGATATAATCTATTTCAAAGCCGTATCTCTGGACGCTCATATCACTTTCAAAAAGTAAAGTGAAGCTGTCGCCGTTTACAGTAACTTCACCGAGCTTACCGCTGAGCTCGGTAACAAGAGCATCACCGGAAATCTCGGAGCCTTCGTATACGTAAAGTATATCGTAGTTATCTTCTGTTTCCGAAGCATCCGTAAAATGGATAACAAGCTTTACGGCACCTTCATAAGTAAAGGTATTGAAAATCTTATACATGCTGTTGGTATAACCAACGCAGGAGGGCAGATCATCGCTTCTGTAAGGGAAGGAGCCTGCGTTGCCGCAAACGGAGCATACTCTCGCGTATATACCTTCCTCGGTACAGGTGGCATCGGACACCCTTTCAAAATCTCCGTAGCTGTGACCCTTGGGAGCTACTTCCTTCACAAAGGCATCGTCGTATACCTCGAGGCTGTCGATCTTAAAGCCGTAGTAAGGATTGTCCGAAACTGTCACAATTCTGAGAGTAAAGCTTTCCGCGTTTATCTCTGCCTTTGTAAAATATCCCGTAAGGGCAAGGAGAGGTTCTTCTCCCTCTTCATATTCTCCCTCGTAAACGTAAAGGAAATCTTCTCCGTCGTGGAGAGAAGAGTATTCATAGAAATTAATGACTATTTTCTCAGCTCCCGGGAAGGATACCGTATCGTAAACAGTATCACGATTGCTTTCATCCTCCTGAAGAAGGCAGGAAGGAAATTCCTTTCTTACAACAAGGGGGCCTGCCGCACCGCATACTGTACACTCTTTTGCTTCATAGCCCCAATCAACACAGGGGTTTTCGTGAACGGTAGTCCAGTCTCCGTAGGTGTGGCCGAGAGGCTCGCCCGTATATTCGATCTCTTCAAATCCGCAGTATTCTCTGTTGCAGACCTTTTTAACGTGAGCTGCAGTTTCGCAGGTTGCGTCAACTAAGATCTCTTCAAAATCGTGACCGAGGGCAGGAGTTTCTCTTATAAAGTCCTCGTGATAAACCTCGATATGACTTATTGCAAAGCCCTCTGAGGTTCCCTCACCATCGGTTATAAGTTTCAATGTAAAGCTGTCGCTTTCAATATACGCCCAGTAGAATTCTCCGGAATAAGTATCGACAAGGTTCTCTTCGGTAGTCTCAGAGCCTTTATACACCTCAAGTCTGTCGCCGGGGCCATCAAGACTTGAATTCTGAGCAAAGCAAATTGCTATGCTGTAAGCTCCGGGATAGGAATAGGTGTCGTAGACAACTTCCATATTGTCTTTGATATCTTCTCCTGTGCAGGACGGAAAATCGTTACTGTACACCTCAAGAGGGCCGATCCATTTGCAAGTAGTACACACCCTTGCCGCAACGCCGGGATGGTCACAATATGGTTCTTCCATAGTTTGCCAATCGCCATAGCTATGTCCGAGAGGCTCGCTTGTATATATTTTTTCACTCTCGCCGCAGGACGTACAATAGGTCTCGGTACATGCACCCTCCACGCAGGTTGCCTCGACTTCACGGGTTGCGAAGCTGTGGTCAACCATGGGAATTGCATCTGCGTAAAAATAGGGGCACTCGGTACATCCGTAAAACTCAAGACCTATATTTGTACAGGTCGCATTCTGCGTTTCCGACCACACAAAGTCATGCTCGTGTTCAAATTCGATCAAATTATAACCGTAACCTGCATTCTGAAGCGCATAGTAAGCACCGCAGACGGGATAGGTATAAAGCTGCAGATTATAGCACTCCCAGAATGCATTTCCGGCTATCTCGGAAACGTTAGGAGGAACGAAGAGGCTTCTGAAATTATGGCAACTTGCGAAAGCCTCCGTTCCGATGGAGTTAAGTGTTTCGGGAAGCTGAACTTTTGTCAGGTTCTTAAAGCCTGCAAAAGCACTGTCTCCGATAGCCGTAACAGTTAAACCGTCAATCTCTGAGGGGATGAAAAGCGCAGTTGCACTCTTTCCTCCCTTATATCCTGTGACGGTACAGGTTTTGTCTCCGTTGTCTGTATAAATAAAGTCAGCGGAGTTTGACGTGCCGGCTTCGGGAATCTCCGCGCCGCCGTCATCTTCAGAGCCGTCCGTGGAGGGAACATCGACCACAGGGACATCCTCTTCTGCGGCATTTTCGTTTGCCGCAACAGGAAATACGTTAATTGATGACACAACAAATAAGAATGCCATAAATAACGCAAGTATCCTTTTTTTCATATTTTTCTCCTCTCCGTATTTATTAACTATAAATACGTATAATTACGTAAATATTATAACATTTATATTATATATAAGTCAACACGTCATAAGAGCAAAAAAGTAAAAATATGTAAACAAAAATACAGACAAAACTCTCTTTTTGCGATAGAATAGCTAAGGTGCGAGAATAAATAAATCAAAATACCAAACTGATATTTTCGGCTCCAAAAACTTGTTTTAAAGCATATAATATGTTATACTGTTTTTAGACGTTAAATACTAGAAAGGACCCTGAAATATGACCAATAAAACCAGAATTTGTTCAATTGATTTTTTCAGATACTTTTGTTCAATAATAGTAATCGGTATTCATACATCTGTATTAAACGATATCAGCTCTGTTGCAGGAGAGGTATTTCTTGATGTTTTTTCAAGAATTGCAGTTCCTTTTTTCTTTGCCGTTTCCGGTTATTTTTATATACAAAAGCTTGAACATAACAAAAAAGTCTTTAAAAATTATTTTATTAGACTAATAGTAACCTATTCCGCATGGAGCATCGTATATTTCATATTGGATTTTATAACCTGGGGACACATTAATCTAAAAGGGTTCGTTACAAATTGTCTCTATTCTTATTTTATCATAGGCTCTCACTATCATCTTTGGTTCCTTCATTCCCTCATTCTGTGCATTTGCCTTGTAACCGTATTCTACAAACTACATATTCAAAAAATTCTTGTTCCAATAAGCCTTGTAACTTTTACAATAGGATGTCTCGGTAGTGCGTATTATAATGTTATTGGAAAAAGCATTCCCTTTTTAAATAGTATATTTGACAGCTCATTCTATGTTCAGATAAAACATTTTCCTCTTTTTAGCTTATCGTTTTTTGTATGCGGATATGTGATTTATAGAATGCACAAAAAATTCGAAAAAGCTACGAATAAAAAGATTAATAAAATTGTTATTCTATCCGTTTTCTCTGCAATTATTTGGCTCTCCGAAATTATTCTTATCAAGAATAAAAATCTGGGACGAGACACCACAATTACAATAGGGCTCTATTTTTTAATTATATCAATCATTTTCATTTTGTTAAAATATCCCATGCCAAAAGCAAATAAAGCATCAAAAGCATGTTTGACCATAGCTAACTTCGTTTATTTTTCTCATCCTTTTTTCATAGAAACAATAAATCTGTTCTTCGAAAAACTATATATCGAAAGAATCCCCGAAACACTCATGTTTTTAATAATAACTCTAATCACAACAATTATTGGAGTTTTGATTTTTAAAGCAGATAACAGGCATTTGAACAGGCTTATATAAGTTTTTGAATCATTATTCTATTCCATCTTATAATTCAATCGTACAAAGGACAATGTATGTACTGCGATCTTCATACCCATTCATTTTATTCGGACGGAGAGTATTCGCCCTCGGAACTAATACGTGAAGCAAAGGAAAAAGGGCTCGTTATTGCTCTGACCGACCACAACCGCACCACGGGGCTTCCCGAATTCACGGCAGAGGCAGAAAGGCTTGGAGTGACCGCCGTTTCGGGAATTGAGCTCTCCTGCGACTGCAAAGGCACAGAGCTTCACCTGCTGGGACTGTTTATTGACCCCGAGCACTACGAAACGGTGAACGCGCTCACCGATAAATATATAAAGCTTAAAATTCAAAGCCACCTTGATCTTATAGAAAACCTTAAGGCTGACGGAATTACCGTTGATTACGAAAAGGTCAGAAAAAGAGGACGCGACGGAAACGTTAACCGCGTTCATTTTGCGGAAGAGCTTATGGAAATGGGTATCGTTTCTTCGGTGAAAGAAGCCTTCAGCGGTATTCTGAAGGAGGGCGCGGGCTACTATACCCCCGCAGAACAGCTTGATTTTTTTGAGGCGATAGAATTCCTATGCAGTATAAATTCTCTTCCCGTTCTTGCTCATCCTCTGAAGGAGCTTACCCCCGAAAAGCTGTGTGAAATACTTCCGAAGGCTATGGAAAAAGGGCTTATCGGAATTGAAGTTATTCACTCGGATTTCTCTGCCGAAGATCAAAAGACCGCAACTGAGATTGCCGATAAATTCGAAGTTTTAAAAAGCGGAGGAAGCGATTTTCACGGCTCGAAAAAGCCGGGGCTCTCACTTGGGAACGGGTACGGAAACGTCTCTGTCCCCATTGAGTTTTACGAAAAGCTTCTTGAGAAAAAACTGAATCTGAATAAGTAAGCACTGAAGCTGCATCTGAAAAATGATGCAGTTTTCTTTTTTTCGACAAGTTCCCTTTTTATTCTATTGTAATAATCAAAAAAATATGGTATTATAGATATAATGGATATTTATGTGAAAAATTCAGACTTGCTTTGAAAGGTTCAGATATGAAAAAGAACGTTACGTACTATTACGACGAGGACGATGCCGTTCCCATAAAAAAGAGAAAAAAGGCAGTCCCTCTAAAAAAAGAAATGCCCGAAAAAGAAGAGCCGATAAGCTTTACTCCCCGAAAAAACATCTCCCCCTCAGCGAAAAAAACTGTTGAAGAAAAGCCTGCTGAGGTAAAAAAAGCTTCCGAAGCGAAGGCTGCTCCCACAGTTAAAAAGGCGGCAGAAACAATTGAAGCCCCAAAAATTCAGATAGCCGAAATCCCCTATAACAAAGAGTACGGAAATCCCGTTTCAGTCGTGCCTTCAAAGGTTGAAGCAGAGACTAAAAGAGCGGAAAAAGCTGTGAAAAAGGCTCCGCCTGCACCACCCAAGATGGAAATAGAAGAGCTCTTCCCCGCCGAGGAAAAGGTTGAAAAGAAAAGAGCTTCCTTCGGTCTTTCCTTCATTATATATATTGCCGTTCTTCTTATCCTCTCGGTCTTCTGTATCCTTTACGTCAGAGGTCTTCTTATTGACTACGAGGCAGCTCAGCCCGAAAACATCGTAATGAGTAAAATTGAAGAAATGACAAAGGCGGCGGAAAAAGGCAAGATCGGAAGCGCGGTCTCTCTTGCCGAGGTCATGGAAAAGTTTTCTCCCACGGAAAAGGAGCTGAAGGAGTTTACTGATGATCTTCTTGCAAGCGAGATAACCTACAAGAAGGTAAGCGGTTCCGCTGACCCCGATTACATAGCCTTTGATATTCTTTCCGATAACTATAAAATGGCACATCTTGCCATGAGAAGTAAAGGTAAGGTTGCAAAGCTCGTTATCTTCACCATGGACGTTTGGGAAATTGAAGAGTTCAAGGTTACGGGCTATACAATGGACGTAAGTCTCCCAAGATCTCTTACCGTTAAAAACGGAGATGCAATCATCGAAGGGGTTCCCGCAGAGGACGAAAGATACGCCACCTATTCCGTTTCCTCTCTGACCATGCCCGAGATAACCTTCACCGACGTTATGGGCAACACAAAGTCCTACAGTGACAGCGGTGAATACAAGTTCAAGGAGTATCTTATCAGCGTTCCTTCCAACTACACTCTCAAGGGCAAAGACGAAATTCCCCTCTCCGTTGCAACTCTTTCGGATATTTCAGATTACAGATACGTTTCCGAATACTGCGAAGAAATGCCCAAAAAAGCGGACTATTCCCTTTGCATCATGGCGGACGAAGCCCAGCTTTCCCTTTACGACAACAACGGTGCCGAGGTTGATATTTCAAGCCTTGGAAACAGCTTCACTCTTGAAGGGCAGAAGGGCTCCGACACAATGCCCGAGAACGTTGTTAACGCGCCCGACCCTCTTGCTATCGCAAAGCAGTGGAGCCTTTTCATGACGGACGACCTTGGCGGAAAGACCCACGGCTTCTACAACATGGAAAAAAACCTTATTGCAGACTCCTATCTGCGCGAGGTTGCATGGAAATGGGCAACGGGTGTTGACATAACCTTCACAAGTCCCCACACTCTTGCAAAAAATCCTTTTACAACCGCTGAAGCTTCAAACTTCGTATCATATTCCGACACCTGCTTCTCCTGCGATATCCTTCTTGAGAAGCCCATGTACATCACAAGAGCAAACACTGTTATTGATAAGATCTACAGCACCTTCTATTTCGTATACTGCGACGACACCGACAACGGACGTGACGATCCTCACTGGGCAATCGCAGATATTCAGAAGATAGCAGAATAAGAAAGGAGAGGAAAAATGACAAATAACATTATAAACGAAAAGCCCTCCCTCTCCCGACGTATTCTCACGTGGGTCGGCAGAGCGGCACTTATGCTTCTCACTCTTGTTATCATCCTTGCAGGAACGGTTTTCATCTCCCTCAAGATGATATGCTCCGACACGTCCCCTAAGGCAAAGCAGACCTTCGTTACAACTCTGCTTGAAACGGGTCAGCTCAAGTTCCTCGCATCATGGTTCCTCACTCCCGAAGAGATACAGGAGCTTGTAAATTCCAACTCCATGGAGCAGATCGACGACACCGTCAACTCCGCCCTCATCTCCATCGACACTGCCGAAAAGGAAGAGAGCGAAGAGAGCGAGGTCAAGGATATTGAAGTCTTCAAAATTTCGGGGCGCACCTATGAGGCAAACCTCATTAAGGTAAAAGACCCCTCCCGAATAAGTCTTGCCACAATTTACCCCTGGCGCGAGCTGGGCGTTAACCTTGACGAGCTTGTAAACGAAAACGGCGCGGTTGCAGGTATCAACGGCGGTCTTTACAATTCCAACAACAACACGGGCGGCCGTCCCTACGGCGTTATCGTTTCAAAGGGCGAGATACAGTTCAACGAGCCCACACAGTTCAAGGGACTTGTTCTTATCGGATTTACCGAGGACAACATTCTTCAGATAATCGATATTGACGGCATGTCCAAAAAGGACGTTGAAGACCTTATCGCTACAAACAAAATAAGAGATGCCGTTACCTTCCAGGAAGAAAGCAGTGACGCGAACAACCATTTCGTTCAGCTTATCATCAACGGCAATCCCCGAGGCATGAACGGCATGGGAAGCGGTCTCAATCCCCGTACCGCCATCGGTCAGTGCGCTGACGGCTCCGTTCTTCTCCTTGTTACCGACGGCAGAGGTAAATCGGGTCACCTTGGCGCATCCGCCTCGGACCTTATTGAAATAATGACGGAATACGGCGCAGTCAATGCGGCAAACCTTGACGGCGGCTCCTCCTCATGTATGTACTACGAGGGCGAGTACCTTATGACAAGCGTTACCTTCTATTACTCCAATGACTCCTGGAGAATGCCTGCGGCGTTTATCGTTAATTAAAACGGGGCGTCGAGAACGTCGCCCACTACAAAAGAACACCAAATTTTCGGAGCTGATTTGTGATCCGCTGTGACAAGAGAGCCCCAAGCTGAGATTTTTCAGCTTGGGGCTCTCTTTATCCGTTCTTAATTCCGAAAAAGCGTTTCAGAATGGGGGCAAGTATTCTCGGGCTTTTGATAACTCTTATTCTCATAAAACTCTCCCTTAACAATTTCTGTTGTTAGTATATGTAAGGGAAGTTTTTTTGTTAATCAGAGCTTTTCTTCTTTTCTTCTCTTCCACTCGGGCTTCTGTTTTATCTCTTCATAGAGAAGGCAGTAGCTCTCGTGTCTCTCCTTTGGTATCTCACCGTTTTCCACTCTTTCAAGAACCGCACAGCCCTCCTCTTTGAGGTGGGTGCATTTGGTATATCTGCACTCCCCAAGGGACTCTCTGAATTCTCTGAAGGCATAGGGCAGCTCTTTAAGGTCATAGAAATTGAAGCGGTTGAAGTCAAGAAGGGAAAAACCGGGAGTGTCCGCTATAAAGCATCTGTTGTTTTCAAAAACGGAAAAGACCTCCGTGTGGCGTGTGGTATGGCGGCCTCTCTGGGTCTTTCGGCTGACCTCTCCCGTTTTTAAATCGAGAGCGGGAAAAAGTCTTGTGAGAAGGGTCGACTTTCCTGCCGCAGATGCGCCTGCAAAAGCAGAGAGCATTATTCCCTTTTCGCTTTCATTCACGAAAAAGTCGTAGAGAGCCTCGCATCCTTCGCCCGTTGCGGCGCTGAGAAGAAAGCAGTTAAAACCCACCTTTTCATAGACGGTCTTAATTCTCGTTGCTTCCTCTGGGTCAAGGTCAAGCTTATTGACTATTACCACAGGCTCAATTCCCTTGGAGTCTGCTATGGAAATAAGCTTGTCCACCGTCAGAAGGTCGGGCTTCGGCTTTGCTGACGGTACGATTATAAACAGATGGGAAAGGTTAGCAATGGCAGGTCTTATAAGAGAGTTTTTTCGCTCTTCTATCTTGTCGATAACAAATCCGCTCTCTCCCTCTTCGCTGTCGGTCACCACCGTCACTCGGTCGCCCACAAGGAGAGTGATATTTTCATATCTGAAAACTCCCCTTGCCTTGCAGCGAATGTCTTCCCTGCCGTCATCGGGACGGACGGTATAAAGACCTCCAACACCCTTTATAACGGTTCCTTTTATCTGTGTTTCTTTTGTTTTGGTCTCCTGCATCTCAATTAAACCTCGGGCTCCTCTCCTACGGGAGCGGCATCACCCGTGGTTTCTTCGGTACTTTCGGTGTTTTCAGCTTCGGTCGTATCTGCAGTTGTTGTATCTGCCTCAGTTTCGGTATCGGGTTCCTTTGTGGTCGTTTCGGGGGCAGGTGTTGTTTCGGGCTTCTTTGAGGTCTCAGGCTTCTTTGAAGTCTCAGGCTTCTTTGTAGTATCCTTTTCGGTTTCGCTTTCCGTTTCTGTCTCTGTGTCAAAGCCCTTGTCGGGGTCATAGTCCTTGCCGCCGCTGACGGTAAGATCTATCTTTGTGTTAGCCGCAACCTTCGTTCCCTTGTCTACACTCTGAGAGATTACCGTACCTGCCGTCTTATCTGACTTTTCGTACTTTATCTCACCCATGCGAAGACCGCTCTCAAGTATCTTAGAGAGAGCAACTGCCTCGGTTGAGCCTACGAGGTCGGGTACTTCCGTGTCCCCCTCGGAGGGGCCGATGCTGATATAGACGGTAAGAGTTTCCCCGTCCTTTATCTTCTCTCCTGCGGCAGGTTCGGTCTTTACGACCTGACCCGATGCAAAGGCATCGTCGGTTATTTCTTCAACAGTGAACTTAATTCCCATTTCCTTGAGCTTGAGCTCTGCTCGTCTGCGTTCAAATGCCGTAATATTGGGAACGGTTAGATCCGCTTCGCTTTTGCTGACTGTAAGAGAGATCTCGCAGAAGGTTATTCCCGTTTCCACCTTTTTCTTGGAGCCTGCCTTGGGATGCTGAGAGATAATATATCCGTCGTCATACTCGCTGTCATATTCGTACTTTATCTCGACCCTGTATATGCCCGATGCGGAGAGCTCCGCAGCCAACTCTTCGGTGTAATAGTTACCTTCAAACTGAGGAACTGTTACGGTCTCTGCCTTGGACTCGGTGTTGATGATACTGCTGAAGAGAATTCCCACTGCGATCACAGCGATAATAAGGAAGGGCACTGTAACGCCAAGTACAATAGGAAGCATGGATCCGCCCGTAAAGAGCTGTTTGATAACTCCCTTGAAGCCCTTTTCCTCTTCCTTCTTTGCAGAATACTTGAAGGTTGACGAAGGATTTTCATAGAGCTTGTTGATATCGGAGAGCATTTCTCCCGCGCTCTGAAATCTTACCTCGGGCTCCTTCTCCATGGCTCTCATTATTATCTGCTGAAGTCCCATGGGAACTTCGGGGTTGACCTCTCTTGGTGATATAGCCTGTTCGTTTACCTGCATCAGAGCTACGGAAACGGGGCTTTCTGCATTGAAGGGCAGCTCTCCCGTTGCCATTTCATAGAGACAAACGCCCAGAGAATAGATATCGCTTCTTGCATCTATGGTCTGTCCGCTTGCCTGCTCGGGGCTGATATAATAGACCGTACCGATAGCCTTATCGGTCATGGTCACGGTTTCCGCATTGGGAAGCTTTGCGATACCGAAGTCCGCAACCTTTATCTGACCGTTGCGAAGGAGCATGATGTTCTGAGGCTTTATGTCTCTGTGAACGATTCCCTTTGAATGGGCATGCTCAAGGGCGCTGAGTATCTGTCTCGCAAAGGAGAGCGTCTCCTTTACGGAGAGCACTTTTTTCTTCTGCATATAGGTCTTGAGAGTAATTCCCTCAACGTATTCCATAACGATATATTTGAGGTTTTCCTTTACGGATACCGCAAATATCTTTACGATATTGGGGTGGGACAGCATGGATACCGCCTTGGACTCGTTGATGAAGCGCTTTACGCTCTCCTCATCCTGCGCCATATCCTCTTTAAGAAGCTTTACGGCAACGTATCTTCCGTTTGTTATGTCAACGGCCTTGAATACTACCGCCATACCGCCGATACCGATTACTTTTTCTATTTTATATCTGCCGTCAAAAACGACACCTAAATATTTATCATATGTGTTTTCCATAATAATACCTCTCTGCAACTTGAAATCTTAAACGGAAATAAGAACTGCCGTGATGTTGTCGCTTCCGCCGTTTTGGTTGGCGGCATCCACAAGCTCGCGGACAAGCTCTTCCGTAGTGTCGACCATGGAGGACTCGCCTTCTCTTATCATTCTGTATATCTCCTCGGGCGGCACGTGGTTTGTCAGCCCGTCGGTACACAGAAGGATATGTATTCCCGTTGAGAAGTCGATGCCCTCTTTCTTTATTTCCGTCAGATATATATCGGGTTCAATATCGCTTTCGGTTCCCACTGCCCTTGTGATGATGTTCTTATTCATTGAATTTCTTGCTTCCTCGGCAGTCATTTTGCCGATATCCACAAGATACTGAACGTAGGAGTGGTCGTGGGTTATCTGAACTATCTTATCGCCGTCGGCAAGGTACATTCTGCTGTCTCCCACGTTTATGGTATAGATACTGTTCCCAATAACAAGAGATGCCACAAGGGTCGTTCCCATACCTTGAAGGTCGGGATCCTCTTTTGCTCTTTCATAGACCTCGTAGTTGGCGTTATATACTCCCTCAAGAAGCACTTCAGCCACTTCGTATTCACCGGGCATCTTACTGCTTCTGTCAAGGTGCTTCATCATGGAGTCAACGGTCTCAACAAACTTTTCAACGGCAAGTCTGCTTGCAACCTGACCGCCCGAGGCTCCGCCCATGCCGTCACATACGACACCGAGCACGGCACCGCATCTGTATTTCTTTACGTTGAAGCTGTCCTGATTTGTGGAACGCCTCATTCCTATGTCACTTATTCCCGAAAAATACAAGGCTGTCACCTCTTTTCTTTTGAACTTTTAAGTCTCAGCTGACCGCAGGAGGCGTTGATATCGCTTCCGAGCCTTCTTCTGACCGTTGCGTTTACGCCCTTTGAACAGAGGCGCTTACAGAAAGCGTCGGCTCTTTCCTTCTGGACGGAAACGAATTTTGTTTCGCTCACTTCGTTGAGCATAATAAGATTTACGTGGCAGGGACAGGACATGCCTTTTTTTATTACGGATGCAAGTTTATCCGCATCCTCAAAGCTGTCGTTCTGCCCTGCTATAAGGGTATATTCAAAGGACACACGTCTGCCCGTTGTTTCAAAATAATATCTGCAGGCTGAGAGAAGCTCGTCAATGCCGTACTTATTGTTTATGGGCATAAGAGAGGAGCGCCTTTCGTCCTCTGCCGCATGGAGAGATACGGAAAGAGTTACGGGAAGACCTTCCTCTGCCAGCTTTCTTATCTTCGGCACAAGTCCGCAGGTCGAAACCGAGATATGTCTCAGTCCTATATTCAGCCCCTTCTCTGCGGAAACGAGCTTTAAGAACTTTATGGTGTTATCGTAGTTATCGAGGGGCTCGCCTATTCCCATCATAACGATACCGCCTACGCGAAGTCCCGTATCGCGGCTTATGACCGCTATCTGACCCAGTATTTCGGAAGGCTCAAGGTCACGGTTTCTGCCGTTTAAGGTCGAAGCGCAGAAGCGGCATCCCATACGGCATCCTGCCTGACAGGACACGCAGACGGTGTTTCCGTGCTCATACTGCATGAAAACGCTTTCAACGCACTCGCCGTCCACCATTTCCATAAGATATTTAATTGTTCCGTCAAGCTTTGAAACAAGCCTTTCGGCAATTTTCGGAAGTCTGTAAAGAGCCTTTTCGCAAAGCTTCTTTTTGAAGGAAGCAGGAAGGTTCTTCATTTCCGAAACGGGCGCGCCCTTCTGCATCCATCCGTAAAGCTGAGCCGCTCTGAAGCGTGGCTCGCCGAGCTCTTCGACTACAAATCTTTCAAGCTCGCTCTCGGTCATGGAGAGGATATCGGCACCCTGCATATTTACGTTCTCTTTTATGTTTTCTGTCATAGCTTCAGGTTTTCCGCTGCGTGGGCGGTTTATATGTGGATTGTTACTTATTTTTCACCATTTTTGCGGCGAAGAAGCCGTCCGTCCCGTGGATATGAGGATAGAAGGTCATCATTCCGTCCTCTGCCGTAAGGCTTTCACCGAGTTCAGCGGGGACAAGGGAAAATTCGGGGTTTTCCAAAAGGAAATTTTTAACAACTTCCTCGTTTTCAAGAGGGTTTACGGTGCAGGTGGAATACACAAGCACTCCGCCTTTCTTCACGTACTTTGAGGCTCCCGTCAGAACGCGGAGCTGAACGGTGGGAAGTCTTTCTATATCGGAAATACTCTTATACTTTATGTCGGGCTTCTTGGCAATTACTCCAAGTCCCGAGCAGGGCGCGTCACAGAGCACTCTGTCCGCTTTTCCGATAAGATTTTCGTCGGGGTCCGTTGCATCGCGGCATGAGGCTTTGATACAGGAAAGGCCGAGTTTTTCCGCTCCCTTCGTTATAAGGGAAACTTTATTCTTATGAAGATCAAAGGAGTAGACCGTCCCTTCGTTTTTCATATCGATTGCGATCGAGAAGGATTTTCCTCCGGGAGCGGCGCAGGTATCGATTACCGTTTCGCCCGCCTTCGGGTCAAGCATTTTGACCGTTAGTCTTGATGCTCCGTCCTGAACGAAATATCTTCCGTCGGGAGAAAAAGGCGCACCGAGAGCTTTGACTTCGATAAGGTCGTTTGAAAGCCCGCTTACCTTTCCTTCGGGAAATACTTCGGAAATAACCTCTTCGGCGTTCGCCTTTATTGTGTTGACTCTAATGGTGACGGGGGTTTCTCGAAGGGTGCCTGAAATGACCTTCTCCGCCGTTTCTCTGTCAAAAACAGAGAGGAAGAAGCGGCAAAGCTCCGCGGGGCAGGAATATTTTACCGCCAGATGATCTTCGGCATCTGTCTCAGAAGGAAGCTCATACTGCTTATTTCTTCTTATAAACTCACGAAGGAGGGCGTTTACAAAGCCCTTTGAGCTCTTCGGGGATATAGCAACAGTTTCGGAAACTGCCGCGTGGTCGGGAATTCTGTCCATGAAAAGGAGCTGATAAATTCCCAGCCTCAGAATATTTAAGGTATCGGCATCTATCTTCTCAAGGGGTCTTGAAGAAAGCCCTGCGATTATATAGTCAAGGGTCATAAGCCTTTCGGTGACACCGTAGACAAGTCTTGTGAAAAGCCCTCTGTCAGCTCCTTCAAATTGATATTTTTCAAGAGCTGAGGATATTTCAAGGTTTGAATATTTACCGTGCCTGAAGCATGCGGAAAGGGACTTTGCCGCCGCTTCTCTGACGGTAACTTCTTTGTTTTTCATTTTAGTATTTTCAGATCTCATAAAGTTTCTTCGCGTTTCTTAATTATTTATACCGAACTCCGCCGTCAGTTTTTTTCGCCGAGAACGTCGCCCTCTGCAATTCTACGTCCTCTCACAAAATCTGCGGCCTTCATTTTGCCCTTGCCCTCGGGAATTACTTCTTTTACAAGGAGAACTCCTTCACCGCAGGCAACCGCAAAGCCCTCTGAGTCGGCGGAAATGACCGTACCGGGTGCCGCATCGGACTTTTTGTCACAGCAGACAGAGCCGCAGGTTATCTGAAGCATCTTTCCGTCGGGAAGATAGGTGAATGCTCGGGGGAAAGGGTAAAGTCCGCGTATCTTATTACAGACACAGCATGCAGAAGCACCAAAGTCTATAATTCTGTCTTCTTTTAAGATCTTTGCAGCATAGGTCGCTTTTGTATCGTCCTGCTTTTCTCGGGGAATACATCCGCACTTTGCCGCTTCGATAGTTCTGAGAATTGCCTTGCATCCGCAGAGTGCAAGCTTATCGTGGAGAGTTTCAAAATTATCCTCGTCGGTAATATCCGTTTTTTCCACGAAAATAACGTCGCCCGTATCAAGACCCTCGTCCATATACATGGCGCAGACTCCGCTCTCACACTTGCCGTCCATTATCGCTCTCTGGATGGGCGCAGCTCCTCTGTATTCGGGGAGAATGGAGCCGTGGGCATTTATACATCCGAACTTCGGATAATCTATGATGTAAGCAGGAAGAATTTTTCCGTAAGCGGCAACTACTATCATTTCGGGATCAAGCTCACGGAGTGTGGGAAGGAAAGCCTCGTCCTTCATGGTCTCGGGCTGGAAAACGGGAAGTCCCTTTTCTTCAGCGTAGACCTTAACGGGAGGCGCGACCATGGCATATCCTCTGCCTTTGGGCTTGTCGGGCTGAGTTACGACACCGACTATCTCCTCGCCTGCTTCATATATGCTTTTAAGAATTTCAAGGGCAAAATCGGGAGTGCCCATAAAAAGTATTTTCATTTTTGTCACCTCGCATCGGGTCCTTACTCTCCGAACAGCTCGTCTATTTCCCTCTGTGTGAGCATGTGCACCGCTTCATCGGAGAACACCTTGCCGTCAAGATGGTCTATCTCGTGACAGAAGGCTCTCGCCTTAAGGCCGGTACCCGTTACGGTGTACTCTTTTCCGTGTCTGTCAAGGGCTCTGACCGTTACCTTTTCGGGACGCTTTGTATATCCCCACTTGCCGGGAAGAGAGAGGCAGCCTTCAAGCTCTTCCTGCTCGCCTTCGGCTTCAATAATTTCGGGGTTTATCATTTCGTAAAGCTCGCCCTCTTCAACTTCAACAAGACAGATGCGGCGCACTACTCCCACCTGAGGAGCCGCAAGACCGACACCGTCAGCATCGTGGAGAGTTTCTATCATATCGTCAAGAAGGGTGAGTATTCTGGGGGTTATCTCTATTACGGGACGGCACTTCTTGCGAAGCACCTCGTCACCGAGTTTTACTATATTAAGCTTTGCCATTGTAAAATCTCCTTTCGGATCAGTCAGTAAGGCGGAAGACCGCCCGTGTTATGTATTATACGATACCGTCAGCACCTTAAAGTCCCGAAGGATTTATATCAATGCTGAGATTAACTTTCTTTTTCGTGTTCTTTCCGAACTCAAGAAGAAGCTCCGATAGCATCTTCCTAAGCCTTTTATTTACTCTGCATTTCAGAACCATTCTCATACGGCAGACGTTCTGTACCTTGTAAACGGGGTTTTCAAAGGGGCCGAATGCCTGAAGTCCTATATCGGGATATTCCTTTTTCAGCATATCCTGAAGTCTTTCCGAAAGCTTTACCGCAGAGGCTGAAAGCAGTGCCTCGTCAGATGCCGCAAGGGTGAGCACCACCATATCGCAGAAGGGGGGGAAGGCAAGATTTTTTCTTATTCTTATCTCCCGCTCGTAAAAAGCACGGTAGTTCTGCGTTGCCGCTTCTCTTATTACACTGCAGTCGGGATTAAGGGTCTGCACAACGGCAAGTCCCTCTTCGCCGCCTTTTCTTCCTGCTCTGCCTATGACCTGAGTGAGCATTGAAAAGGTTCTCTCCGCCGCTCTGTAATCGTCAAGGTAGAGAGAGGAGTCAGCTCCCATTACACCGACCAGGGTGACCTTGGGAAAATCGTGCCCCTTTGCCACCATCTGTGTTCCCAGAAGTATATTTGTTTTCTCACTTCTGAATTCTTCAAGAATTTCTCCATGGGCGCTTTTCGTTCCCGTTGTATCCATATCCATTCGGGATATTTTAGCATCGGGCACTATCTTCTTTATCTCTTCCTCCGCCTTCTGGGTTCCGCATCCCATAAAGCGGAAATGCTCCTTCTTACAGGAGGGACACTTTTCGGGAACCTTCTCGCGGTGGCCGCAGTAATGGCAGATAAGATATCCCGAGCGCGCTCTGCTTTTTTCAAGGTCGCTTCCGTCGGCGGAAACCGACACTCTTCCCGTATGGAAGGTGAGGGAAACGGAGCAGTTGGGACATTTCACCGTCTCGCCGCAGGACATGCAGGTGACGGAGCTGTTGTATCCTCGTCTGTTGAGGAAAACTATCGCCTGTCTCCCCTTTTCAACTGTTTCGGAAAGCCGTGTTGCAAGCTCCATTCCGATGGGGGAGGCGTTGCCTGCGGACACCTCACGGCGCATATCGCATATTTTAACCTGAGGAAGGGTTGCCCCGCCGTATCTCTCCTTCAGCTCCACAAGGGAATATTTTCCGCTGACTGCTTTATAGTAGCTTGCGAAGGAGGGCGTTGCCGAGGCAAGGAGAAGCATGGAGGAATGGACCATGGAGCGGTATCTTGCAACGTCATGGGCAAGGTACTTGGGGTCGGAGTCCGACTTATAGGTGTGCTCCTGCTCCTCGTCGATAATAATCAGTCCTATGTTTTTGAGGGGTGCAAAAATTGCACTTCTCGTTCCGATGACTATATCGGAAAGTCCGTCGCGGATCCTTCTGTAGGCATCAAAGCGCTCCCCTTGGGAAAGTCCCGAATGGAGCACCGAAACGCACTCACCGTAATATCCGCAGAAGACCGCAACCGCCTGAGGGGTGAGAGCAATTTCGGGGACAAGCATAATGACCCCTTTGCCGTCCGCCCTTGCGCGGTCTATCATTTTTTTGATAACACTTGTCTTGCCCGAGCCCGTCACTCCGTAAAGAAGCGCCGCCTTAGGCGATGGGTCCTCGTAAAGGGAGCAGAGCTTATGGTAAGCTCTCGTCTGTTCTTCGGACAAAACTATATTTTCTTTTATGGGTGTTGAGTTTTTGTAAGGATTTCGGAAAACCGTTTCTTTTCTTGTGGTCACAAGCCCCTTTTTCTCAAGGGCGGAAATATGGGCAGTTGTACATCCGCAGGCGGCGCTGAGCTCTTCTCTGCTCATTTCACCCGAAGCGGCGAGGCACCTTAGCACCTCTGCCTGCTTTTCGCTTCTGAGGCGCAAAGCTCCCGGTGCTCCGTTTGCGATGTCAAGGGCTTCCTCGGCTGATACCGCAAGGGTCGCCACAAGCTCCGTCTTGCCCTTGGAGCCTTCGGAAACGTCGGTAAAGCGGATAACGTACTTTCCCTTAACAAGAGGAGCAAAGTATTTGCTGTAATCTTCGCCGAATTCGACGGAAAGCTTTGAAAGGTGGACCTTATCAAAGCCGCCGATGTAGTTAAGGATAGCCACGGAGCGCTCCGAGAGCTTTCCCGATGCCGCATCGTACTCTTTATCGGGATTTATCCTTGCATATTCTGTTATCTTTGAGAAGGCGGCAGAGGGCACTATGGCGCGAAGCGCTTCGCCCACGGTGCAAAGGGTATATTCCTTCAAAAACTCTGCAAGAGCCATCTGCTCGGAGTCCACAAGAGGTTCATCTCCCGAAACGCTGATAATGGGTTTCAGACTGTCGTACCCGGAGACGTCGGAGATCTGCCGGACCACCCCGTTCATACGGCGGTTTCCCGTACCGAAGGGCACGCTTACAAGAGAGCCTTCAAAGACTTTTGCGGACAGCTCCGCCGGTATATAATAATCGTAAAGCTTATCTGCAAAATAGGGCACGTCAACAAGGTATAATCTTGCTATATCGCCCTTCCGTAAACTCTCCACAGCCTGCTCCTTTCGATAAAGTTATTTTTGCCGTTTGATTATTCGGCGTCTGCGGCTTCTTCAGCTTCAGTTATTTCTTCTTCGCCGTCTTCAAGAATTTCAAATCTTCCCTCATAGAGTCTGTTCACTGCGGTCTTGACTGCCTTTTCGTCTCTGTATTCCTTCTTGATAAGTGCGGCAATAGACTTGTCTGTTTCCTTGCTTGCGATCTTCTTTTCCGCAAATTCGCGCTGCATTACGTATTCGTCAGTAATAACTCTCGCGCACTTTGCCGTAGCGATAACGAGCATATACTTGTTGTACTTACCTTTTGAAAGATCATTGATTGAAGGGAATATCATATTTTTCTCCTTTGAAATAGTGTTTTATATGTATTTTTTCTTTATTTTTTCAGTTATTGAAGAATGTATCGGTGAAGTCCTTCATGCGGTCTTTTTTGGAATGCTCCGCTTCGATGATGGAAAGAAGTCTGTCAGCGCATTTTTCAGCTTCGTTCTCTCCGTTGACTATTACGTAGTCATAGTAGGGGAGGTAGCCGAGCTCCTCTCGTGCTCTTTCGAGTCTGCGCTTTATTACCTCGTCGGTCTCAGTGCCGCGACCGCGAAGGCGCGCTTCAAGCACTTCGGCACTCGGAGGGAGAAGCATTACGGTAACTGCATCGGGGCATGCCTTTTTGACCTGAGTTGCGCCGTCGACCTCAATTTCCAGGATAAGGTCACGGCCCTCGCCTACCACCTTATCGGCTTCGGATTTCAGCGTGCCGTAATAGTTTCCGCAGTACTCGGTGTGCTCAAGGACCTCGCTTTTCGAGAGCTTTTCTTCAAAAGCTTCTTTTGTAATATAGTAGTAGTGAACTCCGTCGACCTCTCCGGGTCTCGGCGCTCTTGTGGTAGCGGAAACGGAAAAGCCGATGGTGGGAAGCTTCTCACGGAGAAGCTTTACAACAGTGCCCTTGCCGCTTCCCGCAGGGCCCGAAACTACGATATAAAGACCTTTACTCATCTTCATCCTCCGTTTCTTCGTCAGATACTCTCTTTGCTATCTTCTCCGTTTCAAGGGAGGACAGAATTACGTGTCCGCTGTCGGTAACTATCACCGAGCGGGTCTTCTTACCGCCCGTACAGTCAATAGCGCGTCCGTTATCCTTTGAGTCCTGAACAAGTCTCTTGGAAGGGGCGGAGTCAAAACTGACGAGAGCTACGACCTTATCGGCGCATATCATATTGTTAAATCCTACGTTTATAAGCTTCATTTCTGCATCTCCCCATCATTCGATATTCTGGATCTGCTCGCGGATCTTTTCAAGCTCGCTCTTGATGTCGACCACAAGGTGAGCTATCTCGGCGTTACCTGCTTTGGAGCCGATGGTGTTTGTTTCGCGGTTCATTTCCTGAAGGAGGAAGTCAAGCTTTCTGCCTGCAGGCTCTGGCTTTTCTATAATACCGTTCATTGCTTCAAAATGACTGTCAAGACGGACAAGCTCTTCGTCTATCGCCGCTTTGTCCGCAAAGATAGCGGCTTCCGTGAGTATTCTCTGCTGAGCTATCTCAACGTCAAAGTCGTCAAGGAACTTTCTTATCTTTTCCTCAAGCTTTGTACTGTACCCTGCGATCTCCGCTTCGGAAAGGACTTTTATCCTTCCTGCGTACTCTTTGATTATACCCACTTTTTTCATTATATCTGCTTCAAGGTTTGCGCCCTCGCGCTCTCTCGCATCAAGGAACATGTCAAGAGCCTCGGAGAGAACGTTCTTAACGTCCTGCCAGTCCTTCTCCATATCGTCCTCGGGCTTTACCACTGTGAATATATCGCGGTACTGAGCAACTCTCATTACGGATATATCGTCGCGCAGATCAAACTTATCTCTCAGCTCATGGAGAGCCGCGATATAGGACTCTGCCACAGCGGCATCAAGGGCGATGGAAAGACCTGTCTGCTCAACAACGTCTATTCCTATATATATCTCAATCTTACCTCTTGAAACTCCTCTTTGAGCGAGGTATTCCTTGATCCTGTCCTCAAGGAAGCTGTACATTCTTGGAAGCTTTACGGTGCAGTCAAGGTATCTGCTGTTTACGGATTTTATTTCCGCGGTGATATCCTTATCTCCTGCCGCGCTTCTCTGTCTGGCTCTTCCGAAGCCTGTCATACTTTTCAGCATACTTTTCTCTCTTTCCTGTATTTGTTTTTATCTGTATGCAACGTCCCCGCACACCTGCGGCATTTTATCGCATATATATTAATTATACAATATATTATAAATAATTGTCAACATTAAAAAGGTGGATTTTTCCCCACACAAGCCGTTTTTAAAGCTGTTTTTTGACTTCGGAAGGATTTTTTTATTTTTTTTGGTTAAACCCTTGACAAGCAAAATCTTTTGTGATACTATAATTAAGCTGTAAACACGCGGGTGTAGTTCAGTGGTAGAATTCCAGCCTTCCAAGCTGGTTATGTGGGTTCGATTCCCATCACCCGCTCCAACAAATATGTACCTTTAGCTCAGCAGGATAGAGCAACTGCCTTCTAAGCAGTAGGTCGGGGGTTCGAATCCCTCAAGGTACGCCATACGGTGGGTGTAGCTCAGTTGGTTAGAGCGCCAGGTTGTGGCCCTGGAGGCCGTGGGTTCGAATCCCATCATTCACCCCAGAAAAAAAGCACTTCTTCGGAAGTGCTTTTTTTCAGCTAAATTCGGCTCCTAAAGGCGCCGAGCTAAATTCCAAGCGGAGCTAAATTGACCTTCGGTCAGCTAAATGTGTGCCTCCGGCACACGCTGTTCAGCCGAATTTTATTTAGCTTCACAAAGTGAAATTTAGCTGTGAGCAACGCGAACAATTTAGCTGTTTTGCCGCGAGGCAAAATTATTTAGCTATATTCGTACTGAAAAGCATCCTCCAAGCTGCAAAAGCCGCAAACTGACCAACCGAAAGGTTGGTTTTTTCGCTTAAAAATGGGGATTTTCACCATTGACATTAAAGAGGAAAAAATATACAATACCTAAGGCAAAAAAGATTGTCGAAAAACTTCGAAAAACAAGGGATTAAAGAGCTTCCTCTTTAAATGTACAGAAAGGTGCTTGACATGAAAGATTTCTATCTTATGCCTAAATTTTTTCAGGTCATAAAAAGCTACACCAAAAAGCAGTTTATATCCGACCTTGCGGCAGGCGTAATAGTTGCGATAATCGCTCTTCCCCTCTCCATCGCTCTTGCTCTCGCTTCGGGTGTTGAGCCTGCCTGCGGTGTTTACACTGCCATTGCCGCCGGCTTTATCGTTTCCCTTTTCGGCGGCAGCCGTATTCAGATAGCAGGCCCCACAGCCGCATTTGCTACCATCGTTGCAGGTGTCGTTGCCACTCAGGGCATGGACGGTCTCTTTATCGCCACCGTCATGGCAGGTATTCTTCTCATCCTCATGGGCGTTCTGAAGCTCGGCTCACTTATCCGCTTTATGCCTCATCCCATTACGGTGGGCTTTACGGGCGGTATTGCGGTGACCATCCTTTTCGGTCAGATAAAGGACTTCTTCGGAATTACTTATGCAGAGGGTGTCCGTCCCATTGAGACTATTGAAAAGATAGAAGCGAATATTGAGCACTTCTCAACTTTCTCCGTTGAAGCTCTTATTATCGGACTTATTTCCCTTGCGATCCTCATTATCTATCCCAAGCTCGAAAAGCGCGTTCCCCCTTCACTTATTGCGGTAATCGTCGGCGCTCTTGCAGTGGGGCTCATTCCTGCCCTCGGCGAAAACGTTTACACCATCGGCGACCTTTACACTATCCCCACGGGACTTCCCAAGGTGGACTTCGCTTCCATGGACTTCAGCACCGAAAAGATAATTGCGGTCATCCCCAATGCAGTGACCATCGCGATCCTTGCGGCCATCGAATCCCTTCTCTCCTGCGTTGTTGCAGACAACATGATAAAAACTGACGGTACTCCCGAAAAGCACAACTCCAACGTCGAGCTCGTTGCTCAGGGTCTCGGTAACATCGCCTCCGTATTCTTCGGCGGCATCCCCGCTACAGGCGCTATCGCAAGAACCTCTGCAAATGCCAAAAACGGCGGCAGAACACCTGTTGCAGGAATGGTACACGCCCTCATTCTTCTTCTCGTTCTTCTCTTCCTCATGCCCTACGCGGCGCTTATTCCCATGCCCACCATCGCGGCGATCCTCTTTATGGTCGCATATAACATGAGCGAATGGAAGAGCTTTGTGGGGATCGCAAAAACAAAGAAATTTACCGACATCATCCTTCTTTTCGTGACCTTCGCGCTCACCGTTATTTTCGACCTTGTGGTTGCCATTGCAGTAGGTGTCGGCATCAAAATCGTATTTGTAATAATCGAAAAGCTCACAAAGAAAAACGAAAAATAAAGAAACAAACGCATTTCGCAAGAGGTGCGTTTTTCGTTTCGGGACTAAGCTTTCAGCCTTCCGAAAAGCCGCCCTTTCAAAAGATTTCCGCGAAACCCTTGCATTTTATGACGTTTTATATTATGATAAAATGAGATATGGTTTACAAAACTTGAAAAGGAGGAATTATATGTTCGGATATATCAAGCCCTGCGTTCCTCTTTTGACAGTTGCAGAATATGAGGCGTACACGGGAGTTTACTGCGGTCTTTGCCGCGAGATGGGCCGCGTCACGGGGCAGGCTTCCCGAATGACGCTCAGCTATGACTTTGCCTTTCTCGCCTTCCTTCGCATGGCGGTCGAGAAGACTTATACGGAGTTTGACAAAAAGGCTTGCATCGCTCACCCTCTAAAGAAAAAGGCGTTTGCCAAAAGTAATTCGGTGCTCACCTACTGTGCCGCGGCAACGGCAATTCTTGCCGCCGAAAAAACAAGGGACGACCTGAGGGACGAAAAGGGCGCAAAAAAGCTCGGTGCAAAAATTCTTCTTCCCTTTGAAGAAAAAAACGTTTCCAAAACGGATGCCTCTCTTCTGCCTTTAAGAGAAAAGGTCAAAATGCACCTTGACCGTCTTTATGAATCGGAAGAAAAAAAGACCTCATCCATTGACGTGCCTGCGGAGATCTTCGGCGAGCTTCTCGGAAGCATCTGCTCCTTCGGATATGACGGTGCAGAAGAGAGAATTACGGAAGAGATAGGCCGATGTGTGGGCAAGATAATATACGTACTGGACGCGGCTGACGATATTTCAGACGACGTAAAATGCGAAAAATACAATCCTATCGCGTTAGTATATGATGATCCGACCGAAATCCGCTCTGAAAACGGGAAGGAAATTACCGTTCTTCGCGCCGATATAAGAGAAACTCTGAAAACTGCAGTGAGCCTTGAGCTTAAAAGAGCAAGAGCGGCTTTCTCCCTTCTTGACACAGAGGGCTGCACAGTGTACCCAAATATTCTCACAAATATCCTCGAGCACGGAATTCCCGAAGAAACGGAAAAGATTTTAAACAAAAGCGGACGTGAGCATCCGCTGAGACGTAAAGTATAGAAAAAAACACATGCCGCCCCTACCGGCAGGCAAAAAACATGAAAAGGAAATAAAAAATGAACGATCCTTACAAGATTTTAGGTGTTTCGCCTACGGCGACCGATGAAGAGATCAAAAAAGCTTACAGAAAGCTTGCGGTAAAATACCATCCCGACAACTACGTTGACAATCCTCTTGCAGACCTTGCGGAAGAGAGGATGAAGGAGATAAACGAAGCGTACGACCGCATTCAGAAGGAGCGCGCGCAAGGCGGTTCTTCGGGCGCAGGCTCCTCTTACGGCGGCTCATCCTACGGCTCATCTTCATACAGCGGTTCCTCCGCTTTTGCAGAGGTTCGCCGTTGTATCAATGAGAATAATATTCTGAAAGCCGAACAGCTTCTCTCTTCAACTCCTTCAGAAGGACGAAACGCGGAATGGAACTTCCTTATGGGATGCCTTTATCTCAAAAAGGGCAACTATTTCGACGCTCAGAAATATATTGAGACCGCATGCTACATGGATCCCTCAAATCTTGAATACAAGAACATGAGAGCTAACATGAGAGCGAGCACACAGGGACGGACAAATCCTTACAGCACAACGGGTACTGCAGGCAACTGCGATGCCTGCGACATCTGCACTCTGCTTATGTGCGCCGACTGTCTTTGCGACTGCTGCTGATAAGCTGAAAGGCGGTATAAATAATGAAAAAGAAAGAAAACAAAGTTCTTGAAAATACAAAGAAGCTTGCCCTCTCGGGAATATTTACCGCTCTTTGCTTTGCCGTAATGTACGTCGGCGGCATCACTCAGGTCTTTGACCTTTGCGCCGCTGTTATCGCCGCTCTTGTGGTTATTATTTCGGTAATTGAGATAGGCGGTATGTGGCCCTGGCTTATCTGGGGCGTCGCAAGCGTTCTCTGTTTATTCTTTATCCCCGACAAATTCATCGCCCTTGAGTTCATCCTCTTCGGCGGTCTTTATCCCATGGTAAAGGCGTGGCTTGAAAAGTTCCCCGCTTTTATCGCATGGTCTATGAAGATACTTTATTTTAACGTGGTATTCTCCGCGGCATACCTTCTTGCCACCTATCTCTTCGGAATGAGAGAGCTTGGTTTCACACTGAAGATACCCGCTTACGTTGCCGCAAACGGATTTTTCATCCTCGCAGACGTTTGCTTCACTCTTATTATTTCAGTCTACTTCACAAAGCTCCGTCCCAGAATTAAGAAAAGCAGCAATTGACGGCAAAACTTGATACTTGCAAAAAATGCTGCACTGTGTTATACTTATTTCCGATATATAAAATGAAAGGCCGATAAATAATGAAAAAGATCATTGCCGCACTTATGTGCATTCTCATGCTCCTCTCCGCTATCACCATGACAGGCTGTGAAATAGGAAAGAAAAACGAAGAAGCTCCCGACGGAGGAACAAAAACCGACGTTGAAGCTACCAAAGTAGTTATGAACACCGAAAACTTCTCCATCACCTTCGCTGAGCTGAACTATATGTTCATCGACGAATTCAACGCGCTTATTAATAACGTTTACAACATGTATCAGGATTCCTACGTATCTGTCCTTCAGCAGATGTACGGTCTTGACGTTAACAAGTCCCTCAAGGAACAGATGATGACAGACAACTCAGGCTCCTATTTCTCCTACTTCCTTGAATCCGCAAAGCTTAAGGCGGCTGACATTCTTATGTTCTGCGAGGTTGCAAAGGAACAGGGCTTTGAGCTCACAGAGGACGACAGAGCGGCTCTTGAAGCCGACGTTGCTTCCTACACTCAGATGGCGACTCAGAACAACGCTACCATCTCCGACCTCGTAGGCGACAAGATGGGCCTTACAAACGAAGAGGTTTTAAAGAGCTACCTTGAAAAGAACTACCTTGCAAAGAAGGCTTACGATTTCATGGTAAACTCCTATGAGCACACCGAGGACGAGATCGAGAAGGAATTCCTCGCAAGTCCCAAGGAATACGCATACGTTAACTTCCTTGCATACACAATGCAGAAGGACGATAACGTTTCGGCAGAAGCAGTAAAGACGGCGGCTGATGCGCTTGCGGCATGCACCGACCCCGAAAGCTTCAAGACAGCGGCTGAAGACTTCCATAACAATGTTCTTTACGCGGGCAAGGAAGACTATCCTTCCTTCAGTGCGACAAACCTTGAAAAGAAAAACGTTTCCTATCAGGAAGGCACGGAATACCTTGACTGGATGTTCGGCGAAGAAGCCTCAGTAAACGGCACCTTCGTTTCCTCCGATGAAACAAACGGTATCTACACCGTATATATGCTTCTCAAGATGCCTTCCGAAAACGCTTACTACAAGAAGAACGTCCGCCACATTCTCTTCCTTGCAGAATCTTACAGCTCCACAGAAGAATGCAAGAAGGCGGCAGAAGAAATTTACGACATGTACAAGAAAAATCCCACCGAGGAAAAGTTCACCGAGCTTGCCAAGGAATACACCGAAGACCCCGGCAGTAAGGAAAACGGCGGTCTCTACGAAAACGTCGGCTACAACGAAATGGTTGCGGACTTCGAAAACTGGATATTCGAAGAAGGCAGAACCGCAGGTGACACGGGAATTATCCTCACAAGCTACGGTTACCACATCATGTACTTCGTAGGCGACGGCGACCACGTTACCCCCGGTCACGACAAGGCTCTGAATGCCCTCAAGTCCATCGACTATGCCGCTGACCACAAGGAAATGGAAGAAAAGTACACCATCACAACAGATGACGCTTATCTCCAGAACATTGACGCATAAGACTGACTGAAACTGTAAAAAACGGCTGCAAAACGTAGCCGTTTTTTATTTTTATACATTTGCAGAAATATTATTAAGACATTTGTCTTTTTTAACATTGGAAATCCCGTCTTTTCCCTTGTGTACAAGGGGGTTGCACCATTTTATATCTTCTTTTCCGACAGCTCCGAAGACAGCGCAGAAAAGAAGATAAAGCAGGATGCAGAGAACGATGGAGAACGTCATATCCGAAAGTGTCGGGCACACCTTGCAAAGAAGCTTTACGGCAGCGGCGGCGCATATTACGGAGAGCACGGGAGAAAGAACCCACTTGAAATAATTTATCCGAAGCCCCGTCACCTTTACAAGCCTTGCGATACTGAAGGATGCGTTTATCACCTCGCTTATTATGAGAAGAGCAATATAGCCGTCAATGCCGAAGGCAGGGACAAGGACGAGAACGAGAACAAGACAGAGAAAGGAGTCCGCAACGTTTACCTTCATGCAGTAGACCTGCTCGCCGAGACCCTTGAGCATCCCGTCCACCGCTGAGTCAAGATACATGACGGGAATGAGGGCGGAAATGAGCCGTAGCTGACGGGCTGCCTCGGCGCTCTGATATACGCTCATGCCGATGGTATCGGAAAATGAAAGAAAAATTCCTGCAACGCAGACGGAGAAAAGAAGGGACGAGCGGAAGACCTTCTCGCCTATGGCAATAACTCTTTTCCTGTTTCCGAGGGCGGCACATTCAGACAACTCGGGCACAAGAAGCCCTGCGAAGGAATAGAGCACCGCCGAGGGAAAGAGCACAAGGGGCATTACCATGCCCTGCATCACACCGTAAGCGGCGAGGGCTCCCGATGGGTCAAGTCCGTATTTCCGAAGTCCCGAGGGAATGGCAAGATGCTCCGCCGTCAGAAGCCCCTGCCTTGCATAAGCTCCCACCGCAACGGGGAAAGCTATTTTTGAAACTTTACGAAAGCTTCCCGAAAAGGAGCCTTTGCCCGAGGGACGGGCTCTGATACTCTTATCGGTGAAATAAAATATAAGGGCGGAAACAAGGGACGCTCCCTCCGCAAGGGCTCCCCCTCCCACAATGGCAAGGCATGCGCTTTCAATTCCCCGAGGGGCAATAAGCACAAGCCCCGTGCAGATGATCATTATTTTAACAAACTGCTCGATAAGGGACACTGCCGCGTTTTTGATCACGCGTCTTATACCCGTAAAGTAGCCGCTGAGAGCAGAGGTTACCGCAATGGGCGGAAGGCTCAGGGCAAAGAGCCTGAGAGACGGAACAGTACGGACGTCGCAAAGAAGCGTTTCTCCGATAGATCCCGATGAAAAATATACGACCGCTCCCGTCACAACACCGAAAAGAAGGCTGTACAAAACGGAAGCCCCCACTAAAGAACGGAGCTTTTTTCCTTTTTCCGACGGGTCCTTTATCTCGGCATCCGCTTCGGATACGACCTTCACCACCGCAAGGTTTATGCCCGACGTTGCAAAGGTGACTGCAAGGCCGTAAACGCTCATAACAAGGGTAAAAAGTCCCATGCACTCCGCCCCGACCTTAACTGATATGAAGGCGTTGAAGCTGACACCCACAAGTCTTATAAATATGCTGACAGCTGACAGAAGCAGAGCATTTGCAAAGAACAGTTTAGTTTTTTTCATTTTACCGCTCTCCCGTTTTTTCTTATTTGTCACTTACATATATATTCGTCGCTTTGACTATATATAAACGAAAAATTTGTCGCTTTTTTTCGTCGTTCCTTATTTACAAAACACCGTTTTTGTGGTATCCTTTTAAAGGTGGTTTAAAGTGAATTTTTAAACGGTACAGTGATGCCGATAAGATTTATAAACCTTGGAAAGCGGGGTGCAAAAAATGCGCTCCTCAGTAGATCTTGTCGCGTCGGCAGGGTCTTTTTCTTTGTCTGAGGTATACACCGGACGGACCCGAAGCTTTAAGAGGAATAAAAATGGAATTCAAATCAAACATTATGGATGCGCGCAGTGTGGGCAGATCTCTTGCGCGAATAACCCATGAGATACTTGAAAAAAACAAGGGCGCGGAAAACATCGTTCTTCTCGGAATAAAACGCCGCGGAGTTCCCCTCGCCGCAGTCCTTTCAGACAACATAAAGATATTCGACGGGGCTGAGGTTCCCTTCGGAGAAATAGATATCACCGCTTACAGAGACGATATTCCGAGAGATAAACCGAAAAACTCATCTGAAGGCTCGGATATTCCCTTTGACCTCAGTGACAAGACGGTCATTCTCGTTGACGACGTGATCTGCTCGGGAAGAACGGTCCGCGCCGCCATTGAATGTGTGTTTGCAAACGGCCGTCCCCGCTCCGTTCAGCTTGCAGTCCTTGTTGACAGAGGGCACCGCGAGCTCCCCATCCGTCCCGATTTCGTGGGAAAGAATATTCCCACGTCAAAAACGGAAAGGATAGTAGTCAAGGTTGACTCGGTGGACGGCGAAACGGGCGTTGACATCTACTCGGTCTGAGAAAGATTATTAACAAGCTTACGCTTGCCGATAATAAATTATTTTTGGGAGGATACCCCTTATGAAACTTATTTACAATGTAAATGACAAGCCGAAGTTCCCTCAGCTTATCGTTTACGCACTTCAGCAGCTTCTCGCTATCATGACAGCTACCCTGGTCGTTCCCGTTATCGTCGGCAACGGCATGGACCCCGCGGCGGCACTCCTCGGCGCAGGTATCGGTACTCTTGTTTACGTTCTTTTCACTAAGAAGAAGAGCCCCGTATTCCTCGGCTCATCCTTCGCTTTCCTCGGCTCCATGGCAGCAGCTTTTGCAGGCGGCGTTTCAATGCAGCTCGGTTACCTCGGTCTTATCCTCGGTGCTGTTTTTGCAGGTCTCGTTTACGTAGTTATCGCCATCATCGTTAAGATCGCAGGCGTAAACTGGATATCTAAGCTCATGCCCGCAGTCGTTATCGGCCCCATCGTTGCACTCATCGGTCTCTCCCTTGCAGGCAACGCGGTAGGCGATCTTCAGAAGGCTCCCGCAGGCGGACATCCTTACGTTGCTATCATCTGCGGTCTCGTAACTCTCGCAGTTATCATTCTCTGCTCCACCTACGGTAAGAAGACTGCGAAGCTCATCCCCTTCATCATCGGTATTCTCGCAGGCTACGCAGTAGCTTCCATCTTTACGATTATCGGTAACGTAGCAGACATCGACGCTCTCAAGGTCGTTGACTACTCTCCCTTCACAGCTCTCGTTGAAGAAGGCGTAACATGGAAAACCTTCCTGCACGTTCCCGGCGTTACGTTCTGGACTGCTTTCAAGGGCATCGGCGAAATTACTCCCACTTATATCGGCACAATAGCGGTTGCATATATCCCCGTTGCGTTCGTTGTATTTGCTGAACATATAGCTGACCACAAGAACATTTCTTCCATCATCGAAAAGGATCTTCTTGAAGAGCCCGGCCTCCACCGCACACTTCTCGGCGACGGTATCGGTTCTATCGCAGGCGCGTTCTTCGGCGGCTGTCCCAACACCACATACGGCGAATCCGTCGGCTGTGTTGCTATCACAAGAAACGCTTCCGTTGCAACTATCATCACAGCGGCAATTGAAGCTATTATCGTTTCCTTCCTCGCTCCTCTGGTTGCATTCGTTAACTCCATCCCCTCCTGCGTAATGGGCGGCGTTTGCATGGCACTTTACGGATTTATCGCAGTTTCCGGTCTTAAGATGATCCAGAACGTTGACCTTGGCAAAAACCGCAACCTCTTCGTTGTTTCCGTTATCCTTATCTCCGGTATCGGCGGTCTCTCCCTTACCTTCGGAAAGGTAACTCTCACAACTATCGCAGTTGCTCTTATCCTCGGTATTCTTACAAACCTTATGGTTTCCAAGAAGACAAGCGAAGACGGAGAAGTTGAAAATCAGATCATTAAATAAAAGCTTAAAAACCTCATAAATCACTGCGGTCCTTCGGGGCCGCAGTTCAGAGTGTAGACAAAGTCTACACTCTGAGTGAGACTGAGAGAAACGAAGGTAGATTTGGCGATTTTTCTCTCGTCGGCGGCTGAAGGGGTCCTCAAACATTCTTTGAATGTTTGGGGTTCACGCAGATACCTACGGTAGAGAGGAAAACTCGCCAAAAGCAGATGTGGCGGGCATTTTGCCCGCCTTTTGCATGTTAGTTATACTTCATCTCGAAATGTGTGTCACATCTAATTTTTGCACACACATCTGCGTTATACCGAGTTTGTCTTCAGTCTGCACTGCGGCCCTTCGGGGCCGCAGTTTTACATCCAAAACATTTTTCAACATAATTTTTCATGAAGCTGAGTTTTGCCCTTGATTTATAATATAAAAAATAGTATAATGTATATGATTATACCCGAAAACAAAATCGTCACCAAGGAGATATCCAAATATGGAAAGAGTTTCAAAAATAAATTACTATCTTGATATTGCAGAAACAGTATCCGAAAGAAGCACGTGTCTCAGACGCCGCTTCGGAGCTATCATAGTTAAAAACGACGTTATCGTTTCCACAGGCTACAACGGCGCGCCCCGCGGCAGAAAGAACTGCGACGACCTCAACTACTGCATGAGAGAAGAGCTTGGTATTCCCCGCGGTGAAAGATACGAAATGTGCCGCAGCACCCATGCCGAAGCAAACGCAATTATCGCCGCTGACCGCGAAAAGATGCTGGGCTCCACTCTTTACATGGCTTGTACAAACCCCAAGGACGGAAGCCTCTACCCCAACACCTGCTCCTGCATGATGTGCAAAAAGCTTATTATCAACGCAGGTATCGAAACGGTTATCGTAAGAGAAAATAAAACCGACTACTCTATCTACTCAGTTCAGAGCTGGATAGACGACGATGACAGCCTTTCGGGCAAATTCGGTTATTAATTTCCATATCGGAGATATTTATGAAAAGATTTATTTGCGCCCTTGCGGCACTTCTGCTCTGTATTACGTGTCTTGCTTCCTGCGCCGTAAAGTTTGAATACGTTGACGGCCGGCTTGTAAACGGCAGGACAAAAGAAGAATACAATGCGCTTCCCATGGGCTTTGAGCCCTGCGGTGTGGGAGAAGCGTATGGGGAATTCGGAGCCTTTACCCTTTACCGTCTCACAGACCTTGACGGAAACGAGATGGATCCCGAAATATGGCTCACCGAAGAATATTCGGGCAGTGCCACGACTGTTTTCCTTAACGAAAGCTCCCCCGTCCCCTCCTTCAGAGATATGACCTTCGACGTATGCTATCTCTGCGAGGAGGACGTGAGCGTTATCTCCATCGCCACTATTGAAAGCTCCGACGAGATAAAAGAGATCATCTCTGCTCTCGACGGCGAAAAGGAGCTTTTCCGGCCTGAAAAGGACGTTACCGCTTCCTACACTCTCAAGTTCTACAGTGCAGAATATCCCGCAGTTTTCTATTCCGTTGACTACTACGTCACCAAAAGCGGAAACTACCTTCACGACAAAGCAAGCGACACCTGCGTTGAGATAGGCGACATGCTCTCCGAATACGTGGTGGTTGAAGATGAGTGATAATTTAAAACTTGAAAAGGCAGAGATAAGCCATCTACCCGAGATCGTAAGAATTGAAAAAGAGAGCTTTTCCGCCCCTTGGAGCGATGCGTCTATTGCATCCTCCATCGAAAGCGAGCTTGCTCACTGCGTATGTCTTATGCAGGATGAAAAGGTTGTGGGTTATGCCATGTTTGCCTTCGTTTTTGAAGAGGGCGAGCTTCTCAATATCGCAGTTGACCCTGCCCTTCGCGGTCTCGGATACGGGGACAGACTTCTTTCTCACGTTACAGAGTGCGCTTTGGAAAACAAAGTTGAACGACTGTTTCTCGAAGTGAGAGAGTCAAACGCTTCCGCGCGCTCTTTATACAAAAAACACGGCTTTGAGGAGCTCGGAGTGCGAAAGAACTATTACAGATCTCCCACGGAAGATGCTGTGATAATGGTACTGAAATTAAACTGAAACGGAGATAAAGACCGGCGCCCTACGCTTGTCTTCATGAATATATGTTAATACTCTCAATTGAAAGCTCCTGCGACGAAACGGCTTGCGCCGTCGTCGAAATGGATGATGATAAAAGAATAATACATTCAAGCGCGGTCTTTTCTCAGATAGAGACCCACGCGCTTTACGGCGGAGTTGTTCCGGAGATAGCAAGCCGAGAGCACATTGAGAAGGTCTCCTCCGTTATTCACGAGGCCTTTGAAAAGTCAGGCTTTGAGCCGCGCGATATGGATGCCGTTGCGGTGACCTATTCCCCCGGACTTATCGGCTCCCTTCTTGTAGGATTGAGCTTTGCAAAGAGCCTTGCCCTCTCACTTGACGTCCCCCTTATTCCCGTTGACCACATCAAGGGTCACACTGCGGCGGCTTACCTTGCCTACCCCGACCTTGAAGCACCTTTTCTCTCCCTTATCGTTTCGGGCGGTCACACCTCAATTTACAAGGTGACCACCCCCACGGATTTTGAGGAGATAGGCGCAACGAGAGACGATGCCGCAGGCGAAGCCTTTGACAAGGTGGGCAGAATTATGGGTCTTCCCTATCCCGGAGGCGCCGCTATGGACAAGCTTGCCCATGAGGGAAAAAAGCTCAAATCGGAAGGCGCAAAATTTACGCGCCGCTTCCCCTCTCCCGCCATAAACGACGAGACCCTTGACTTCTCCTTCAGCGGACTTAAGACCTTTGCGGTCAACACCATACACACGGAAAGACAGCGCCTTTCCCTTGAAAAGCACGAGGAGCTTCCCTTCGAATTCCGCGCCGAGATCGCCGCTTGCTTTACCGAGTCCGTAGTTTCGGGCATCGTTTCAAAGCTTGAAGCCGCAATCAAGGAAACGGGATTTAAGACCGTTGTTCTTGCAGGCGGTGTTGCAGCCAACTCCCACCTGAGAGAAGGTATTTCGAAGCTTGCAGAGCGCATGGGCGTAAGGCTTTGTATTCCCCCCATCTCCCTTTGCGGAGACAACGGCGCAATGATCGGCGCACAAGGCTACTTTGAGTTCAAAAAAGGAATAAGAGCTGACAGCTCCCTCAATGCATTTGCATCCGAGGAAGGTGCCCTTCACGCATCAAAGACAGGCTCAGACGGAATTTATCACGTCTGAAAAGTAAAAACATTGGAGAAATAAAAAAGCATGAAAATAAATCCGAAATACGGAGATAAAATAATTACCATCCCCGGCACTCAGGTTCTTGAATACCTGAAGGAGGCAAGCGGTGCGGAGCTTCGCGTTCTGATCTTCTCTCTTGCAAATCAGAGCTGCACCTTAACCGAAATTGCAGATGCCACGGGGCTTTCAAGGAACGAGGTACACGATGCGCTCACCCTCTGGAAAAAGAAGGGTGTCATGTCCGTTACGGGGCTTGGCAAAAAGGCAGAGGCTCCCGTCGAAAAGACAGAAAAGACCGAGAGTGCAAAAGCCGAAAGCGAGAGCACCGATAGCAAAAAGAGCTCAAAGGTCGTTATCATGTCCTCGGAGCTTCCCGTTTACAGCACCGATCAGATAAACAGAATTCTTGAAAAGAATAAAGAGACCAAGGCGCTTATCGACAACTGTCAGCAGGTACTGGGCAAGATAATGTCCGTCCATGAGGTTGAGGTCATCCTCAAGCTTATAGACTACTTAAACCTTGACGCAGACTTTGTCCTTCTTCTCTGCACTCACTGCGCAAGCATAAAGAAGACCTCTCTCAGATACATAGAAAAAACTGCAGTTTCCCTTTTCGATGCGGGAATTACGGAATATCAGAGCCTTGAAAAGTATATCGAGCATCACGCTCTTGCAAAAAGCCGTGAAGGCAAGATGAGAACTCTTCTCGGTATCGGAGACCGCTCCCTTACCAAGAAGGAAAAGGATGCCTTTATGAACTGGGCTTCCCTTGAAATTCCAATGGAAGTCGTTGAAAAGGCATTTGAGATAACAGCCGAAAACACAAAGCGTTTTTCCATAAGCTACATGAACACCATTCTTGAGCGTTGGCACAAGGACGGGCTCTTGACCGTTGAGGCCATTGAAAAATCAAGAGAAAGCTACAAGAGTCAAAATGCACCCAAGGATAAGCCGAAGGAAAAGAAGGGCAGCTTCGATACGGATGATTTCTTTGAAGCAGCCCTCAAGCGCTCCTACGGCGCAGATTACACACTTGACAAATCCTAAGTAAAATAAACGATAATCGAAAGGAGTCGGGAATTTGAAAACCAGTAACACAGCCCGTCTGATGGAAGAATTCTCAAAGAAGAGAGACGCTGCCATCACTGAAATGGAAAGAAAAAGAACGGAAGTTCACTCCCTCGTTCCCGGTGTTTTTGAAATAGACAGAAAGCTTTCCGCCACCTGCTCGGAAATCGCCATGGCGGCTCTCAGCGGCGACGACTACGAAGAAAAGCTCTCGGCTATAAAAAATGAGAATATGAAGCTTCGCGCTGAACGCGCCGCCCTTCTCAAAGAGAAAGGGTATCCCGAGGACTACACCGAAGTTAAGTTTGAATGTCCTCTTTGCAACGACACAGGTTTCGTTGGAATAAATATGTGCTCCTGCCTTAAGAAGATCGTTGCCATGGGCGCATTCAAGGACTCCGGCATCGGGGAGCTTGTGAAGAAGCAGTCATTTGAGAGCTTTTCCTTTGATTTCTACAGCGGAGAGGCATTAAAACACGCAAAAAATAACTTTGATACGCTGAAAAGCTTTGCGGAAAATTTCAAGCAAGGAAACGGAATGAGCTTCATTCTCATGGGCGATACGGGGCTCGGCAAGACCCATCTTTCAACCTCCGTTGCAAAGGTAGTTATCGAAAAAGGCTTCTCTGTTGCCTACGACACCGTAAACGAGATAATGGCCGATTTTGAGGCTCAGCGCTTCAGAGGCTCCGTAAGCGAAGACGAAATAAGAAAAAGATATTACGACAGCGACCTGCTTATAATTGATGACCTCGGCTGCGAGATAATAAATCAGTTTACGGTCTCCGTCGTTTACAATCTCGTAAACACAAGAATAAATAACGGTCTTTCAACCATCATAAACACAAACCTCACTCAGTCGGAGCTTCGCGAAAAATATGCGGACAGAATATTAAGCCGCATCTTCGGCGAGTTCAAGCCCCTTCGTTTCCTCGGAAACGATATAAGAGCGCAGAAGATCAAGAGAATGTAAAAGAGAACCCCAAGCCGTCTTGCGACAAGAACGGGGCGTCGAGGCTCCGCCCCCTACGGAGGACCCCTTGTCAAAAGAGAACCCCAAGTCAGCTAAAGCTGACTTGGGGGCACATATATATTTGATTTTTAGCAGCAGCCGTGTGTATTGTTGTTATAAGAAGTACAGCCGTTGTTACCGCCGAGGCAGTAACCGCAGCCGCCGTTATCACAAACTGCAAAGAGAATGATAAGGGCGATTATGATGAGCCAAAGCACTTCGTTATCGAAAATATTACAGAAACAATTCATATTACACTTTTTCCGGCGAGACCTCGCCGAAGTCCTTTCATTTTTTCCGAGGAGGTTTTCCGTCCTCTGTTATCATGTTATGCATGAAGGAGCTTTCGGTTACTGTTTGTCGGATTTTTTCATAATATGATCCTCAGCTTAGCGTCAACTCATCCGTATGAAGAAATGCGTTTGCGGCAAGAGTGCTTCCTGCAGGGATCTCAACGCTTTTTCCGCATTCCTTACAGGTAACGATAACACTGCTGTCGGTGACGGACACTTCATATCGTCCCTCGCCCGGCTCACAGCCGCAGTATATCTTCTTTTCCTCGGCAAGGTCGCCTATAACGTAGAGGATGATATCGAGTATCTGAGGGTCGTCGAAAACGCTCTCCTTCTTACCGCAGGAAAGGTCTGAGAAATCGTTTTCTCCAAGCATTTCCGCAAGCAGAAGGTCGGACTCTTCAATAGCTTTTTCAACCTGCTCCGCTTCACCAAGAAAGCCTATGTCAACTCCCGTGTAGGAGCAAGGCAGGGAGAATATATCCTTGGAATAGAAAATGTTTTCGCTCACCGTAAATATATGGGGCTTGGGGCAAAGGAAGCAGGGCACCGTAAGGCGCATCTTTCCGTCGCGCTTATGCTCCACGGTCATTTCGCTCTCGCCGCAGGGACACTTAAGTCTCACAAGGTCTCCCCCAAGGACAAAGGCTCCCATAACGCTCTTGACGGTCATTCCGCAGGCAGGGCATCTGTATGCAACGGTGGTCATCTTCTTATCAAGTATCATAAACAAACCTTCATTTCCGATTTTTAAAGCTGCAGTTTTACTGCAACACAGTTAGTATACCACTTTATAACAATTTATGCAACACCGAAAAGGCCATACACAAAAAATTAAAGACAAGGAGGTAAAGCCATGAATATAAAGCTGTCGGATGCGGGCGAAATAATCATCTCTGCCCGTGAGATATGCGTGTGCCCCGACATACCCTTCGGGACTTATCCCATGTTTTTACCTTCCGCATCTCCCACCGAAGAAAGGGAGATGCCGTCTGACGTTTCCTGCCGTATGCTCTTTGAAGGTGAAGCTTTTATAATCGAAACCTCAAACGACGGAATTTCAAAGACCAAGGACGGACTTGTAATTGAGAAAACAAAGCAGGTAAAGAGAGCGCCCATGCGCATTTTTTCAGACAGCTCCTTCGTTGCGGAAGGTTGTATTTCAGCCCTTGCGCTCTGCAGAGAGAGAAAGCTCAGCGGAGTTTCCCTTCAGCTCACTTACATTGACAAAAACGACAACGCCACGGGATACAGAGCATATCTTTCCTATCCTCTGCTTGAAAGAATAGTTAAAATTCTCCTTGAAAACTCATTCTTTTTTGCGAAGGTCAGAAAGGACTTTCTCCAAAAAGGAATAGACAATATAAAGAATATGCCCTTCCCCTACAAGAGCATCCGAGAGGGTCAAAGGGATTTTATCCTCAAGGCATTCAAGGCCATCAAAACGGGAAAAAGACTTGTTGCCGTTGCCCCCACGGGAATAGGCAAGACCGTTTCCGCACTCTATCCTGCAGTAAAATCTCTTGCCACGGGACATACTGAAAAGATATTTTATCTAACCGCAAAAACGGTGACGGGAAAAGCGGCGGAGGAAACTGCCGCTGTCATAAATAAGTTCGTTCCCGAGCTTCGCACCGTGACTATCGTTGCAAAGGAACGTATGTGCCCTTCAAAGGACAAGAAGAATCCCTTCAAGGTGGATAAGTGCACCTTTAACTGCCCCCGTCTGTGCGACAGTCAGGACGGCTCTTACTCCACCCGAGTGAAAGCAGCGCTGACGGAGCTTTTGTCAAGCGGTACGGTCTACGGCTCCGATGAAATACGTGCCGCAGCCGAGAAATTTGCCCTTTGTCCCTATGAATTATCCCTTGACCTCAGCGAATACTGTCAGATAATAATCTGCGACTACAACTACGCCTTTGACACCCGCATCCGCTTCAGAAGGTATTTTACCGAAAATGACCTCAGATACGTTTTCCTTATTGACGAGGCCCACAATCTGCCCGACCGCGCAAGGGAGATGTACTGCGGAAATCTTGACGTTTCCCTTATAAAGAACCTTGTTGAAACGGCAACGGAAGTGAAATATTTCAATGCCACTCTTCACGAAAAAGCAAATTCCCTTATCTCAAATTTTGAAGCGGTGAGGGCGCTTTGCCTCGAAAACACGGAGCTTGCGGGAGCCGAGAGCTACGGATATTCTGTTGAAAACGAGATACCGAAAGAACTTCTGCGTTCCATAAGAGAGCTTTCCCGAGCCCTTTCGGATGCAGAAAAATTCTGCGAGAACGAAAAGCTTCTGCCCCTTATCGAAAAAGCATCCTCAAAGCTTTCGGACATTCTTCACGCCGCCGATTTCTTTGACGAGCATTTCGTTTTCTTCGGCGAAGCTATCGGTGACACCCTTCGTTTCAGAATACTCTGCCTTGACCCATCAAATATTCTTGACACCATCATGAAAGGCGCAGTTTCAACTATTCTTTTCTCGGCAACTCTCACGCCCACGGACTATTTTGCCGACCTCTTCGGATGCAGAAAGGCAACACTCCTTGAGCTTGACTCACCCTACGACTCCGAAAATCTTTGTCTTGTTGCCATGGACAAGGTGAGCACGCGCTACGTCACAAGAGGGGACACCGCAAAGAAGATAGCCGAGATCATAATTACAACCGTCTTGGCAAAGGCGGGGAATTACATGATCTACTTTCCTTCCTATGAATATATGAACACAGTAGTAAAGGAATTTCTCCGCGCGGCACCGAAACACATTAAGGCGGTGGCGCAGAAATCGGGAATGTCCGTTGAAGCAAGAGCGCGTTTTCTTTCATTCTTTGAAAATGCAACTGACGGCGAGACCCTTGTGGGCTTCTGTGTTCTTGGCGGAATATTCTCAGAGGGCATTGACCTGCCCGACAAAATGCTTATCGGCGCGGTCCTTGTGGGAATCGGTCTTCCGGGTATCTCTTCTGAGCTTAATATCTTAAAAGATTATTACGACAGAACGAGAGAGGACGGCCACGGCTTTGCCTACCTCTATCCTGCCATGATAAAAATCCAGCAGGCGGCAGGCAGAGTTATAAGAAGCGGCACTGACCGCGGAGTTGTTGTTCTCATTGATGAAAGATATGCCGACAGGCAGATACAAAAGCTATTTCCATCACACTGGAGCCACATGAAATACGTCGGCGACACCTATTCCCTCTCGGGAGTTCTTGAAAAGTTTTGGAAGCTGTAACCGTATAAGATAATACCCCGACTACTCTGTCGGGGTATTCAGACCGAAGACAAACTTGGTATAACGCAGATGTGAGAAGAAAAGATTCTTCAAAACAATTATTTCTTGATGAAATCATCTGACATGGAAAAGGCGGGCAAAATGCCCGCCACATCTGTTTAAGGGGTCCTCAAGTTAGCTTTGCTGACTTGGGGTTCTCTTTAGGCGAGTTTTTCCCTCTACCATAGGCAACTACGGCGTGAACCCCAAACATTCGATGAATGTTTGAGGACCCCTTGCGCCTACGAGGAAAAAATCGCCAAATCTACCTGCGTTTCTCTCAGTCTGATCCAGAGTGCAGACTTTGTCTGCACTCTGAAACCTCAGACTACTTTGCAGTCTGAGGTTTTTATCATATCACGTAAAATCTGATACAAATAAACTGAAGTAAGGTTCCGAGAAGGACAAAGATATGGAATATTGAATGAACGTATCTGTGTTTCTTTCCGATGCCGTACATTACGGCACCCACGGTGTATGCAATTCCGCCGAAAAGAAGATACATAAGTCCTGCAAAGGGAATGGCCTCAATAGCCGTTTTTGCCGCCATAAGAATACACCATCCCATGCCTATATAGCAGACCATAGAGAACTTGAAATATTTCTTTATATCGATGGCGGTAAGTATTGTGGCAATTATGGCAAATCCCCATTCAAGGGCAAATATTATCCATGCCCAAACCTGTGAAACGGGGAGGATGGAGCAGAAAAGAATGGGAGTGTAGGTACCCGCAATAAGAAAATAGATGGTGCAGTGGTCGATTATCTGCATCACTTTTTTTGTCATTTCGTGGCTTATTCCGTGGTAAAGGCTTGATGCTGTGTAGAGAATAATAAGGGATGCGCCGTATATGGAGCAACCTGTTATTCCCCATGGGTCGTTCTTTGCGGCGGAGAGTGCGATACAGGAGATGAGAGCAAATATGCCGAAAAGCGCACCTGTAACGTGGGATGCGGTATTTATAAATTCTTCCCCTTTTGTATAGGTGGGAAGTATTCTGTCTGAAAGCTTTGTTCGGGTCATGGTTCTTCCTTTCGGCTTTTTGATACAGTCATTTTACCCGCCGGAGTTTGTTTTTTCAACCTACGGTAAGGTTTTATAAGTATACCGCAAAGGAACTGACGGGTAGAGACGAAAAATACAACTCTACCCGCGGTAGAAGTGACTTTTTCAGCGATTTTTGCCCCTTAATTCATTATGTAATATATTGTGTTGTTTTGAAGGAATTTCCATTGAAGTTTTTCTTTGTTTGTGATAGAATTAATAACGAACAAATGTTCGGTGTTGAACCGAGCATCAGAAAGGAGCGGCTTTTTTGGAAAGAACTATTCTTCATTCCGACCTCAATAATTTTTTTGCATCGGTGGAGTGTCACCTTGACCCGACACTTAAAGGGCATCCCGTTGCAGTGGCAGGTGACCCTGAAAAGAGACACGGAATAATTCTCGCAAAGAATTATGAAGCGAAAAGCTTCGGTGTTCAGACGGGCGAGCCTCTTTGGCAGGCAAAGCAAAAATGCCCCTCACTTATCTGTGTTCCGCCCCACTATGGGGAATACGAAAAATTTTCTGCGGCGGCAAGGAAGATATATGCGGATTACACCGACCTTGTGGAGTCCTACGGTATGGACGAATGTTGGCTTGACGTTACGGGCAGTCGCCGCCTTTTCGGCGACGGAAGGACTATTGCCGACGAGATACGTGAGCGGATAAAAAAAGAGCTTGGAGTCACTGTTTCCGTGGGAGTTTCCTTCAACAAGGTCTTTGCAAAGCTTGGAAGTGATATGAAAAAGCCCGATGCCACAACGGTTATAGATAAGGATAATTTCAGAAATCAGATATGGGATCTTCCCGTCAGAGACCTTCTTTACGTTGGACGGAAAAGCGGAGAAAAGCTTGAAAATTTAGGTATCACCACCATAGGAAAGCTTGCAAGAACTCCCATTGAGGCATTGAGATATTTTATGGGTAAAAACGGAGAGATGCTGTGGACCTTTGCCAACGGTCTTGATATGTCTCCCGTTGCAAATATCAATGCCAAAACTCTTGTGAAATCCGTATCCTGCGGAAATACTTCCCACCGTGATTTAGTCTGTGACGACGATATAAGATGCGCTCTTCTCCCCCTTTGTACAAAGGTCTCCTCAAGGCTCAGAGAATACGGTTTTTTCTGCCGCACAGTACGGCTTTATGTCCGTGACTTTGAGCTTAGTTCTTATGAAAGGCAGAAAAAGCTCAGGGTCCCTTGCCGCACCTCAACGGAGATATTCAGAGCCGCCCATGAGCTTTTTCTGAAGAACCACCGCTCGGGAAAGCCTGTCCGTTCTCTCAGCGTTCAGGCATCCGACCTTATTTATACGGAAGAAATCCAGCTTTCCCTTGACCCCGAAATAATGAAATTGCAGCGAAGGGAATTTCTTGAGGCAGCCTGCGACAGACTTGAGGGGCGATACGGAAAGGGAACTGTCTTTCGCGGAGTTTACCTTGCAGATCCCGAGATCGCGGGACTTCATATCCATTCGGGGTGTGAGAATATTATGCCGGGCAGGATGAATATGATTTGAGGAAAAAGAGCCTTCCAAGCATTATTTGCTTTGTGAAGCGGGGGCGTAGGGGGCGTTGCCCTCTGCGGAGAATATCGGTTAAAAAAGCACCCGCCGAAGCGAGTGCTTTTCATTGCCCGAGGGCTTTGTTTTCAATTAGTCAAGAAGAGAAATTGCGTTGTATGTATCGTCAATAGCCTTCTTAAGTCTTGTTTCGGACTGCTTGTAAGCAGAAGCGATACCACGGCTCTGATACATCTTAGCAAGTGTATCGTTGATCGTCTTGCCGCTGCCGCCTACCTGGAGAACGTTTGTCCAGTCATAACGTCCGCAAGCCTTAACGATCTCGAGCATATCCTTGTTCTTTTCGATAGTCTGACGCTGACCCTTGATAGTTGTTTCGTAGTATGCGTTTACAACAGAGCCATCTTCATCTTTACCGGAAAGGTATGCAAGGTATTCAAGAATTGTACCTGTACGTTCGAAGGAAGCGGAAGAGATACCGTCGTTACGAACCGTGTTGGGGATTGCGAAGATACCTGCGCAGGGGTCGATGTTAGCGCGGTATTCAGTCTGGTTTTCGTCAAACTTAGGAAGCGGAACAACACCGTAGCCGCCTTCCATATCCTTGAATTCACGTGTGAGCTCGGGAGTACCGCCGATGAAGAGGGAGTGGCCCTTTGCGAAGTAGGAACGTGTGTATTCCCATTCGTCGTAACCTGTTCTGTCAGCACCGGAGTTGATCTGCTCGTGTGTGAATACGTGGTCAGCGTCTGTGAGAGTTTCCTTAAGCTTAGTGATGAGGTCAACTACCTTTGTTTCGCCGATAGCGAGTGTGTAGTAACCGTCAGCATCCTTAACTGTGTTTGTGATGTTACAACCTGCGATAAGGCCGTTTTCATCGGAGAATGTGATGTAACCGTAACGGTCTTCTTTTGTGAAGGAGGAACCGTCGCCGTCTGTATCGTCGTGTACGGCTGCAACCATTTCAAGGAACTTGTCGATGGTCCACTTGTTGGAGTCAACGAGATCCTGGGGATTTTCAAGGCCGTAAACGTCGATGATCTCGGGGTTGAAGAAGAGACAACCTGTCCAGGAGAGCTTACTCATTGTAATATCGTTGATTGCAACGTAAGTTTTTCCTGCGATCGTAAGGTCTTCGTTAGCTGCAGGGCTCCAGTAGTCGTTTTCCATGTTGATGTAGCCTGCTTCGTCAAGCTCTCTGAAATCATAGAAGAGGTTGGATGTGATAACGGGACCGAAACGGAGACCCCATCCGTAGATAACGTCGAAGCAGTAGTCGCCTGCCATGTAGTATTCCTGAAGTTCTTCTGCGCCTTCGCCGGCGAGCTTTTCTTCGATCACTACGCGGTATTTGTCTTCACATGCCTTGTTTCTCTTGAACACAGCGTCGTTTGTAGCAACACCTGTGATTGCTTCGGCATCGATCCACTGACCGCAGTAATACTCGTTGGTATCTGTGCTGGAAGTGAACTTAGCGAATGTGAAAACTTCGTTTTCGTAGTCGGCTGCTGCAAATGCGCCGTTGTCAGAGCTTGCTTCGCCGCCGTTAGGGTTTACGAATTCTTCGGGACCCTTGTCGCAGGAAGTGAGCATCAGAGCTGACATGCAGAAGCAAGCAACCAGAAGGAGTGCAAGAATGCGTTTGAAGTTCATTTTGTACCTCACTTTTTAAATATATATTTTTTTATTTTTTATATCATAAAGCCTTGCCTTACGGAAAGGACTTGTTTTTATTCTCAGTCTACGATGACCGTTTCAAGGCCGAGGATCTTTGCGAAGAATTCAACCTCGGAAATTGTTGCATCATAGATAAGGGAGCTGTGGTGAGTAACACCCGCCATGCTTATTCTTTCAAGGAATTCGGGAAGGGGCATCTTGGGACGCATCCAGCCTCTCACTGTGCCGACAAAGTTATCTTCTCTTACGTCGAGCATCTCAACGGGAGAGATAAGCATTGTGTAGGTGCCCTTTTCGTTCTTGAATACGTTTGTGAAGATGGCCTCGCCGCCCTTATAGCAGCCGTAGCCTACGATGGGATCGTCAGCTTCGCCGAAGATGAAGGATATCTTCTTCATTTCGCTCTTGCCGTTTGCAAGCGCCATATTGTATTCACCCATGTGGCTGAGCATAAGGGAGCCTCCCTTCCAGTCGGGGCAGAAGATTTCAACGAATGCCGCTGTGCCGAAGCCGCGCATCATAGCGCCCGTTACAGCCGCAGTCATAACGTCGCCTTCGCCTGCGTAACCGATGCCGCGAGCCATTGCTTTACATGCTTCCATGAAAGGCATGATCTCAAGACCGTTTTCGGGACGGATCTCACGGAAGTTTACGGTGAACGCTTCAAGTCCGTGCTTTTCTATCCAGTGTCTTACTGCGAGACAGTTTCTTACGGTCTTTCTGTGAGTTTCCTCGTCGATATCGCTGATGGCTATGTAGTTTTCTGCATCCCATGCCATTTCAGCTTCGATCTCTTCGTCGGTAACTTCGTTTCTGAGAGCTGTGAGCTCTGCGCCGTCGGAATAAACTGCTTCAACGCCGAAAACTTCTTTCAGTTCTTCGTCGGAGATAAGGAAGTCGCCCATGCCGTCAAAGCTGCCGCCGATGGTGCCTACCTTTGTTCCCTTGAGGCTTGCCGCACCCACTGCCGCCTTAACGTAGCCTGCCGCTTTTTCAACCACGTTTGATGTGGGATAGTGGCCTGCCGCGATAGCGTAAGCCTTGCCTGCTCTTTTCAGCATATTGGTCATATCCATTACGCCGTGGATGCCGTGGCAGTAGTTGAGCTCGTCGCCGTCCTGAAGGGGGCTGAAGTCATAAACCTCGGTGGTGTCGAGAACTACGATGGGAAGGGACGTTCCCGAAAGAACTTTGATACATTCAAGGGAGGGTGAGTAAGCCGCGTGCCACGTTACGATGCAGTCAGCGCCTTCCTCTTCAAACTTTGAAACAGCCGCCTTGAATTCTTCTTCAACGTTGCAGAAGGGGCTTCTCATTACGTCAAATCCAAGCTCTTCAAATCTGCATGCAAGCTCTTCATAGAAGGGCTCTGTGCGGGGACGGACTACGAAGCCGCAGTCGTCATAAAGTTTAATGTATAAGGGCAAAAAGCCGATTTTAATCTTTTTCAATTTTTTGTACCTTGTTTTCTTTTAAATTTCCATTCCGAAAAGCCTTGCCGCATTCTTGTACATGATATTCTCAACGTCCTCTCTTGAGAGGTTCAGAATTTCGGCGCACTTTTTGAAGGAGCGAAGCTCCTCGTACATGAAGGTGGTGATGTCAGTTTCGTTCGTTTCTCTCATATGAGGGTCATCGGAAACGTCGCCGTAGGCACCACGCGGAACAACGTTTACGTAGCTGCCGTTTTCCACTATTCTGTACATTCTCATTTTTGTAATGGGCATGTCGGAGCCAAACATAAGTCTTTCGGTTCCCACCGCCTTAATACACTCAACCATAGCCTCGGTAAGAGTGTTTGCGGTGAAATCGAACATCATGTTTTTGGTGTTCTTCAGAATTTCAAATGAATCTCCGATATCCTCAACGGCATAAGCTCTGCCGATGTGAGCGATTATTACCTTGGCGTTGGGATATTTTTCTTCGATCTCCATCATCTGCGCCAGGTTGATGGGGTCGCGGAGTCTGAGGGAACGGGGAATATGAAGCATTACGATACCGCCAAGCTCATCCATTACCTCAAGGTGTTCGTGGGTGAGAAAGTCAAAAATTCTCACTTCCTTTTCGGGTATGTAGGAGGGGGAGTTGTTAAGGTAGGGCTTTATTCCCGCGAAGCCGCGCGCCATGGCATCTCTTATCTCTTCCTTCGTAGAGTTCCAGTTTGTGCAGTAAAGAGCAGGGATGTTATCTCTTTTTGCACACTCGAGAGCGTATTCATTTACCTCATCGAGTCTGCAGGTGGGCATGCCCATGATAACTGCGCTGACCTTTTTGCCGGGGAACATCTGCGAGAAGGACTGCCACATGTCGTCTATCTGCAGGTCGGGCGCAACGATATGGGGCCACATAACACAGCCTTTTCTGTCCTCGGACTCCCATTTCTGCATTTCTTCCTTGTAGATATGAACGTGACAGTCTATAATTTTATCGGGCAGAAAGTCTTTCAGTTCTTCTTCCCAGACTTTTCTGTCGTAATCGGTTACGTTTACTCCGAACATTATCTGCCTCTCATATTATATATATTTCTTCATATAAAAGATACCATAAAAGAATTAAAAAGTCAACTGATAAATAACTAATTTTTAAAAGCGGAAATAATTAACTTTTGTCATGCTTTCTCCTTCCGTTTGTTAAGACGGAAAAACGGCGAAAAAAGTTCCGCCCGTTTGAGAATAAGGGCGGAGGTTTTCGGCCTTTTTATATGACGCTCAGATTTCTTAGAACATCCGTGAGATATTCTCTGTTTTTTTCGCTCATTTCGCAGAGAGGAAGGCGGAATTCGGCGTTGCAAAAGCCCATTTCGGCAAGTGCCGTTTTGACGGGAATGGGGTTTATCTCGCAGAAAAGAGCTTTGATAAGAGGGTGCAGAGAGGCAGAGAGCTCTGATGCCCGTTTTGTGTTTTCTGCAAACGCCAAATTGCATAATCCGACTACCATTTCGGGTACAATATTTGAGAGAACGGAGATGACTCCGTCGCCGCCCAGTGCGAGGATCGGAAGGTTTATTTCATCTGCTCCCGAATAGATAAAATACCGCTCTTTGAACAGAGAAATAAGCTCCGCGCTCCTTGCGGCATTCCCCGATGCTTCCTTTATTCCGAGGATATTTTCGGTGTCCTGAAGCTCTTCGTAAACTTCTGTTGGAATATCAACTCCCGTCCTTCCGGGGACGTTGTAAAGTATTATGGGAAGCTTAGTTGCCGAGGCTATTTTTTTGTAGTGGAGAACAAGTCCCCGAGGGGTCGCCTTGTTGTAATAGGGGGTAACTGAGAGTATGCCGTCTGCACCCAGATCTTCGGCGAGAGCGGTCTTATATTCGGCATTTGCCGTTGAATTTGAACCGCACCCTGCAATAACGGGAACCTTTCCCTTTGAATGATCTACGGCAAAGGAGAGCGTATCTCTCCATTCTCTGTCGGAAAGAGTGCAGGATTCCCCCGTTGTGCCGCTTATGACAAGGGCGTTTATGCCGGAGCTTATTTGAAAATCAAGGATCTTTTCAAAGGCTGAATAATCAACGTTTCCGTTTTTAAAGGGGGTGACTACGGCAGTTGCCGCGCCCCGAAAAAGCTGTTTGTTTTTCATATTATATGTACCGCCTTTTGCATTTTATTTCATTTTATGACGGAAAAAGCCATTTTGACACAGCAGGAGGAAAGGGCGGAGCATAAATTTTTGTTTAAATATTGACACGGTGACCTGTTACATTTATAATATTAGTTAGTATTTCATTGATGAAGGTCTGTCTTTTATGGGGCCTTCGGACAAGGAGAGATCGTTATGGCACTGACCATTCCAAAGGATTATAAATCACATCTCAACATCAGATATACCCAGCTTGCCATCAAAAAGGTCAAGGACTTTTTTGAGCGCGACCTCGCAATAGAGCTTAATCTGACCCGTGTTTCCGCACCCGTTTTCGTGGACTCCGAAAGCGGTCTTAACGATAACCTGAACGGCGTTGAACGTCCCGTTTCCTTTACTATCCGCGACGAGGGTAATTTTGAAATAGTTCATTCTCTTGCAAAGTGGAAGAGAATGGCGCTTCGCGATTACGGCTTTGAAGTGGGCGAAGGTCTCTATACCGATATGACGGCTCTGCGCCGTGACGAGGAGACCGACAACATCCACTCCATCTACGTTGACCAGTGGGACTGGGAGAAGGTCATCTCCAAAGAGGACAGATGCGAGAAGACCCTGAAAAAGACCGTAAAATATATTTACGAGGCATTAAGACATACCGAAAACTATATCGTTGACGACTATAACTTTATCGGCAGACTTCTTCCCGAGAAGATAACCTTTATCTATTCCTCGGAGCTTGAAGAGCGTTATCCCGATAAGACCGCCAAGGAAAGAGAATATCTTGCGGTCAAGGAATACGGAGCTATCTTCCTTATGAAGATAGGCGGCGCCCTTGCAAGCGGAAAGCCTCACGACGGAAGAGCCCCCGACTATGACGACTGGGAGCTCAACGGCGACATTATCGTTTACTATCCCGTCCTTGATATAGCACTTGAGCTTTCCTCAATGGGTATCAGAGTTGACGAGGAGGCACTCCGCCGTCAGCTTGAAATTGCAGGATGCGAGGACAGAGCGTCTCTTCCTTTCCACAAGGCGCTTCTGAACGGTGAGCTTCCTTATACCATAGGCGGAGGTATCGGTCAGTCCAGAATGTGTATGTTCTTCCTTCGTAAAGCTCATATCGGCGAGGTTCAGAGCTCTTACTGGTCCCCCGAGGTGAGAGAAGAGTGCAAGAAGAACGGAATTTATCTGCTTTAAAATAATAAACCGAAAAGAAGGAGAATGAAAAAATGACAGTTCTTGAATTCATGAAAAAGGTCGACGGTCCGGGATTTCAGACAGAGGGAACGGTTGACAATTTTAAATACGGCGATACAGACCGCGAGGTAAAGAAGGTCGTAACCTGCCTTACCGCAACGGTTGACGTGCTGAAGGCGGCAAAAGAATGGGGTGCCGATCTTCTTATTACTCACGAACCCACTTATTATACTCACGTTGATTTTATTGACGAATATCCTCTCGTAAAAATGAAGGAAGCACTTGTTAAGGAGTGCGATATTCCCATTTGCCGTTTTCATGACCACATGCACTTCGGCCGCGACGATATGATATCTCTCGGCTTCCTTAAGTACATCGGTTGGAAGGGTACCTTTGACGGTGACGTTGAGTTTATTCTTGATGAACCAAAAAGCCCCCTTGAAATAGCAAAGGAAATTGAGGAAAAGATGGATGTGCGCCACGTGAGAATTGTCGGCGCAAGAGAAGGAAAGGTTACAAAGATCGGGCTCTTCCTCGGTCACCGAGGCGACGAATGTTGGGGAAAGCTTAGTAAATCCGATAAGTACGAGCTTGCCCTCGGCGGCGAATGGTGCGAATGGTGTGACGGCGAAAAGATCCGTGACGCAGCTCAGTTCGGTCAGCAGAAGACAGCTCTTATGCTGGGTCACTGCGCAAGTGAACGCTACGGCATGAAGTACCTCGCAGAACTTATAAATGAAGAATATGCATCAGAAGGCATCGAAGCACTTTATATCGAAAGCGGAGAACTGTTTACATATACGGACTAACAAAATCGGGGCGGAATTTTCCGCCCCATAATTCTATTATAATTTTAAAAAGTATTTGCAGTGCTTGTTTGCGATATGGTTTGATGTAAATGGATTAATTTTTCAAATCAACAGTTATTTTGTTTTGTGTTGTTCAGTTCTTTGTTTTGAAGCTGTATAATACAGTTGCAAAATTCAAAGGAGGTTCGTTATATGAACACAGACAAGATCATTGCAGAATCCATAGCAAAGGATTATGCACCTAAGGACAATTCAAAAATCGTTGCTCTCAAAAAGCTTGATAACAAGGCAAAGCTTCCCGCTGTTATTTTTGCTTATTCTTGCGGTATAATATCAGCACTTGTTTTCGGTACGGGAATGTGTCTTGCCATGCAGGTCATAGGCAATGGTGTTACGGGTATGGTAATGGGAGTTATCGTCGGCATTATCGGTCTTTTGGGCTGCGGAGTGAACTATCCGATTTACAAGAAGATACTTGGAAAGGGTAAGTCCAAATATGCTTATGAGATCGTACGGCTTGCCCGAGAAATAAGCGAAAGCTAACAGATAACAATCCTGCAAGGGATGATAACAAGGGGTGGTAATATGAACAAATCCGAAAGCAAATATTTTAATACTGCCGCTAAAATGGACCTTGCGCTTATTTTTCTGTTGAAAAAGAAGCCTTTCGAATACATTACCGTAAGCGAAATATGCAAAACGGCGGGGGTGAACCGTTCAACCTTTTATTTGCATTATGAGACCATCGGAGATTTGCTCGATGAAACGACAAAGTATTTGTTGAATGACTTTTTGTCTTATTTCGGAGCAGATCTAAAGTCAGTCGCGTTTAATTTAAAGGATCGTGAGCTTAGTGAATTGGTTTTTATTTGCGATAAATACCTTACCCCTTATCTATCATATATAAAAGACCATAGGGAAGTGTTTTTAACAGCACTGCTGCACAATAAAACTTTTGGTTTTGAAGCTGTATATAAGAGGCTGTTTGAAAGCATTTTCAATCCTATTCTTGAACGTTTTGATTATCCGAAGGATGATAGAAAATATGTTATGATGTATTATCTCAACGGGATCACGGCGATAATAAACGTATGGTTAAAAGACGGTTGCAGCAAATCCGTTAAGGAGATATCAAAGATCATAACGATCTGTATCTACGGATTTAAAGCGGAATGACGTGTATTTTGTTTTTAGCAGACAAAAAGCAGAGTGAAGAGGCACACTCCGTAAGGAAGCGCTCCTCTTCGCCCTGCTTTTTGAATTTTACATTATCTTAGAAAGAAGCTCTCTGTATTTTGCGTACTTCTTATCGTAGAAGGCATAAAGCTCGGGTCTGTCAAGCTCCAGTTTTTTGCTTCTTACCATAGCCGCTTTACCTTCGTTATAGTCTGCGTAAACTCCGAGCCCGACGAAAGCAGACATGGCAGCACCTACACAGCAGGTCTCGGGTTCTTCCATGCGGTAGACCTCACAGCCCGTAACGTAGCCGACTATCTCGCTCCAGAGCTGGCTTCTTGCGGCACCGCCCGTCATCATCAGCTTATTTATCTTCATGCCCTTTGCGGCAAATTCTTCAAGAACGCATCTTGCTTCAAAGGCAACGCCTTCCATGAAAGCACGTCCGATGTGATACTTATCGTGGGAGAGGTCAAAGCCTATCACGGCACCGCCCATATCGGGTCTGTTATGAGGAAATCCTGCTCCTGCAACGTAGGGGAAAACGAAAAGGTTCTCAGAGCTTTCGAGTCTCTTTTCCGCTTCAATATCCATGGTCTTGAAATCGCCGTCAATAAGGTTTTTGTACCATTTGAGGGCACTTCCTGCGCTGACGAGGGATGCCATGGCACCGTAGTTTCCCGCAGGGTGGATGCCGGGGCAGATGTGGTTATCTGTGTAGAGAAGGGAGTCTGTAACGCCGAGAACTACCCATGCGGTTCCCGTTGCAAGGAGCATGTCTCCGGACTCAACGGCACCGCTGCCGAGAGCTGCGCAGTACTGGTCGTGTGCTCCGTTGAATACGGTAACGTCCTCGGAAAGACCGAGAGCCTCTGCCGCCTTTGCGGAGAGCTTGCCGACGGGGGCTCCCATGGGGATGACCTTGGGAAGAAGCTCTTCTGTGATGCCGAGGGCTTCAAGGATCTCGCCGTCCCATTTTCCTGTCTTTATGTTGAAAAGCTGACGGATTGCGGCATTCGTGGGGTCAGCCACAAACTTTCCCGTCAGATGGAAGTTTACAAATTCAAGAGTAGAGGGGAAGCAGGCGGTCTTTTTTAAAACTTCGGGAAGGTTTTTCTTTATCCAGAGTATCTTTGCCGCATCCCCTGCAGGGGTAAGAGGCCAGCCGCATTTTTCGTATACCTTTTCTCTGCCGACGGCACTATCAAGGAAGGAGGCTTCCTCAGCGGCGCGGGAATCCATCCACGTAATAACGTCGCAAAGGGGATTTCCTTCAGCATCGCATGCAAGCATACTTGCGCCCTGTGTGGAAATACCGATGGCGCAGATCTTTTCATCGTTCCCTTTTTCTCTGAGCTCTTTAACGGAGCAGTTTACAGTGTAAACAACGGCATCCCACCAGTCCTCTGCCTTCTGGGAAACTCTTCCTCCGCCTTCGCTTATAAGCTCATATTCTTTGTAAGCACCTGCAAGTATTCTGCCTTTTTCATCGGCGATAACCGCTTTTGTGCCTGTTGTTCCTACGTCAAGTCCGATTACTAACATTTTAAATCCTCTTTTCAATAGATAAGGGACGCTATTAAAACAGCGCCCCTTTTTATGTTCTTTACTTAATTATTTAACGAGGCTTTCGATTACTTCGAGAATATAATCAACCGTTGCTTCGGATGCGATCACGGGAGGCTTCATAAGAAGGGCGGGAGGACAGTTTACCTTGTAGGTCTGAGCAGATGCGTCGATGTAAGCTTCCTTCATCTTTTTTGCAAAGCCTGCAGCTGCTTCAACGGACGTGAAGTGGAGAGCTGCAAGAAGCTCAAGTCCTTCGACCTTGAGAATGGTTTCGGGATATTTAGCCTGGATAGCGCGAAGACCGTTTTCAAATCTTACGCCCATTTCGGTAACCTTATCACCGTTTGCTCTCATAAAGGTCATAGTGATGAGGTATGCGAGAGAAGCGAGCTCTTCCTGACCGTTTGTAACGAGAGCACCGAACTGGTTCAGTGTATCCATTTCAGCAGTTGTGATTATCTTACTTGCAGGATATTCGCCGCCGGGGAAGCCCTTACCTACGATGGCGAAGTCGGGCTTCAGGTCGTAAAGTCTGAAGAGGAACATTCCCTTGTACCACATGCAGGACTGAATTTCGTCAACAAGCGTGGGAGTGTCGTACTGTTCGCATATCTCATAAGCGCCCTGTAAGAATTCCTTTGTAAGTCTTATTCCGCCGTAGTTCATAAGGATGATCTCATGGAGGAAGCCTGCGGTCTTGTAGTTTCCGCTGTTGTACTTTTCCATCTTTGCCTTGAAATCGTCAAGGTCGTTTATCATAACGGGAACTACCTTGTAGATTCCTGCCTCTTCCTGCTTCTTGTAGTAGTCGGGCCAGAGACCGCGGAAGGTCTGTGTGATTGTTGTTGTACCGTGATAGTTAGCCTCGGATGCGCCCGTCTTGTCAGCCATAACGAAGAAAACGGGAGTCTTGCCCTCGTACTTGGGAGCGGGGAACTCGGGGGAGAGCTTGTAGAAGCGTGCAAGCATCATCTTAACGCCTGCTTCAACTGCGAGAGAGCCTGTTTCAAGGTTGATTACTCTGTTAAGTACTTTATGTTCAGTAGAGGCAAGAACCTCTGCTGTTGCCTTGTCGTCTTCCCATTCGATGCCGTTTGCGGACTGAACGAGGCGAACCTCGCAAAGTCTTGTAACAAAACCTCTTGTGTTGTTGTGAGTTGCGTTGAGAATACCGAGAGCGCGTGCGTTGTCGATAAGCTTATACCCGTCAAACTTGTGGCCGAGGGGAGTGTGGTAATGTTCACTCTTGCCAACGAGGTAGAGCTTGCCGTCTTCACCTACACGGTAGTTGCAGATACCTGTGATGGGAGCGGAATCCTTGCTGAGAGCGTGCTGGAAAGCAGCAGTTGCCGCGCCGTCAACGTCATTCTTAAAGGGAGCAATTATCTCTTTTCCTACCTTGCAGAGAAGCTCGTCGTTTTTAGCCTGCTTTGCTTCGGGATAGAAGTCGATCTTTTCGGCAGCTATTTTTTTACCTTCCTCGGCATCCATTACGCCGAAAACGTCATTAGCTTCTACGATTTTTGCCAGATATTCCTTTCCGAGAATATCCTCAAGAGAAAGCTTAGGGGAAACAAACATTTTCCATACCTCCGTATATGTGAAATATAATTATCGTGTTATCGTGGCTTGGGGCTTCGTCCGTTTTGCAGTCCGAAAGCCTATTTATACATAATAATACATTTTAATAGTAACAGAAACACCGCCTTTTGTCAAATGAAAAATGACCGTTTTAGAATAATTCATCAAAAACAGTCATTTTGCCGTAGTTTTTACGGTTTTTATTGTGTATTTATTTATTTTCAGTTGCCTGCGTCGTCGAGGGATAGCTGTGAGCCTGCGGCAGGAGCGGCGCGGAAGGGAATTCCCAGATGCTCGTATGCGAGACGTGTGGCACATCTGCCTCGGGGAGTACGGGAGAGAAATCCTATCTGCATGAGATAGGGCTCGTAAACGTCCTCGATGGTTATAGCCTCTTCTCCGATGGTTGCGGCAAGAGTTTCAAGACCGACGGGGCCTCCGTCGTAGAATTTTATAATGGTCTCAAGCATTCTGCGGTCTGTGTTGTCAAGGCCGAGCTCGTCAACGTCAAGCATTTTCAGAGCCTTCTGTGCCACGGCGAGAGTAATTTCGCCGTCGCCCATTACCTGAGCGTAGTCGCGCACTCTCTTTAAAAACCTGTTGGCAATACGGGGAGTTCCTCTTGAACGCGATGCGATCTCAAGGGCGCCTTCTTCGGTTATGGGAACGCCTAAAATTCCCGCACTTCTCGTTACTATCTCCGCAAGCTCGGAGGGTGTATAAAGCTCAAGCTTCAGAAGAACTCCGAAACGGTCGCGCAGAGGCTGAGTCAGCTGACCTGCTCTCGTTGTGGCGCCGATGAGAGTGAAGCGTGGAAGGGGAAGATGAATGCTTCTTGCGGCAGGACCCTTGCCGATGATGATATCAAGCTTGAAGTCCTCCATGGCAGGATAAAGAATTTCCTCTATGTTTCGTGAGAGACGGTGTATCTCGTCGATGAAAAGCACGTCGCCTTCGGAGAGGTTTGTGAGAAGCGCCGCAAGGTCTCCCTGCTTTTCGATGGCAGGGCCCGAGGTCACTCTGAAGTTTACTCCCAGCTCGTTTGCAACGATGCCCGAAAGGGTGGTCTTACCGAGACCGGGCGGGCCGTAAAGGAGCACGTGGTCAAGGCAGTCTCCGCGAAGCTTAACTGCTTCAATATATATTTTCAGTATTTCCTTGTTCTTTTCCTGTCCTATGTATTCGTCAAGGGAATGGGGGCGCAGGGACAGCTCGGTCTCCGTGTCCTCGGGAGTGTACTCCGTGTCAACCATTCTGCCTTCGTAATCAAATTCTGTATCGTCAAAGTATTCCATGGCTTTTCCTTTCAGAAGGGTATTTTTCCGTTAAGCTCAGCTCATAAGAAAGGCGAGAGCCTGTCTGATTATTGTCTCAACGTCTGCGCTCTGGTCAACGTTTTTCAGAGCCTTCATAGCCTCAGCAGATGTATAGCCGAGAACAATAAGGGCATCTTTGGCATCGGAGAGCTTTGTGGTTGAAACGGGAGATGCGCTCTTTCCCGAAACGACCTTTGTTGCCGCCGCATCGGAAACGGGGAAGTTCTTTGCGAACTTGTCCTTGAGCTCAAGAACGACGCGCGCCGCGGTCTTCGCACCCACACCCTGAGCTCTTGCAATAGCCTTTGAGTCCTCGGTGGAAACGGCGAGGGCAAGTGCATCGGGGGAGAGCACCGAAAGAATGGCGCAAGCCGCCTTAGGGCCGACACCCGAAACGGTTATGAGAAGGCGGAACATTTCAAGCTCCTTTGTGTCGTAGAAACCGTAGAGCTCAACGGCATCCTCTCTCACCTGCATGTGAGTGTAAATTCTCACGCTTGCTCTGTCGGCGGCAGAAAGCTTTGTAAGGGTATTCGCGGTAACGGTGGTCTTATATCCCACACCGCCGCAGTCAACGACGGCTGTATACGTGAGCGCATCAAGGTAAATGAGCTCACCTGTAAGACAGTATATCATGTCATTGTCCTTTCGTTTTATATCAGTCTTCTTTTTTTGTGTTTTTTCTCGCGAGGATCTCAGATGCTCCCATAAGGACAGCCGCAAGAAGTCCCGCGACACTGATGATAACACCGTATTTGAAGCAGTCGGGGCTGTATTCAAGTCTGAGGTCGTGCTCGCCTTCGGGAAGCTCAAAGGTAATGAGCGCATCTGCACCCTTTGCATAGGAAACTTCTTCTCCGTCGCAGATGATCCTCCAGCCCTCGTCGTAGGGGATGGAGGTAAATATCTGAGTTTGGTCGCCGGCAACGTCTATCGTGCCGAGAAGCTGTGTGTCGGTATGCTTGGTTATTTCAAACTGAGAAGCGGAGAGCTTTTCCATTGCGTACTTAAATCTGTCTGCATTTGTCTGCCAGAAGTAGTAACCGCTGTCCCAGATATAGAGATTGTCCTTTTTAAGCTCAAGCCTTACGGTAACCGTGTCGCCTTTTTCGTATGTGCCGAGGTCAACTATGCGGTAGGTCTCGTTTCCGAAATAGGTTCCGTCCTGCTCACCGTCAATAAAGAGAGTGCACTCTCTGATATATTCGCTTGGGAAATAGCAGTAGAGGGGACCGTCATAAACAGCCGTTACAAAGAAGGTGACCGAGGAAGCCTCGTCTTTGTTTACAGGCTCATATTTAATATGGGAGGAAACGTAGACCTCCGAGAGGTTTGAGGTCGTATTGATATCGTAATCAATGCCCGTGAAAACTCCTTCCCCGTCAGGCTCGCCCAACATGTGGTTTACAAGGGTGTTCATTTTAGCGGGGGGAGAGGGATAGGTGCCGTCGTCACCGATGGAAGAGTTTGTGTAAAGCGGGGAAACACCGTAGGCAAGGGAGAGAGCATAGGGGTTCTCATAGTAACGGTATTCGGGCTTTTCGTATTCCTTCACAAGGTCATAAAAATCAACGTATTCTTCTTTATCCGTAATGAGATACTTGATGCCGAGAAGGGAGTCGGCCACAGGTGTTCTGCCCAGATATTTGGTCCAGTGGGACTTTGAGGAAAGCCCCATTCTGTTGAGAAATTCAATGGTTTCGGCGTTGAGGGTAGAGGTGGAATTGGAAAGACCGTTTATGCCGAGAGCAAGGTTGTCATTGGTCTTTCTGTGGACGGTCTTTTCCATTCTGTAGAAAGAGTCATCGTTTTCTTTTATGTCGAAAACGACCTCGCGCAGCCCGTCGATATGGTCGCGGTAGCCGGTTCTTCCCGAGAACTTAACGTCCTCGTCAAGGTCGAAGAAATTGACAAGTCCCGCTCCGAAAAGCTCGAAGGAAACTATCATCGTGAGAGCTATAACCGCAGTTATATGGGTGAGGTCGTTTTTCGATGCGGCACCTGTCAGAATACCGAGGTAAATGAGGGCGGCACCGATGGTGACCCAAACAGAGAGAAGGTCGGGCAGGTTTTCGTATTCAAGCTTCTGCAGAATAACGATAAGTCCTATAACACCCATCGCCGACCCTGCGATATAGCTGAATTTTATCTCTCTTATTTTTTCGAATACTCTGAAAGCAAGGTAAACAAGGAAGAAAGAAAGCATGAAGGCGTATCGGTAATTGAGCCAGTTGGGCTTCTGCATACCGTGCCAGATAAGGTCGAGGGTGGATGCGTTCATGCTGAAAATGAAGAATACGATGAGGATTGCGGACGCTATCTTTTCTCTTAAGCTGAATTTTTTTGAAATAAAAAACGAGGGGACAAGAAGGAGAGAGAGGGTTCCCGTATAGAGGAAGGGAAGCCCTTCGGGACGAACAGTGTCGTAGGAACCGAAGAACAATTTCGTCAGCATATCGGCAAAATCAAATTTCTGAGTGAGGAGCCACTTGGGCGTTGAAAAGTCTGTTTTGCCAAATGACAGGGAATAGTAGGTGGGAAGGATTATGACGGCGCAGATACAAACCGCAAGAATTCCGCCTGCGGCAAATTTTCCAAATCTCGTTATAAAATGCTTCTTTATGCCGAGAGGATTTCTCTCCTCGGGAGTTGATTTGAAATAGTAGAAGAAAAAGTATGCCGCCGAGAAAATACACATCATATAACCGATGTAGAAGTTACTGAAAACGGCTATTGTCAGAGGTATTACGAAGCGGAAAATCCCGCCGTTTTTGATAAGGTGTTCAATGCCCAGCATAATGAGCGGAAGGAGGATAAGGTTGTCCGTCCACATGGTGTTATGCTGCATTACCACCGCGAAGGCGCAGAGGGCATACATTGAGGAGAAAAGCACTGCTGAGACGGGGGCTCTCGGTCTTGTTTTATGAACGTAATAACCGAAGGTGAAGCCGCAGAGACCGCATTTCAGAATAAACATAAAATACAGTGCTTCCGTAATATTTTCCTTTGGGAAAAGAGCCACGATAAGGGACAGAGGGCTTGAGAGATAGTAGGCGAAAATGCCCATGAACTCTCCGCCGAGAGCTCTTTTAAAGGAATAGAGAAGGCTTCCGCCTTCGGTGATTATATCGCGAAGAGCTTCAAAATAATAGACGTACTGACCGTTGAGGTCAAGAACGAGAACGGAGTTGCTTCCGAAGGGGAAAACTCCCATAACGGCATAGATGAGAGCCATTATGAAAGCAGGGACGAAAAAGCAGAGAAGAAGGTATTTTTTGCCCTTCAGCTTTTCTGAGATCCTTCTGAAAAAGGTTTTTTTTCTTATGGGAACAGCATCGTCCGAACCGTCGGCATTAAGGGCATCGCTTTCGGAAATAAAGTCCTCAAATTCGTTTTTATCAAAGGAGAGATCTTCAAAGTCTCCCTCGTTTGCATCGGGCTCGGCGAACTCATTTTCATCCATTACGGGGTCTTCGAAAGTCATTTCTTCCGTTCCCTCAAAGGAGTTTTCGGGAGCGTTATTTTCGTTTTCGTATTCAGCTCTCATCGGTATTTTCCTCCTTTGTAACTTTCTTAACGGAGCGCTCAAGCTTTTCTCTGGGAAGGGTCATGTCTCTGCCGCAACCGAGGCACTGTATTCTCACGTCAGAGCCTGTGCGGAGTACGCAAAATCTTTTCTCGCCGCAGGGGTGGGGCTTTTTCAGTTCAAGAACGTCGCCCTGCTGAAATCTGATTATATTCAAGTTGAGAACTCCTTTCGTAAAAAATGAGTATCGCATAATATCCTAACCTACATTTTACCATGAAAACAGGTCTTTGTAAACAACTTTGACGAAAATTTGTTCGTCAGCTTTTTACAAAATACATAATTCTTTAAGGTTGACTTGAGAGATATAACATGCTATAATATATTAATATAAATTTTAAAATGGGGGAGTATGCCGTGAGAATACTTGGAATAGACCCGGGAATTGCCATCGTTGGTTGGGGAGTGCTTGACTATGCGAACTTTAAATTCAAGCCCGTGGCATACGATTCCATAACTACGAAAGCGGGGCTTCCCGTTGAGGAGAGACTTTCTCAGATATACACACAGCTTTCCGAGATAATTGAAAAATACAAGCCCGAAGCCATGGCGGTGGAGGAGCTCTTCTGGAATACCAACCAGAAGACGGGTATTGTCGTTGCCGAGGCGCGAGGAGTAATTCTTCTCTGTGCGAGACAGCACGGAATTCCCATTTTTGAGTACACCCCTCTGCAGGTCAAGCAGGCGGTGGTAGGCTACGGCAGAGCGGAGAAGAAGCAGGTCATCACAATGGTGACTACCCTTCTCGGTCTCCCGAAACCCCCGAAGCCCGACGATACGGCGGACGCCCTGGCTCTCGCCATGTGCCACGGTCACGTGGGAGCATCTGTGCTCAGTAAGTATTACAAGATGTGAAAGGAAAAACGGTATGTGGACAAGCGATAAATGGATAGATTACGAGCTTCTCGATGCGGAAGGCGGCGAGCGCCTTGAAAGATGGGGTGACTATATTCTTATCAGACCCGACCCTCAGATAATATGGACGGGTGAGCGCAAAAATCCCCTTTGGAGAAAAGCTCACGGTGTTTACAGACGTTCAAAGAGCGGCGGCGGTAAGTGGGTGGTAAACAAGATGCCCGACAACTGGAATATAAATTACGGAAAGCTTACCTTCAAGCTCCGTCCCATGGGCTTTAAGCATACGGGTCTTTTCCCCGAGCAGGCGGTAAACTGGGATTGGTTCTCAGCACTTATCCGCGAGAGAGTTGAAAAGGAGCCCGACAAAAAGCCTAAGGTGCTGAACCTATTTGCATATACGGGCGGTGCTACTGCGGCAGCAGCGGCGGCAGGAGCGGCAGTCTGTCACGTTGACGCATCAAAAGGAATGGTGGGTGCGGCAAAGGAAAACCTTGCCCTCTCGGGCCTCGGTGACGCGCCCGTAAGATATATCGTTGACGACTGCAAGAAGTTCGTTGAACGTGAAATTCGCCGCGGCAACAAATACGACGGTATCATAATGGACCCTCCCTCCTACGGCAGAGGCCCCGGCGGCGAGGTGTGGAAGCTTGAGGACTGCGCCTTTGAGCTCATTTCCCTTGCGGCATCCCTTCTTACGGAAAAGCCCATCTTTTTCCTTATCAATTCCTACACCACGGGCCTTTCCCCTGCCACCATGGGATATATGCTTATGAAGTCCCTACCCGAAGCTACCGCCAAAATGGGTCAGCTTGAAACGGGCGAGCTCGGGCTTCGCGTTAAGGACAGCGGCCTGCCTCTTCCTGCAGGCGCAAGCGCAAGATTTTTTATAAAGTAACACTACGTAACAGATTTTGGAGAGCGGCGCATCTTCGGGAAGTGCCGTTTTGGAGAACGATGAGTAAGATAGTCAAGGCTGAAAATATATGCTTCGCCTACGAGGGTGAAACTCCCGAGGAAAAGGTAGAAGCGCTGAAAGACGTTAGCTTTGAGATAGAAGAAGGCTCCTTTGTTGCCATTTTAGGCAGAAACGGAAGCGGAAAATCTACTCTTGCAAAGCTTTTGTGTATGATAAATGCTCCCGACAGCGGAAAGCTTACCGTGGACGGAGTTGAGGTTACCTCCGAGGGCGCATCCGAAGAGGATATTTACAGGGCGAGAAGAAACGTGGGAATGGTGTTCCAGAACCCCGATAACCAGATAGTTGCAACTATCGTGGAGGAGGATGTGGCATTCGGTCCCGAAAACTTAGGACTTCCCTCTGAAAAAATAAGACACCGTGTGGACGAGGCTCTTGAAACGGTGGGCATGACAAAATATGCCCGTCATTCTGCGGCGCGCCTTTCGGGCGGTCAGAAGCAGCGTATCGCCATCGCAGGCGTTATTGCCATGCGCCGTAAGTGCATCATCTTCGACGAGAGCACGGCAATGCTGGACCCCCTCGGCAGACACGAGGTCATGGAAAACATTGTGAAGCTCAACCGCGAGGAAGGCATAACCGTTATCATGATCACCCATTATATGAACGAAGCATCCCTTGCGGACAGAGTTATCGTTATGGAGGACGGCGGCATTATTATGGACGGCTCCCCCGAAGAAGTATTTGTGAGAGCTGAAGAGCTTTGGAAGGCAGGTCTTGACGTGCCTCAGACCACCGAGCTTATGTGGCGTCTTCGCGCCGAGGGACTTGACGTGCCCCTTGACGCATTTGAGCCCGAGGAGTGCGCGGCGGCAGTGCGCGCGGCTCTTGAGAAAAGGGGGTGCCTGTAATGAACAGAGAATTTGTTCCGGACAGTGAAAAATATATAGCTCAGTTCAGAAACGTAAATTTCGTATACAATAAGGGCGTTGCCTATGAAACGGTTGCCCTTGAGAACGTCGACCTCGATATTGAAAGGAACTGTATCACGGGCATAATCGGCGCAACGGGAAGCGGTAAATCCACCCTTGTGCAGATGCTCAACGGCCTTCTGAAGCCTATGACCGGCGAGGTATATATTGACGGTGTCAACATACACGGCAAAAAAGTGAAAATGAGAGATATCCGCTTCAAGGTGGGTCTTGTTATGCAGTATCCCGAGTATCAGCTTTTTGACGAGACCGTGGCAGATGATATCGCCTTCGGCCCCAAGAATATGGGTATAACGGGCGATGAGCTTGCCCTTCGCGTAATGAAAGCGGCGGATTTTTCGGGGCTTGATAAAAGTCTTCTTTCCAAATCTCCCTTTGACCTCTCGGGCGGTCAAAAGCGCCGTGCCGCACTTGCAGGCGTTATGGCGATGGATCCGGCACTTCTCGTTCTTGACGAGCCTGCGGCAGGACTTGACCCTGCAGGCAGAAGAAATATTCTCGGAAGAATAAGAGAATATCAGAGAGAGAAGGGGACCTCCGTTGTAATAGTCAGCCACAGCATGGAGGATATGGCGAGATACTGTGACAGACTTATCGTTATGGAGCACGGAAGGGTTGCCATGAACGACAAAACGGAAAACGTCTTTGCAAACCATGAGAGACTGAGAGCGGCGGGGCTTGACGTGCCCGAGATAACAAAGGTCGCAGAGGAGCTGAAAAAGCTTGGCATTGATATCGGTGACGATATCTATACGGTGAAGTATGCGGCAGGCGTTATTGCCGAAAAGTTTCTCGGCAAAAGGTTCTGATAAACCAAATTTCCAAAAATAACAGGTAATTACAGATGAATTTTGATATAGCATTCGGTCAGTACTGCGAGGGGGCAAGCCCTCTTCACAAGCTTGACCCGAGAGCCAAAATAATAATGTCCCTCCTTTTCATCGTGGACATTTTTATGGCAAAAAGCGTGTGGGCATTTGCCCTGCTTGCCGCAGCAACGGCAGGGCTTGTGATAACGTCCCGGATACCTCTGAAGGTAATTCTCAGAGGTCTTCGCCCCGTCATTATAATTATGGTCTTCACGGCGGTGATAAATATCTTTTGGTACGCGGGAGAAACGCTCCTTGTGAGCTTCTGGGTGATAAACATTTACCTTGAAGGTATATACAATGCCTTTCTCATAGTCCTCAGGGTCATCCTTCTTCTTATGGGCACCTGCGTTATCCTCACCTATACAACGACACCCCTTGCGCTGACAGACGGACTTGAACAGCTTCTGTCCCCTCTTGCAAAGCTTAAGGTGCCCGTCCATGAGTTCTCTCTCATGATGACCATAGCACTTCGTTTTATACCCACTCTTATTGAAGAAACAAACAAGATAATGAACGCTCAGAAGGCGAGAGGCGCAGATTTCTCCGAGGGCTCTCTTATAAAACGCGCAAAGGCGCTTATTCCTATTTTGGTGCCCCTGTTTGCATCTGCCTTCAGACGTGCGGACGAGCTTGCGGTCGCCATGGAGTGCCGCTGTTACAGAGGCGGAGAGGGAAGAACGAGAATGAACGTGCTGAAGGCATCCGTCTCCGACGTTCTTTGGGTTCTTGTCCTTGTTTTACTTGGAGCGGCGGTAATTTTCATAAACAGAAACGCCACGGGCTTTGCAATAGGCTGGTAAGGAGAATTTTGTGAAGATACTTCTTAAGATAATGTATGACGGCAAAGGCTTTCACGGCTTTCAGGCTCAGCCGGGACTTCGTACAGTCCAAGGGGAGCTGACGGAAAAGCTGGCGAGGCTCTTCGGCGCGCCCGTTATGGTGACGGGGTGCAGCCGTACCGACAGCGGAGTTCATGCTCTCGGCTTCTGTGTGACCGCGGAAAGACAGGACAAAAAGGATATAACTCTGCCCGTCTCCAAAATAACCCATGCCGCGCCGGGAATACTTCCTCAGGATATAACTGTTGCGGCGGCGGCAGTGGTGGACGATGAATTCCATCCCCGGTATTCCGTGGTTAAAAAGAAATACGTATATAAAATATGGGACAGTCATATAGTTCCTCCCTTTATGAGAGGGCACGTTCTTGAGTATAAAAAGCACATATCAGATGATGCGATCCTTTTGATGAAAGAGGCGGCAGAGCATTTCAAAGGGACCCACGATTTCACATCCTTTATGGCTCAGGGCTCAAAGATCGTGGATGCCACCCGTACCGTTTTTGAAACGGACGTGTACCGTGACAGTGAAGGATGCCTCTGCTTTTCAGTAAGCGCAGACGGATTTCTTTACAACATGGTCAGAATAATGACGGGAACGCTTCTTTCTGTAGCTGAAGGAAAGGTCTCTCCTTCCGACATCCCGCGTATTATCGAAAACAGGGACAGAAACGGTGCGGGAGAAACCGTTCCCCCTCAGGGGCTCTACCTTAAGGAAGTCACCTATCCCTTTCCCGTAAACTGGGAATAACAGGTGCGAAAAGTATTAAAGCCGCACGTTCTTTACGTGAGGAGCCGCGGCATTTACCCGTTACTTTAAATAAAAGGCGGTGATAAAATGAAAAACGGCACAAAGGCCGAAAATGAAAAAAGAACCTCTTCTCCTTCGGGAGGAGCTGAGAAGATAAGAATAGACAGAGAAAAACGGACACACAATGCTTATTATCTCAGAGTGTCAAAGGGATATAAGGCGGCGAAATTTTTTGCTCTTGCCCTTTTTGTGGGATATCTTATCGTAATGATGTGTATGTACCGTTCCTCAATTACATATGATAATCTTATGTATCTCATAAGAGATTTTGAAACGGACGTTGACGTGTCCTCTCAGGGGTTTGAAAACGTAAATTACAGTGAGAGTGAAAAAATGAGCTTCGCCGTGTACAAGGACCGCCTTGCGCTGGCAACGGGCACAGAGTTTACACTCTATAATACCACGGGCTCCGTGGAGCTTGAATACGACCATTCAATGGAAAACCCCAAGATCGAAACGGGAGAAAAGTATGCTCTCGTTTACGATATCGGCGGAACCTCCTATTCTATATACAACACGATCGCGAGAGTAAGCACAAAACGCACGGACTTTGCCATTCAGGGCGCGGATATCAGCGAGAGCGGTGCGCTTGCCATGATCACCCGTTCCAAGGAAAACAGGTACGTTGTAAGCCTTTATGACGACTCTTTCCGCGAGCTTCTCAGAGTGTATAAGGATAAATACGTAACGGACGTTGGAATGTCTGCAGACGGAAAGAAGTACGCCCTTGTTTCCTGTAACGTTTCAGGGTCGGATTTTATAACCGAGGTCGTTTCGGGGTCTGTTTATTCCGATGCTTCCGCGTCATTTGAAGTGCCCGGACTTCTTCCTCTTTCGGTAGACTTTTTTGACTGCGGAGATTTCGTTGCGGTCTGTGACGGCGCGGCGGTATTTGTGAATGCCGAGGGTGAGCTTAAAACCAAATATGACTTTTCGGACATGAGACTTACGAGTGCTTACGTAGAGGGAGACAGACTTCTTCTGACGGGAAGCGGGAACATCGTGGGAAGTGCATCCGTGGCCATTGTTCTTGACAAGGACGGAGCGGTAATTGACCGATTTACCTATGACGGAAAAATAACGAGCGGAGTTCTCTCCGAAAACTTCGTATTCTGCCTTGCGGGAGAAGAGATAATAAAACGCGGAGCGGACGGTGCCATGACCGTTGAAAGGTGCCCCGCATATGTAAAGACTATCGTGCCCTGCTTTGATAACGTTGCCCTCTGCAGCGGAACAACGGTGACAATGGGCTTTGAGCCCGAAAAGAATGATCCTCTCACGGGAGCTGCCGCAGAAGATACGGCAGAGGATACCGAAAAGGATACCGCGGAAGCCGAAGAGACCCTTGACGTTGAAATGGACGTGCTCGATTAACTTTATAATTTTTAAGTAAATTTTAGCGGAGAAGACATAATGAGTATAGTAATTGATATTCTGCTTATCGCAGTTGCCGCGGCGGCAGTTGTTGCAGGCTATAAAAGCGGACTTGTTAAAACAGTTCTTTCATTTGCCAGAAGCATTGTGGCGGCAATAGTTGCCTATGCCTTCACACCTTATTTGTCCCCTGTCTTTTACAACAGCTTCATTCTGAAAAAGATAGCCGACGGTATTGAAAAAACGATAGACTCTCTTGCCAAAAGCGGAGATGGCTATGATTTCGTAAAGTTCCTTGAGGACGGCCCCAAGGTGCTCTCTCAGATGCTTGAAAAGTACGGAGTGACAAACGAAGCTCTCGGCGCTCACGTTGAAGGAATGAGCGAAACGGGAGAGGGAGCCGTCAGAAACGTAGCGGAGTTTATTTCAACTCCCGTTGCAACGGTTATTTCAAATGCCCTTGCTTTTATCATTATCTTTGCGGCGGCATTTATCGTGCTTCTTCTTGTAAGTAAGCTTATTGAAGTTGTTTTCAAAGCGCCCGTTCTCAAAACTGCCGACAAGCTGGGCGGTCTTGCTCTGGGCGCAGTAAACGCCCTTGTCCTTCTCTGGATAATCAGTATGGTAGTCTCTCACGGCGTTACGGCGCTGGGCGCTCTTGCTCCCGATTGGTTCGGCGAGAGCGTTGTTGAAGGCTCCATTCTTCTTCAGTTCTTCTCGAAGATAAATCCCCTTCAGCTTCTTAAAGACGTGATGGGAGCTTAACGGACCTTGACGGTCCCTTTGGGCGCTTTGCCCCTTAACCCTTAGGAAAAGGAGAAAAACAGTATGAATATGACAATGTGTTCAAGATGCCATAAAAGAGTGGCAGTAGTATTTATGACCAAGATAGAAAACGGCGAGACCAAGCAGGAGGGCATCTGCCTCAAGTGTGCCCGTGAGCTTGGAATTAAACCCGTTAACGATATAATAAGTAAAATGGGTCTGTCCGATGAGGATATCGAAAAAATGAACTCCGATATAGAGAATTTCATATCGGACAACGGCGAAGGTATGCTCAGTCAGATAATGGGTGACGACCTTCCCGATGAATTTGAGGACGACGAGACTGATGCCCGCGCCCCCGCCATGGACTTTTCAAAGCTTGTGGAAAGAGCAAATAAAGAAAAAGCAGATGAAGAAAAGAAAAAGGGCAAAAAGAAAAAGGAAACAAAGTTCCTCACAACTTATTGTACCAACATGACCGAACGTGCCGCCATGGGTAAAATGGACAACGTTGTGGGCCGTGACCGCGAGCTTGCACGCGTAATTCAGATCCTCTGCCGCAGACAGAAGAACAACCCCTGTCTTATAGGTGAGCCCGGTGTCGGTAAGACGGCGATAGCAGAGGCTCTTGCTCAGAAGATAGTAAAGGGCGAGGTTCCCTATGCCCTCAAGAATAAAGAAGTTTACCTTGTTGACCTCACAGCTCTCGTTGCGGGAACTCAGTTCAGAGGTCAGTTTGAAAGCCGCGTGCTGGGTCTTCTCGGCGAAGTCAAGGCGCTCGGTAACGTAATTCTCGTGATCGACGAGGTCCACAATATCGTCGGCGCAGGGGATGCAGAGGGAAGCATGAACGCGGCGAATATTCTCAAGCCCGCTCTCTCCCGCGGTGAGATTCAGGTCATCGGCGCAACTACCCTTACCGAGTACAGAAAGTATATCGAAAAGGATACCGCCCTTGAAAGACGCTTCCAGCCTGTAACCGTTGACGAGCCAAGCATGGATGACACGGAAAAGATACTCCGCGGAATAAAGCATTATTATGAGGAGTACCATTCCATAACTATTCCTGCAACCGTTCTTTCCTATGCCGTTTCTCTCAGCGAAAGATATATCACCGACAGATACCTTCCCGATAAGGCTATCGACCTTATTGACGAGGCGGCGTCCCACATCTCTCTCTCCTCCGCCGAGATAAACGAAAAGCGCGAGTGCATGGATACCATAAAGGTCCTTGAAAACGAGAGGGGCAGACTTGAGGCCGAAGCTGAAAAGGGCGAAAATACCGAAGATATATACAGAAGACTTGCCGAGGTCAAGAGTGAGACCCTTTCCCTTCAGGCAAAGGTAGAAGAGCTTACTCCCCTTTGCGAAAAGGTAGAAATGAAGGTCTCCGACCTTGCGGACGTTATTGAAATATGGACGGGAATTCCCGCCTCCTCCATCAACGAGGACGAATTCTCCCGTCTCGAAGGACTTTCCGACAGAATAAAGCGCCGCATCGTAGGTCAGGACAAGGCAGTCGATGCGGTCGTCAGAGCCGTAAAGCGCGGCAGAACCGGAATTTCACCCAAGAGAAAGCCCGTGTCCTTCATCTTTGCAGGCCCCACTGGAGTGGGTAAGACCGAGCTTGTAAAGGTGCTTGCAGAGGACCTCTTCTCCTCTCCCGAAACACTTATAAGACTTGACATGAGTGAATTTATGGATAAGTTCTCAGTGTCCAGAATTATAGGTGCGCCTCCCGGATACGTGGGCTATGACGATGCAGGTCAGCTCACCGAGAAGATAAGAAGAAAGCCCTATTCCGTAGTCCTCTTTGACGAAATAGAAAAAGCTCATCCCGACGTTATGAATATCCTGCTTCAGATACTTGACGACGGCAGAATTACCGATGCCCACGGCAAGCAGGTAAGCTTTGAAAATACAGTTATCGTAATGACCACAAACGCAGGCTCCATGGACGGCTCCCTTCTTTCGGGCTTCACAGATGCTCCCGAGCTCATGTCCGAGGAAAAGACCCATAAGGCACTCTCCACCTTCCTTCGTCCCGAGTTCATCAACAGAGTTGACGAGGTCATCACCTTCAGAAGCCTTGCGGAAGAAGACTTTGCCCGTATTGCGCGCATCATGATATCCGACCTTGAAAAGGTAATGGCGGAAAAGGAGATCACCCTTACGGTCTCCGAGGCGGCAATCGACTATATCGCGAAAAAATCCTTCTCCGTCAAGTACGGTGCGAGAAATATGCGCAGATTTATCGAGACCGAGGTTCAGGACAGAATTGCCGAGGAGATCATCAGAAATCGCGGCAAACTCACCTCCGTCAGCATAGATGCAGACGAGACGGGAATAACAGCTGTTTCAGTTTGATAGAAGAACAAAAATTTTTCGTAACTCCTCATCCACCGCTCAAGGTTTTGAGCGGTCCCCCTTCTCCCGCAGGAGAAGGCTGTTGCGGCAAACTCACCTCCGTCAGCATAGATGCAGACGAGACGGGAATAACAGCTGTTTCAGTTTGATAGAAGAACAAAGATTTTTCGTAACTCCTCATCCACCGCTCAAGGTTTTGAGCGGTCCCCCTTCTCCCGCAGGAGAAGGCTGTTGCGGCAAACTTACTTCTGTCAGCATAGATGCAAACGAGAACGGAATTATTGCAGCTTCAATATAACGTTTTGATGTCCCCGGGAGGGGAACATTTAAAAAATAATGCAGGAGGCATATATGAAGATAGATACCAACTGGCATTCCTGGAGCGAGGAGCTTTTGTGTCAGACCCTTAAGACCGACACGGCAAGAGGGCTTTCACGTAAAGCGGCATCGCGCCGTATGGCAAAAAACGGCCCCAACAGAATATGGTCGGTGAAAAGAGCATCCGTTTCGGAATTTGCCGTTCAGATGCTCCTTGACCTTGCAACCATTCTTCTCGTTATCTTTGCGGTAATTGCGGCTATCTTTGACAGAACGGGGGAGACCCTTGCTATCTGCGCCGTAGTTGTTGCAGGCGGTGCGCTTCGAATATTCACCTATATCAGAGCCCGCCGTATCTTTGAAGAAAAAGCCCGAGGAGTAATCCCCCGAATAAGGGTGATCCGCGACGGTGAGTCAAAAATTATGACCGCCGAAAATCTTGTTGAGGGCGACGTTATTTTCCTCGAGGCAGGAGACACCGTACCAGCCGATGCAAGAATAACCCACAGCCGTGACCTTCTTGTGTATGAAAATAAGATGACCGAAAATAAGAGCGTCGTGCTTAAAAATCCCGCGGTCATAAACGAGGACGGATTTGGCGAAGTTCCCATCGAAAAAAGAGATAATATGCTCTATGCGGGAAGCACCGTTGTTTCGGGCGAAGCGAGAGCTATCGTCGTGGCAACGGGTAAAAATACCCTTGCATGCTCGAAGTTCGGAACGCTTATCATCCCATCGGGCGAAAAGATAAGAATAATCGAAAAACTGACCCATTGGTGCAGATTCGGAAGTCTCTCCATGATAGTTGCGGTCGCGGTCATAACAGTTGCCGCAGTGCTTATCAAGAACGTATCCGTTGTTGATATATTCCTCTCAACTCTCGGTCTTGCGGTCGCTTCCATGAGCGAATTTTTCACCGTCCTCGGATATATCGTTATCGCTATCTCCGTAAAGAAAGCGGACAGCGAAGAGGCAGGCCGCGCCAAGATAAAGGATGCGGCATCCGTTGAAGTCATGAACGAAACGGATACCATAGTCCTCGAAAGCCCCGAAATGATAAAGGCGGGGGATATCACCCTCACATCTTATTTCCAAAGTGACCGCATAGTAAACGTGGACGAGCCTGTTGAAGGCTATTCTCCCGCGGAGATACTGAGACTTGCTTACCTTACCACGGGAACTCTCCCTCAGGGCTCCGTTACGGCAGGACGTCTTGAGGCGGAGCGCGAGAGTATATCGGTGGACTATTCGGGAATACATAAAGTATATGAAGAGTATTTCCGCTTTACGGGTGAGAGCAGAATAATTGAAAACGTTATCATTGCAGGACACGAGCCTGCGGGCAGCCTTGAATCGGGCGGACTTGATACCACGCTTATTTGTAAAAACGGTAATTTTGAAGCGGCGGTAAGCGGCCCCGTAAACGAGGTTCTCACCTGTTGTTCCCATATAAGAAAAAACGGCAAGGTGTACCCCATCACCCGTGAGGACGTGGCAAAGATAGTCTCCGAGTCCGAAAAGCTCCGCAAACGCGGCGTGTTCACCGTGGGCGTTTCCTCGAGAAATTCGCCCTACAGTAATATGAACAGAGTGTCTGCTCTTCAGATGTGTATGGTCTTTGAGGGCTTCCTGTCCCTTTCCGACCGTGTTCACGGCGATGCCCTTGACGTTATAAGAAAATGCCGCGAGGGTGATACAGCCATAGTATGCTTCTCCGAAGGCTCGCCCGAGGACAGGGCATTCCTTGAATCCGTGGGAATTCTCGGTGAAAACGACAGATATATCACCCTTGAAGAAGCGGTGAGTTCTGAAAAAATAACCCTTGAAAAGGGACAGTTTGCTGTTATCGCAACGGGTGTTGCAGGCGCACATAAGTGCCGCCGCGAATTCCTTAAAAAGCTGAAGGACGGCGGCTCGAAGCTTGCCTATGTCAGCAAGGAGCCCCGTGATATGTGGGCGATGAAGGAGGCGGACGTTTCCTTCGCAGTGCCCGAGGCGGCAACGGTCAAAAAGACCATTCCTCAGTCCATAAGAGCGGCGGCTCACGTAGTCGTAACTCCGTCGGGTAACGGCGGCGGTGTGTTCGAAGCCTTCCGTGTTCTTGAGTTTGCCAAGAGCGCAATGCTTAACCTACGCAGATGCGCCGATTACCTCATAGCCTCTCAGGTGGCAAGACTTCTTTACGTAATAGTATCCGCCCTTGCTCCCTTTGCGGTGGCGGACCCCGTCCACCTTCTGTTCTGGGGACTTATCGTTGACTTCGGAATAGTTATCGTGACCGCGTTCAGAGATCCGCCGTGGAATATGATAAGTGTGGGAGAAGAGAAGAGAAAGCTCCACAGCACTCCCCATGAATTTGCTTATCCCGTGGCGGTAGGCTTTATCTGGGCGGCTCTGCTTCTCTGTATGCCGACAGTGTTCCTCTCTCTCGGAAACGCTTTCGGCCGAGAGACAACGGGCGCGCTTCTTTCAAATGTCATCTTCGTGTCAGCAATGCTCTCCGCACCCATTGTTGGAACTGAGCTTATGACAAACGGAAGCATCTTCAAGAAGTCGAAGCGTCGCAGTAACGCGATACCCCTTATGCACATCGGAATGCTTGTTCTTTCCGTTCTTCTCGCCTTCCGCGAAGGCTTTTCATCGGTAACGGGAGTTGAAACTCTCGGAGGCCCCACCTATTTCGTTTGCTTTATCCCCGCTCTTGTTATGCTGGCAGTGTTTGAGATAAGAAAGCTACTTAAACTGAGAGCACCGAAGGAAACAAAATAAAAAGTTTATCATTCAAGATATCGGGACCTCCCGATATCCGATAATATAATTACATTAACCCGCAGGATGCGGAAAGGAGATAAAAAATGTCAGAATGTACACATGACTGTTCAAGCTGTTCTGCAGATTGTGCCTCCAGAAACAGCGCACCTGTCCATGAAAAGCCCCATCAGGACAGTAAAATTAAAAAGGTCATCGGCGTTGTAAGCGGTAAGGGCGGCGTTGGTAAATCCATCGTAACCTCCATGCTTGCAGTTGCAATGATGAAAAAAGGCCACAAGGTAGCTATCCTTGATGCCGACATCACAGGTCCCTCAATTCCCAAGGCTTTCGGTGTGTCCGGCCAGGTTTACCAGGAAAGAGGCGGCCTTCTCCCCCTTCAGAGCAAGGGCGGAATAAAGGTAATGTCCCTCAATCTTCTTCTCGAGGATGAAACAGCTCCCGTAGTGTGGAGAGGTCCCGTTATCGCAGGAGCGGTAAAGCAGTTCTGGACAGACGTTGTCTGGGATGAAGTAGACTATATGTTCGTGGACATGCCTCCCGGAACGGGTGACGTACCCCTGACGGTATTCCAGTCCATTCCCCTTGACGGTATCGTTATCGTAACAACTCCTCAGGAGCTTGTTTCCATGATAGTTGAAAAAGCAGTGAAGATGGCTGAGCTTATGAATATTCCCGTTCTCGGCCTCGTTGAGAATATGTCTTACGTGGTATGCCCCGATTGCGGCAAGCCTATCTACATGTTCGGCGAAGGAAGCTCCGAAAAGATAGCGCGCGAATATACAATGCCTCTTCTTGCAAAGCTCCCCATGGACCCCGCCCTTGCCTCTCTCGTTGACGCAGGCAGAATTGAGGACGCTGACGAAAAGTATCTGAACGCGCTTTCCGAAAAATTCTCTGTTTAAGGAAAAAACGGCTTTTTTACAGATTTTGAGTAAAAGGTCTTGCAATTTGTAAAAAAAAGTGTATAATAATTAGCAAGTTAATAATTGCTATGTGATGTTTACAGGAAATGCGTTAAGCAACCGAAGGAGTAACACTCTCAGGTGCCCGAAAGGGTGAGGACTGTAAGCGGATAGGGCTTTGGAGAACCTCATTAAGTTGAGTGCCGAAGGTGCAAAGCGCAAAATGCGTTAATCTCTCAGGCAAAAGGACAAAGTTTACCCATAAAACCCAAGTTATATTTTTGGGTTATTTGGAAATTTTACGTTTTCTGAACCGCTGTCCGCAGGACGGCGGTTTTTTGTCTGTCCGCGGGCAAAAGTGCAATTGTTTTCATAATACCAAATTTATTTTATTTAAGGGAAGGTTTTATTATGGAAGCTGTAATGAACTCAGTACTCAAGGTAGTACAAACCATCAACATGTATTTGTCGGACTATATCCTCATAGTTCTTCTTTTAGGTGCGGGACTTTATTTCACCCTTCGCACGGGCTTTGTACAGGTGCGTTGCTTCGGAGAAGGTATAAAGGAAGTATTCGGCGGTATTTTTGCTAAAAAAGAAAAGGGTAAGGGAGGGCTCAGCTCCTTCCAGGCACTTGCAACCGCTATCGCGGCTCAGGTAGGTACAGGTAATATCGTAGGTGCCTGCGGTGCAATTCTCGTGGGCGGGCCCGGAGCCATCTTCTGGATGTGGGTCATTGCCTTCTTCGGTATGGCAACAATCTATGCGGAAGCTGTCCTCGCCCAGAAGACGAGAGTGGTCAATGCTGACGGTTCTGTTGACGGCGGTCCCGTATACTACATAAAGACGGCTTTTAAAGGCACATTCGGAAAGATACTCGCAGGATTTTTCTCCGTTGCCATAATCCTTGCTCTCGGATTTATGGGTGCTATGGTTCAGTCCAACTCCATAAGCGAAGCATGTAATACCGCATTCGGTATTCCCACTTGGATAGTCGGTCTTATAGTTTCCGTTCTTGCGGTGTTTATTTTCGTGGGCGGTATCTCAAGAATAGGCTCCGTATGTGAAAAGCTCGTTCCCGTTATGGCGGTGCTCTATCTTGTGGGCTCTCTCGTGGTTCTTGCTTTCCGTGTCAAGTATATTCCTGAAACCATCGGAATGATATTCAGATATGCCTTCGTTCCTAACGCTATCATCGGCGGTGGTATCGGCTACGCTCTTAAGCAGGCGATAAGTCAGGGCGCAAAGCGCGGTCTTTTCTCCAATGAAGCAGGTATGGGCTCAACTCCCCACGCACATGCCATGGCAAACGTTGCAACTCCCCATAAGCAGGGGGTTGTTGCCATGATAGGCGTGTTTATAGATACCTTCGTGGTTCTCACAGTGACAGCTCTTGTTGTAATCTCTACTCTTTATGCGGGTAACGGTATTCTTGCAGACGGTGCGGCAGAGGGAGTTGCAAAGACCAATATGGCACAGCTTGCCTTCTCCTCCGTTTTCGGTGATACAATAGGCAGCGGATTTGTTGCTGTCTGCCTCTTGTTCTTCGCCTTTTCCACCATTATCAGCTGGAACTTCTTCGGTAAGATAAACGTAAATTACCTCTTCGGTAAGAAGTCAACTCTCGTTTATTCCGTACTCGCGGTTGCATTTATCTTCCTCGGTTCCATCCTCTCCAATGACCTCGTATGGGAGCTGACAGATACCTTCAACCAGCTTATGGTGATCCCCAATATCATCGCCGTCGTCGCCCTTTCTTCCCTTGTTGCAAAGGAAGTCAAGGAAAACGGCAAAAAGAAATAATTCAGAATAGAATTTAATATCGGCGGGAGCAAGCCTCCGCCCTACAAGAGATTTCAAAGTCTACCGTAGGGTGGGGGCTTGCTCCCGCCGCTTATTAATATTAGTAATTCACGTAATCCGATGCAATACTCTTCGCTGTAAAAATAAAAGGAGCAATCTTCTATAATAGGTAGGGGAGGGGCTTGCTCCTCCCACTCGTAAACCGAGCGGTTTTTAATATCTCACGTAATCCGAAGGAATATCCTTCTCCATAAGATGTGCACTGTCGGAGAGGGACAAAACCCTCGGAATGCAGTATTCGGGGTTGGTATACGTTCTGAACTGAATGAGAGTTATTCCCGTGTGGCACATGTCAAAGCGTGTGCTTATCTGAGGGTAGGGAATATCAAGAAGACAGGAGAGGAAGAGAAGCCCGAAGCCCTGATGGGCAAAAAGAGCAACTCTCTTGTCATTGGGCTCAACACATTTGTATCTTCCCGTGTATCTGTCGTGAACGTAGCCGAGAGATGCGAAAAATCCGTCTGCGGCATCGTAAACTCTTTCGAGCCCTTTTTTGAAATTTGTGTTCTCAAAGGCAGGATGGTCGTACCAACGGTCGCCGAGGGCTCTTATCTCGGGACTTGTGAAAAGGTCTATATACTTGTCGTCATGGAATGCCCAGTGATCTCCGCTTCCGTCCGCCTTAGGTACGGAAAAATCCATCCACGCATGATGCTCGTTGGCAAAGTCAAGCAGCTCGGGCTCCATGCCAAGCTTTCGGCATGTGGGCATAGAGGTCTGAATTGCCCTTGTGGAGGTGGATGCGTATATCTTGTCAAGCCCCGTCTTTATAAGCCTTTCGGAAAGTGCCTCAGCCTGCTTCTCTCCGTGAGGAGTAAGCTGATCGGGACTGTATATCGGCTCGCCGTGGCGGATATAGTAAAACAGCATAAATTTGCTCCTTTTCGTTCTTTACAAAATAATTATACTCCGCTTTAAACCCCGTGTCAAACCGAATTTTAAAAAGAGGATAACCCAAAACGGCTATCCTCTTTATCTCTTTATCAATAATTCTCCGCTTTGATCTGGAAGTAAGCTTTTTTATGGGAGCATACAGGGCAGATCTCGGGGGCGGCTTTGCCTATCACGATATGTCCGCAGTTGCGGCACTGCCAGATAGTGTCTCCGTCGCGTGAGAAAACAAGTCCGTTTTCAACGTTTGAGAGAAGCTTCAAAAATCTTTCTTCATGGGTCTTTTCAATGGCGGCGACCGCTTTGAAGAGATAAGCGATCTTATCAAAGCCCTCCTCCCTTGCATCGGCCTCCATTTTTGCGTACATGTCCTCCCACTCGAAATGCTCTCCCTCAGCGGCGGTATTAAGGTTTGCGGCAGTGGTGGAATTGGCATCATTGAGAAGATTATACCAAATTTCCGCGTGTTCCTTTTCGTTGGCGGCGGTCTCTTCGAAGAGGGCGGCTATCTGCTCGTAGCCGTCCTTTCTTGCCTTGGCGGCAAAGTAGGTGTACTTGTTACGCGCCTGGGATTCGCCTGCAAAGGCAGTAATAAGGTTTTGTTCTGTTTTTGAGCCTTTAAGTTCCATTTTAGTCTCCTTTTGTTTGTTTTCTGCCGTGAGTATTGCCTTTTTTCTTTCTGAAAATTCAAAAATCAAAAATGTTTTTCCGTTATGCCGAAATCGGATAGTTATTTCCCTTATTTATAATTGTAAATATTGCAATATTAATAAAATAAACATTGTAATTTTTTATAAAATGTGTTAAAATGATACGATGAATTTTGATAATGTTTCCGTGTGCGAGGTAAAAAATATGGCAAACGAAAAGAATATCGATATGTCTCCCGAGATGCTGGAGATAAAAGAAAGTATAGGAAAGCTTATTGACGAGGTCGAAAAAGCGGTCATCGGTAAGCATAATGAGATAGTTATGCTTGTTTCCGCTATGCTTGCAGGCGGCCACGTGCTTATTGAGGACGTGCCCGGTGTTGGTAAGACGACCCTTGCGGCGGCTATTGCTAAGGCGGCAGGTCTTGATTTCAGAAGAGCTCAGTTTACGCCCGACGTTATGGCATCCGACATCACAGGCTTCAATATCTATAACAGAACCAAAGAGACCTTTGAATTCCGCGAAGGTCTTGTAATGTGTAATATCTTCCTTGCGGATGAGATAAACCGTGCTTCTCCGAAGACACAGTCCGCTCTTCTTGAAGCCATGGAAGAAGGCAAGGTTACCGTTGACGGCGTGACCTACGAGATACCCGCTCCCTTCACAGTAATTGCAACGCAGAACCCTGCGGGCTACGTCGGCACCTATCCCCTGCCCGAGGCGCAGATGGACCGTTTTGCCCTCCGCCTCTCCATGGGTTACCCCAGCGAGGACGAAGAGCTCTCCATCATCCTTGACAGAAAAACGGAAAATCCTCTGAACAAGCTCTCCGCCGTAATCGATAAGGCAGGCCTTGCAAGGGCGAAGGATGCAGTTTCAAAAGTTGAAATGTCCGCTGAAATTTCAAGATACATAGTAAAGCTTGTCGGCGTTACAAGAAACAGCGAGCTTATCTCTCTCGGCGCCAGCCCCCGTGCGACCCTTGCGCTTATGAAGGTATCAAAGGCATTTGCGTTCCTTCGCGGCAGAGACTACGTAACTCCTGAGGACGTAATGGCAGTTTACAAGCCCGTCGTTGCTCACAGAATAGTTCTCGGTCAGGAAGCGAGACTTTCAAGAATGGGTATCGACGAGGTTCTTGACAGAGTTGTAAGAGAGGTCGAGGTACCCTATAAGACCTCAAGAATTTAAAGAAACTACACCACTTCGGTGAGGCAGAAATAATGAAAAAAGAAAGAAATTGGAGCTTCCGCATCCTGCCCGGTGCCGCAGTTTACGCGTTGCTGTTGGTGTTTGCGGTGCTGTTTACTCAGTTTTTGAGAAACCCCGTTTCAAACGCTTTCTTCTGGTTTGTGTGCTTCCTTCCCTTTATATCCCTCTTTCATGCACTGCTGGGCAAAGCCGCCCTTCAGGTGTACGTTGAGTGCGATACGGTGAGAGCGGAGAAAAATCAGACGGTTGAATACGAGATGAGGATCATAAATTCCTCTCCTCTGCCGTACCCTTTTCTCGAAACCTATATCAGCGAGCCCCGCGCAGACGGAGTGCGCTGTAACAGGAAGAAATTCGTTTTGTCTCTTGTGTCCTTCGGAGCTCACGTCATAAAGAATAAGGTGACCTTCAGATACAGAGGGCTTTACGAAATAGGCGTTGAAAGTATTTATATAAGCGACCTTTTCAGAATGTTTGCCGTAAGGCTTGACGTGGAGAACTATGCCGCAGTGACGGTATATCCCCGTAAAATGACTTTTGAAAGATACGCGCCTCCTTTTACTACGGACTCTCCCTCTGCCGTTGTCAGCAGAAATATCGTCGGCGAGAAAACCGAGCCCTCTGATATAAGAGACTACGTTGCAGGGGACCCCGTTAAGAATATCCACTGGAAGATGTCCTCCAAGGCAGACGAAATAAAGCTCCGCGAGTACGGCTCTGTCGAAGACCGCCACGTCTATATCTTCTGCGACCTGGCGAGAGCTACCCACGCTCCCGAAAAGAGCGCGGCGCAGATATACGATGCCCTTAAGAAAACTATTACCGAAGGCCGTGACCGAAAGACCGCAAGGCTGAGGGATAAGATCAACCGCGAAAACAGAGAGACGGCGGTCGAAATGAAGTCAAACGCTACCGACAAAAAGGTTGAAAACGTTTTCGTCCGTATAAAGAACGCTTTCAGAAAGCTAAAGGGCGACCTCAAGTATGCAGGAAACGTGAAAGCAGGCATGAGCGAGGAAACGGCGAGCACTGTCAGAATGATAGACGACCTTATATCCTCAACCTCAAGAAGAGCTCTTGAAAAAGAGTACAAAAAGAAAGAAAAAGCAGAAATAAAGGAAGCGCTTTCCGATGCCGCAAAGCAGGAGAGAATTCAGAAAGTGGAAGCCGCCCTTGAAAAGGCTGAGGCTGAGAGCGACCTTGAAAAGATAATAAACGCCGCAAGAAGCGAGGAGAAGGACGAGGATCCCGACGTTCGCGCATTCGGCGGAAGAGTTAAAAAGGAAGAGCTTTCCGATTATGACGAATACTGTGCCGACGGCGTAGTTGAAATGACCATCGCCGCCGCACTTACGGAGATAAGAAAGGGCAACGTCTGCACGGTTGCGTGGTTTGACCCTCGAGAGGATAGCGGTATATGTGCCCTCACCGCGGGAAGCGCCGCTGAATTTGACGGCATATACGCAAAGCTCTCAACAGCTTCAAACGTTGACAGCGAAGCGAGGGTCTCCTACCTTACAACGGCAGTGACCGATGCTTCAAATATAACCCTTAAAATAGTAACTTCCAACATAGACCCCGTAAATATCGCCGAGATATCGGGTGTTCCTGCCGTTTTCGGCGGCGCGGGAACGGGATGCTCCGCAGAGCTTATCCTGTTTTCCCCTGCCCACAGATTTGAAGATCCTCTTGAGAGAAGAGCTTACGCCTCGGAAACTCAGCTGAGACTTCTTAAAAACGGTATAGTAGCAGGAGAGATGGCGGAAGGTACCGACGGGGTAGGGAACCCCGTATTCGTTCCCGTATGATAAATTTTGGAAAAGGAGGTAAAACAGTGAAAAAAAGAACTGACGGCTCGGGTTTCATAAAGACCGTGAAGGGCTGTATTTCAAAGCTCGGCGGTTTTCTTAAAATTAATAAAAAGACTAAAGTAAAAAAAGCCGAAGAAGAGAGCAGTATATACTGTTTGCCTTCAACGTCAATGGGCCGCCCCGGAGAAATAGCGGGACTTGTCTGTCGAAGCCTTGTTGCTTTCGCTTCAATATTCGGCATGATGTTCCTTCTTTTCGAAGCGGTTGGCATCTATGAAAAAAATCCCGACTTCCGCGTGTTTTCTCTGCCTCTTTACGTGATGCTTCTGTTTTCACTGGCGGCGGCGCTCCTTGCAGGTCTTGCCTCCTATAACAGGATAACCGCGGCGGCAGTGCCCGTGGGAACTGCGGGACTCGTTGTCCTCTGGGCAACTATCGCGTCAAGCGGCTCCCCCTTCTCTTACCTTGAAAACTCCCTTCGCAGACTGTATAACGACGTTATCGAGGGGATCTCCCTTCGCGGATATACGGGTCTTTCGGATATGATCCTGTCCATGAAGTACGGGTATCAGAAGGACGGGCTCGTGGTGCTTGCCTGCTTCATATTCGCCCTCGTTATGGGACTTCTCATGTACTTTGCCCTTCTCAAAAAGGCAAGATTTTGGCTTTTTGCCCTTGTGAACTGTGCCGTAGCCCTTCCCATGTTCCTTTGCAATCTCCCCGGTTCAAACCTCGGCTTTGCAATGATGGCAGGCGCTTTTGCAGGCTTTGTAGCGGTGTGGGCGGCGGACAGACGTTACAGCGGATTTTTTGAAAGACAGTTTGATAAGAAGCAGAAGAGAACAAGTAAGAATACCGACAGAAAAAAGGCGAGAGACGAAAAACGTCTCGAAAGACTTAAGATAAAAGAAGCGGCGCAGAAGATATACGATACGGCAATCGAGGCTAAGATGGGAACCACCGCCGCCTCTGCCGCAAAGCGCGCCGTATATATAAAAATCAGACAGGAAAAGCTCTCCGAGAAAAAGGCGAGCCTTGATTCTGCAAGACTTGCTAAAAAAGAAGCAAGACTTGAGAGAAAGAAGAAAAAGCAAATAAGAAAGGAAGAGGCGGCAAAGAAGAAGCTTCTTCTGAAAAATGAAAAGAAGCTGCCGAAGGCTGAAAGGGCCGCGGCGGCAAAAGCGAGACTTGACGAAAAGAAGACTGCGAAGGCACAGGCAGCGGCGGCGAAGGCCGCGGCAAGAGCCGAGAGGCGACAGCAGAGAATTCTTGAGGGTCTCACCGCAAGAAAGAACAGAGCCGCAGGCGGCTTTGCAGGAGCTGTCGCTCTCCTTGTTGCGCTCCTTGCAGTATGGGTGCCTGCCCTTCTTGCAACCAAGTCCTTCCCCATAATCGAAGCTCTCAACGACGAGATAGGATATATCAGAGCCCTTGCGGATGATATCCTCATGGGTGACGACGTTGACCTTCAGAGCAAATGGCTCTACGGCGAATTTGAAAAATTCGATTACGAGGAGCTGAGCTTTGAGCCCAGAATATACGAGGGAACTCTTATATTTAAGGTGGAGTCCGTAAGAAAGGATCCCATATATCTGAAGAGCCGTGTTGCAAAGGAATTTGACTTTGAAAAGGGCGAGTGGACGTTTGCAGGCAGTGAGGATGTGCTTGAATACAGAAATCAGTTCGGAAGCGGTTTCACTCCCGACAGTATTCTCACCCGCGCCTATACGTATCTTTATCCTTCGTCAAACGTTCTGCCTGCCCGTCACAATTATATTAATTTCAACCGCTTCGGCTTTACGGTACAGCAGATACACCTGCTGAGGCTCAACGGAGACAGCAGACTTCTGTTCACCCCCTCCGTTCTGAATACCAATTTCGGAATACTTGAGCGTGACTCCCACGAAAGCGGAAAGTACAGATGGCGGTCATTCTATGACGGTGTCTATACTTCGGGCTTCTACGGTACTGAGTCCGAGGGCTACAGCGCCGCATCCTACGTCTTCAATATGAAGAGAAACGATATGGCAGAGGTTCTTGAGTGTCAGAGTGAGACTTTGGAGCTTGTGAAGACCTACGCCGACAGAATAAAGGCAGGCACAAATAAAGAAGCTCTGCTTAACGAGTTCAAGGCGGAAGCGGCAGGTCTTTATCTTGAAAGCGACCTTGGGGAAAGAGCTCTGCTTGAAATGAGTGACGAGGAGCTCGAGAGCTTCAAGACCTTCATGATGACAGAAGACCGATATTCCGATTACGTAAACAAGACTTATCTTCCCGATGAGGAGGAGACTGAAAACCTTGCGGGAGAGAAGATAAGTGCTCTCGCGGCGGAAATAGAGAGCACCGCCAAGGGCGGCGCCGAAGGACTTCGCCACGATAAAGTCCTTGCAGTTATAAGCTACCTTTGCTCCGAAGAATTCACTTATAATCTTGAACCCGCGGTGCCCGAAACGGAAAGCAGTGTACTTGAAGCGTTCCTTTTTGAAACCAAAGAAGGCTACTGTTCTCACTATGCAACGGCGGCGACAGTTCTTCTTCGTGAAATGGGAATACCTGCAAGATTTGTCGAAGGTTATATCGCAAACGAATGGTACGATAACTTCGGTACTCAGCAGGCAGCAAAATTCCGCTCCGACGTAAACGACGAGGACTCTCACACATGGGTCGAGGTCTACTATGAAAACATTGGCTGGATACCTTACGAGGTAACGAAGACCTTTGCTATCGAGATGTTCGGCGAGACCGAGAGCGGCGTTGTTATTGCTCCCGTTATTCCCGAGGCTCCCGCAGAGGAAGAAGAGGAAGAGGAGGAAATGCCTCTTGAACGTCCCGAAGACCCCGAGATGCCCGTAAATCCCCTTGTTCAGTTCAAGTGGCTGATAATCAGCGCCGGCATCTTTATCGTTCTTTATATAGCGGTATCTGCTGTTGTAAGATTTATAAAGAAGAGGGCTCAGAAGGAAATAGACAAGAGATACAGAGCCGTTCTCGATGCTAAAAACGAGGACGTGTACAGAGACCGCTCGGTTGATAAGAGAGAGCTTGCAAGATACATTAACGACTGTATCTTCACAATATTTGAAGCAGTCGGAATAGGCCCTGAAAAGGGTGAGCTTCTCTCTGAGTTCGGCATCAGACTTCAGAGGGAATACGGTAACCTCTCCACCGAGGATCCCGTGCACGTTATGGCATGTATCAGCAAGGAAGAATTCGGTCACGGCCTGAGCTTCACCGAGCTTTCATCTGTTGCCGAATACCTCAGCGACATTATGGCTTCCGTATATTCGGGACTTACCCCTATACAGAAGCTGAGACTCCGTTATTTCAGACGTATAATTTAATAAGTAAGGTTGCACAGAGCGGGAAACCGCCCTGTGCAAGAGTAGAAAATGGACGAAAAAAACAAAGACTTAAACGTGTCCGCTCTGTCGGGAGCCGACCTTGCTTACCTTGGGGATGCAGTCCTTGAGGTAATGGTCAGAGAACACCTCGTACTTAAGGGACACAGCAAAAAAGAACATCTTTCGGAGCTTGCTCTGAAATTTGTAAAAGCATCCGCTCAGTCGGCGGCTTTTGAAAAAATTGAAGAGGCTCTCACGGAAGAAGAGCTTGACGTATTCAAAAGAGGAAGGAACAATTACCATACGGGAAACGTTCCGAAAAGTGCAACCCCCCTTGAATACAGAAGAGCAACGGGCTTTGAAGCCCTTCTTGGATATCTGCACCTGACGGGGCAAAGCGAGAGACTTTCCGAGCTTTTTAAAAAGGCTTACGAACTTTGAAATTTACGGGGATATCCCCGATAATAATAAGGTGCCTTTTGGCACGAAAAGAAAGGAAATCCGGAAAAATGACGAATATTGCAATCTTAGGCTTTGGAGTTGTAGGAAGCGGCATCGCCCGCGTTATCGAGACAAATGAGGCAGAAATACGCAGACTTACGTCCGATACCATAAACGTAAAATATATCCTTGATAAAAGAGAATTTCCCGAGTCCCCCTATAAGGACAGAGTGGTAAAGGATATTTCAGTTATTATCAGCGATCCCGAGGTCTCCATCGTCTGTGAAGCCATGGGCGGAGTTCACCCTGCTTACGAGTTCACGATGGCGGCGTTTATGGCAGGTAAAAGCGTTATAACCTCCAACAAGGAGCTCGTTGCAAACTGCGGTGTTGAGCTTATGCACGCCGCAAGAAAGCACGGAGTTATATATCTGTTCGAAGCAAGCGTTGGCGGCGGTATTCCCGAGATCCGTTCCATGAGAACGAGCCTTGCAATGGACCGCATGGAAAAGATAGACGGTATCATGAACGGTACCACGAACTATATTCTCACAAGAATGAAGAACGGCGGCGTTTCCTTCGAGGAAGCATTGAAGGAAGCTCAGAGCCTCGGTTATGCTGAAGCAAACCCCTCTGCCGACGTTGACGGAATCGATGCGCAGAGAAAGATAATGATCCTCTCCGCTATCGCAACAAATAAGCTTGCGGAAGAGGCTCAAGTATATGCCGAAACAATGACTAAGATTTCCTCCATGGACGTGGATGCGGCATCAAGAAGCGGACACTCCGTAAAGCTTGTGGGAAGCTTCAGAAAACTCGAAGACGGTATGACCCTCTACGTTTGCCCCAGATTTGTTCCCCTTTCAGATCCCCTTGCACATATTGAGGACGTGTTCAACGGCATCAAGGTTACCTGTGCCATGACGGGCGACGTAATGTATTACGGACGCGGCGCGGGAAGCTATCCCACAGCGGCGGCAATGGTTTCCGATATTACCGCTATTATGACGGGCTGCGCTAAAGGCGAGCTTATCATGAGATGGAGACATACCGAGGGCGAATACGTTGTTCCTTTTGAAGAAAATTCTTTCTCTTATTACGTAAGAATTAAGACGGACAGCGTTTCCGACACAGACGAAAAGATTCATCTCGTTCTGGGCGATGCAAAGAAGCTTGAAGGCGCACCTCTCGGCTATGCAGAATATATCACCGCCGAAATATGCGAAAAGGATATGAGAAGCGCAGTTGACGGTGGAACTCTCGGCGAGGTCGAGTCTCTTATTCGTGTACTTGACTAAAATAAATATGACAGAGAACCGACGGTTAAAACCGTCGGTTCTTTCAGACTGAAGACAAACTCGGTATAACGCAGATGTGTGTGCAAAAATTAGATGTGACACACATTTCGAGATGAAGTATAACTAACATGCAAAAGGCTGGCAAAATGCCCGCCACATCTGTTTAAGGGGTCCTCAAGTTAGCTTTGCTGACTTGGGGTTCTCTTTAGGCGAGTTTTCCTCTCTACCGTAGGTATCTGCGTGAACCCCAAACATTCAAAGAATGTTTGAGGACCCCTTCAGCCGCCGACGAGAGAAAAATCGCCAAATCTACCTTCGTTTCTCTCAGTCTCACTCAGAGTGTAGACTTTGTCTACACTCTGAGAGAACCGACGGTTAAAGCCGTCGGTTCTTTTTTGTCACTTCGTCTCATACATAATATAAACGAGGTGATGGTTATGGATAAACGTGTTTGCTTCAGCGGAAGAAAAAGAGCATCCGAAACAGAATGCAAAAAAGAAAATTTTCATGAAAAAACGGACAAAAAAGCAGATCTTGCGGCAAATTTTGTGATGGTGGCAGGGTGTTTTGCCCTTGTCTTATTTTTTCTTTTGGGAGCTTTCGGGAGAAATGCAAAACAGGTCTCATATTCAAATTATGCAAATGACGAACATGAGGGCGCTATCTCCGTTTTTTCACAGATAATATATCCCGACGGAAGAATAGAGAAAAGCACGGCAAATTCTTATGAGATAAGGAACAATGCCACACAGAGCAGTGCAAATTCTGCAAATGCAAAAGATACTTTTGCGGATAATTCCGAACCTTGGAATTTCTGGCAGTATCTTTGCGACTCGCTTGCTGAGATCTTCGGAGTTACAAATGCCGAATAAAGAGCGAAAAAACGCAATTTTACGCATTTTATTGCTTGTTTTTTTTCTTGCCTTTCTGATTTTCTTTCTGAAGGGCACGGAATATATTTTTCTCCTGCTTCTTTCCGCCTTTATTCATGAGTGCGGTCATATTTTAACGGCAAAAATTCTCTCAGTCCCCTTTGTACGCGTGAGGAGCGGTCTTTTCGGGCTTTGGATGAAATATGATTTTTCGGGGAAAAGCTATCTTACGGAGATAATTGTCAGTTGCTTTGGCGCCGCCTTTAACGTGTGTGCCGCCGCTCTTGCTATTTCCTTTTTCAGACCTTTCGGCATTCTCTCCCTGTTTTTCGTCTTTTCAAATCTCTCCCTTGCCATATTTAATCTTATGCCCGTTTCAGGCTTTGACGGAATAGGCATCCTTCGCAGCCTTATACTTACTCTGACAGGTGAAATCTCAAAAGCGGACAAAGCCTGCAGGATAGTATCCGCAGTTTTCAGCGGAGCTTTTTTCCTCCTCACCGTATATATTCAGATGCGCGCAGGGGCAGGGCTTTCGCTTATGCTTTTGTCCGTATTTCTTCTCTATAACTGCTTTTTCGGAAAAAGCAACTGTTAAAAAGTTTCGGATATTTCTGCCATTGAATCGTGGAAATATCCGTTTTTCTTATTCGAAAAAGGTCGCTATAAAAATAATATAATAAAATAAGCTCAAACTATTGAAAAAAAAGCCGCTATTTGATACAATTGAATTTACAATGGATAAGTGTTTCCGACTTTTGCCGCTATGTGCCGAAGGGCGTGTTTCTTAATTTTGAGAACGGGCGGTAAAAAGGGAAATTCGGAAACGGCAAAAGACATTTTCGGGGCGGACAGAGATGGTGTAAACTCAAAATTGTCCAAACCGAATAACGGCAGCGGAATATCCGCCGTATATCCGCGCCGTCGGCACCAACGTGTCGGAATAATTCTAATCCGGCGGGGAAACGGAGCCATAATTGAACAAAAAATCACGAATCCTTGCTTTCCCCTATCTTTTATGGATGGCTGTGTTCATCATCATTCCTCTAATTTTGATTGCAGTTTTTGCCTGCACGACCACCATCACCGTCGATGCCGACGGTAACCGTCTCAGTGAGGAAGATGTTCTGAGCATCAAAGAGGAGTATGCCGAGGTTTACGGCGAGGAAGCGGACGCGGAGCTTGAAAATGCTATTTTTGAGAAGAAGGTCTTCACGTGGGATAATCTTCTCGGCGTCAGCGCCTACATGCCCACCCTCATAAACTCCATCTGGCTTGCACTGATAGCAACAGTGATATGCCTTTTGCTTGGCTACCCCGTGGCCTATATTATTTCCCGAATGCATTACTCAAAACAGAAGATGATGGTAATGCTGACAATGCTTCCCATGTGGATGAACTTCCTTCTCAGAACTTATGCATGGATGACTATTCTTGAGAACAACGGCCTTCTCAACAAGCTTTTCGGTCTTGTGGGACTGGGCCCCTTCCAGTTCATCAACACTCAGGGTGCGGTAGTTCTCGGTATGGTATATAATTACCTGCCTTTTATGATACTGCCTCTCTATTCCATAATGACTAAGATCGATGACCGTACCATCGAGGCGGCAAGGGACCTTGGAGCAGGCTCCGCAAACGTATTTTTGCGTATTGTTCTTCCTTTGTCCACCCCCGGTATCGCATCGGGTATCTCCATGGTGTTCGTTCCCGCAGTAAGTACCTTTATTATTTCAAAGATGCTGGGCGGCGGTACAAATATGCTTATCGGTGACCTTATAGACCTTCAGTTCCTCGGTAACGCCTATAACCCCAACCTCGGCGCGGCGATATCTCTCGTGCTCATGGTATTCATTCTCCTTTGCATGAGTATTACAAACTCCATTGACGACGAAGAAATGGAGGCAGTAATAGTATGAAAAAGAAGAATTTTGCATCCCGCGCATGGCTTGCGCTGGTGTTCACCTTTTTGTATGCACCTATCGGAGTGCTTATAGCTTACTCCTTCAACTCTTCAAAAAGCAGAACCGTGTGGACGGGCTTCACCCTCGATTGGTATAAAAAGCTTTTCCATAACGAGGAGATAATCAAAAGCCTTGGAGTTACCCTTGTTGTTGCTCTTGTGGCGTCTGTACTGGCAACCGTTCTCGGAACTGCCGCCGCAATAGGTATAAGCGGCATGAAGAAGGGAACAAGGTCTGCTATTATGAACATAACCTATATGCCTATTCTCAATCCCGAGATCGTAACGGGCGTATCTCTTATGCTTCTTTTCGTGTTCGCAGGAATAGATTTCGGTTACGTGACTCTTATTCTTGCCCACGTGTGCTTCTGCACTCCTTACGTAATTCTCAACGTCCTGCCGAAGATAAGGCAGATGGATATGAGCCTTTGCGAGGCGGCGATGGACCTCGGATGTAATCAGCGCCAGGTTTACGGCAAGGTAATCATTCCCGAGATCATGCCCGGTATCCTCACCGGATTTCTCATGAGCCTCACCTACTCCATCGACGACTTTGTAATCAGTTACTTTACATACGGCGCGGAAAGTCAGACCCTTTCCATCACGATCTACGCCATGACAAGACGTAAGGTAAGTCCGGAGATAAATGCTCTTTCAACCATAATCTTCCTTGTTGTACTTACCATTCTTCTCGTTATGAATATAAGTGATGTGAGAAAGTATAAAAAGCTTGCAAGGAGGGACGGAATATGAGAAAAATATTATCCCTTCTTATGACAGCCCTTGTCGTTTTCCTTGTAATTCCTCAGAGTGCCGCGGCCGTTGACAGCGCCGTTGAAATTCCCTATTCCGACAGTGTGGATTGGGATAAGTTCAAGGGGCAGGGAATGGAAGTAAACGTCTATAACTGGGGCGAATATATTTCCATCGATGATGGCGAGGAGAGCTTTTTTGACACTAACCGTGAGTTTGAAGAGCTGACGGGAATTAAGGTTCTCTATACCAACTTTGCCACAAATGAAGAAATGTACGCAAAGATAAAGTCGGGCGGTACGTCCTATGACGTTATTATTCCTTCCGAATATATGATATCCCGTATGATAAACGAAGGTATGCTTGAAAAGATCAATTTTTCAAACGTTCCCAACTTCTCGTATATCAGGGATGACTTCGTAAATCCCGATTACGACCCTACGGGTGAATATTCAGTTCCTTACATGTGGGGCGTTGTCGGTATAGTTTATAATACCACGATGGTTGACCCCGAGGATAACGTAAACTCATGGGACATCCTTTGGGATGTAAACTACGCAGGCAACCTCTTCATGTTTTCTAACTCTCGTGATACCTTCGGCATAGCTCTCAAGAGACTTGGATATTCCTATAACACAACAAATGAGGATGAGATAAAAGCGGCGGCCGAAAGCCTTGCCGAACAGAAAAACCTCGTTCAGGCATACGTTATGGACGAGATATTCGATAAAATGGGCGGCGGAGAAGCGGCACTTGCGCCTTATTACGCAGGTGATGCGCTGACCATGATGGAGGATAATCCCGATCTTGCCTTTGCAGTCCCCGAGGAAGGAACCAACTTCTACGTTGACGCAATGTGCATCCCTAAAGGTGCGCCCCATAAGGAGGCGGCTGAAATGTACATAAACTTCATGTGCGAAACCCTTGTCGCTCTTAAGAACTGTGAATACGTAATGTATTCAACTCCTCATACGGAAGCCTTCAAATATCTCGACGAGGAAGTTCAGAACTCCATCTCTTACCCCTCGGACGAGATAATGGAAAAGGCTGAGGCGTACACCGCGCTTCCTGTTGAAACCACAAAGCTTGTGGACAGCCTCTGGACTGATCTTATGTCCTCCGCCAACACAAATCCCTATACAGTGCCCCTTTTCCTCGGTGTCTGTATAACGCTGGCGGTTGCAATTAACGTCTATAAACGTCGTAAAAAGAAGAGAATTCTTCTTGAGGAGACCTCGGTAAAAAAATAACGGATAGATCCTCCGCCAATAGGCGGGGGATTTTTTATGCAACCGAGTGATAGGCAGGGGAGGGGTTGTGCTGTGAGGATTTTTTTGAAATCCGAGGAAATGCCCTTGGGGCACTCCTCCCGCTTATGGTGTTTTATGATCTCTTTTTGTAACAAGGAGTTTTTTTCTTCATAATATAAAAATAAATCCTAAGAAAAGGAGCATTTATGGAAGATAATAACGTAGGATACCTCAGAGTGAGGGTGTACGGAGCAGACGAGGCTTTTCCCATAGAGGGAGCCATAGTCCTTATCAGCGCGGCAGACGGAGAGAACGGCGAAAACGGGATAGTCCGATCGCTGAGAACCGATGCATCGGGAGTTACCGAAACCGTGGCGCTTCCCGCAAAGCCGAGGGGGCTTTCCGAGGAGCCGGGGAATATCGACCCTTTTGCCGTCTATAACGTGGAGATAAAAAAGGACGGATACTATACGGTGAACGATATTAATGTCCCGATATTCGAAGGGATTGCGTCAACACTTCCCGTAAGGCTTGTGCCCCTGGGCTTCGGTCAGACGAATTACGGTACGGGCTACAATGAAAACAGAATATATAACGATATATCCACGGGCGAAAACTTACAGTAATATAAGGAAGGTGATCTTTTGAACGGCAGCGTAAGACTTCCCGTAATTCCCGAAACCGTAACGGTGCATCTCGGGCCTCCCGGCTCGGCGGCGCAGAACGTGACGGTGCCTTTTTCCGATTACATAAAAAACGTGGCATCAAGCGAGATATATCCCACCTGGAGCGAGAATGCCATAAGAGCAAATATACTGGCGCAGATATCCTTTGCCCTCAACAGAATATACACCGAGTATTACAGAAGCAGAGGTTATGATTTTGATATAACCAACTCCACCGCCATCGACCAGTCCTTTGTATACGGCAGGGATATTTTCGATAATATCTCAAGAATAACAGACGAAATATTTACCGATTATCTTGTGCGTCCCGGTAGCGTGGAGCCCCTTTTCGCCCTTTACTGCAACGGAACGACCGTCACCTGCAACGGGCTTTCTCAGTGGGGCTCGGAACAGCTTGGAAGAGAGGGGCGAACTCCCTTTGAAATACTCACAAACTACTACGGGGACGATCTCAGCATCGTAATGGATGCTCCCGTTGCGGCAGGCGAGGAGAGCTATCCGGGGGTTGCCCTGAGGCAAGGCTCAAGCGGAAACGAGGTTGCCTTTATTCAGACGAGGCTGAACAGAATAGCGCGAAACTATCCCGCCATACCGAGAATAACCGAGGTAAACGGCATTTTCGGGCAGGAGACAGACGACGCGGTCAGAGAGTTTCAAAGGATCTTTTCGCTGACTCCCGACGGAATAGTCGGCAGAGCGACCTGGTATAAAATTATTCAGATATACGGCGGTGTTAAATCCTTGTCTGATCTCACCTCCGAAGGAATTCCCATTGAGGACGTGACAAATATTTCCGACGACGAGCTTTCCGCGGGAGACAGCGGAGTCGGTGTCATAGAGCTTCAGTATCTATTGTCCTTTATCTCCGATTTCGTGCCCTTTATTCCCAAAGTGCGGATAGACGGGATCTTCGGCAGTGAAACGGAGGCGGCAGTAAGAGCCTTTCAGACCTATTACGGCCTTGAGGAAAACGGTGTGGTAACAACCCCTGTCTGGGAAAAGCTTGTCTCCGTTTACAGAGGCTTTCTTGAAAGCCTTCCTGCAGAGTATTTTTCAAACTTCGATATATACCTCGGCTCTCCCCTCACCATCGGGGATGAAAATATCTACGTTGAGAGGGTGCAGACTTATCTTAATTTCATATCCGATTTTGACAGCAGTATCCCGAAGGTTACGGTGGACGGAATTTACGGGCCGGGAACTGCGGCGGCGGTAAGAGCCTTTCAGTCGTCACAGGGGCTTGAGCCTACGGGCTCGGTGGGAGGAACCACCTTCGGATTTCTCGCAAGAGAATACAGACGGCTTTCGGGCCAAAACACGGCAGGGGAGGAACAAGTATGACAAACAGCGGCAGAATGGTCGAGGGAAGGGAAAAGATGTCTCCTATGGGGATATATCCCTTTCCCGATATAGATAATTATGAAATAAAACGAGGCGAGCAGTACGGACTTGTGGCAATTATTCAGATAATGCTCGACGTGCTGAGAATTTATTATGACACCTTCGGTGCGGTGACCCTCGGCGGTTACTATGACGGCGCAACGGAAAATGCAATAAAGGAGTTTCAGAGAATAAACGGAATACCTGAGACGGGACGTGTTGATACTGTCACTTGGAACAGACTTGCCGAGGAGTATAATTCAGCTCTTTATGAGAATCAGTAAAACAAATTCAATCTTTCGACAGTTAACGCGCCTCCACTCGGGATAAAATATAATAAAAACCGAAGGGGGAGAAATATATGGGAGTAAAATTTACGGGTAAGGCACAGCAGGCACTGAACAGAGCTCTTTATCTTGCAAGGGAGCTCGGGCATACCTACGTCGGAACGGAGCATCTGCTTCTCGGACTTCTTGCTCAGAATGAATGTATAGCCGCAGGAGTTCTTGAAGGCGCGGGCATTTCCTACGAGAGTATCAGAACGCTGATAAAGAAAACGGCAGGCGTGGGAGAACCCACCGAAATAGACCCGTCCGATATGACCCCCGCCATAAAAAAAGTTATCGAGGAAGCGGCGGCGCAGTCAAGGCAGGGGCGCGGAGGGTACATAGGTACCGAACACCTTCTCTATGCTATTTTGTGTGAACCCGAAAGCTTCGGCTATAAGCTGATAAATGCAAAAGGTGTAAGCATAACTGCCCTGAAAAACGATCTTTCGGTGTTTTCCGATGCAGAGATGAAGAAAGGTTCACCTAAAGCGCAGAAGCTTGAAGTGCAAGGTGCTCCCACTCTTTCCAAATATGGAAAGAACCTTATAAAAGCCGCTTCGGAAGGAAATCTTGACCCTGTTATCGGCAGAGACGAGGAAACGGAACGCGTAATGCAGATACTCTCCCGAAGAACGAAGAACAACCCCTGCCTCGTGGGTGAGGCAGGGGTGGGAAAGACCGCTGTCGCCGAAGGACTTGCCCTTAGAATTTCCGAAGGAAACGTGCCCTCAAATCTTGTGGATAAAATAATCGTCTCCATTGATATTCCTTCCATGATAGCGGGAGCTAAATACCGAGGTGAATTTGAGGAACGTCTCAAGGGAGTAATGGACGAAGTAAGTAAAAACACAAACATAATTCTTTTTGTGGATGAGCTTCATACCATAATCGGAGCAGGCTCCGCCGAGGGCGCGGTAGATGCGGCAAATATTATAAAACCTGCTCTGGCAAGGGGGCTCTTCGGATAAT
>SVTQ01000021.1 GCA_015063695.1 Oscillospiraceae bacterium
GCTTCTGACACTTCCCTTCATGGCTTCAAACGCTCTTCAGGTGCTTTACAGCACCATTGACATGGTCATCGTGGGAAAATTCGTCGGCACTGCAGGACTTTCCGCCGTTTCCCAAAGCAGTCAGATCCTGAACTTTGCCACAATGGTATGCCTCGGCTTTTCGAACGGAGGTCAGGTGCTCATCTCCCAAGCTCTCGGCTCAGGAAAAAAGAAAGAGCTGAACAGCATCATCGGAACTCTTTTCAGCCTCATTCTCCTTCTCGGTGTTTTTCTGTCAGCAGTGATACTGTCCTTCAGAATACCGATACTTAACGTAATGAACGTACCCGCCGAAAGCTATGCCATGGCGAGCGACTATCTCATCATTTGCGGTGCAGGTCTCTTCTTCACTGCGGGCTACAATATGGTGTCCGCCGTTCTTCGCGGTATGGGTGACTCAAAAAGACCCTTCCTCTTTATCGCCATTGCCTCTGCGGTAAACCTTGTCCTTGACATTCTCTTCACGGGAATTATGGGAATGGGTGTCGCAGGTGCGGCTTATGCCACCGTTATCGGTCAGGCGGCATCCTTTGTATTCTCCGTTTTCTATCTCAAAAAGAACAAAGATGCCTTCGGCTTCAATTTCAAAATAAAAAGCTTCAGAATAAATGGAAAATACGCAAAAATGATACTTTCTCTCGGCACTCCTATGGCGATCCAGTCGGGATGTATCAACGTTTCCATGCTCTTTGTAAACTCAATGATAAACAAGGTCGGAGTCGTTGCTTCCGCCACCTTCGGTGTCGGGGGACGAATTGACGATATAATCAACAAGATATCCCAGGGAATACAGTATGCGGCAATGCCCATGATAAGTCAGAACATCGGCGCAGGCAATAAAAAAAGAGCGCGCCGCGTTGTATACTTCGCATGGCTCATCTCCGCCGTCATGACAGTCGTATCCATTCTTCTTTACGTTTTCTTCGGAAGAGAGCTCTTCATGCTCTTCTCAGACGACCCTGCAGTTCACGAAATGTCGGGAACCTTTATAAAAGCTATTCTCTGGATGTTCCCCGCCCTTGCGGTAATGAGAGGAAGCGGAGCCTTCATTCAAGGCATCGGCAACGCAAAGCTCTCCATGGTCCTTGCCCTTCTTGACGGAGTTGTACTAAGAATAGGACTGAGCTATCTCTTCGGTATATTCTTTGAGTGGGGCTTTTTCGGATTTGTTCTCGGCTACGGCCTTGCGGCATACGGCTTTGCCCTTCCAAGTATGATATATTTCCTCTCGGGAATATGGGAGAGGCGAAAGGTTCTTGCTGAGGATATATAGAGTATTAGTATTAAACAGCTATCGGTTATGCCGGTGGCTGTTTTTTACGTTGAAAAGAACTTTTAAACGTGGCAATATCTGTAAATATTTTATTATAATTTACTTTATAATAAATTTTATAATAAATATTGACAATATTATGCACGCGTGTTATTATTAAAATTAGAATTATTATATATAATAGCTAATATTATAAGCTGTTATCTTATTCGCTTGCATAAAACATATCAGAAGGAGGTTCGGAAGCGTGAATGAAAAAGAGCTGAAAAAAATGTCCCGAAGCGAGCTTCTGGAGATCCTTATAGCACAGGCAGAAGAAAATAAAGAACTGAAGATCCGCCTCCAAAGAGCCGAAAAGCTCCTTGGTGAAAGAAAGATAGCACTTGAAAATGCAGGTTCTATTGCCGAGGCAGCTTTAAAGCTGAACGGTGTTTTCGAAGCGGCAGAGGAAGCGGCAAAACAGTATCTTGAAAACGTAAGATTTTTAAACGACCGCGCCGAGAGCATATATAAGAGCGAAGAGGAGGATGCAAGAAGACAGGCTGACTCCATTATCGCGGAAGCGCTTGAATATCAAAAGCTTATCTATGAACAAACGGCAAGGGATGAAAAAAGAGCGCGCAGCAGCAAAAGAGGGAAAGGCCTCAGAGCCGCAAGAACTCCTTCCCGCAAGATAACACAGGAGCATGACGGCGATGAATAATAAGAATTTTACAAGCGGTGTTTCCGATGCAACCGTTTTCAAAGCTGAGCTTGCACGCATAAAGCACAGACAAAAGTACAAAAGAGTTCTTAAAAGCACCGTTTTTACCCTTATCGTGGTTGCCGCAGTTGCCGTTCTCGTTGCAACTCTCTGGATGCCCGTTCTTCAGATATACGGGACCTCAATGACACCCTCTCTCCATGACGGCGACATAATTATTTCCGTTAAGGATACCGAACCCGAAACAGGTGATATTATCGCCTTTTACTATAATAACAAGATCCTCGTAAAAAGAGTTATCGCTGGTCCCGGTGAATGGATAGATATAGACGGCGAGGGAAACGTTTTCGTAAACAGTGTTCCGATAAGCGAGCCCTATCTTTCCGAAAAGGCACTTGGAGAATGCAATATTGAATTCCCCTATCAGGTACCCGAAGCAAAATATTTTGTTTTAGGTGACCACAGGAGCGTTTCCACAGACTCCCGAAATACGGCGGTAGGCTGTGTTTCAGAGGAACAAATGGTGGGGAGAATTGTTTTCCGCGTTTGGCCCCTTTCTGCTTTCGGAAAGGCTGACTGACGAAACTGATCTCATAAATAACTACGTATTTTTATTTTTTAATTATAATATATAACTTTTATATATATTTCGGGCGCATATAAACAGCTCGCACAAAATCCGAAAAGAAAGGAGGGAGAAGTGCTTGAGCCGATATTTTAACACAAAAGACTTTGACACAAAGCTTGACAAAAACATTTCAAGCCGAGCCGCAGGGTACGGCAAGACACGAAAAAAGAAAAAACGGCTTCGTACGGTAGTCACCTACCTTGCGGCAATCGTTGTATTCTGCACAGTATACGCACTTATCCTTCCTGCCATAACAAAGGAAAGAGGAGCCTTTTGCGGATTTGAAGAGCATCTTCACTCAGAAGAATGTTATTCCGTTTCAGTTCCCGTTTGCGAAATATGCGGTGAGCCCGTATACGAAGTGATCGCAGAAGATACTGAGACACCGACGACGGAAGCTTCAAACAGTGAAACTGATGCCGCTGCAGACGAAATCGAAGACAGCATCGATCAGGATGATACCGCCGAGAGCACGGAAGCGCTGACTGACGAAACCGAAAAAACAGCTGAGACTGCTCCCGATCACGTCCACAAAGCTCCCGAAGGCTTTGTAGAAAAAGTTCTTATCTGCGAAAAATCAGAGCATACCCACAGCGACATCTGTTACTCAGATAAAGAGTCCGACGTTGAAGACGAAACGGTTTGGGAAAAGACAGTCCCCGAGGATATTCCCTATGACTGGCAGAAAGCGCTTGTTGAAGTTGCAAAGAGTCAGCTTGGATATAAAGAGAGCATAAACAATTTCATCATAGATGAAAACGGAGAAAGAAAGGGCTATACAAGATACGGAGCGTGGTACGGCGAGCCCTACGGCAGCTTTGAAGAAACCTTCGTCATGTTCTGTATGCATTATGCAGGCTTTGATGATAGCTATTTACCCGTATCTAAAGATGTTTCGGAATGGATAAATCTCCTTTCTGAAAAAGAACTTCTGAAAGAGCCCCTCAATCACATGGCGCTCCCCGGAGACGTGGTATTCATTGAAGATGAAGAAGCGGTCACCCATCCTGCCATTATCTGCGAGATAACAAATGACGGAGAAAATGGACCCATTCTCAAATTCATATATGCCGACAAAGAGGCAGGCTGTATTTCCTACGGCGAGACCGAAAAGGACAGTCCTCTCATAAAAGGCTACGCCGACGTAGGCACGGCATATAAAGAATACAGAAAATTTGTTCCTTTCGAAAAAATATACGTTGACGAAAACGTAACCGTCAAGGCAACCTATTATGCAACGGCGGGAATTCCCGAAGATGCAGAGCTTACCGTGACACCTGTTACAGAAGAAAAAAACAGCGAGTATGAAGATTGTTATACAAGCGCAATAGAGGTTATAGAAAGCAATAAGCTTCAAGCGGTGACTCCAAAGGTAACAAATTTCCGTCTGTACGATATAAGCTTCCTTTATGACGGCAAAGAGGTTACCACCACGGATAAGGTGGATGTGGAGATAAGCTTCCCCTCAGAAGAGCTTAATACGGAAAACAACGTTTCCGTAGTTCACTATGCAGAGGAGGGAGCGGAGCTCTCCAACGTCACCGATTATTATGTCGACAGCGAAGGAAATCTCAACACTTCCTTTGAAACGGAAAGCTTTTCACTCTTTGCGATCGTAACCGTTGAAAACGTTGCAAACCATATAATCAACCTTTCAACCTACGAAGTGACTTCATCAAACATCAGCTCTCTCGGCGGAAAAACCTTTGCCATTGCAGCCGACGGCCATGCGCTTTATATGGACAGCCAAGGAACCCTTTCGGTTCATGAGCTGTTCATCCGCGACAGCGGCGGAGTTACCGGAGAAGAGCTCCTTGTAAAATGGGGCTTTGAGCGCCAAGGAACCACGGGAAGTAATTACCGTCTCACCGCAACCGTTGAAGGAAATAAATACTATATTGCAACGGCTGACGGAGTTCTGTCGACTGTCTCCGACCAAACGGCAGCCGCAGTTTTCACCGCGGCCACAAGCGGAACGGGACTCACTCTGAAAAACGGAAGCTCCTTTATTCATCTTGAAACGGCCGCTCCCTCTATGGGTGATTCCCAAGTTCTGAACCTGTACACTGTCCCCACGGGAACCTACTCAGTAACCTTTGACGGTCAGATAGGTCTTCCTACCTACATGGGCAGCTCCAACAAAAAATATACCGGAGCGGTAAAGGTTACGGCACAGACCGACTCGGAAGGCTACGTAACTCTTCCGAATGTCGGAGACGTGGTAAACGGAACCACCTTCACCGTTCCCGGAAATTATCCCATGAAGCTGAACGGCTGGTACGACATTATAAACAGTGTCTACTACGACAGCTCCATGCTGGGACAAAAGATCAAGGTAACGGGTGACACCACATTCTATCCCGAATGGGTGGCAGAAACCTACGATATAGGACAGAATGAAAGCGTTGTCACAGGACAGCCCGACACCCGGGATTTTATAACGACAAAAGTATTTGACTACAACGAAATTTTCAACGTTCAGTCCGCGACCTACAATGAATCGGACGGGCTCTGGTACTTCGACCCCGACAGTGAGCTTGGATTTATATTCTTTGACTATATAAACCCTTCGGGTAATATCGGTAATATAAAAAGCAAAGACAGCTCGGTAGACGGAATAACGGTAAATGCCGAAAAGACTGCAGGTACACGAGGCTCGGGAACTACGTTCCCCGGAACGATCACTGCAGGAATAGCAAACGACAAACGAATAGAGGCTCTGTTCGGAGATGACTTTGTACCGGGCCGACTTGCCCTTGGAGAAGCCGACTGGCTTTACAGCTTTGATCCCGACACAGGATTTTATTATTACAACAGTGCGTGTAATGCAGCCTCCTACAATCAAAGCGACCAACGCTTCTACGTATACGACTACGTAGTAAATATAGACAGTCAGAACAGCTTGAACGACTTTCTCCCCTTCAACTATCCCTCCGAGCACAACGGCGGCGATAAAGTCTTTGCAGAAAAGGACAACGAAGCAAACTACTGGTTCGGCATGAGCAGCGAAATTCAGTTCTACCTGCCGGAGGACAGCGGTTCGGGTTATAATTTCTCCGCAAACGGCGAAGAAATGCAGTTCCGCTTCTCGGGAGACGACGACGTTTGGGTATTCATTGACGGCGAGCTTGTGCTTGATCTTGGCGGTGTCCACGACGTGGTATACGGCGAGATAAACTTCTCCACCGGTATCGTAAAAACAGGACAGGCGTTTGCTTCCAATCAGGTTGCAAACAACACCGCAGACAGCTATGAGGGCATGCCCGGTGTTGATGCGGGCACTCCTGCAGGCGTAACAATAACAAATCTTCCGACTCTTGAAGGCGGAAAGGAGCACACTCTCACAGTTTACTATCTTGAACGCGGTTCATCTCTTTCAAACTGTGCTATTTACTTTAACCTTTCTCCTGCATATGAGCTTGAGATAACAAAGAGCGATAAAAACGGCTCCATATATCTTGCCAACGCACAGTTCCAGATATTTGACGACCCTGAATGTACAATACCCTCCACTCTCTACATACATAACGAGAGCGGTTCTCTTGAAGAGATAACGGGAGCAACGTTCACAACTAACGAGCACGGCGTTCTCTATTGCTTCGGTATGCTTGCGGGAAAGAAGTATTACATCAAAGAAGTTATGCCGCCAAGCGGCTATCCCGATATGTCAAGGTTCGTGATCGAAGTTGACCTGAACGAGCAGGGAAAACCGACTCAGGTTGTGATCGACAGTAATAAAGACCCTTGGATCTATGCTGACGCTTATGTGGTTTCAAGCGATGCCCAACACAGGATCGAGCTTCACGTTTACAATGACACCCATATAGGCGGCAAAGAAACAAAAAAAGTATACGTGGAAAAAACTTGGGGTGAGGGAAGCACCAACTTACCTGAAAGTATCTCCGTTATGCTTTATTCCAACGGAGAGCCAACCTCACGAACACTTACACTCAACTCCGAAAACGACTGGAAGGGTCTGTTCTATGAGCTTCCCGTCGTCGACGGTTACGGAAACGAAATCGTATATACCGTAAAAGAAAACGGAATTCCTTACGGATATTCCGTAACCTACGGAGAGATCATAGGCGAAGACTCAACCACCACTGAGGTCCCGGGTTATTTTGAGCAGGCGACCGCCTTTGAAAACGGATACATCTATCATCTTGTACTACCTTCCACGGGCAGGGCGATCCAAGGCTCAAGCGGAACGACCATCAGCGGCGCAGTCAGCGACAACACAAACGAAGCTCAGCTCTGGAAAGCGATATCCTCCGGAAGCGGCTTCCTGCTTCAGAACGTGGCATATCCTTCAAGGTATCTCAACATCGGCACTTCAACCAGCAGTATCACGGGCGGTACGTCGACCACAAGTAATAACGCCATAATAACTCTCACAAATGAACACTTGAGGTCTGCCGCAGGAGGATACCTTAGAGCAGGCACAAGCAGTTCTTCTTTCCGAGGGACAAGATATTCCTCCTATGCTGCTACAATTACGGCATACAAATGGAATCCGCCGAGCACAACCACAACAACGGTTGAGGTTCCCGGATGGAGGATAACCAACACTCCCTGGGACAGACTGGATATACCCATTGAAAAGATATGGGACGAAACGGTGAGCGAGGCGAATAAAGCTCCCATTGAATTTGAGCTTTATCTTGTAAGAAACGGCGAGGTAAATACGCCCGAAAGGGTCGCTTCGCTGACACTGACAGCGGAAAACAGTTGGTCGGGAGTTTTTGAAGACCTTGACTATCCCGGTGAAAACGGTTACTACTGCATAGTAGAAAAGACCGAAAACTACACAGTTACATACGGCGGCGAAACGGTGTACATCCTTATCGATGATACAATGTGCGAAGCCGCAGTTGTAAATATCAACTCCTTCGGAGAAGCCGAAACGGTACAGACGACAAACTCCGTGCTCTATCTGCTTCCCGATACGGGCGGCATCGGCGAATTGATAGTTTTATCTTTGGGACTCATTATGATAATCCCATCGGGAATTCTTCTTGCTTACCGATACCGAAAAAAACGAAAGGAGGACTTTAGTCCCTGACGGGAAACATCCCCTTTCAGACAGTTTTATAAATACAGCATGTTTTTTATCATAACAAACTTTAATAATAAAAAATAAAAATAAAAAAACGAAAACAAAAAAGAAAGGAATTTCAAAATGAAAAACTTGAAAAAAATCGCATGCATCCTTCTGACAGTTGTAATGTTTGTCAGCATGATGACAACAGTCGGCGCGACCGACATCACCATCAGCGGCGGCGCTGAAGGCTCCTCTTACGAAGCTTATAAGCTTCTTGACGCAACAGACGGCGGCAACGGCAAGTTCGCATACACTCTCAACGAAAAGTATGACGATATCCTCGCTTCCGTAACAGGCGAAACAGAATCTGCTGAAATCGTTGACTACATTTCAAGCCTTGATACTGACGGTATCCGTGCATTCGCAGATGCAGTTTACGCTGCAATCGATGCCGCTGACCCCGAAGTAGCAGCTGATTACACAACAGACTCCGCAACATTCGAAGGCGTTGCTCAGGGTTACTACCTCATCGCTGAAACAGCAACAGGCGACGTATCTGACACACTTTCTCTCGTAATGCTCGACACAAAGGGCGAAGAAACAATAGAAGTTAACACAAAGGAAAGCAAGCCCTCTCTCGACAAGGAAGTTGAAGAAAAGAACGACACAACAGGCGCAACATCCTGGGGCGAACATGCAGACTACGACGTAAACGACGTTATTAACTACAAGATCACAGGTACAGTTTCCGAAAAGTACGCAAGCTACAAGAGCTACTTCTACAAGTTCACTGACTCCATGGACAAGGGTCTTACATACAACGAAGACGCTAAGGTATACGTTGTAAACGGAGACTCCAAGGTTGAAGTTACAGAATACTTCACTATCGTTTCCACAGCAAACGCTGAAAGCGGCTACAAGAACGGCTTCACAGCAACCTCCAACCTCAAGGAGATCCCCGGTATCACAGTAGATGCTTCCACAACGGTTCTCGTTGAATACACAGCAACGCTCAACGAATACTCCCTCAAGGGCGAACCCGGTAACGAAAACGTTGCATACCTCGAATATGAAAACAACCCCTACCACGAAGCAGACGGCGATAACACACCCGACACACCCAATGAACCCGAAGAACCCGGTAAGACGATCGAAGACGTTACTATCGTTTTCACATACAACACAGTTGTAAACAAGGTTGACGGCGAAGGCGAAGCTCTCGAAGGCGCAGGCTTTACTCTTTACAAGTACAGCGCAGAAGCAGGCGACTGGCTCGCAGTAGGCGAAGAACTCGTTGGCGGCAACATGACGACCTTCACATTCGCAGGTCTTGACATCGGTAAGTACAAGATCGTTGAAACAACAATTCCCGCAGGCTACAACAAGTGCGATGACGTTGAATTTGAAGTAGTTGCAGAATACAACGTTGAAGATCCCGAAGACCCTCAGCTCACAAACCTCGTTGTTAAGGATAAGAACGGCGCTATCGTTTCCGAGGGAAGCGAAGCTACATTCAGTGCAACAGCTTCCTCCGGTGTAATCTCTACAGATATCGTTAACCTTTCCGGCACAGAGCTTCCCGGTACAGGCGGCATCGGTACAACTATCTTCTACGCAGCAGGCGCAGTTCTCGTTCTTGCAGCTGTTGTACTTCTTATCACAAAAAAGCGCATGAACGCTTCCAAGTAATCTGAAGAAGCAACTTACCTACACGTAAAACTTTAAAAACATCTGTTGCATCCCACGGGGGGCTTTCCCCCCGTGATGCAGCAGTAAGGAGAATTCTATGAAAAAGCACCTTTCCACAATAATACTCGTTGCAGTGCTTATCGTAGGATTGTCCCTTCTGCTGTATCCTACGGTCAGCGACTATTGGAACTCCATGCACCAGTCCAAAGCCATTGCTTCCTACGTTGACGAGATCGCAAATCTCGACAAAGAAAGCTCTGAGGCTCTTTGGAAAAAAGCGGAAGAATTCAACAAAAGCATTCAGTACAGAAAAAACGTTTACGTGCTGTCAGAAGAGGAAACGTCTCTTTATAACTCTCTTCTGAACCCTGCCGGAAACGGAATAATGGGCTACGTGGAGATTCCTTCCATAGGCGCTTCCCTTCCCATATACCACACCACAGAAGAGGCGGTTATACAGATAGGCGCAGGTCACATGGAGTGGACAAGCCTTCCCATCGGCGGCGAGAGCTCACATTCCGTTATTTCAAGTCACAGAGGCCTTCCCTCTGCACGTCTTTTCACTGACCTTGATAAGCTCGCCGTCGGTGATATATTTATGCTCCGCGTGCTTAACGAAACCTTGACCTATGAGATAGACCAAATACTTATAGTGAAGCCCAATCAGTCGGAGGCGCTGAGAATTGAAGAAGATGCCGACCTTTGCACCCTCGTCACCTGCACCCCCTACGGAATAAACAGCCACAGACTGCTTGTCAGAGGTCACAGAATTGAAAATGCTACAGACGTCTCCGAGCTCCACGTAACCGCAGATGCGCTCCAGATAAGACCCATGCTTATTGCTCCTATGATAGCACTGCCCATTCTGCTTGTGCTGCTCATAGTGCTTCTTATACCCAAAAAGAAAAAAAGAGGAGGTTCAATTTATGAAGATGATTAAACGTTTCTCTACTCTTCTTCTCTTGTTCCTTATCACATTCTCAACAATTATTTTTCCCGCTCTCGCCGTAGGTATTGAAAAAGAAAAAAGCGTTTCTCTTAACATTACCTTCGGGAGCGGCGAAAAGGCCGTAACGGATGCCGTTTTCAATATCTACCTTGTGGCAGACTGCGATGAAAACGGAGAGCTCCGCGCCACAGAGGATTTCCGCCAGTTCAACGTAAACGTTGACGGAGAGAACGACGGCTACTGGAAGGATATGGTGCAGGATCTTGAAAACCACGTAACGACCTTTGAGCTTGCACCCTTGGACAGCGGCAAAACGGACGAAAACGGCGCTCTTGTATTCCCCACCGCCGAAAAGGCGCTGACACACGGTCTTTATCTTGTCACCGCCCCCCGTCACATAGAAGACGGCATCGCCTACGACACCACGCCTTTTTTAGTTCTTCTTCCCACTGCGGACAGAGAAAACGATCTTTGGATATATGATGTCAAGGTTTCTCCCAAGTTCACCTCGGAGGAAATTCCCGAGACAGTGGCAAGAAAAGTGCTTAAGGTATGGGACGACAAGGGCTATGAAAAAGAACGCCCCGAAAGCATCACAGTAAAGCTTTTGAAGGACGGAAAGCTCTTTGAGACCGTTATTCTGTCTGCAGAGAACAACTGGAGCTATAAATGGGATGCGCTTGACGGTAAGGCAAAATGGACTGTGGCGGAAGAGCCCGTAGAAGGCTACGTTTCCACAGTATCCCGTGAAGGAATAACCTTTGTAATAAAGAACACCTCAAAAAATATTACGCCTGACGTAACCACGGACGGAACCGAAAGCGGAACCGAAAAGGATCCTTCCCTTCCTCAGACAGGTCTCTTGTGGTGGCCCGTTGTGCTCCTTTTCACACTGGGACTTCTCTTTGTGTCACTGGGCCTTATAAAGCGCCGCAGCTCACAAAATAATATCGAAAAATAAAAACCTGTTATGAAGATAAAAAAAGGAAGTATACTAATAACCGCAGGGCTTCTCCTTATAGGAGCAGCATGCGCCCTTGTGGGATACAATTTGTACAGAGAGACCTCTGCAGAAAAATTTTCCGAGAGTCTTACCGCAGAGCTTCTTGAAATAATACCCGAGGTGAAAGAGGAAGCAGGCAACCTTTCTTCCGATGAGTCTGACAAAGACATCTTCTCCTCGGAAAACAAAGAGATTCCCGACCATATACTGAACCCCGAAATGGAGATGCCTACCGTTTCCATTGACGGTAATGATTATATAGGAGTTCTCAGCATCCCCTCTCTGGAGCTTGAGCTCCCCGTAATGAGCACATGGAGCTACCCTGCACTAAACGTTGCCCCCTGCAGATATTCGGGCTCTGTTTACAAGGACAGCATGGTTATTGCCGCTCATAATTACAGATGTCATTTTGCGGATATTCAGTATCTTGAAGAAGGTGCCCGCGTATACTTTACGGATGTAAACGGGAACGTCTTCAACTACACCGTAGCGCTTCGTGAAATTCTTGATGCAACCTCAGTTTCGGATATGACAACGTCAGGCTTTCCCCTCACGCTTTTCACCTGTAACGCCGGCGGATACGCAAGAGTTACGGTAAGATGCGAAATTGCAGATTAAGATTTTAAACCCTTTGCGCGATTTTAAACTTTGGTATTTATGGTAAAAGAAAAAAGATCGGCTTCGCCGAGTGTAACAGTAAGATCATTTATAACTGCCATTCTGGTAGTTCTCGTGCTGATGGTACTCACCTACGTTCTGACGTTTTTCATCCCCTCAGGTGAATATGCCAGAATAACAGATGAAGCAGGCAACACGGTCATTGACCCCGAAGCAGGATTTACCTTCACGGAAGGCGCGCTTCCCTTCTGGAAATGGTGCCTTTCGCCCTTCCTTGTTCTGGGCGCTGACGGCGGCGGAATGATTGCCGCCATCATAGCTTTCCTTCTTGTTATCGGCGGTGTTTTCAACTGCCTTGACAAGTGCGGACTGATGAAATATATGCTCGACCGAATAGTTTTCAAGTTCGGAAAAGCAAAATATAAGCTCCTCTCTGCTGTGGCCTTCTTCTTCATGGCGATGGGTGCCTTTATCGGCTCCTTTGAGGAGTGTATTCCTCTCGTTCCCATCGTGGTGGCACTGTCTGTCAGTCTCGGCTGGGATGCCCTTACAGGCATGGGAATGAGCCTTCTGGCGGTAGGCTGCGGCTTTGCCTCGGGCGTTTGCAATCCCTTTACGGTGGGAGTTGCCCAGGGCCTCGCAGGTCTTCCCATGTTTTCGGGAATATGGTTCAGACTTATCTGCTTTGCCCTCATCTATGCTCTTCTTATGTTCTTCCTTATCGGCCACGCAAAGAAAGCCGAAAAAGGAATTGTCAGCATGACGGCAAAGGGCAATTTTGAAAAAGATCCTCGGATGGACAAAGCCCTCACCTGCTTTGGAGTAATTCTCGGAGTTGGAATTCTTGCAGTCCTCTCCTCGGGCTTTATAACCGCCCTTCAGGACTATACCATGATAATCGTGGCGGTCATGTTCCTTGTGGCAGGTGTCAGCGCAACTCTTGTTTCGGGCGCAAGCGGAAGGTTTCTTGCAAAGAATTTCGGAAGCGGAACTGTGGCGATCCTTCCCGCAGTACTTCTTATCCTTATGGCAAGCTCAGTAAAATACACCCTCACCGAAGCAAAGGTGCTTGATACTATCCTCTACTATGCAGTTGAAGCGGCAGGCGGCCTTCCCACATGGCTTATCATTCTGTTTATCTACCTTATAGTGCTGGTGATGAACTTCTTTATAAGCTCCGGCTCGGCAAAGGCATTTCTGCTTATCCCCCTTATCGTCCCCATGGCTCAGCTCTTCGGCATCGAGCCTCAGCTCTGCGTCCTCGCCTTCGCCTTCGGAGACGGCTTTTCAAACGTTTTCTACCCCACAAATGCGGCGCTTCTTATCTCCCTCGGACTTGCAGACGTAAGCTACACAAAATGGGCAAAATTCACCCTTAAATTCCAAACGGCAAACCTTATCCTCACTTCCCTTCTTCTCCTTGTAGGTCTTGCTATTGGATACAGATAAAAGCATAACTTTGCATCAGATAATCTTATAAGACACCTCAACCTCACCAAAGCCTTCTCCAGCGGGAGAAGGTGGCAAGCGCCAGCTTGACGGATGAGGTGTCTTTTAACGTTAAAGTAACTCCTCATCCACCACCATGTGGTCCCCCTTCTCCCTCAGGAGAAGGCTTCTATTTTCCTCAAATACAGTAAAACGTCCCCGCGAAGGTTTTCCAACGCAGGGACGTTTGTCTTTTAGTTACGAATTTATAATTGTATTAATCTGCTTTGCGTAAGCGTTTTTTTCTTTGCCTTTCACGGACAGTCGAGGACGCCTGTCCCTACAAGCCACTCTTTTCATTTGCTTTTCTTTTCTTTTTTACTTAACGGTTAACCTTTTCTGAACCGCATCAAACTTTCACGTAGTTTTCATTTTACAAAAAACTCCCTTGAGCTCAAGGGAGTTTTCTTCGTAAAATTGTTTATCTGTCTTCTCTGAAGTAAGGAAGACCGAGGTTTGCGGGAGGCTGATGCTCTTTTTTGTTCATCATACTTGTTATGATCAAGACGATAATTGTAATAATATACGGCAACATTTTAAGCACTTCGCGGCCTGAAAATGAAATATTTCCAAATACGAATGCTGAAATATACAAAGCTCCAAAAACGTATGAACCGATAATTGAAACGTTTGGCTTCCATAACGTAAAAATAACAAGAGCAATTGCAAGCCAGCCGAATGCTTCAATGGTTGAAGCATTTTCCCAGCTTCCTTTAACGTAATCCATAATATAGAATACTCCGCCAAAGCCTGCAATACCGCTGCCTACAAGAATAGCCGTATACTTATACTTGGTGATATTAACACCCATAGCATCTGCAGTTGCGGTGTTTTCACCGATTGCGCGAAGATTGAGACCAACCTTTGTGCGATTGAAAATAAAGGTGGTAACCAAGGCAATTACAATGGCGAAATACACGTAAAATCCGTGTCCGAACAACACCTTGACCACCCCGCCGGAATTTTCGGCAAAGGGTAAGCTTTTTGCAATAATTTTACCTGCAACGGAAAAATTACTCTTGTCAACGTAGGAATGCATTAAGAACTGTGTAAGTCCATTACCGAAAATAGTGATCGCAAGACCTGTAATATTCTGATTGCAACGGAACGTAATCGTCATTACGGCATAAATTGCGCCTGTAAGTGAAGCAAAAAGGAACGCACCGAATAGCGAAACCAGAATAAGCATGATCCAGGATGCATTTTCAACTGTCTTAAGACTGTTCATATAAAGACTTACAAAAAGACATCCCCCCACGGTACCCGTACACATAATGCCGGGAATACCAAGGTTTAAGTGACCTGCTTTTTCCGTAATAGTTTCACCGATACAACCGAAAAGAAGAACCGTGCCTATTGCAATGGCACTTATTAAGAATGTAACTGTCATTTCTTAACTTCCTCCTTTTCTTTTTTTCTGAAAACAAGCCTATAGTTAATAAAGAACGAGCATATGATAACTGCAAAATAAACAATACCTACAACGATATTTGAAATTGAGTCATTTGTAAACATGAACGTTTTTCTTACTTCAACCATACCCTTTGAAATAAAGGTGATAAAAAAGCTTGTAAGTATAATCATCAACGGATTAAACGCCGCAAGCCAAGTTGTCATAATACCCGTAAAGCCCATATTGTTTGCAGATGCTGTACTGATCGTGTGGTTGATCGAGCCTGCAAGAACAAATCCTACAAGGCCTGCAATCGCACCTGATAAGATCATTGTTCTGACGATAACCTTATCAACTTTAATACCAACGTATTTTGCCGTGTTTACGCTTTCGCCCACAACGGAAATTTCATAACCGTGCTTTGAAGAACGAAGATAAACGTGCATCAAAGCTGCAATTATAAAGAACATGATGATAGGCAATAAATATTTGTTGCCTATTTCAGGAATATTACCGTGTGAAATGGGAGCTAATACACCTGAACCGGATTTAACCCATATTGTAATGCATAAGGATACAAGACCTTGGGCTATGTAGTTCATCATCAGAGTGAAAAGAGACTCATTAGTATTGAATTTTGCCTTGAAAAAAGCAGGAATTGCTGCCCATACGGCACCTGCCAGAATACTGGCTAAAAGCATTATCAAAATCAATAACGAATCAGCTATTTTCCCGCCGAGATAGAACATACACGCAATAGCTGCAAGACAGCCAACAAGAATCTGGCCGTTACCGCCAAGATTCCAGAATTTCATCTTAAAAGCAGGTAACAATGCCATCGATGTACCGAGAAGAAGAGCGGTATCCTGAAGCAAAAGCCAGAACTTACGCTCACTTCCGATTGCGCCCGCAAACAGTGACCCGAAGAAATCACCTAAACCCTTTTCGGAAAACATCATTGAAATCAATCCGCTAAACAGTAATCCTCCAATAATTGCAAAGGCATAAATCAGAATTACTTTATGAATCTTAATACTGTCACGCTTGACAATTCGAACAAAAGGTTCTTTTAAATTACTTTTATTCTTTTTCATTCTGCTGCCTCACTTCCTGAAGATTTGACCATCAAAAGACCGATTTCGTCCTTTGTGGTAGTTCTTGCATCAACGATACCCGAAACCTTACCACCGCTTAAAATCAATATTCTGTCGCTGAGAGCCATCAAAACGTCCAGATCTTCACCGACGAAAATGACCGAAACTCCTTTTTGCTTTTGCTCGTTAAGAAGGTTATATATTGTGTATGACGAGTTAATATCCAGACCGCGAACAGGATATGCGGTCATTAAGATCGCAGGGGATGCGGCAATTTCACGGCCAACAAGGACCTTTTGAACGTTACCGCCGGAAAGCTTTCTGACAGCAGTATGTGAATCGGGAGTATTTACCTTCAATTCATCAATAATTCTGTCAGCCAGATCCTGCGGACGTTTTCTGTCAAGAAACATTGACTTGCCCTTACGGTAACTGCGAAGCATCATGTTATCAACAATATCCATGTTTCCTACAAGTCCCATACCGAGTCTATCCTCGGGAACAAAGGAAAGACGAATACCAAGCTCGCGTATCTCTTTCGGAGTTTTATCTTTAAGGTCTATAACCTCATCTTCTTTGAAGATGATTTTTTCACTGCTTACAAGCTCTTTAATTTCCTTTTTGGAAAGCTTTGAAAAGTCTATATCATTTCCATTTTTATCCTTGAAGGAATTTTCCTTTGCAAGTTCCATAACACGCTTATATGACTTGTGGAAAAAGGAAACAGGCTTATCCTTTTTAGGATGATAATAAGTCAACGTACCGCTTTCATAATAATTAAGACCCGCAATAGCCTCCAGAAGTTCCTTCTGACCGGAACCGGCAATACCTGCAATACCGAGAATCTCACCGCCAAATGCTTCAAATGAAACGTTATCGAGCGCATTAAAGCCGTCGGGGTCCTTGACCGTAAGACCGGAAACGGAAAGTCTAAGTTTTCTGTCAACAGGATCTGTACGGTTAATGTTAAGGTCGATCTTTTCACCAACCATCATTTCCGTAAGCTCTTTTTCTGAAGTTTCCGCCGTGTTTACGGTTGCGATATGGTAACCCTTACGCAACACCGAAACTCTGTCAGAGATCTCCATAACCTCATTTAATTTATGTGTAATGATAATGATGGATTTGCCGTCATCTCTCATTGCACTGAGCACCTTGAATAAGCTTCTTATTTCTTGGGGAGTTAAAACTGCTGTAGGTTCATCTAAAATAAGAATATCAGCACCTCTGTATAAAACCTTAAGGATCTCAACAGTTTGCTTTTCCGAAACGGACATTTCATAGATCTTCTTATCAAGATTTATATTAAATCCGTATTTTTTTGCCATTTCTTTAATACGGTTATTTACTTCTTTAAGATTATATTTTTCGCCTTCAATACCTAAAGCAACATTTTGTGCAGCGCTGAAAATATCGATCAGCTTGAAATGCTGATGAATCATACCGATCTTATGATCATAAGCATCACGGGGGGAGCTTATAACAACTTCTTCGCCGTTAATAAGTATTCTTCCGGAGTCGGGATAATAAATACCGGCTACCATATTCATAAGGGTCGTTTTACCACAACCGTTTTCACCGAGAATTGAAAGGATCTCACCTTTATATACGTCTAAACTTACATTATTGTTTGCAATAACCTTAGAACCAAATGTTTTGGTAATATTTTTCAGTTGTAAGATGACAGTTTTTTCCATAAGAAGCTCCTTAAATAATAAAGGATGTTGTTTTGCTTATTGTTCAAAGAAAGGCGAAGTTGTTGCGCTTCGCCTTTCCCCTTAAGAGAACCCCAAGTCGTCTTACGACAACTCGAGGACCCCTTTTAAAATTAAACAAGAATAATCTTAAAGCAAATTATTCAGTAATAGCTGTGATACCGTCAATAATAATATTGAAGTAAGGAGCTGAACGCTTTGCACTCTCGTTTACGAATGTAATACCGTTTGCTGTTTCAACAACTTCTGTTTCGGGAACGTAGTCGCCTGCATCGTCAACGTCAGCTACGAAAGAAGTAAGAACTTCACCGTTAACTGTAAACGTTGCGCAGTCAAATACCTTGATAGTTCCGTCTGCGAGACCCTTCTTAACTTCGTCGAGCTTTTCCTGTGTACCTTCTGCAGCAGCAGTACCGAGAGCTGTGATTTCTACAGAACCTGTAGCAAGTGTACCTGTCCAGTCTGTATCGATCGCTTTATCCTCACGAACGCAATCAATAATGTACTCGAAATAGGGAGTCCAGTTGATTCTTGAAGCGATGATGAACGTATTGGGACACTTTTCAACAGTTGAACCGTTGTAAGAAACGTTAGGAATGTTTCTTTCTTCACAAGCTGTGGGAGCACCCCAAGAGTCAGCATGCTGAGAAATAAGCTTGCAGCCGTTGTCGATAAGAGCAAGAGCTGTTGTCTTTTCGGCTGCTTCATCGTACCAGGAGTTTGTGTAACGAACTTCCATTGTAGCGTTTTCAACTACTGACTTTACGCCGAGGTAGAAGGATGTGTAACCGGAAATAACTTCAGCATAAGGGAATGCGCCAACGTAACCGATCTTAGCATTTTCATCGGAAACCTTACCTTCAGAATCACCGTGGAGCTCTACGAGCTTCATACCTGCAGCAACACCTGCAAGGAATCTGCCTTCGTAAATGGAAGCGAATGCGTTGTGGAAGTTAGCAAGCTTCTCTGTGTGAGCCTTTGTACCTGTTGCGTGGCAGAACTCAACTTCAGGGTTTTCCTTTGCAGCCTGGATCATATAGGGCTCGTGACCGAATGAATCAGCAAAGATAAGGTCATAGCTTTCAGCCAGGTCAGCAGCCTGGTCATAGCAAGCTGTTCCTTCGGGAATGTCAGTAACGATGGTGTAATCGTCAGCTGTAAGGCCCTTGTTTGCACAAGCCTGCTTGAATGCATCGATGAAGTTCTTATCATAGGTAGAAGAGTCACCGTGCAGACAAATGAGAGCAGCCTTAACGTTAACCTTTTCGTCACTTGCAGGAGCATCGGGGTTTTCTGTCTTACCGCAGCTAACTACGCTGAAGAGCATAATTGCAACGAGGAGCAGAGCAAGAATCTTTTTCATGTTTTTCCTCCGTGAAAAATAAATAAAAATTTATTTTACCTGCCTTTCGGCTTGTAAACAAAACGATTTGACAATTATTGTTTTTTTGATGAAAAACAACAAAAATCACAATATTATCATACATCACCTCATAAACTTTGTCAAGTGAAAATCCACCCTCAACAGAGATTTTCCGCAAATTTCTTCATATTAAATATAAACGAACCCCCTTACCGAAAGTATTGCCAAAACAAATCGCAAAATATTCATCTTTTCCTGCAGGGGGCGACGTCCTCGACGCCCCGCAGCGCCTCAGCCAAATGCAAAACGGGAGACTGTCCGTCTCCCGTTAAATCATCTTTTAAGGTAATTCAAATGTCATGATATCTATAAAATAAGCCTTATTTGTCTCAAAGACCTTCTCTGCTTCCTTCTTCGAGGAGAACACACCGCCGACGGTGGAAGGGCCTCTCAGACACAGGACGGTATCCTCGGGCATGACCTGAAGAGCTGTAAGATATTCATAAGCATCAACTTCGGAAAGCCTTATACCGTATTCGTCAAGAGCACCTTCGGGAGCTTCTCCCAGAACACTTTCAAGAGTAACAAGTCCGCCTGCCTCCTTGACTTGATCAAACAAGCTCTCGTCAATGAACATTACACCGCAGTCGCCCGTAAACACCATGTTATTGAAATTAACGTGCGCCTGCTCGTTTGCCTGCTTGTCGAAGGTCACGTCATGGATCCCTTCTTTCTCCCATTCCTTTATTCCCGCTTCTATCTGAGCCTCGTTCATATATGTGAAGGGATAAAGATAAACGCTCTTCTTTCCGTCGCCGTTTACGTCAGCCGAAAGAAGCTGAGAAAGAGAAGCTGAGACCTCATTATAGGTATCTCCGTTAATTACAGCGGGGCCTGCGTACATTACGGAAAGGTCAATTTTTTCTTTTCCGGTGAGCTGCGTTACGCCCACGAAAATGAGCACCGCAACAAAAAGCCCGATAATTACGTGCCACTTATAGTGATACCAGAAATTACCCATTCTGCCCTCAAGTGAATTATCGCGCACGGGGGTATCAACGTAGTCGTCGCCCACGGTTTCAACGTATTTTGCTCTGTTGGACTTTTCGCCGTCATAATCGGCAACGGCATCCTCGTCCTGTCTTAATTTCTTTTCCTCTTCGGTGAGCTTTTCTCTTCCCATTTTGCACCTCGGAATTCTTCATTAATATATATATTATGCAACGATTACCTTAAAGTAAGTTTACCACGTTTATTTTATCATATCCTTCGTGATTTTTCAACAGGTTATTCTTCCGTGTAAAGCTTGTCGTAAAACCATTTCTTGGGATTGTCTCTAATATATTTTGAAATTTCATCATAATCCGTGTGATTGCGTATTATATGATCGTAAAAACGAGCCTGCCATATATTCTCACCATATTCCTTATTACAAAAACGCTTGAAAGTGGAAATTAACATGGGTACTACGGCATTTCTGTTTGTAGGGACAGGCATCCACGACTGCCCGTTACATCCTCTGCCGTGCCTTGTCCGTTTTCCCAAACCATCAATATTAAATGAATATGGTTTGGCATTATTACGAATCTTTCAACGCTGATATTTTCGTAAAATTCATTTAATTGTATCAAATACTTTTTTGCTATTTCACCAATATGGGATAATATAATTCCCGGACAGTCGAGGACGCCTGTCCCTACGAAATGATCTGTAGTTTGTATTTTCTCCGATACATCAGCAATCCTGCCTAAAATACACTTTCTTTCTTTTGTACAAATCGTTATAAAATGTGCTCCGGCTCGGCTGTAATCAAAATCTTTAAGCCGTGGATTTTTCATATTTTTCAATTCACTTCCCATATACATCACCCACAAAAAGTATATCACATCCGACATTAACATACAACCCATTTAAATAAAATCCCTTATTATTCGTCCTCGACTGTCCGTAGCGTCCCCGACTGCAAGTGAAGCCTCACGCAAAAAGCCGCCCTCTCGCGAGGGCGGCTCATTTTTATAAATATTCAATCAGACCTCAGGAAGTAAATACCATGTTATCCGCTGTGGGAACATAGTAGCAAAGATCAAAATCGCCGTCCTGAGTTGTGATCACGCAGCTGTTAATGTTGTCCACAAATACCGGCATACCTGCGATAACTACAGCGCAAGAGCCGGACTGATATTCTGCGTCTACTGCACAACCTGCTGCAAAAGAAGCCTGAAGTCCGAATGAATCAAAATTTATTTCAGGTTTTGAATACGCTTTTTTCATATTATCACTCCTTTTCCTAAATCTGAGTCAATCAACTTCTCAAAAGCTTCTTGAGAAGCATTACGTCTTTAGCGTCTACCTCACCGTCGCCGTTAATGTCGGCAGCAGCGTATTCGCGGTTGTCAAATTCCTTAACACCTGCGAGGTACTTCTTGATAGTGAGGCTATCTGCGCTGTTGATATCCTGAGACTGTTTTACGTCGCCCACCATGAATTCTTCACCGTTTACACCGAAGGTGGAAGCGAGAGTTCTGTAAGCGATGCGTTCTGTCGTAGCATCTACAAAGTACTCAACGGTTGCAATTTCTTCAGTTCCTGTTGTAAGTCTGAGTCTGGTAAGAGAAACTGATGCAGTACCGTTATTTACAATAGTTATGGTTGCTTCACCGTTATTCCAGTTAATAGCCTCTGTAACGTCATAGTACATATCGGTTGCAGTTGCAACACTGACTGTTGCGTTCTTCTCGCCACCGCCGGAAACGGTTATGGAGCCTGCCGCACTCGTTGAAGCCTTAACACCGAGAGAGACCTTTTCGGGAATACTGTCGGCACTTATGCTAAAGGAAATACCCTTTCCTGAAGGAATAGTAATTTCATTCTTAGCACCGACTTCCTTGTACGTTGCAAATGCATCTGTTTCGTTTGTCAGACCGTTACCGTCAATGAACATTGCGCCGGTAAGTGTTGTACTATCGGCAACACCGTTTGTGATAAGAAGCTTTCTGAGATTTACGTCGGAAATAATAAGCTCCTTGTCAGCCTTGTACTTTTCGACTGCCACAGCGTTATCCTCATCATCAAGATTCAGCGTGTTATAAACTCTGACACCGTCAAAGAAGAATTCGCTGTATCCAACGTTACCGTGGTCAAATCTTTCATCGTAAGTAACGGAGATAGTAACCTCGTAAGTTGAATGAGCTTCTGAGCTCCAACTGATAACGGGAACCTGATAGAGCTGAACACCCTCAGGAGCACCTTCTCCTGTTACGGGAGTCCACTTATCTGCTTCACTGTCATAAGTATAACCGAAGTAGTTATCGACCATAAAGTACTTAACTTGTTTATCTGTATTCTTGTCTATTACTTTGACAAATACAATACAAGTTGTTCTGCCTACTGCGGAAACAACGTCAAAGCCCGTACCTGTGAAGGTGAAGCTTGCCGTGGGCATAACACTTACGTCACCGCCGGTTGCAGCATCGACCATTACCTTGTGTACGGAGTTGCCGCTGAAATTGAGATAATTGGAGTAAGCGGAGCTCTTACCGTACTGACCGTCGAGAACGTCAATTACGGGATCCGTTCCATTCTTAACAGCGCTCCATGTGCCGTATCCATCGTGCGCTGCGGAAGAATTACTGTAAGTTATAAAGTTACCTTCCAGACTGTCTTCATAGTAAACGCTTGTAGCAGGGATGATATGAAGAGTGCTGTACATATAAGCGCCAAGGTGGTCTACCTTGCCTTCGTAATCAACGGTAAGTATCTTATCATAAGCACCGTTGTTAGTAAAGGAGAACGTGTTGCCCTGATATGTTGCGGTACCTTCGGTAAGTGCCGCAGTTGTGCCTGCACCGCCGACTCTTGTACCTGCAGGATAGAACTTATCGTTCTTTTCCGCATTGATATTTACGGCAATACCTGTAAGAGTTACGTCAACACTGTCCTTTCTGCCGGTCCAGGGGTCGTTATCTCTGAAGAAGGTGTCGGAAAGCTCAAAGCCGAAGCCGAAGTCGACTACTGCCATATCACTTGTATATTCAGTGTCGATCTTAGGAACAACTACCTTCTTGTATACGTAGTATTCTGCTCCGCCGATAGTTACCTTACCGTCAACAACGGTTATTACCGTATTTTCGGAAGGTGTCGTAGGACGTGAACCGTCCTTTGCGATAAAGTGACCTGCTGTGGGCTGGTTTTGCTGAAGATCTACGGGAACATAGTTAAGGAAGAAGCCGCCTTCAGTTTCTGTTGCAAAGAACTCGTAAGATGAACCGTATTCAAACTTGTACGAACCGGTTCCTTCACTGTTGTCATAGAAGTTTCTTGTACCGCCTATTTCAAAGAGGTCGATATAGGGCAGATATGTAGCCATAGCGGGAGAAATACTTACGCCGTCTTCATAAACGGTTACGCTTTCTCTTTCACCGTTATCAGCTCTGAGAAGCAGACTGTCTCCCGTATTTTCCGATGCCACGTTGGAGTTTACGAGAACGTAGGATTCTCCGCCTTCAAGACCGTTTGCAAGCTGATAAATAGTTGACATTTCGGAAACGAGTTTCTTCTCGTAAATGAATACCTCATTATAGTTATCTTCATTTGCATAGAAAACGTTTTCTTCAAGCTTCGTTTCCTGTTCGCCGTGATAATGGTCGTCATCTGTAATTTTTATAGCCTGTGCAGAACCGTAAAGGTCCCACTCGGAACCGGAGCCTGCGCCTGTAGCAGCATTATTATTGACACTCATGTTATTGAAGTCTTCACGGATATATACCATTTCTTCGTTAGGGGCATAATAGAACCAATCAACTACACCCTGCACTTGACTACGATCATAACAGTGTGCCGCTTTTACAAAGAGGTTATCCATACCTACACACTGGTTGGGTGTGTTGAAGAAGAAGAGTCTCTGTCGCGATATAGGATAATTATCTAATTTGATGATTTCTTTACCGTCAACGTATACACGAAGAACTTCATCTGTATAGTCAACCTTAAAGCGGTGCCAGTGGGTGAAACCATATGTGTGAGTACCGCCTTCTTCATTAGTACCAAATTGTGCTGTTGCTATAACACTCTTATTGTCAACATTACTGATACCATCTACTTCATATACCTGACCGTAAATATCATTGGGACCGTCTTGATATGCAGGACGGTATACAGAAATCATTCCGGGCTCAATTTTAAGACCGAAGTCTGTAGAAACATGAGTGCCACTCAACGAATTGTTAAGATCATCATCTCGGAAAATCTCAAGCCACGAATTCTCATCTCCAAATGCGAAGTCAAACTCCATAGACCAGTCAACTTCAGAGGAAGTATAGATAGTACTCGAACCGTCAGACTTAAGTGCGGCATAGCTACCTACCTGCAGATAAACGTCATCGGGATGGGCAACGTCATTATACAAATCTCCAAAGCCAAGATACATATCGGCTTCGTTCTTTATCTGATTATAGAAATCATTATTGGGATTATTGCCGGGCATGCGCTGACTTTTGTAAATGAAAGAAGAAAACTCGTCATTCTCATAGGGTGTATCGGAAACGTAAAGGTTGTCGCTGTAGTTCTTTTCAGCGCTTGCGTTGTCAGCACTTACAAGACTTGAAGTCAGCCATTTGCCGTATTCTTTGTTGGAGAAGCCGATACCCGTCGCGGTGCTCCATATAAGAGAATCGGAATAATTCTCGGACGTTAATCTGCCGTCATCATCAAAGGTAACGGGAACGGAAGAGATGGAATCGTCCGAATTAAGATTCATCGCATAAAGCTGTTGATCTTCAGTCCGACCGATGAGCATATATTCACGGCCGGGATAAAGTCTTGTTGTCCATCTGTAAACGTATTCTTCGTTATTTATACTATCGGAAATACCTGTGCCTGTTGCTGTAGCGCCGTCCGGTTTTTTTCTGTCTTCAAACCAACCGCAGACAGAACATGTACGTCTTTCGATCTCAGCGCTAAGACCTGTCGCGGGTCTGTAAGGTTTCCAGTCGCTCATTTTATGACCGTCTGAAGGAATAACCTCGTACGTTGTCTCTCCGCAGACTGTACAAATGATGCACTTTTCACCGTCAGTTGTACAAGTGGGTTCCTTGACGATAACTTCTTTAAGGGTTCCGATGTGATCACAAGCCGTTCCGTTCGGAACTGTGATCTTACCGTCAACGTAAGGGAAGCCTTCAATGTGCTCGCCTTCAACGTTGATAACGTCATTACCCTTATTTGCATATACACCAAAGATCTTAATATCGTATTCATTAAGACAATTTTCTGCAGGAAGCTTAAAGGTAAAGCTTATGACCTTACCGTCATTATAGCTGTTTTCAAGGGAACCGTTATCAACAACGTATGCAAACGCACTGTAAGCTATCTCGTCTACGGGAACTCCCGCAGCATTAAAGTAAGCCCTGTATACATCGTTATCAGCAGGATCTACAGGCTGATTTGCATTACCTTCAATACCTCTGAGGGGGAATACCTCGTCGGAGCTGTTTATTCTGACACACTCAAGAGCTTCCGGCCAGTAAACAACGAAGTTCATAGCCCAGATACCGGGGTTGCCTTCGAGAGTAAAGTCAATTGTTACCGTGTCACCGGGCTCAGCCGTTTCCTCAGAACCCTTGAGCTTTGTAGCTGCGATTACGTCTGTTTCAAAGTGACCGCATCCTCTCTTACAATCTCTTCTCTTAACACCATCAACTCCGGGCTGTGCAGGAGTTACTACGTACCATTCGCCCATATCGTGACCGGGGGCGGGAGTAGAAGTTGTATATTCGTGCCCACAGAACGTACATTTGTAAGTTGCCTCTCCTGTAACTTCACAAGAACCCTGAATCTCGCTGATTACTTCGTAGTTATGTTCTACAAGATCCTCTGTCGTTGTTGTATGACATACGGTACATTCTTTATTAACCTTACCACCTTCTCCGCAAATACCAGTATATCCTGTGATATTCCAGGAGTGGGGAACAGTATCAACGTAATTATCAACGTATGTATGTGTATTATCATTTTGACAAGTATACGTTGTATAACCTTGCGCTGTACATGTAGGAGGTGTCACAACGGAAGTGTAATTGTGGCCGGTAGCCGCAGTATAGTTCTCTTTTACTTGTGCCCCATTTAATCCACAGTTTCTCTTACACGTTTTCAATGTATAACCTTGCTCTTCACATGTAGGAGATATTACCTGAGAACTATAATCATGACCGAGAGCAACCGGGTATTCCTCATAATAGTAATTATCTTCATTACAGTTCCTAGAACAAGTGTATGTAGTCACACCACTATCTGTACAGTTAGGTTCTTTTACCACGGTCTTTACATAGTCGTGTTTCTTCGCAGGAATCTCCTGAGGTTCTGTCACCCATCCGTCACAATCCTTACATTTTACACCTGCGGTATAACCCACTTTTGTACATGTAGGAGCAACAGCAGCTACATTTTCTGTATCAAGATGCTGACAGTAAGTTTTTTTGTAGAGGAAACAAGTGTTGTCAAGCTGCGCCGTAAGGCAAGCCGTTTTATAACCGATGCTCTTGGAAGTTTCGGTCTCATTAGGATTCTGAGCGATGTTATATGCTTTCAAGCATTCTCCACCAAAGTCATAATCCCAAACGTATCGTATATCGTAAGGCATCGCACCGCCCGTAGCCGACTGATTCATTGTCTTGAGAGTAACGGCATCATTAATAGTGGTACTGCCAACCGTTTTAGACGATACTGTATTGTCATAGTACAAAATCTTGCCGTTGTACTTGTTTTGCAGATAGAAATAGTTGCCTACAGGTCTAACGATCCAAGTAGCTTTATCAGCTACCTCGGTACTCAAAGTGGCTCCTGTTGATCTGTCAATAAGTTTATAATCCGCTGAAATGTTGTAGGGATAAGGAGTGATATAGGAAGTCGAGTTATTCCTTCCTTGGAATGTTACGTTTGTTGTTGAATTCTCAAAAAATACTACTGCATTATCAGTAGCACCGGACTGGTTACAAATAACGTACTCACCACCGGGAACGATGTCATTGGCAGATGTAACTTTTTGCCATGTATAAGATCCTTCTGAAACTAATACTTTTTCAAAGAAATATGTGTTGGAAGGATAAGTTACGTTAGTTCCCTGCCTAAAGAACGCTTTAAACATTCCATTTTCCCAACCGTAGAAATACTGAGTATTATAACCGACAGTACCATCGGTTGTTGCCGCTGAATTCTTAGTATCATAACTACCTACAACTTTATTGAGAGAACCGGTCGAAACTACAAACTGACAGAAAGGAAATCTTACGGAAGGCTGAAAACCACTATAACTACCGCCCCAGCGAGAAATTGAATTTCTCAAAGCAAGGAACACATTATGGGCATGACTATTTCTGGAAAATACTAAGCTTCCCACATATACCTTATCATTCGGATTTGTATCAATTCTGAAATGAAGCCACTTGTCAGGTCTCGTCACCAACGGAATTCGGGTATCATCAGGAAACTGATACGAAAGCCACGCATTTTTCGTCAACGTAAAATTCTGCTGGGAGTTCTTCATCAGCGAGGGGGTTTCGTTAACGTAAAACTGGATTTGATTGTTTGCAACACTATGCATCGTCAAGGCCGCATGCGGATATGTAGCAGACGACAAAGCATTTGGGTCATCTGCTTCGAATTTAAAAAGATAAACTTTTGGGTCGTTATTTCCCGTTGCACCAATTGTTACCCACGAATTGGACATTTCATAAGTACCTCCGTCTTTAGCGTTAAGATACGCTAATGCCGCCGAAGAGTTATAGATCTGGCTGACATAAGGCGACTCAATGTCATGCAACGGATCAAACGTTACAGTCATATTCAATGTGTAATCTCCAGTGTAATATGCAGGGTTGTACAGCCATGCTCCGGTGCCGGTATTCTGAAGCATATAAGTGCTTGGCAGATAATTAGCAAAAGTCATACCGTTAACTACTGACCACTCGTAATTAGCAAGAGAACCGTTGTCTGCGATATACTTTGTGCCGTTATCATCAAGAATTGCTACATTACCGACAGAAACAGCATCGCCCTCGATCGCCCCATTAGGAACCATTACAGCAGAAGCAGTTCCTACAGAGGCGCTGTTAACGATCAAATAGCTCTTGCCGGGTTGAAGCCCTGTCGTTACCGCTTCGTAACGATAAGTGGGCATTGACGCCGCTTCGGTTTCAGTAACAAGAAGCTGCAAAGGCAGAACCTGAGCAACCATTATAGCTACTATCAACAGAGAGAGCATCGATTTGAAAAATCTCTTCATGATTTTTCCTCCTTCAAAATTTATGGTAAATTGTTTTAAATAACCTTTAAATTGCCGACTTTACGGCTGATGTCACACAATTTGCCAATATTATATATAGTTACTATTATAGTATAAACCTTCAAGTGCTCAATGTCAACACTTTGTACACATTTTCCCTATATAAAATATTATAAAAACATCCCCCCATTATCGTTGAAAACGACCAAAATTCAAATCAATTCATAAACTATAACACCCCAAAACAAGGGAAAATCGGGATTTTTCATCAATTTTAAGCATTTATTTTCTTAGTAATTTTGCACATATATTTTTTTGCGAATTCCAAAATTTCGTATATTTGCACAATGCAGTTTTTGAGGATTTTGAATGATTTCCGCAAAAAAAGGGGGGACATGGCGGGAGGCTGATAGCCTCCCCTACGCTGTATGTGTCGATCGGACAAAGAGAACACCAAGTTAGTTCCGATTTCGGAATTTTCTTGCGTTTTTTCATTGTTTATTCCCATTTCGGAATTTACTTTTAAAAATGATACTTTAAAAACGGGAGGATATGGAATCCGCCCCTACGGAATATCCGTTGGTCGGATTTTTCCGTTTGTGACGAAGTCACAACATCATTTGCGCAGGGTGTAGCATCATTACCGCAAGGTATCTCTCCTTCCTTACTGACCGGCAAAAATATTCTCCGATCACTACAAAAAAATATTTATTAAATCTTGACATTTTTTATTTTTTTGGCTAAAATAAGATTGCATCGAACTTTAGCCGACAGGAGGTGCTGATATGACTTATATAAAGCGCGACCTTGAAAACAAAATTACCGCATTATCTAAAGAATATTCATGCATTTTAGTTACCGGACCGCGACAAGTAGGAAAGACCACCGTTTTACGCCGTCTCATGGACGACAATAGAGAATACGTTACTCTTGATGACATGGCAGAACGCACTCTCGCAAAACGCGACCCTGCATTGTTTTTACAAATGCACTCCATTCCTATTATGATTGACGAGGTACAATATGCCCCCGAATTGTTCTCCTATATAAAAATGGAGATCGATAAGGGAGCAGCTCCCGGAAGCTTTTGGCTGACGGGGTCTCAGGCATTCATGCTTATGGAGCTGTCTCAGGAATCTTTGGCGGGACGTGTTGCAATTTTGCACATGTCAAGTTTATCTCAGCATGAGATCTACGGTTCCGGCTATTGCCCGCCTTTTACTCTTGAGCTTTCAGAACTGAAAAGCAGAGAAAAAACACACACTCCCGCAAACGTTGCAGAAATATACAACCGAATCTGGAAAGGTTCCATGCCGGGTCTTCTCAGCGGTAAATTTTCTGATCACGACGTTTTTTATTCCAGCTATATACAAACATACATTGAACGCGACGTCAAAGAACAGGTTCAGCTCTCCGATCCTTTATTGTTCCGTGATTTTGTGCGCGCCGCTGCATGTCGAGCAGGGCAAATGCTGAACGTGCACGATATTGCCGGAGACGTGGGCGTATCAGATGAAACAGCTAAAAGGTGGCTTCAAGTTCTCGAAAAATCAGACGTTATATTCTTTTTACGGCCATATTCCAACAATCTCCTGAAAAGAACCGTAAAAACGCCAAAGATGTATTTCTTCGATACAGGGCTTGTTGCATATCTGACGGGATATTCCTCGCCGGATATTTTGTCAAAGGGCGCAATAAACGGAGCAATATTGGAAAACTACGTAGTTTCCGAGCTTCTGAAATCCTATCACAATAACGCCAAGGAATGTCTTATGTGGTATTATCGGGACAAATCAAGCAACGAGATCGACATGGTCATTGAAGCCGGCGGAACACTATATCCCTTCGAAATAAAACGATCAATTAATCCGGGAAGCGAATTGATAAATACATTCAAGCTTTTAGACAAAGCCTCCCTGCCCCGAGGAAAAGGCGCCATCCTTTGCCTGAGAGAAAATCTTTCGGCAATCAATTCGGACAATTATATTGTTCCTATATGGATGATTTGAAATAAAACAAAGAGAACCACAGGTTAGTTCCGATTTCGGAATTTATCTGTGGTTTTTTACTGTTTATTCCGATTTCGGAATTTGTTTTTTATGTTATATCGTTTTCAAGACGGGTGGATAATATTATCCCTACGATCAAATGACCAGATACGCCTTTCGCGACGAGCCAACAACATGCAAACAAACAGAAAATTTGTAGGGACAGGCGTCCTCGACTGTCCTTTTTGTATCGCAAACGTTTATTTGGACAGTCGGGGACGCCTGTCCCTACAAATAAAAAGGGGGAAAGCACATAAAAAGGGGATATATATTCATCGGTTCTTCGAAAACAAAAAACACCGCATACAAAAGTATACGGTATCTCTATATTGAATGTTTCTCATACCCTTTTCAAAAGTCGCAGGGGTCCTCAAGCTATCGCAAGATGGCTTGGGGTTCTCGTATGAAGGGGCATGGGGAAACTTTCTGCAGAAAGTTTCCCCATATATTATGCGTTTATCAAGTCTACCTAACTTATCTTTCTACTTCTTCCATAATAAACGCTTCGAGAACGTCACCGATCTTGATGTCATTGAACTTTTCAAGACCGATACCGCATTCGTAGCCCTGAGCTACTTCCTTAACGTCGTCCTTGAAACGGCGGAGAGAAGAGATAGCATCTTCAAATACAACGACACCGTCACGAACTACTCTGATCTGAGCGTTACGCTGGATCTTACCGTCCTGAACATAGGAACCTGCAATGGTGCCGACATTGGGAACGTGGATAGTCTGACGAACTTCTGCGTGACCGAGAAGAACTTCCTTGAAGGTGGGCGCAAGCATACCCTTCATAGCCGCTGTAATTTCTTCGATACATTCGTAAATAATTCTGTAAGTACGGATATCAACGTTCTGTTCCTTTGCGCTGTCAAGAGCAACCTTGTCGGGACGAACGTTAAAGCCGACGATGATGGCATTGGATGCCGCCGCGAAGGTAACGTCGCCTTCTGTGATACCGCCTGCCGCAGAGTGGATAACGCGAACCTTGACCTCTTCGTTGGAGAGCTTTTCAAGGGAAGCCTTAACTGCTTCCGCAGAACCTACAACGTCCGCCTTAACGATTACGTTGAGGTCCTTGACACCGTCCTTGATCTGAGCAAAGAGGTCGTCAAGGCTTACCTTGGCGTTAGCCTTGAACATGTCTTCCTTAGCCGCCGCACGTCTCTGTTCAGCAAGCTCTCTTGCCATTCTTTCGTCTTCAACTGCGTTGAATTCGTCACCTGCGAGAGGAACCTCGGAAAGACCGATAATTTCAACGGGAACGGAAGGTCCTGCAACCTTAAGTGTTCTGCCGTTATGGTCTGTCATTGCACGGACACGGCCGACGGAAGTACCTGCGATAACGATATCCCCGGAGTGGAGAGTACCGTTCTGTACAAGGACTGTTGCAACGGGGCCGCGGCCCTTGTCAAGCTTGGACTCGATGATAACACCCTTGGCACGTCTGTCGGGATTAGCCTTGTATTCCTTAACTTCCGCGATAAGAAGAATGTTTTCGAGAAGGTCCTGAATACCCATGCCCGTGAGAGCGGATACGGGAACGCAGATAACGTCACCGCCCCATTCTTCGGGAACGAGGGAGTAGTTTGTAAGCTCAGCCTTTACCGCATCGGGGTTAGCTGTGGGCTTATCCATCTTGTTGATGGCAACTATTATTTCAACACCTGCCGCCTTGGCATGGTTGATAGCTTCTATTGTCTGAGGCATGATACCGTCGTCAGCCGCAACTACGAGAATTGCGATGTCGGTAGCCATGGCACCTCTTGCTCTCATAGCGGTAAACGCCGCGTGACCGGGAGTATCAAGGAAGGTGATGTCCTTGCCGTCAACGTCAACTCTGTAAGCACCGATATGCTGAGTGATACCGCCTGCTTCGCCGCTGGTTACGCTTGTGTGACGGATAGCGTCAAGGATAGATGTCTTACCGTGGTCAACGTGACCCATAACACAGACAACGGGAGCTCTTTCCTTCATGTTTTCGTCTGCATCCTCAACCTCGGCAAAGAGCTTTTCTTCAATGGTAACAACAACTTCCTTTGTTACCTCTGCGCCGAATTCGTCTGCGATAAGGTATGCAGTTTCGAAGTCGATGATCTGGTTTACCGTTGCGATAGTACCCATCATCATGAGCTTCTTAACGACCTCAGCCGCCGCAACCTTAAGACGGGAAGCAAGCTCGCCGACGGAGATCTCATCGGGAATAGTGATCTTGAGGGGCTGCTTCTTAGCCTTCTCAAGCTGTTCCTTTCTGAGCTTTTCCATTGCCGCCTTTTCCTTGTCGCGGTTCTTGTTGCTTCTGTTGTCGCGTGTATTCTGCTTCTTCAGCTTCTGCTTCGTGGACTGCTTGTCGGAAAGCGCGTCGGGAGCAAAGTTATCAAGCTTGTCGTCGTACTTGGAAAGGTCAACTGTTGAAGTACGTGTGTCAACAACTCTTGTTGCGCCTGTTCTCTGAAGCTTCTGCTGAGTCTGCTGCTTCTTCTGAGCGGCGCGGGGGTCGTTCTTGTAGCCTGTGCCCTCGACTGTGGGAACGTTGTAGCTGTTCTGAGCCGCCTTTTCAAAGCGTTCCTTTCTCGCCTTGTCGTCACGGACGGGCTTTTCCTTCTTTTCAAAGGATGTTTCGGGCTTCTTCGCCTCGGGCTTTGCTTCTCTTGCCGCCTTCTCTTTTGCAAGTCTTGCGGCTTCGGCATCGGCCTTCTTCTTTTCTTCAGCGGCGATCTTTGCCTCATGGTCAGCCTTTGCCTTTGCGGCAGCTCTCATAAGCGCCGCGTCAGCTCTGTCAGCCGCTTCCTTTTCTGCTTTTTCTTTAGCTTCAGCTTCAGCTCTGACTTTTGCCTCTGCTTCAGCTTTAGCTTTCACCTCAGCTTCTGCCTTAGCCTTTGCTTCAGCTTCAGCTTTAGCCTTTGCTTCCGCCTCAGCCTTTGCTTTTTCTTCAGCCTCGGCTTTAGCCTTTGCTTCCGCTTTAGCTTTAGCTTCAGCTTCCTTCTTCTTCTGATATTCCGCGCTCTTCTTGCCTTCGTAGATCCTGCTCTTACCTCCGAGGTAATCGTCAAGGTCGGTTATCTGTGCGCTCTTTGTAATTTCATTTAAAAACAGGCTGAATTCCTCGGGGGTGAGAACGGAAGAGGACTTCTTTTCCTCAATTCCCGCAGTTTCAAGAACCTTGATAAGGTCCTTACTGCTCTTCATGCCTAAGTCTTTTGAAAGTTGATTTACTCGGAATTTTGTCTCCTGTGCCACTTGTCAATATACCGATTTCCGCTCTGCGGAAAAATCCTTTCTCTGAACTTTTGTCCCGTTATACGTTTTACTGTTCTTCGTTATCGGAAAATAACGCCTTCGCCGCTTTTGCAAGGTTCTTGTCGGTTATGGCCGCCGCTGATACAACGGAGAGCTTACCGAGTATCTTTGCAAGCTCTTCCGAAGTTACATCGGGTTCGAAAAGAGCCGCCTTGTAAAAGGAGCATTTATCTCTGAGCTGTTTTTTCGTTCTGTCGGAAGCATCCTTTGCCACAGTCACCGCAACCCCCTCGGGGTTCTTTCTGACTGCGATAAGCGTCTGCTCCGTGCCGATGGCAACGCCGCGGCTTCTCGCCGCAAAGCCAACATATGAAAGTAATTTTCTGTCCTTATTGTCAGGCATTATCTTCACTGCCTTCCTTTTCGCACTCTGCTATCTGCGCTTCAATTCCGTCAAGTATCTCTGTCGGAATCTCAACTCCCAGATTTTGAGAAAAACGGTTCTTCTTACGCGCCGCTCTGAAGCAGTCTGCCTTTTTACAGATATATGCTCCGCGGCCGTTTTTTCTTCCCGTCAGGTCAAGCTCAACGTTACCCTCGGGTGTTCTCACAACCCTTATAAGCTCGCTTTTGGGATAAGAAACGTTACAGCCAAGACAACGTCTTTCAGGTGTTTTTCTGACCTTCAAAACTGTCACCTTCTTTCGACAGTCTACATCAGATACCCTTGATATCTATCTTGTGGCCGGTAAGTCTTGCCGCAAGTCTTGCGTTCTGACCTTCCTTACCGATCGCAAGGGAGAGCTGGTCGTTTGCAACAACTATTCTCGCGCTCTTGTCACCGTCAAGCTCAACGGAAATTACTTCCGCGGGAGACAATGCCGCCGCGATGAATTCTGCAGGGTCTTCGGAATATTCGATGATATCGATCTTTTCGCCGCAGAGCTCTGCGAGGATGTTGCCGATACGCATGCCGTGTTCACCGATACATGAACCGACGGCATCAACGTTTTCATCTCTGGAGTAAACGGCGATCTTTGTTCTGCTTCCCGCTTCACGCGCGATAGACTTAATGATAACCGTGCCGTCCTGAATTTCGGGAATTTCAAGCTCGAAGAGTCTCTTTACAAGTCCGGGATGAGTTCTTGAAAGTGTTACGATGGGACCTTCCTGGCCGACCTTCTTGACAGAGGTGATGAACACCTTAATCTTGTCGCCTGCCGCAAAGGTTTCGCCGGGGATCTGTTCCTTCTGGATAAGTACTGCTTCGCTTGTGCCTGTGTCGATCACGATAGCGCCCGTGTCGTCCGCTGTCTTTGTAACAGTTGCGGTAACGACCTCTTCGCTCTTCTTTTCGTATTCCTTGACCATGTGGAGGGTTTCAGCTTCTCTGATACCCTGAATGATAACCTGCTTTGCCGCCTGAGCACTGAGTCTGCCGAAGTTCTTTGTCTTTACTTCGGTCTCAACAACACCGCCGAGAACGTGTCTCCTGGAGAGAGCCTTTGCATCTTCAAGGCTTATCTCTTCCTTAACGTCGGTAACTTCTTCAACTATTCTTCTCTGCTTATAGACCTTAACGTCCTTCTTCACGGGGTCGAGCACTATTCTTACGCTTTCGGAGCCGTACTCTTTCTTGAATGCGCTTGTGAGCGCCGCCGTTACCTTTTCGAGCATGTAATCCTTGGGAATACCCTTTACCTTTTCAAGCTCGTCAAGAGCCTTAAAAAATTCTGCGTTCATACTGTTTGTGACCTTTCGTTATTTTTGTTTTGGTGACTCAGTCGTCCCAGTTGAAAACTGTACTTACTTTTGCTGCCGCCTTCTTCTCGATTTCATAAGCATCCTCGCCGCATACGATAACGAAGGAGTTTTCGTAGACGTCGTTGAGAATTCCGCGGACTACCTTCATGCCGTTGAAGGGCTTGAAGAGCTTTGCTTCAACCTCCACGCCGAGACAATATTCAAAATGTTCATCCCTTGTGAGAGTTCTTTCAACTCCGGGGGATGATACCTCAAGTCTGTAGGCGACCTCGATGGGGTCAGCCTCGTCAAGGACGGGGTCGATGGCTCTGTGCATCTTCTCGCAATCCTCGATGCCGATGCCGTTTTCGGAGTCGATAGTGATACGGAGCACCATCTCGGCGCCCTCCTTCACGTACTCGACGTCCCACAGCATATAGCCCAGAGAGTCAGCAGTTCCCTGAATAAGCTCTCTGACTACAGCGGCAGTGTTTTTCTTTTTGTTTTTCTGTTCCATTTTACCTACCTTAAACTGACAAGGAAGAAATTCCTCCTTACAAGTGAACCCCAAGTCGTCTTGCGACAACTCGAGGACCCCTTGTCAAGTGAACCCCAAGTCGTCAAAAAGTGTTGGACTTTAGTTTATTGATGTGAATATAGCTATCCGTTGTTTTTTAGCTACTCCTCATCCACCACTTCGTGGTCCCCCTTCTCCCTCAGGAGAAGGCTAACTTGAGGGCCCCTTGTCAAACGATAAGAGAGAGGACTTTCGCCCTCTCTCCTTTAAACTTACTTACTATTGACGCTCATATTATACCATACAAAAAGCCATTTTACAAGTGGATTTCCGAAAAAAACGGTCTTTAACAAAATTTTGGTACAAACATACACTGCGCCCGATTTCAAATATTATTCTTTTGTATAAACCGTCTCAACCTTTACGACGTAAACGCGGTGATAGTCCTTCTTTTCATAGCAGGATAGCATTGACGTATCAATAAAACACTCCTCTTTTATCATATCGGAATAGAGCTTACGGCACACAAAGACCCTTTCGGCTTCCTCAAAGGTGGGATGACCGTCAACCTTAGTATGATGGAAGTTTACTGCCGCAACTTTATCCTCGTCTCTGCCGCTGTGAGTGCCGAGATAAGAAAGCTCCTTCTTGTACTCTCCGCCGAAGAAGGAGAGGGTCATATATTCGGAATTTTCCGTAAACTCATATGTATATCTCTGAGGACGGATAAAAACGAAAGCCACGTTCTCCTTCCAGAGCACGCCCATACCGCCCCAGGACGCGGTCATTGTGTTGACTACACCGTTGCGCTCTGCGCTGACAAGCATCCATTCCTCGCCTATCTCACGGAATACGTTTCCCGAAAGGCTGTCTGTATCGATCTTCTTAAAGCTCATTTCATACCTCCGCTTTAACCGTTGAATTCTACATTTATTATATGGAAATTATTTTCTTTCGTCAAGCAAAAATCACAATATACTTGAAAATGAGAGCGTTAAGTGGTAAAATACTATCACTTATTTAAAATAACGACTCAAAATTACATATTCCGAAGGAGCAAAAATTTGGAAAACCTTATTCGAAAGATAAAATACTCACCTCTGTGGGTCCGTCTCACGGCGGCTCTTATAATAATCGCTATGCTATGCACCGTGTTTTTCTTTGTGGGAAAGCGCTTCGGCACAGTCGTTGAACAAAAGGTTACTCTCCTTGCAGATACAGACCCTGCATGGAACAAGCCCGATTATATCACCTACGAACCCATCGTCAAAAATGAATACTCCCGTCCCGGCACTTATCTTTCCGAGATAAACGGCCTTGTAGTTCACTACGTGGCAAACCCCGGCACCTCTGCCGCCAACAACAGAAGCTATTTCAACGGCCTTGCAAAATCGGGTGCAACGTGGGCAAGCAGTCATTTTATAGTCGGCCTTGAGGGCGAAGTCCTTCAGCTTGTTCCCCTTGACGAGATAGCTTACTGCTCAAATGAAAGAAACAAGGACACCATAGGTATTGAGTGCTGTCATCCCGATGAAACGGGAAAGTTTAGCGACGAGACCTACAGCTCCCTTATCACTCTCCTTGCCGACCTTTGCAAAGAGTATAAGCTTGACCCCCTCACTCAGATAATAAGACACTATGACGTTACGGGCAAGATGTGCCCCCTCTACTTTGTTGAACACGAGGACGAATGGAAGGGACTTCTCACCGACGTTGCCGCCGCTATGACGGAAAAAGAATAATACAGACCTGATAATATGTAAGAAAAACGTTTCGGGAGACTTTCTCAGGGGAAGTCTCCCGAAACGTTTTTATATTACAAAAAACTAAACCGCAAGATAAAAGTATTCCGCAACCGCTTCGGCACTTTCTCTCATGCCGCCGTCGACCCACCATTTAACCGTTTCAACAAAAGACGATGAAATGTGATTGATAAAGAAATCACGGGGAAGTTTTTCTTTTTTCGCTCCTTCAAACAAGTGAAGATTTACCTCTGCAAGCTTCTTTAAATCATTTTTGAAATAGGAGAGAAAAAGCTCGTTATCGGGGCAGGAGAAAAGAGCGCGGATATTATTGTCATTCTTCTGAATATGCAAAAAAAGATGATAGAAAACGGAGCCCTTTTCGTCACAGCTGAAAATATGACGGTGGTCTGCCCCGCCGTTCTCCGCTTTGTCGATAACGTGGCAAAAAAGCTCCTCGCAAAATGCTTTCAGAAGATGGTCTTTAGTTTCAAAATGGGCGTAAAATGTCGCCCTGCCCACGTCTGCTTTTTCTATTATCTCGCCAACGGTTATTCTCGAAAATCTTTTCTTTGAAAGGAGCTCCGTAAAAGCCTCGAATATAGCCTCTCTTGTTTTTCTCTGACGTCTGTCCATCTTTTTCTCCGTACATTTTATGGAATTTGTTCGGTAACTGACAACCGAGCATAACTGTGTGTTGCTTTTGCCCGCGTTTTTAATATAATATTATCAAACACTTTGTTCGGTTTTGAACTTATTGTACCATAAAAAACAAATCAGGTCAAGAAAAACGAGGTATAGACATGAACACTGAAAAAAAGATGCTTGCGGCATTTATTCTGAACCTTTTATTCTCTGTATTTGAATTTTTCGGCGGTATCTTTACGGGGAGCATAGCCATACTTTCGGATGCCGTACACGATATGGGAGATGCCGTCAGCATCGGACTGTCATGGCTTCTCGAAAAGAAAAGCAGAAAAGCTCCCGATGAAGAGTATACTTTCGGGTACGGAAGATATTCTGTATTGGGCGGAGTTATCACCGCCGTTATACTGACCGTCGGCTCCGTTTTCGTAATAATAAATGCCATAAAAAGATTGTTTCAACCGTCGGAAATAAACTGTGACGGCATGCTGGTACTTGCAGTCATCGGAGCGGCGGTAAACCTCGCGGCGACGTTCTTTACCCACGGAGACGGTTCCCTTAATCTGCGCTCGGTTAATCTTCACATGCTTGAAGACGTGCTGAGCTGGTCAGTAGTGCTTGTGGGCGCGATCGTTATGAGGTTCACGGACTTTTTTCTCATCGACCCCATAATGTCCCTTGGAGTTGCATTGTTTATTCTCGCGGGAGCTGTGAAGAATTTAAGAGAGTGCGCGGGCGTGTTTCTTATGAAAACCCCGAATACGATAAGTCCTTCAACAATAAAAAATGCGGTGCTTGAGATAGACGGCATTCTTGAGGTTCACCACGTCCACGTGTGGAGTATGGACGGAGAAAACCACTGCGCCTCGGTTCATATAGTTTGCACAGAAGACACAGACGAAATAAAAAAGCAGACAAGACATACTCTTGAAAAAGCAGGCATTTATCACGTTACCGTTGAAACCGAAAGTCCGGAAAGCTTTTGTGAAAACAAGCTCTGCACTCCGCATAAAAAAGAAAAAACGCGTCACCATCACCGCTGAAAAAATTCGGGACTATGCAAAATCATATTTTTGTGGTAGAATAAAGAAAAAACATAAGAAAGCGGTATATGATAATGAAAAAGTTCCTTAAGATATTAAGTATTTTCTTTGCGGTTATTATCGGTGCAGTCGTTCTTTTCTGGGGCGGTCTTAACGTGGCTAAATTCTTTATTTACTCCGAATATTTTGATATCAATTCAAACCTCTGCAGAAATCCCGGACTTAACGACGGCTTCGTTTGCCAGGGCATAACGGCAGCCGAGGAGCATGACCTTATCCTCGTTTCGGGATATATGAAGGACCACAGCCCTTCGCGTATTTACGTTACCAATGAAGAAAATGAAAATTACTTCATTACCGTAAACGAAAACGGAAAAGCTTACGACGGACACGCCGGCGGCATCGCCTACAACGACGGGAAGGTGTATCTTGCAGGCGAGGATGCGGTGCGCGTGCTTGATATGTCCGACATTCTGAAAGCGGAAAACGGAGCAGTGGTAAATGCCCTTGAAACAGTACCCGTAAACAATCAGGCATCCTTTGCCTTTGCCGATGACAACTACCTTTACGTAGGAGAATTCCACGACGGCGACAGCTACGTTACCGAACATCCCTTCGACACTCCAAGCGGCAAAAATTATGCCATAGTCAGCAGATACACTTACGACAACATTACAGAGCCCGACCTTATCTATTCCATCCCCAACAAGGTGCAGGGCTTCTGCATCACGGAAGACGGAGAAATGGTTCTCTCCACCTCCTTCGGTCTTAACGACAGTTATTTCTACGTTTATGACGCGGATGATGCTGTAAACTCGGGTCTTGTCCTTGACGGAGCCCCCGTATACTTCCTCGGACAGTGCGAAAATGAGATAAAAGCTCCCGCCATGTCGGAAGGTCTCGCAGTTTTTGAGGATGAAGTTATCACTCTCTTCGAAAGTGCCTGTGATAAATATATCTTCGGAAAATTCTTCTTCGCAAATCATATAGTAAGCCTTGAATTTTAACAAATGAATAGTTGATCTTGATATTAATTATTCAAGCGTTTTTCACCCTCTCAGGGTTCGAGTCCCTAATACAGGCAGATAAATAAAAAGCATCCTCGTCCCGAGGATGCTTTTTATTTATGGTGGGCCATCAGGGACATAGATTGCACGCAATCTCTACTGCTCGTCGACCGCTCCGCCGCTATGCATGCTCGCAGTACCCGACTTCACACCAGCCTCCTGCAAAACAGTACACCGCACTGTTTTGCTTAACGGAGTCTGCCCTCTCAGTGTTCGAGTCCCTGATTTATATGCGCATAAACAAAAAACATCCTCGAAAGCGTGATGTCCTTAACGGAGAAAACGAAAACCGAATAGGATAACAAGAAAAGCAGCATAGTCTATGATGGCTATGCTGCCTTTTCTATTATTTGATTTCAAACAAATTGAAGTGTCGCAGAAATGCGGTGTTTTTTTGAATATTATATCGAAAATCGCTGGACTTGTGGAAAGTGTTGTGGTATGTGTTTGTGTTGCAAAAGGGAGGTGCAACGCACATGACAACACTTGAAGATCTGTATTACGGTAACATCAGTCCGCACGAAAGGTACATAAAGCGCGGTTCGAGAGTCGATCAACTCGTAAAGCTCATATGCAAAAACGAGGAAAGCCTAACGGCAACGCTCACTGAGCAGCAGAAAGAAACTTTCGAAAAATTCAAAGACTGTCAGAGCGAACTGTCGGGACTGA
>SVTQ01000022.1 GCA_015063695.1 Oscillospiraceae bacterium
TTGACCCGAGGGCACTTTTCAGCACCCCCGAGTGCTTTTAAATTAGAGTTTTAGCGAGAACACATAGAACCGTCCCCTGTGCTCTCTTTCAGTGGATTTTGATGTATGTATCTGATTACCGTTAATAGGTAATCATTTGTTTCTACGGGCTCACTTTTAAATCTATCCTGAAATAAATGCCCTACTCGTTGATATTTAATGTTGTACCAATAAACAAACTTTCCGCCGATTCTTTTGAAAATCTGTTCTATCGGCTCTTTGTTTTCTTTTATCAACAAGTGTATATGATTACCCATAAGGCAGTAAGCGTATAATTCAAATTCACTCACTGCCTTATATTCCTCTACTATTTCTAAAAATTTGTAATAGTCTTCCGGTTCTTCAAATATCTGCTGCTGATTTATACCTCTCAGCATAACATGATATATTCCGCTTTTGCTCTTAATTCTTGCTTGCCTTGGCATTTCGTCACCCTCTGTTTTTTTAGTATAACATTATTATAACAGAGGGTGACTACTTCGTCAACACATAGAACCGTCCCCTGTGTTTCTGGTGTTTCGAACCGTCCCCTGTGTTTCTCATGTGTTCATGTTCACGCAAAGAACCAACGAGCATACATATAATACTGTTATTGTAAAATAGAATATTATAAATGTGTTTTTAGCAAATTTATATCGTTCATTAATTTTAAATACATCAAAAGCCTTTAAAACAATAAAATAATCGGAAATTAACCAAGATATATATGATAATTTAGAGATTAGTTTAATCCGCTTTTCTAAAGTTAATCCAATCATCGAGAAACTATTGGTGTCATTAAAAATCGCTGTAAGAATTACAGACAAAACAATTCTTCCTAAAAAGCCCAAAAATGAAGCGATTATTATGTATGTAATCCATTCTTTCCAAGCATTTTTTTTCATAGATTAATCGCTACTGCAAGCTTCCTCCCATTTTACAATAAATTCGTCTTGTTTAAAACAAATATTGACATTAAATCCTACTATAATGTATGCATCTATTCCAAAAGAAATGTCATAATCCTCTCTAGCATTTGTTACAGGCTCATATTCTATTATACTATCAACAGATTCAAAGTTTTTAAAGTGAACTGTATATTGAGTTTCTTCAGGACCAATACTAGTGTTAAACGCGCCTATAGTCGCACCTATATAATTCTTTGTTCCGATTAAGCATCCCTCGTTATTAATTCTAACGTTTATTAAGTCTGCATATACCGACACATTTGCTTCTGCTTTATCAATATCGGCTTTTGCACCAATGCCAAAACCTGCTCCAACTTCTAATTCAGTGCAACTTACTGCTAAATCAACTGCTTTGCATGCCTTTTTTACACCATTATTAATAGCATCATTTGCATATCTTAGTACATTTAAAGTTTTATTCCAAATGTTTAAAGTTTTATTCCAAATGTCCCTAAGGCGCGGAGCATTACCACTTGGATCCACAAACATAACGGGATTATTCCCACAATACGCAAACATATTGAATCCGGTAAATCCTTGCCCCGTACTGACATACCCATCCGCATTAATAAACCTTGCGGTCATAGGGTTATAGTACCTACTGTTAAGGTAATAGAACTCCGTCTCTATGTCGTAGTAATACCCCTTGTAACGATAGGGATTAACGTTTGCGATATGGTCAGCATTGCCCGAAACGTCGTTGCCGTTACCGTCAGTTATGGCAAGAACGCCGCCGTAAGCGGTATAGGAGTATTTCGCGACGTAAGATCCTGATGAGTTCGCAAGCCCGAGTATTTCCCCGAGAATATTGCGGACGTAGTAGTACATCGTATTGTTGTACTCAAGCGCCGCGAGATTTCCGAGGTCGTCATAGTAGAAGTAAAGAGTTTTTCCGTCGGAGCGTTCTTCTCTGAGAATGGTACTGCCGCTTGTGAAGTATTCTACCGTCAGATCATCGTCAATGACTTTAGTCTGACGAATGCCGTCCATATCGTAGGTGAAGCTTAACGAATAGTCGGAATTCTCAAAGGACGCAAGCCGTCTGCCGTCCGTCCATGTGAGAGTTGAGCCGCCTATATAGGTGGTAGGATTGCCTATGGCATCGTACTCTATTTCCTCTCCGTCATAGGAAGTAAGAAGGTCCTTCCACTGAGGATCTTCGTAGGCGAAGTCAACTCCCCAATCAGGTTCGATAGAGGGATCTTCGCTTGAATACCAGCTTGTTACGTTGCCGCCGTCGTCGTAGGTATATTCAATGTAGAGATCTTGGTCTGCCTCGTACTCGGAGGTCATCTGACCGAGAGCATCGTAGGTGTACTTTTTAAGAAGAGTGGTTTCTTCTGTTTCGCCGTTATTAGTGACTAAGCTGACGGCAGTTACGTTACCAAGACTGTCGTAGGTGTACTCGTATTCTACGCCCTCGATGGTCTCACGCTTAACGACTGTTGAGGTTGCAATGCTTTCATCTTCTTCATAATAGTATTCAGCATTCCAGGTATGAAGAAGAGTATTGTTAAGCTCAAAGGAGTTTGAATTATTCTTTTTGTCCCATCTGTAAATGGAGTAACCGCTTTCGCTTTCGGGGTAGATTGCGATAAAGCTGTCGGGATCATCACCGTTATCGACGGTGCCAATTCTGCCCTTTATCTTGTTGTAAAGGTAATTTCCCTTGCCCGTATGCCAGTTTTGCCAAAGTGCTGTAAAGCTGTTTCCTTGGGATGGGAATACAAAGACGTTTGCGGTATTTACGTAGTTATACACCATGGCAAGGTCGTCCCTGCCGTCTCCCGTATAGTCGCCCGTGCTGAAGGTGCCTGCAACTCTGTCGGGTCCGAAAAGGTTTTCTCCAAGAGTACACCAGACAGCTCCTTGGGCGAAGGTATTCGTTCCGTTTGAAAGGAAAACGTATATACGCGCACTGTTATTGCCCGTGTCGTACATCATGGCAATATCGTCGCCGCCTGCTCCGTCAAAGTTGCCTGCCACAAATCTACCGGTTACCTTGGTTGCATCGCAGTCTCCGCTGCTTATGGGGAGCATGGGGTCCCAATCGATAAGGTTCGAGCCTGTTGCGTATTCGGTATCAAAAACGAGAATGCTCATGCTTGACGTGTATGCGTAAAGCACAGCGATCTCATCCTGACCGTCATTGTCAAAATCCCCTGCCGCCATTCTGTTTTTTACGTTGGCAGGGTCGATATCATATACGTTCTCGCCCTTGTACCAAAGACTTCTTTCAAAGGCAATGGTTGAAGAGTTAGTCTTTTTGAGTACGTAAAGAACGGGATAGTTCTCAGAATCTCTGCAGAGGATAGCTATCTCGTCTCTCTGTTTTACGCCTTCTCCCGTTTCACGGCTGAAGTTACCCACAACTACGTTTCCCGTGAATGCATCGGCATTTCCGCTGAGATCTGCAGCTGTTTTGTAAGGCTCGAAGGTTCCGTCAGCTTTTCCGAGCCAAACGTAAACTCTGAAATATCCGCTTAAATTGCTGATAACGCAGGCATCTGTTATTCCGTCTCCGTCAAAATCGCCGAACAGGCCTCTGCCTTCGCTGTAGGAGGGCTGAAAGTCGTCATTTCGTATTCTTGCGCCGTCAAGAAATTCATAGGAGACGTTGATACCGCCTGCACCGCCGATGATCTTACTTTCTATTCTTCCGAACTTATCATAGGTGTAATGCAATCTGTCGGAGCCGTTAAAGAAAACGGAAGCAACTGCATTCTGGTCGGTGGAGCGATAATTGAACTGTGTTGTAAGGGTCTTGTTACCGAAGTCAGCGATATTTTTTGACACTCTGTTTTTACTGTCGTATTCGGTGCTGACTTCGCCCCTTACGTATCCACCTTCTATTATACTTGTTTTAGTCAGTCTGTCAAGTAGATCGTAGTCATATTTAACAGATTTACCAAGGATAAGGTCCCTTGTTTCGGTAGTTCTGCCAACTCCGTCGTAAAGATATTCGTATCTTTTTACGTCGTTTATCTCTACGTAGGAAAGTCTGTCGAGGGAGTCGTAGAAGTTCTCAACCTTTGTATTGTTTCCGTAGATGCTCCTTGTAAGGCGGCCTCTGTTATCGTAGGTATTGGTGATAAGAGTTATAGGTGTCTCACTTGTGCCTATCGTTGTGGCGGTATTACGGAAAAAGCTGTCGTAGGTGAAATTGTAAACGGTGCCGCCGGGGGAGGTTATGCTCTGAAGAAGTCTGTCTGTGTTGTAAAGATAGCTGACACTTCTTGTGAGGGCGCCGCCTTCAAAGGTTATGCCCGTGGTCTGATCGTTCGTGTTGTAGGTGTAATAGGTCTTTGAGCCTTCGGCGTTTACGGTGCTGTCAACAAGTCCTCTGTCATAGAGATAGGTGTAACCCGTTGTGTTGCCGAGGCTGTCTGTCTGAGAGGTCACGTTGCCCTTGGAGTCGTAGGTCGCGCCCGAGTATATCGCTTCATGACCCGTCTTAGTGCTGACGGGCGCGCCGGGAATAAAGACGAAAAAGCAGAGCTCTGCGCTGCTGTATTCCTTCACCTCGGCATTGCCGTTTTTAACGGTAAGACAGTACGCTTCGTTCGCGGAGGTTGAGGTAGCGAGCTTGAGAGAATAAGAACCGCCGTGATCTGTTTTTGCTATACTGAAAAATGAGTATATGTTTCCGCTGTGCACCGACACGTTTGTACCGGTTGAAAGGGATGCAGAATCCGCAGCCATATAAAGGCTCGATGCGCACTCGGGTCTGAGGGCCCATACTTCTCCCGTTTTTTGCAGCGTCCATCTCTGAGAGGAGTTGCCCTTGAACTCTTCAGCGGTTACGTTCGTTCCTGCGGCGGTGCCCGAGTTCTTTACCGTCAGATATTCTCCCGTGTAGTAGTTTCTGATATAGTAACTCTGACCGCTTAGAATTTCGTGAGCTGTCGTTTTTGAAATTGTGGCATTACCGTTGGCATCGTAGGCAAAGGATGAGGTAACGCCTGCACCTGTCACGGAGACAAGCTGCTGCTTTTTTGAGGTGTTGTAGGCATAAAAGAGCTTGCTTCCCGTAATATTCGTCTCCTTCACAAGCTGACTTGCGCCGTCATAGGTGAAGGTGTATTCGGATTTTCCCGCAAGGTCCGTGGTGCTTATGACGTTGCCTTTGTCGTCATAGGTGTAGGTATTTCCGAAGGTGTCCTTTATGAGCTGAACGTTGTCAAAGTATACCGTGTTTACGTTGTTGTAGTGGAGGATCCACACGGAAATTCTTGAATAGTCCGCTTTTGCAACTGCCGCGCCCGAGACCTTCTGCCATGAGGAGGTATCGGGATTAAAATGAATATTGCAGTCGTAATTCGTTCCGTCTGTTCCGTAGAAACGTACAAGGAGTGTGAGCCTCCAGGTTTCTGCGGCGCTGTCCTTATCAAAAGACGGAGAGTAGGTCTTGGCAAAGGCGGAGAGGACGTAAGAGTCTCCCTTCTTGCCGCTGACGTTTATTGTCTGAACAAAGTCGTTTCTTGTGTCTGCCGTACTTGTCATGGCAAGAGATCTGGAACCTGTGAGCTTCACCGCAGTTGTTGTGGCAGAAGTCGTTCCGCCCGAACGGCTCCATCCGTCGCTGCCCCATTCAAAGCCACCGTTTACAATGAGATTGTAATCGGAAAGTCCGCCCACTTCAAGCTGGGCGCAGTCGAAATAAACCGTTCCCGTTGTTCCGGCGAGGGCAAGGCAAAGGCTTATGCTTCCCGCTCGGGGAGTGGTGAAGGTGACGAATATTCTTTTCCATTCGTCGCTTCCCGTTTTTTCGGTTACGATTTCGCTCTGGAAATACTCACCGTCGTTGTAATAGGCTATGAGCTTTGCGCCGCCGCTTCCGTTTACGTTCATTGATGCGGTATTTACGTATGCCGAGAAGGTATAAGTAACGCCTTCTGTCAGGCTTCTTGTATGACAGCCCATGATCGCGCTGCAGCTGTCATTTCGGTTCACCTCCAAAGAATAATTTCCAAGCATTTTCTTTGATGAGCTGAGCCGCGCATAGGACGAAGTTCGATTTCCCCAATAGTACTGTACAAAGGTATCTCCCGTTTCAAAACTGTGGTCGAAAAAGAGATTTACAGTTGATTTCTGGGTCTTGCTGACGAAGGTCAGGTCTCCCTTGCCCTTTATTTCTTCCTTGCCGCTGTTGTATTCATAATACTGTCCGTAACCGTTGCCGTCACCGCTTGTAACGTCCACAACGCTTTTCAGCGTTCCCATGTGGGAGAAGGTGTAGAGATAGGCTCTTCCGCTTTTAACGTCCGTTATTGTATTGGAACAGAGCCCGTAGGTCATCGTTGCTTCCTGTCCTATCTCGTCGGCAGCATACTCGCCGTTATTGTCGGCATCGTTGTATTCACTTATTCGCGCAACTCTCCAGGGGGCAGTCGTTCCGCCCTTGGTGTAGAGGTAGGATATATGGTAGCCGTTATCCCATACCGAAAGAAGATACCTGTTAAGGTAGGGGTCGGAAGTTGTAGGAGTGTGATAGTGATAGTCAACGTAGCTTCCGTCGTGGAAGTTAACGTCGGTAATACACGTATTTCCCGTCGAACCGTTTCCGCTGTACCAGATATTGGTGGTTTTTGTACTTCCGTTAAAGTCATAGGAAACGCCTGTCAGGTATCCGTATTCCGAATGGGAAAAATTCACAACGTAACCGCTTGAAGACTCGATCTTTTTAATCCGGTTAAGCTCCGACGGGTCAAGGGTAACAAGAACGTAGTTTCCGTTTACGTCCTCGCTTTTGTAAAGATACCACTCGGCTTCTCCGCTCCTCTTCTTGAAGTAGAGTTTGCTTCCGCTGTCGTCACTCATTACGTAATCATACGTTGAGGAATTGTAGGTTATTTTCCTCGTCGAATGTATCTCGTCGGTGGCGTTCATTGAGCCTGCGCTGTCCTGAAGGAAATAGTGCTCGGTGCCGTCGCCGTCCTTGTACATGTAGTATTTAAGCTCGGTCCCGTCCTTTGTCAGCGTAAGGTCGGTTTCCTTGATGCTCTGTGTCCAGTTGAGTCTCCAACCGTAGCCGTAGTATATATTTTCTTCAATATCGTTGGTGTTGTACACAAGGGAGACTGTTATGGGCGCGTTTCCGCTTCCCACCGTCACGATATCGTTTATGAGGGTAAGATTTCCCGTCATATCGTTGGTGTAGATAACTCCCGCCTTGCCTGCACTCTGAACGTGGGCAGAATAGTAGCTCTCAATTCCCGTGGTGTTGATGTACTGGATTATTATCTGAGGGTAGTATTCGTCGGGAACGGAGCTGACTTCGCAGGAATGAAACCACGTTCTGAATCCCGATGGAGTAGGCGTTTTATCATATTTGAGAAGAATGCCGTTGTTTTGAATAGTATTGTCGTCATACCATCGGTCAACAAGCTTTGTAACGTCCCACGTATAGTATTTGCCAACACATTCTACACTGCAGTAATCTTCAACTCGTGTGTTGTAGAAATTTGCAGTGTTTGTCAGGGAATTATACGTTATAGAAGACGTTTCCCAACTTTGCAGGATCTGATGTGCCGTGATATTCACCTGTGGATCATAGCCTTCCGTGGCAATACTTGCAGGCAGATAGCTTTTAGGTGCCAGTGCGAGTTCTGCGTTTATCACCTTGTCTCCGCTTGAAAGCTCGGGGAGTTCAAATTTTAAAAGGGTATAGGCATCTTCAGATACTTCGAGTTGCTCCCAAAGCCAATACTTTGAACTGTTAGGGTCGTCTGCATGTACGTAAGTATCATATATTTTTGTAGGGTCTTTTGTAGTTTCAAGTACAGGGTCAACGGTAACGGGGAAAGCAGTTTCCTTTGAGTTAACCCACTCCTTGTCCCAAGTGAGAACGACGGTTATTTTGCCGTTTTTCTGCTCGGTCAGTTTAAGAGAAAGTTCATCGCTGTGTCGTCCGTTTGCATCCCACATGGCAGGGGCGCTGATAACGGTTACCGTCTTTCCGCCATCCTTTTCGCGGATAAGGATCGTTCCGTTTTCTTCCTCTACCGCCTCAAGGTCATTTCCTATATCATAATGATAGGTAAGACTGCCGAAGTCTACCTTCTTATTTATTATGATATTTTCCTTAAGCCTGTCCGATATTACCGTATACTGAATATCGGTGTTCTTAAAGATATTTTCGTAAGTCACGCTTCCGCTGAGGTTTTCTGCCGCCATAGGAGCGCCCGTCAGCTTTTCTTCGCTTTCGGTCTCGTCCTTAAGCTTTGCTTCGGTTTTCTCGGCTCCCTCAATTGAAGCTTTTATTTTATGTCCGTCTATCTCAATGGTGTAAAGCTTATGGTCTCCGCTTTTCTTCATAAACTTTACAAAGAAGCTGTTCGCCGTGTTTCGGTAGATATTCGCCTCTTCTTCCACGTCGGCAAGAAGAGTATTGTCGATATCCTGAAGGGCTCCGTTTTCGTCTTCATAGTGAACGTCTACGGGGTATATCGCCGCTTTCACTGAACCGTCGCTCATTCTGAAATGCTTGACGTTTGCTTCTCTTTTTTCTGTCAGCTCGCCGATGACCTCGGCTTCAACATTCTCGACAGCTTCCGTTTCTTCCTCGGGAGGTGCCGTATTGAAAAACTCGTCCGCAGGAATTTCGTTTACCGTCTCAAAATCGTATGGCTCATTTTCTATCGCCCTAAGAGGTATGGCCTCCATAAAAAGAACGAGGGCGAGAAATACCGATAAAAGTTTTATTGTTTTTTTCATAAGCTTTCTCCTTTTCGTTTTTATATTCTCTTTTAAACTTTAAGGAAAAACTGTGCATTGGTGTCACCTCTTTCTTTTAAATTCAATAAATCGGGAAATGCCGTAAAGGGCATATTTCCACATTTTAAAATGCTTCATATTGAATAATCAAATAAATTAAAAAAGGACCTTCTAAAAAGGCCCTCTATTAATATATAACTGTTTAAAAATCAAAATATTTCACATTTTTAGATTTATTTACAAAATGTTTACGAATTACGACAAAAGCCATGGATGACCCATGGTTTTTAATTAGCGTTGCTCAAAAATCAGCGCTGTTCAAATATATTACTCTTCCATTTCAAATTCGTAGGAAAGACACGCAAGAAGAAATGAGGATGCCGTTTCGGTTCTGAGAATTCTTGAACCGAGAGTAACGCTCTTCATGCCGCCTTCAACCGCAAGAGCTGCCTCGGCAGTTGAAAAACCGCCCTCGGAGCCTATCATAAAGGACACCTTTTCGGGGCAGTTTTCCGCCTCTGAAAGAGCCTTTGCTACGGAAACCGCGCTCTCACCTTCATAGCAGAAGAGAGAAAGGTCGTCCTTTGCAGCCGCCGCCACCGCTTCCTTGAAGGTCATCATGTCGCAGACCGTTACAAGGCTGCCTCTGCCGCACTGCTTTGCCGCCTCGTCTGCAATTCTCTGCCAACGGAGTATCTTTTTACGGCATTCCGCTTTATTCAGTCTTACGATACATCTGTCAGTCAGCACGGGAACAATACGGCAAACTCCGCATTCCACCGCCTTCTGCACTACGGTATCAAATTTATCTCCCTTGATGAGAGCCTGATAAAGAGTTGCTTCGTAGGGAGGCTCGTTTTTTGAGGTCTCCTCCGACAGAACGAGAGCGCAGACAGTCTCGCCCGTTGTCATTATCTCACATTCGTATTCAACTCTCGCCATATCGCAAACGGTTATCTTTTCCCCCGCCTTCATACGAAGGGAACGGGTGATGTGAGAGGCGTCCTCTCCCATGATAAGCACCGTTTTCTGACCGTTATCTCTTACGCCTATCTGAGAGGCGGTAACAAAAAATCTCGGCATAAAATTCTCCTCGAAAGCCTTATTTGCTCTTTCTTACAGCGGCACAGTACCAGCCGTTTTCGGTTATATCGTCAAAGACCTCAAAGCCGCACGAGTTAAGGGCGGAAACAACCTCTTCCGCTCTTTCGGTGATGATACCCGAAACGATAAACACCGCCTCATCGGAAAGATATTTGCCCATATCGGGTGCAAGGCGGATAATAACGTCCGCAACGATGTTTGCGGCACAGATATCATAACCGCCGGACACTCTTTCAACACTCTTCAGAAGGTCGGAAACAAAGCAGTTTACGTTGGGTGTTTCATTTATCTCAGCGTTTTCTGCGGCAATTCTTACGGACACGGGGTCGATGTCGCAAGCATCGCACTTTGCCGCTCCGAGCTTTGACGCACAGATGGCAAGGATACCGCTTCCGCAGCCTACGTCAAGCATACGGTCGCCTTCCTTTACGTACTTTTCAAGCATTGCGGCGCAAAGTCTTGTAGTCTCGTGAGTACCTGTGCCGAAAGCCATGCCGGGGTCCATAAGTACAACTATTTCGTCTTCCGTTTTATCGTACTTCTCCCAAAGGGGAACGATAACGAGCTTTTTGCCCGTTTTAATAGGCTTATAGTACTGCTTCCAGGAGTCGGCCCAATCTTCTTCGCTGACACCGATAGCTTCGATCTCAACGGGGATGTTGAGCTCAGCAAATCTTTCTCTTATATAGTTGACTGTTTCAAAGGGGCTCTTATCCTCTGCAACGAATACGGAAACGGAGCAGACGGTTCTGTCCTTTGCAAGAAGCTCCTTGTCGATAAGGTCTCCGTAAACGCCGTCAAGATCGCGCTCCACGTCTGAATAGTCCTCTATCATAAGAGAGTTATTGATCATACTGAGAACTGCGCTGATATCATTAAGATATTTATTATCTCCCGTAACTTTTATCTGTACCCAAGTTGTATCTGCCATTTTTCTATCCTTTATTCTATATATTAATTATAAGTTCTTACCGTACTTGAAAAGCCGCTTAAAAAACTTTTCACGTTTGGAGTAATTCTTTTCTCCGCAGGCATCGGCAAACTTCTTCAAAAGATCCTTCTGCTCGCCGTTCAGATTTTTCGGAACCTCGACTACCACGGTTACGTAAAGGTTGCCGCGTGTCTTGTAATTCACGTTCTGAACGCCCTTCTGACGGAGAGTGAACTTGGTTCCGCTCTGTGTTCCCTCAGGAATTTCATATTTCATTTTTCCTTCGAGGGTGGGAATGTCTATCTCTGCGCCGAGAGTTGCCTCCGCAAAGGTGATGGGAACCTCGCAGTAGATATCGGAGCCGTCGCGCTCGAATATCTCATGGCGCTTTACGTACATTACGAGCTCAAGGTCTCCCGCAGGGCCGCCGTCCCGTCCGTCTGAGCCTTTTCCTCTGAGAACTATTCTCTGTCCGTTGTCGATACCCGCAGGGATGGACACCTCAAGCTTCTTGGTTACCTTTTCATAGCCGTTACCCTTACACTTCTTGCAGGGTGTTTCGATTATCTTACCGCTTCCGTGACAGTTATCGCAGGGTCGGGAGGACTGCATAACACCGAAGGGTGTTCTCTGCTGAACTCTCACCTGTCCGCTGCCGCCGCAGGTGGGACAGGTCTTGGGAGAGGTGCCCTTTTCAGCGCCCGTTCCCGAGCACTCGGCACATTTCTGGATCTTCTGATAGGAGATCTCCTTTTTGCATCCGAAAACAGCTTCCTCAAAAGTCAGGGTCACTCTGAGAGTGATATCGTCACCTCTCACAGGGCCGCGTCTTCTTGAAGATCCGCCGCCTGCTCCTCCGAAGAAGGATGAGAATATATCGGAAATATCACCGAAGCCGAAGTCACCGAAGCCTGCTCCGCCGAAACCGCCGCCGTTAAAGCCGCCCGTTCCGTCAAAGGCGGAATGACCGTAAGCATCGTACTGCTTTCTCTTCTCCGCATCGGAAAGGATAGCGTAAGCTTCATTAACCTCCTTGAACTTCATCTCGGCTTCCTTATTGTCGGGGTTCATATCGGGGTGGTATTTTTTTGCAAGCTTTCTGTACGCTTTTTTTATTTCGTCATCTGTGGCGCCCTTGGATATACCAAGCACCTCATAATAGTCTCTTTTTGTTTCAGCCATATTTTTTCTCCGAAAAATATACAGTATAGTTTATGTAAATCAAAAAACAAAGCAAACCGTAGTCTTTGCTCTCTTTTTCACTTTACCGTTGTTTGCACGCTCGATCATGTGCAAACAGAACAGATCTGATATCCGACCTTATTAAACAGGAGAGCCCACGGGCAAAACTGCCCGTGGGATATTTTCTGTTTTTAGGTTGTTTATCAGTTGTCGGACTTATCTTCGTAGTCAGCGTTGTAGTACGTTCCGTCCTGTGCACCGCCGTTGAAGCCTGCACCTGCACTCGGATCGAAGCCTGCGCCGCCTGCAGCTCCCGCCTGGTTGTAGAGCTTTTCGCTGAGTGCGTAGAATGCCTTTTCAAGAGCTTCCGTATCAGCCTTGATAGCTTCGAGGTCGGAGCCCTTTGCCGTTTCCTTAAGTCTTTCAACTGCGGAAACAACGTCAGCCTTATCGCCCTCGCTTACCTTATCACCGATTTCGGAGAGTGTCTTTTCGCTCTGGAAAATAAGTGTATCAGCGCGGTTCTTGATCTCAACAGCTTCCTTCTGCTTCTTGTCTTCTTCAGCGAACTTTTCAGCATCGCGAACTGCCTTGTCGATGTCTTCCTGAGACATGTTTGTGGAGGATGTGATGGTGATGTGCTGTTCCTTACCTGTGCCGAGGTCCTTCGCGGAAACGTTAACGATACCGTTAGCGTCGATGTCGAAGGTTACTTCGATCTGAGGAACGCCGCGGGGTGCCGCAGGAATACCGTCAAGGTGGAATCTGCCGAGAGTTGTGTTACCTGCCGCCATGTCTCTTTCACCCTGGAGAACGTGAATTTCAACGGATGTCTGACCGTCTGCAGCTGTGGAGTAGACCTGGCTCTTCTTTACGGGGATAGTTGTATTTCTGTCGATGATGCGGTTGAATACGCCGCCGAGAGTTTCAATACCGAGAGAAAGGGGAGTTACGTCGAGGAGAAGGAGGTCCTTAACGTCGCCGCCGAGAACGCCGCCCTGAATTGCCGCACCGATAGCAACACATTCGTCGGGGTTGATGCCCTTGAAGGGTTCCTTGCCTGTGAAGCGCTTAACGGCTTCCTGAACTGCGGGAATTCTTGTGGAACCGCCTACGAGAAGGACCTTGTCGATCTGAGATGCGGAGAGACCTGCGTCGCTGAGAGCGCGCTGCATGGGATCGATAGTCTTCTGTACGAGGTCACGTGTCAGCTCGTCAAACTTAGCTCTTGTGAGAGTTCCTTCGAAATGGAGAGGACCGTTTGCGTTAGCTGTGATAAAGGGAAGGCTTATTGTTGTGGATGCTACGCCGGAGAGCTCGATCTTAGCCTTTTCAGCTGCTTCCTTAAGTCTCTGGAGAGCTGTCTTGTCGTTTCTGAGGTCAATGCCGTTTTCAGCCTTGAAGGTCTCTGCGATCCAGTTCATAATGCGCTGGTCGAAGTCGTCACCGCCAAGCTTGTTGTCGCCTGCAGTTGCAAGAACTTCGAATACGCCGTCGGAGATCTCAAGGAGAGATACGTCGAAGGTACCGCCGCCAAGGTCATAGATCATGATCTTCTGGTCAGCTTCCTTATCCATACCGTATGCAAGAGCCGCAGCTGTAGGCTCGTTGATAATTCTCATTACTTCGAGACCTGCGATCTTACCTGCGTCCTTTGTTGCCTGACGCTGAGCGTCTGTGAAGTACGCGGGAACTGTAATAACCGCCTGTGTTACGGGTGTGCCAAGGTATGCTTCTGCATCAGCCTTGAGCTTCTGCAGGATCATTGCGGAAATTTCCTGAGGAGTGTACTTCTTGCCGTCAACGGTTACGTTGTAAGCAGAGCCCATTTCACGCTTGATACTCATGATAGTTCTGTCGGGATTGTTGATAGCAGAACGCTTTGCCTGCTGACCTACGTATCTTTCGCCGTCCTTCTGGAAGGAAACAACGGAAGGAGTTGTTCTGGAGCCTTCGGGATTGGGAATAACTGTAGGCTCACCGCCTTCAAAAACTGCTACGCAGGAGTTTGTTGTACCTAAATCTATACCAATAATTTTTGCCATTTTGTTTACCTCCAATTAAAGTAAAATAGTTTGAAAATTGATTTGTTGGCTTTTGGTTTATATATATTAAAATCAGTTTGCAACCTTTACCATTGCATATCTGATTATTTTGTCACCTGTTCTGTATCCCTTCTGGAATACTTCGGAGATCACGTTTTCGCCGTATTCTTCGTTTTCTTCGTGCATTACGGCGTTGTGGATATTTGCATCAAACTGCTCTCCTGCCTCGCCGAAGGCTTCAACCTTCATTTTAGCAAGCACGTCGGGAACTGTTTTAAGGATAATCGCAAGACCCTCGGCAACTTTTTCAGCTTCGGTGAACTGAGCTGCTCTTTCAAAATTATCAAACAGAGGAAGCATTTCCTTCAGACTGTCGGCAAGGGCATCGGAATAAATTCCATCCTTTTCCTTCTGACTGCGTGTTCTGAAATTCTGATACTCAGCCATTATTCTGAGGTATTTATCATTAAGCTCCTCATTCTGCTTCTTAAGCTCTTCAAGCTCCTTTTCAAGGGCAGCTATCTTCGCTTTTGATTTCTTATCGCACTTCTTTTCCTTTGCGGGAGCCTCGGTTTCTTCAGTCTCCGCAGGAGCTTCCGCTTCGGCCTCGCAGGCGGTTTCAACTTCGCCTTCGGTTTCTTCTATAATATCTTTTTCCTTATCACTCATTTATATTTCCAACCTTAAATTGTTTTTTACTCTTCTTCACTTCCGTCTTTTCCTTTAAGTGACGGAGGGAGCGCCGCCGCGCCTCCCATTATCTCGGCAATACCGGCAGTCAATCTGTCTATCATGGCGATAACTCGCGGGTAATCCATTCTCGTGGGTCCGATGATGCCGATGGCACCCACCGTCTTTCCCTTCTGCACGATTGGCTTAAAGATGAGAGTTGAATTATCCATGGTCTTGACCACGTTTTCGCTACCGATAAATACCTTTACTCCGTCTCCTCCGCCCTCAGCGGTCTCGTCGGAGATAACGTCCAGAAGGTCCTCTTTATCCTCAAGCAAGGTCAGCATATTCTGAAGTCTGTCCATGTCGTAGAACTCGGGATAGGAGAGAAGCTTGTTTACGCCTTCCAGCATAAGCTCTCCGCCGCCTGCGGAATTGATGACCTCGTATACCGTCTTAATAATGGGGGAAACGAGGAAATCGTACATTCCCATCTGTCTTTCCATTTCCATTATTATATTGAGGGTAATGTCCGCGCTTGTTACGCCTACGAGGTACTTATTGAGAAGTCCCGTCAGCATTTCTGCCGCTTCCTGAGGCACTTCCCTTTCGGAATAGATATTCTTCGTTTTTACGCCGCCTGTGCTTATGACCATTACGAGGACTAAGTTGTAATCATCAACGGTCATGAGATTGTACTTTCTGACGGTAAAGCCTTTAACTCGGGGCTTTACTGCAAGGGCAGTATAGTTTGTCATGGAGGCGGCAAGCTGCATTGCCGTGTTGAGAATATGGTCAAGCTCTGCCTGCTTGTGAGCAAGGGAGCTCTGAAGCTCTCCTATCTCGCCTGCGGTCAGGTCGTAGCTCTCAATGAGGGAGTCAACGTAAAACCTGTAGCCAAGCTCCGAGGGAATTCGTCCCGCCGAGGTATGGGGCTGTTCAAGATAACCCATCTCCTCAAGCTCTGCCATCTCGTTGCGGATGGTTGCGGAAGAATACTTGATATCGCCTCTCTGCATTATATACTTACTGCCGACAGGCTCGCCGAGTTCAATATGAGCTTCGATGATAGCTTTCAGTATCATCTTTTTTCTTTCGGAAAGCTCACTCGGATCGTGTCTCATTCTTCTCACCCCGCTTCCTTGACGTTTTTTCTTTTCGACCGAATTAGCTTTTTCGGTCTGTTTTTTGAAGTTTTTAGCACTTGATATGTTTGAGTGCTAAACTTTACGCTTCCAATTTATCATTACTAATGGATTTTGTCAAGGTTTTAAGCAAATTTTTTTGTGAATAATTTGTAAACTAACATTGAGAGTGCTAAAAATCACTGTATTTATACTTTCAAAAAACACTTCAAATTATACCCCTCTCCCCTTGATTTTGCCGCGCTCATATAGTATAATTATATATAAATCAGCAGATTTTTTTACCGCTCTTATTGATAGAGCACAAAAAATCGGCAATCAAAACCCAAAAGTGCTAAATTCTTTCATATATAAATAGTTTCCCCGGAGGTCTGTATGCGAATAGTAGTAAAAGTGGGCACGTCCACACTTGCATATAAAACAGGACACATCAATATAAGAATAATGGAAAAGCTGTGCCGTGTGCTCAGCGACATAAAGAACGCAGGGCATCAAGTGATACTTGTTTCATCGGGTGCCGTGGGCATGGGTATGGGCAAGCTCTCCCTCGGCGAGCGCCCCTCAGAGCTTTCCCTCAAGCAGGCAGCGGCGGCAGTGGGTCAGTGTGAGCTGATGTACACCTACGATAAGCTTTTCTCCGAATATAACCACACCGTGGCGCAGGTGCTTCTCACCGCCGACGATATCCAGAATGACGAGCGAAGAGCCAACTTCATCGCAACAATGGACAGACTCCTTGAGCTCCACGTTCTTCCCGTAATGAACGAAAACGACACAGTCGCGACGAAGGAGCTTGTTTTCGGCGACAACGACACACTTGCGGCAGTAGTTGCGGAAAACGTAAAGGCGGACCTTCTTATCCTCCTTTCCGATATCGACGGTCTTTACACCGCAGACCCTCACTTTGACCCCGATGCAAAGCTCATCTCTGTTGTTGAAGAACTGGACGACAGTATTATCGCTCTCGGAGGCGGAACCGCCTCGGGTGTCGGCACGGGAGGCATGGCAACAAAGCTTCACGCCGCAGAGATCGCCACACGCTCGGGCTGTGACATGGTTATCGCAAACGGTGCCGATCCTTACATACTTTATAATATCCTTGACGGCGAAACCGTCGGAACAAAATTTCTCGGCAAGAAATAAAGGAGTAAAAATATGACTACTCTTGAAATAATGAAGAAAGTCAAAGCGGCATCCAAAAAAATAGTTACCGCTTCTACCGATAAAAAAAATGAAGCTCTCCGTAAAATGGCGGAGGCGGTCGTTGAAGCAACCGCCGATATTCTCGAAGCAAACCGCCTTGATATGGAAGCATCAAAGGACAGAATTTCCGAGGTCATGCTTGACAGACTTATGCTCAGTGAGGACAGAATTCGCGGCATGGCAAAGGGCATCCTTGAAGTTACAGAGCTTACCGACCCCGTGGGCAAAGTTCTTTCCGCCTACACTCAGCCAAACGGCCTTGAAATAACAAAGGTTACCGTCCCCATGGGCGTTATCGCAATCATCTACGAGAGCCGTCCCAACGTTACGTCAGATGCCGCCGCCCTCGCGATAAAGAGCGGAAGCGGTTGTCTTCTCCGCTCGGGAAAAGAGGCACACAGAAGCGCCGCGGCTATCGTCAAGGCTCTGCAGAAGGGTCTTCGTGATACAGGACTTCCCGAGGACGGCGTAATGCTTATTGAGGACACAACAAGAGAGAGCGCAAACGAAATGATGCGCGCCGTAGGTTACATCGACCTTCTTATCCCCCGAGGCGGCAAGGGGCTTATAAAGAGCTGTGTGGAAAACGCCATCGTTCCCTGCATTGAAACAGGAACGGGAATTTGCCATATCTACGTTGATAAAGATGCCGACCTTGAGAAGGCGCTGAAGATAATCAACAACGCAAAGACAAGCCGACCCTCGGTTTGTAACGCGGCAGAGGTCTGCGTTATCCATAAAGACATCGCAGAAAAGTTTATCCCCATGCTTGAAGAAAAGCTGGTCTGTGACAGACAAAACGAGGGACTTATTCCCGTTGAATTCAGAATGGACGAATGTGCCCTCTCCTATTCAAAATACGGCAATGCGGCAGGGGACGAAGACTTTGACACAGAATTCCTTGACTATATTATGGCAGTGAAGACAGTTTCTTCCGCAGAGGAAGCGGTAGAGCATATTTCCTCTCACTCCACGGGACACAGCGATGCCATAGTTTCCGAAAACAAGGAAGCACAGAAGGTATTCGTTTCGGGAATTGACAGTGCGGCAGTTTACGTAAACGCATCCACAAGATTTACCGACGGCGGCGAGTTCGGCCTCGGCTGTGAGATGGGAATCTCCACTCAGAAGCTCCACGCAAGAGGCCCCATGGGACTTGAAGAGCTTTGTACCTATAAGTACGTTATCACTGGTGACGGAACAATAAGATAACTCAGACGTAAAGGAAGAGATTATTATGAAAAAATATATTGCGGGATTTATCGGAACAGGTAATATGGGCGGTGCCCTTGCAGTTGCCGCAGTAAAGGCGGCGGGCGGCGAAAAGATTGCCCTCTACGACATAAACAAAGAAAAAGCCGAGGCATTTGCAAATACTGTCGGCGGAGCTTATCTCCCCCTTCGCGAGCTTTGCCAAAACTGCGACTATATCTTCCTCGGCGTAAAGCCTCATATTGTAAACGGTCTCCTGGAAGAAATAAAAGAAGACGTTCCCGAAGACGCGGTCATCGTATCCATGGCGGCAGGAGTTGACCTTTGGACACTTAACAGAGCCTCAGGCAAAGAAAAAATAATAAGAATTATGCCCAACACACCTGCAACGGTGGGTGAGGGCATGATGCTCTACTCTCTTTATGAGGGTATTACCGAAGCGGAAGAAAAAGGCTTCCTCGAAGTAATGAGCAAAACGGGAAAGATCGCTCTTATCCCCGAAAGTCAGATGGATGCGGCAATGGCAGTTTCGGGCTGCGGTCCCGCATTCGTTTATATGTTTATAGACGCACTGGCGGACGGTGCCGTTGCCTGCGGTCTCCCCCGAGACAAAGCACTTGAGTTCGCAAAGCAGACGGTCAAAGGAAGTGCGGCTTTCGCCATAGCGTCCGAGAAGCACCCCGAACAGCTTAAGGACGAGGTGTGCTCCCCCGGAGGAACCACCATCGAAGGAGTTCTTGCTCTCGAGGACGGAGCTTTCAGAAGCACCGTTGCAGCGGCAGTTATAGCGGCATTTGAAAAAACAAAGAAGCTAAAAAATTAACCTAAAAATTAAAATGGCATAATAAAAGAGACCCTCGCGGGTCTCTTTTATTATGCCAAAAATCAGTTACACAACTATCGATCTTATCTCTTTTTAAACTCTTCCCCGTTTATAAGAAAATCTATAGATACATTAAAATATGCGGACAGAGCCTTAAGCATCTGTATATCAGGATTTCTTTTCCCGTTTTCATAATGAGAAATCACTTCACGGCTTATATTCAAGTCCATTGCTACCTTCTGTTGGTTGAGTTTCTTTTCTTTTCTCACCATACGTAGCCCGACAAGTCCCACGTTATCCTTTTTCATTTTTCACCTTAAACAAATATCTCTTGACAATATTGTAACAATTTGTTACAATATTTATGTTACAATTTGTTACATTGCGCTTTTTATTAATCTTAAAGATGAAAAACAATAGTACAAAAACAAACTTACTTCATAAAAAAGCGAATATTTATTATTCGTTAAGCATTACTTTGCCGCTGATAGTCGGCACATTTCTGTACGTATTATTAAGACCGGATACCTTTATTTCCAAATATATATATCAATTATTCAACCAAGAATTATATCTAAATACAGATAACTCGTTATTTTGCATCTTTGCAAGAAATTTTTTAAGTGACATTTTTTGGGCATATTCCTTGACCCACACCGCGTTCTTTATTTTTCATACCGAAAGGAAACACGGGGTCGGTGTATTTTTAATCTGCGTTGCATTTGAAACAGCAATTGAACTCTTCCAAAAGGCAAACATTCTACCGGGCACCTTTGATATATTGGATATTTTATTTGAAATATGTATAACTGCGTTTGTAACGCAATTAATAAATATTATTTTTAAGGAGAAAACACATGAAAAAAACAATTAAGATTTTATGTCTCGTAATGGCTTTTATTCTTTTCGCCCTCATGGCAATGGGCAGTTCGAGCGATGATTCGGGACAAAAAGACGTAGAGGTCAACGATTCCGCCAATGCGGGCACTTCCACAGAAAGCATTGAAGAGCAAGTCCTTTTAGAAAGAGACGGCATAAAAATCACGGCAAATGAATACGTTGACGAAATGATAATGGGAGAAGGAATTAAGCTTCTCATAGAAAACACAAGTGCAAAAAACGTCGGAGTCGGTTGTAATGCATTGATTGTAAACAACTATATGATAAGCGATCTTTTTTCATGCTCCGTTGCCGCAGGAAAAAAAGCCAACGAAACAATGTATCTTTCTTCAAGCGAACTTGAAGCAGCAGGGATTGAAAACATTGGGCAGATTGAAATATATTTTCATATTTACGACTCCGACTCCTATGACACCCTGTTCGATGCAGACGTTGTCACTGTTAAGACAAACCTGTTTGATAAAATGGATGTTACCGGAGACACCTCGGGTGCTGAGCTGTATAACGCAAACGATATTCGTATAATAGGTAAATACGTCGATGACACAAGTTTCTGGGGTGCCGCAGTTCTTCTTTACATTGAGAATAACAGCGGAAGAAATATATCCGTTTCCTGCGAAAACATGTCAATAAACGGCTTTATGGTTAACCCTCTTTTCTACAGTAACGTGTACAATAATAAAATGGCATTTGACGAAATTACTATCTTCTCATCCGATCTTGAAGATAATAACATTGAAACAATAGAGGACCTTGAGCTCTCGTTCCGCATATATGATCCCGACACCCTCGAAAACATCGCAGAAACAGGTCCGATTTCCTTCTCCGTAAAATAAGCTCTACAAGCTTTCATACAAAAAAATGGGATGTAAAAAAACAAGTTTTTTACATCCCATTTTTTAATCTTTCGGTACTTAAACGAGAGTTGCCGCCATAACAGCTTTAATTGTGTGCATGCGGTTTTCCGCTTCGTCAAAGACGATGGATGCATCGCTTTCGAATACCTCGTCGGTAACTTCCATACAGTCAATACCGAATTTTTCGTAGATTATCTTACCGATTCCCGTATTAAGGTCGTGGAACGCAGGCAGGCAATGCATGAATTTGCAGTTTCCTGCCGCCTTTGCCATAAGCGCAGAGGTTACTCTGTAAGGAGTGAGAAGCTTTATTCTCTCTTCCCAGACCTCGTCGGGCTCGCCCATGGATACCCAGACGTCGGTGTAAATAACGTTTGCACCTGCCACTGCAACGTCGGGATCTGTTATGCACTCAATGACTGCTCCCGTTTCAGCGGCAATTTCAAGAGCCTTTTCAACAAGAGCCTTCCCCGGCATATAATTTTCGGGAGCGCATGCAACAAAGTGCATCCCCATCTTCGCACAGCCTATCATAAGGGAGTTGCCCATATTGCTGTCTGCGTTGCCCATATATACAAATTTAATTCCGTCAAGTGTGCCGAAATGTTCCTTTACCGTAAGAAGGTCGGCAAGTATCTGAGTGGGATGGAATTCATTGGTGAGACCGTTCCAGACGGGTACGCCCGCGTATTTTGCAAGAGCTTCAACCACTTCCTGACCGAAGCCGCGGTATTCGACGCCGTCAAACATTCTGCCGAGAACTCTCGCGGTGTCTGCGATACTTTCCTTTTTGCCCATCTGAGAGCTTGAGGGATCAAGAAATACGGGGTGCATACCCAGGTCAGCAGCCGCAACCTCAAAGGCACAGCGTGTACGGGTACTGTTCTTTTCAAATACGAGAGCAATACTCTTTCCCTCGCAAAGTCTGTGGGGTTCGCCCTGCTTCTTTTTAACTTTAAGCTCAGCGGAAAGGTCAAGAAGCTGTCCTATTTCTTTGGGAGTAAAATCGAGAAGCTTAAGGAAGCTTTTACCTGTGAATGAGTACATAATCAATTACCTTCTGTGTATACGATTGTTAATCAAAAATCAAAGTACCTTTGCAAGGAAGCTCTGAAGTCTTTCGCACTTGGGATTTCCGAATACTTCTTCGGGAGCGCCCTCTTCCGCGATAATACCTTCATCAAGGAAGATAACGCGGTTACCTACCTCGCGAGCAAAGCCCATTTCATGAGTTACCACTACCATGGTCATTCCCTGCTTTGCAAGGGACTTCATAACGTCAAGAACTTCGCCTACCATTTCGGGGTCAAGAGCACTTGTGGGCTCGTCAAAGAGCATTACCTCGGGTTCCATACAAAGAGCGCGGACAATGGCAACTCTCTGCTTCTGACCGCCCGACAGCTGACCGGGATAAGAATCCGCTCTGTCTGCAAGACCTACTCTTGCAAGAAGCTCCATAGCTTTCGCCTTTGCTTCTTCCTTTGTGCACTTCCCCAGCATTACGGGAGCGCAGGTCATGTTTTCGAGCACTGTCATGTGGGGGAACAGATTGAACTGCTGGAATACCATTCCCATCTTCTGACGGTGGTGGTTAAGGTCTACCTTTTTTCCGGTGAGGTCTTCTCCGTCGAAAAAGATGTTGCCTCCCGTGGGAAGCTCAAGCATATTGAGACAACGCAGGAAGGTTGACTTACCGGAGCCGGAAGCGCCGATAACACAAACAACGTCACCCTTGTTAATATCAATAGTAACACCCTTAAGAACTTCGTTTTTATCAAAATTCTTCTTAAGATTTTTTACACTTATCATTACTTCATTTGCCATTTTACTTACCTCCCGTCACTCTTGCGAAGTCTCTTTTCAAGAATAGCAAGAAGCTTAGTCATAATTATAACCATCACAAGATAAATAAGTGCCAGCATAATAATGGGGTTAACGGCATCAAAGGTCTTATTTCTGATGTTTGTAGCCGCCTTTGTAAGGTCAACGATGGCAACGTAACCTGAAACGGAGGTCTCCTTGAGAAGGGCGATACATTCATTACCGATAGCAGGAAGAATGTTCTTTATTGCCTGAGGGAATATGATCTTCACCATAGCCTGACCCTTGGACATGCCAAGGCTTCTTGCCGCTTCCATCTGACCCTTATCGACCGCGTTGATACCGCTTCTGATAAGCTCTGCCATATATGCACCGGAGTTTATACCGAAGGCAATGATGGCAACGACTACTCCGTCTGCGGAAACGAGGATTATGTAGAAGAATACCAGAAGAAGTACAGTCATGGGAATGCCGCGGATGACCGTTGTATAAAGATCGCATATCCAGTTTACAAAACGGAGCTTTTTATTGCCCTCACAGAAATACTTTGCAACGGCGATTATCATACCGATAACAACACCGATAACAAGAGCGCCGAAGGTGATAATGAGGGTATTGATAAAACCGTCAATAAGCCACTCATAACGGTTGCCCTCTATAAAGGTCTCGCTGAGCTTTGCAAGCCAGGAAGAGAGACCCTCCGCGATTTTATTAAAGAAATTCATCAGTTTCCGTTCTCCTTAAATTTTGCTTTTCAAGTCAAAAGCAGCTCCGCGGAGAATGTGCGGAGCCGCTGTAAGCTTTTGATTTTCCGTTGATTATTCGGGCTTTACGTAGGATTCGCCGAAGTCTGTGAAGATCTTTTCGATCGTGCCGTCAGCGATGAGCTTTTCGAGAGATGCATTGATAGCTTCAACAACGTTTTCGCTACCCTTTGCAAATGCGAATGCGTAGGGTTCTTCTGTCATTGTTTCGTCGAGAATTACAAGACCGTCGCCTTCTTCAACCATCTGAATAGCTGTGAGGTTGTCAACTACCCATGCATCAACCTTACCTGTTGTGAGAGCAGCCTTTGCGTCAGCGTTTGCGTTGAACGCCTGAACCGCGATACCTTCGTCCTGGCAACCGGATTCAGCAGTTGTACCTGTCTGAACGGATACTGTCTTGCCTTCGAGGTCAGCCTTGCCGTTTATATCGCTGTCTTCTTCAACAACGATAACCTGAGCTGCTACGTAGTAGGGGCTTGTGAAGAGCATGTTCTTTTCACGGTCGGGAGTTACTGTGATACCGGACATAGCGCAGTCATACTTAGCTGCCTGGATACCGATAAGAACAGAGTCGAAGTCCATCTGAACGAATTCGCATTCAACGCCGAGGTCAGCTGCGATGAGCTTCATGATCTCAACTTCGATACCAACTACTTCGTCGCCTTCAAGACTTTCGAAGGGGGGGAAGTCGGGGCTTGTTGCGATCGTGATCTTTCCTGCTTCCTTGAGGTCATCAACTGTGAGACCCTTGGAGCCGCAGGATGCGAGGCAGAATGTAAGCATTACTGCTGCGAGGATAAAAGCGATAATTTTTTTCATTGTTTCATTTTCCTTTCGGGATTTTATTTTTATGCATTGAATGGTGAATATTTATTCATTCCATTCATTAACTTATGCCCTATTATATACATCTGTTTTTGATTTGTCAAGAGGTTTTCGAATATTTATTCCGATATTTTTGAAAAAATATGCACAAAACGTGTATTTATGCATGATTTTGATGAATATTCACATTAAAGAACTGAAGATCACCGCAAAAAAGCTTTTTTCGCGGACACCCTCGCAATCTTGCTTCTTCCTAAATAATTAGGAAAAAAGAAGTCAAAAATCCCCAAATCCCTTGACACTTTTAAATTATCATTTTATAATAGAAATGATGTTAATATGATTTTACTGAAAAATCAATATTAAAAAGAAAGGTACGGTATATTAGCATGGCAAAATTAAAAGTTGGTATCGTCGGTTGCGGCGGTATTATGAAGTGGTCTCACCTTCCTGCATACGCTCACATCGCTGACCAGGTTGAGATCGTTGCACTCTGTGACATCGTTCCCGGCAGATGCGAAGAAGCAAAGGAACTGGCAAGAGCAAACTACGGTTCAAACTGTCTCGACGATGCAGCTTGCTACACAGATTTCGAAGAATTTATCAAGCATCCCGGCATCGAGGCTCTTGATATCTGTACTCCCAACTATCTCCACAGCCCCTTCGCTTGCAAGGCTCTGGAAATGGGTATCCACGTATTCTGCGAAAAGCCCGACTCCGTTTGCGTTGAAGACGTTCTCAAGATGAAGAAGGCTTCCGAAGAAAACGGCAAGGTTCTCATGGTTATGAGAAACAACCGTCACACAGCTGCGGCTAAGAAGCTCAAGGCTCTTGCTGACGCAGGTGAATTCGGTGACCTCTACTGCGGTCGTTGCGGTTGGGTTCGCCGCCGCGGTATCCCCGGCAAGGGCGGTTGGTTTACAACAAAGGCGCAGTCCGGCGGCGGTCCTCTGATCGACCTTGGCGTTCACATGATCGACCTCGCCATCTACCTCATGGGTAACCCCACTCCCGTTGCAGTTTCCGGCTCCATCTACTCCAAGTTCGCTGACAACGATGCAGACAGCTCCTCCGAGCATTCCGCATTCGGTGAAGTAAACGCTGACGGCGTATTCGACGTTGAAGACCTTGCTATGGGCTTCATCAAGTTCGATAACGGCGCATGCCTCCAGATCGAATTCTCCTGGGCTTCCAATATTGAAGTGTTTGACCGCAACTTTGTTGAGCTTCGCGGCTCCAAGGCAGGTCTTACATGGGAACAGAGCGGCACAGGCTGCAGAGTATTCACAGAAACCTTCGGCAAGCTTGTTGACATCGACATGACAGAAGAAAACGCAATGCTCGGCCACGAAGGCAACCTCCGTCACTTCGTTGACGTTGTTGTTAACGGTGCAAAGCCCGACTTCGTTCCTCAGCAGGGTGTAAACATGATCAAGATCCTCAGCGCGATCTACGAATCCGCTGCAACAGGCAAGGAAGTTTCTCTTGTTGACTAATTGCTGATAACCGGCTGAAATACAAAAACGGATGTCTTCGACGGACATCCGTTTTTTATTCGTATTTCATGATTTGCGAATCAATAATCCGCTTCGACATAAGTCATGGTATACTCGTCTTTTAAAATATAGCGTTTTTTATTTGCATTTCCTTCGCTGTCATAGGTATAGTCCGTGTAGCTCTTACACACACCGAGAGTATAATGCTCCTCGCGGATCATTCTGTTTTCCCCGTCGTATTTCATCACGTCGCGGATAACCTCCTTACCCGAGGGATCATGCTGAGTTTTTTCGGTGACGTTGCCAAAAGAATCGTAGGAAAAGTCCGTATATACGGAAAGCTCGCCGTAAGTCGTATATCTGTTTTCGCGTTTTACTCTGCCCTCGGAGTCGTATTCGTAATTATACTTCCCTTCTACAACACCGTTATAGGAACAGCGAACCTTTTCCACTATAGTGCCTTCAACGTCAAAAAACGTTTCTGTATAACCCGTGAAACTATTCTTGTCATCGTACTCTGCTTCGTAAAGAGTACGCACAACTCCTTCCTTCTTACCGCTGTTTACATCCTTGTTTATCAGCTTACCGTCTCTTCCGTAAAACTTTTTGCAAACGCAAATACCTTCGTCGTCGTATTCGTAAACGTTAAATCCGTCAACGCTTCCGTTTTTCTGTCTTACGGGTGATATATGTTCCCTTCCGTCAGAATCAAAAACTTTAATAAGAGGAAAGGTTATTTCAGGCTCAACTTCCTCACTGTCAAGAGAGTAGAGCTCTGCCTCTTTGACTGCAGAAGACGGGGAGTTATAGGAAACGCCCGCATCATCTCCCGCGGGAGGAATAACGTCATTCAGATTCTTTATATAGTTTACAACAACTCCGGCAATAACAAGCACCGCCACTGCTATCGACACCAGTATCAAAAGAATCGGAGACTCGGGAGTAAAGCCTTTATTCTGTTTTTTATAAGCATATCTTCCGCGAGAAGCACTGCTTCGGCTGTTATATCCGCCGTGTCTTTCGTTCCCGCGGTAACCATCGGAGCGTGATGAAGCTGCACGGGAAGCGTATTCCCTTCTGCCATCCGTTCTATAACGTGCCTCTCCCCGAGCAGAAGGAACTCTCGCCCCTTGCCCCGCGCGATATGCGGCATATTCAGGGTTTACGGGTCTTCTTTCCGCAGGTCTGCCCTCTCCGCTTACAGGACGACCTGTAGTATTTGTATTCTGTCTCGGAGAATTTCCGTTTCTGTTTTCAAAATTATTCACTTCAGAATCCTCCTTATAAGCCTTTTAAAAAAGTCCTTCAGATAAAGTATTATCAATTATATCTTACAAAACCGCCCTGTCCGTCGGACACAAATATCTGTTCCTCAACAAGCTTTCCGTCTTTATCATAAATATAATCACAATAGTTTCTGACCGTACCGTCGGGTTTACATTCGCTCTTCTTGGAAATAACGTTCTTTTCGTTGTACTCAATTAAGGTTATACCCGTTACAACACCCTTATCATTCTTGACAGTCTCTTTTACAGGCTGATTTCTGTCATTGTATTCCGTTTCAAAAATAAAACGGAGAGCCATGTTTTCACCGTACTCTTTCTTTACGGTCTCGTTACCTGCAGCATCATATTCATAGGAATAAAATCCCTGACAGCTTCCGTCTGCGTTGTATCCGTAGGTCGAAGTACACCACTTCTTCTCATTGAAAAAGGATTGGTTATACTGAGTAAGAGTGCCGTTCTCATATTCATACTTTACGGTTACGTACTGAGTAACGTTACCGGACGCATCATAGCTTCTGCCTTCTTCAACGGATTTAGTCCCGTCTTTATTGTAAAGCACAGAGCCTATTATATCACCGTTTGAATTATAATGTTCTTCATACTTAAGAGTACCGTCGGCAAAATAGATCTCCTGACCTATCTTTTTGCCGTTTGCATCAAGAATATCCTTGAATTCGCCTACGTCAACTCCGCCGATACCTGTTTCTGCGGTTGTATCATCCGATGTATCATCCGTCTGTTCAGGATTCTTTTTACGGCATGCAGTAAACGCGGAAAGCATCACCGCAAAAAGGAGAACTGTACAAAGTATTTTTATAAACTTGCTGTTTTTCATTTTATCACCTTTTTATTTAAACTATTTTTCTTATTGTAATATAGTATTATACATTATTTATTATGGCGTGTCAAGTTTTAAGCATGCGCCGACGGTTCGTAACATACAGACAATAAACACCTGTCCTTTCAAGCAGAAATCATCGATTTAATAATGTTCAATGCAAGAATCTACCCATTCCTTAACCTTTTCACCCACTTCATCTGGACTCAAAGCGTCCACATTCAGAACGTCTACATTATCTTTTCCTATGAACCATTGTCTTTTTAAAGGAAGCAAAAGATTCAAATGATGTTCAAAGAAATTTCTGGAGCGCGTATTATCCTTTTCTTTACGCTTTAACAATGTTTCTCTTGAAGCATCTAAAAACAGTATTCTTGCAGGCATACATTTCCGAACTTCATCCAGCTCTTTTTTTAATGCACTTTCTATTTCCCACGTTTCGCCGATTGATTTCGGATAATTAAGTGTATAGAATTCAATTTCTTCAGCGCCAAAATCCATAACACTGCATTTTAAATGCTTTACTTTGTTGTAACGGTCAACTTCTCCGTGAAGATATGAATGATTACAAATTGTATTCAAATATATTATAACATATATGGAATTGCTTGTATATAGCTAAATAGTTTTGCCTAATGGCAAAACAGCTAAATTGTTCGCGTTGCTCACAGCTAAATAGTTTTACTTGCGTAAAACAGCTAAATAAAATTCGGCTAAAACAGCGTGTGCCTTTGGCACACATTTAGCGCACAGCAGGTGCATTTAGCGTGACACAGTCACATTTAGCTCGGTTTTCCTTTTAGGAAAGCCGAATTTAGCTGAAAAAAGCATCCTTTCGGATGCTTTTTTCCCCACCATGCCGTGTATACGAGTAATAGAAACCCTGCTAATGCAAGGTTGGTGTCCTTTCTTACCGTTTTGTGCTACCAACGTCCTTAAATCGCGTCACGAAGGAGGCGAAGTAAGGGAGGTCTGCATACCCGCGGTATGCTCGGGACTCCATTATTCTGTTGTGGGTTTTAATGCCCGTAATATCACGCTCACAGCAGGGAGTATACTTATTATATGCGCGGACACTCAGAATATACCGTCCGCTTTTCGGATCTCTCCTTAATTATTCAGCGCCGTCGTAATCAACGTCGTTGAAGCTGTCGTCAAAGATATCTGCGATCTTATCGAACTCTTCATCGTCTTCAATTGTTGCAAGGAAAACGTTTCCTTCTTCATCTTCTTCGCGGCGGAGAATGATATATTCGCCGTTCTGCTTCTTTTCGTCAGCAGGAATAAGAGCATTGTAAGTAACGCCGTTTTCCATATACTTACCTATAAGCTCAAACTCTTCTTCGTTACCTTCTTCATCGGTAAGTGTATAGATCTCTGTATCAAAATATTCTTCTTCAAGAATTTTTTCGTCTGCCATTTTATTTTCTCCTTTGTCTGTGTTATCTTGTACTATTATTGTATACCATGGGATATATTTTTGTCAAGGGGGACTTTTTCCCACTTAACTCACTGCTTCTTTATCTGAGCGAGATTTGAGATACCTTTTTCGAGCGTTTCGCAGAAAACGTCAATTTCTTCCTTTGTATTCTCTGCAGAAAAGCTGAGTCTGAGAGAGCTGTCCGCATCCTCCTCGGAAAGACCGAAGGCGATGAGCGCACGGCTCAGATTTCTGTGGTGAGTGGAGCATGCGGAGCTTTTTGACACGCATATTCCCGCACCCGAAAGGAAATTAAGAAGAGTTTCGCTTTTAATATTGGGTACTGTAATACTCAGTATATAAGGAAGTGCTTTTTCGGGAAGATTGAACTTTACCCCTGAAATTTTCAAAAGCTTTTCCATGGCATATTCGCGAAGCTCCGCCACGTAGTTCTTTCTTTCGGAAACCTTTCCCGACATGGCTTTTACCGCCGCGCCGAAGCCGAGAAGCTGTGGAACTCCCTCTGTTCCCGAGCGGTAGTTTTCCTCCTGACCGCCTCCGTAAAGAGTGGGAATTATCTTCTTTGCTGTGATAATATCCTTCGAAACGTAGAGCGCACCTGCGCCCTTTGCGGAATAGACCTTATGAGCACTGACGGAGATCATATCCGCACCTATATCGGAAGGAGCAAAGCGCATTTTCATAAACGCCTGAACACAGTCCGAATGAACGACTGCCGAGGGGGATACCGCCTTTATTATTTTAGACGCACTTTTTACGTCGTATACCGCGCCCGTTTCGTTATTGACGAGCATAAGAGACGCGAGTATAACGTCAGACGTTACTTCCCTCTTCAAAAATTCAAGATCAAGCTTTCCGCCGGCGGTGGGAATTCTGACTATTCTGAAGCCGTCCTTTTCAAGAGCGTCTGCACAGACTTCGACGGATGCGTGTTCGCCGTCTGAAATGATGACCGTTCCGCGCCTTCCGTTTTTAACGGGTCTTTCCTTAGCGTAGACTGATCCGAAAATCGCCAGATTGTTTGCCTCTGTACCGCCCGAGGTAAATATAATCTTTCCGTCAGCGGCGCGTCTTATACCGAGAGCCGATGCCACAGTTTTTCTCGCCTCTTCCACAGCACGGTGGGCACTGTCACCTGCAAAATGAGCAGAGGACGGGTTTCCCCAGTTCTCAGTCAGCGCATCGGTGATCGCCTTTACCGCTTCGTGGCAAGGCTTTGTTGTTGCACTGTTATCGAAATAGATCATGCCCTTTATCAGCCCTCTGTGTCAAGAAAATCAAAAGCATCAAGCATGGACTGAACGTCCTCCATATGGCTGTCGTAAGCTTCGGGAACGGACGTGTATGTGAACACGTAAGCCTGAGGCTTGCTGAGTGCTACGCCCTTGACTGCCGCCACCTGCATAAACTGATACTCATAATCCTCAAGAGTTCCCTTGAAGACGGTCTTGAGAGCGGCAACGCCGTCAATTACCGTATTTTCTGAAGAAACAACTTCAAAATCGGAATAGACGTTCTGAAAATCGGACTCAAAGCTCTTCCACCAATCGGCGAGAGTATCGTCGGTATAGTTGACGGTGAAGGTCATTACGCTTACGTTTGAGCGGTCTGTTTCGGAATAATACGCAGTAGTTGCACCGTTTGCCACGTCACATGTCCAGTTCTCGGGAACGTAGAAATTATAATCTACGCTGTCACCCGATGCTTTCTTCATTCCTTCGGGAACGGTAGGGTCAGCCTTGCTACAGGAAGCAAGGCAAAGCACCGTCATAACAACTGCCATAAACAAAACGAAAATTCTTTTTACTGTATTCACTGTTTTATCCTCCATGAGAGAAGTATATTTTCAATTTCACCAAGGGTCACCGAGCGGTTGATGCTGTCACGCACTGCCGCCGACCCCGAAAGCCCTTTTATAAAGTGGGCGCATCTGCCCCTTGCCTCGCGGACCCCGAGCTCCTCGCCCTTTTCTTTCACGAGGTCGCGCACCAAATTCAGTGCACATGCAACTCTGTCCTCAGCCGTCGGCATTTCAGGTTCAAGCCCCTTTTCAAAAGCCTTGATATGAGAGAATATCCAAGGGTCACCGAGAGCGGCGCGGCCAATCATAACACTGTCACATCCCGTTTCCCTCTTCATGCGAACGGCATCCTCGGCGCATACGATATCGCCGTTACCGATAACGGGAACACTGTCCCCCACCGCCGCCTTAACCTCGCCTATAACGGAAATATCAGCCGAGGGGGCGTACATCTGGTCGCGTGTCCTTGCATGGACTGCTATAGCGACAGCACCGGCACCCGCAAGTGCCTTTGCAAGCTCGGGAGCGTTTATGCTTTTTTTATCCCACCCCGAGCGTATTTTTACCGTCAGGGGCATATTGTATTTTTTCAGCGCCGCCGACATTTCTTCAACTATCCGCACAGCAAGCTCGGGAGCTTTCATAAGAGCACTTCCGTCCCCCGAGGTCACTATTTTCCTAACCGGACATCCCATATTGACGTCCACCGCAACAGGCGGTGCGGCATAGGAGCACCCTTCAAAGCTTCCCTCGGCGATCATTACCGCCGCCTCCGCCATCACAAGCGGCTCGTGACCGAAAAGCTGGATTGCCACGGGGCACTCACCCTCGGCGATCCTCGTCAGCACCGCCGTCTTTTTATCCTTGTAGCACAGTGCTTTGGCAGACACCATTTCGGAGACCGCCATATCCGCACCCATTTTCGTACACAAAAGGCGCATGATACTGTCGGTTGCTCCCGCCATGGGTGCCAGCACCGTTATATTTCTGAAATCCATTTAATAGTAGCTTTCGTATTTTAAATTAACTTAATTATTTCCGCGAGAGCCCGTTTCATCGCTGTACCACATATAGGTGGGACTTCCCGTTATCTCATTTGTCGCAGGGAAGGTTCCGTGCCCTGCGGACGCACCCGTAGCTTTTGCGTAGCTGTAGAATTTATACTTATAATCGTATTCCCAAGCCTCTCTCTGTTCGGGTGTTCCGTTTACGTAATCTGACTCATAGGTTGCGGAAAGACAAAGGAAATACATATGAACAGAGGTCTTTCTTACTGCAGCCTTCTGCGCGGCGGTCTCTGCCTCGGCATAGGCATTGTTGAAAAGCTCTTCCATCTTCTCATAATTTTCCGCCATATAAGAGCGGCTGTATGTATCAAAGGGCATTTCGTAGTTGTTTACAAAGCAACCGACACCGTTTCCTGCCTCGTCCTGCATATCCATATATTCAAGGATATATTCCCATCCTCCGCCGTAAGTGTCTTTAAGGAAAACACAAATATTATCCATAAACTCCTCTCTGGTCATAAGAGGATTCTCTTCCATTTTGGCGCAAAGGTAACCCTTGAGACCTTCAAAGGTATTGTTACCGCTGCCTTCAGCAAAGATCCCCACCGCACCGTGAGCGTAAAGCCATGAGAAGTCGTCGTAAATATTGTACACGTTGGGAGCGGGGGCAAGGTGGTAGATAAAGCTTGTGGTATAGTACCAGCAGTAAAGCTTGTCCGTCTTTTCCGCCCAGTCCTTGAAGCACTCTTCTTCAAGATTGTTATTGTAATTTATAGCGTAATGGCTCTCATCCTTACATTCGCCGCTGCCGAAAGTATGGTTGTTACAACCGTTCCAGCAGTAACAGATAATGATATTATCCGCAGGGCAAACGTTCTTCGGGGGCACTCTGAAATCAAAGTAAGCTATGGTGAAAAGGTCAATTTCGGGATATTCCACGTCCACCACTGCCGCAACTCTGTTTACAAATCTGATAAGGGGGCCCGCAAGGGACTCTTCCGCCATTGCCGCCGCTTTACAGCTTGTACATGAACAATAATGGGGAGTGTCGTTGAGGGAGCAGGATATCTGATTCATTTCCTCTCCTATATTGTAGCCCCATGCAGCTCTCTGTTCAATAAGCGCAAGAACGTTATCAAGACACTCGTTATATATATCCTCATTCGTAAGGCAGGGGTTGTGGTTTGCATCACAGCTTTCAATAAGGTATTCGAAAGAGTGCGCGTTGGTATACGTTCTTCCGAGACCGTGACCGTAACGTGCGCTTGCAAGCATTTCGTTGCTTTCAAGGGCATTGGTCTTGTTGGGAATCAGATATTCTTCAAGATTTCCCGAATATCCCGAAATACGAACGCATCTGTAATCGAAGGCAGGGATCCACATATCCCGTATTCCCTCTTCAACGGTAACGCGTTTCCAATTTTCCTTTTTCACTCCGCTTTTGCGGAAATCCACCCCTGCATAATTCTCAACGAAATCAAGAATTCCGTACATACAGCCGCGCTTTACGCCGCCGTGGATTATAACTCTCTCCCCGGTAGTCTCAATAAGATAACCCTCTCCACCGAGAGAATACTTGTCCTCGGTGTCCGGTCTTATTTCAATCATGGGTGAGCCGTCGTCAACGTCAGTAACAGTAAGACGCACACCCGTCATCTGTTCCAGATAATCTGCAAGCTTGCCGCTGAAAACGTCAATATTATCGTTGCAGTTTTCGGGCACTAAAATTTTATAATTCTCAAGCAGAACCCCGCATACGCTCATTCTGCTTATGGGATAACCGCTGTTTACGTTACCGTATTCCTCAGGAATGTTTATGATACCCCCAAGACCCTTGCGGAGGGCAAGAACGTCCTTAGTAGTAATCTTTGAATCTCCGTCAACGTCGGCAGCATCCATATCCATATACTGATTTTCGAGAGGAACACCGCCAAGATGCTTTCTCACGGAAAGAACGTCTTTTGTTGTAATTTTTCCATTACAGTCCACATCTCCCACATCGGTATTAAAAAATCCCGCAGAGACACCGGAAACGGAGGCAAAAATCAATATAACAGTTATGATAAGTCCGAAAAACAGTTTTTTCATAGTTAGTTATCTCCACCTTAAAAAACGTACAAATCACCTATTATATATAAAATACCATAATATCATGATTATTTCAAGCATTATTTTATTATGGGACTGTCTCTGCAAATATTATTGACTTAAAAGCGATACTATGATAAAATCATCAGAGTGGAAAAACATAACCTTGGAGCATAAGAATGACCAAAATAAGTAAAACAAATAAAAAACTTTCGATGCCGATAATCGCGGCGATACTTGTCCTTGCGGTATTCCTTATCGGTATATACTTCCTGACAGACGGCAAAATGCTTGACATTCTGTCCGAATATATCGGCGAAGTCCCTTCCGGAGAAACGATATCCCCCGAAGCCTTCGACTATGCCGCAGTTCCCGAATACGAAAACGAGCCCTTCTGCGTTATAAACGACGGAAAACCTTATTTCACAGATGAAGAAATAACGGAAGGTTCCTTCGAAAAGTACGCTCCTCTTGACGACCTCGGCAGATGCGGAGCCGCCATATCCTGTGTAGGGCGCGACCTTATGCCCACCGAGGACAGAGAGAGCATCAGCCACATAAAGCCTACCGGTTGGCAGAGCATTCAATACGACCATGTTGACGGAAAGAGCCTCTACAACAGATGCCATCTTATCGGTTTTCAGCTTACGGGAGAGAATGCCAACGAAAAGAACCTCATCACGGGAACACGTTATATGAACGTTGACGGCATGCTCCCCTTTGAAAATATGATAGCCGACTACGTAAAGGAAACGGGAAACCACGTAATGTACAGAGTTACTCCCGTTTTTAAAGGCTACGAGCTTGTGGCAAGAGGAGTTCTCATGGAAGGCTATTCCGTTGAGGACAACGGTGACGGCGTATGCTTCAACGTTTTCGCCTACAACGTCCAGCCCCGTATTGAAATTAATTACAGTGACGGCACGAGCCGCGAGGTTCCCCTTGTCTCCTCAAAAGAAGGCAAGGAATACGTACTGAATACAAAGAGCAAAAAGTTCCATCTTCCCGAATGCTCCTCCTCAAAAGAAATGAACCCCAAAAACAAGGGTGAATTCAAAGGAGACCGCGAAGAGCTTATCGCAATGGGCTATGACCCCTGCGGATATTGCAACCCTTAAAAAGGAAAACCCTAATGAAATTTGATTTTTTATTCTTCTTTAACAGCGCCCTCTTAGGCGTCGGACTTGCCATGGATGCGTTCTCCGTATCTCTTGCCAACGGCCTGTCCGAGCCCTGTATGAAAAAAGCACGAATGACGGGAATAGCAGGAGTTTTTGCAATCTTTCAGGCACTCATGCCCCTTCTCGGATGGACCTGCATCCACACCGTCGTTCAGTATTTCACCATCTTCGAGAAATTCATTCCCTGGATAGCTCTCGTTCTTCTCGCCTTCATAGGCTCCAAAATGCTTTATGACGGAATTAAAGGAGACGGTGACGAATGCGGATGCTCAAGGCTCAGCTTTGCAGCCCTTATTCTCCAAGGAATTGCAACCTCCATCGATGCCCTTTCAGTAGGCTTTACCATTGCGGAATACGACTTTCTTCACGCTATCTCTGCCGCGCTCGTTATTGCCTCCGTGACCTTCGTTATCTGCATGACGGGACTTTACCTCGGCAAGAAGTTCGGGACAAAGCTCTCAGGGAAAGCGCAGATACTGGGCGGACTTATTCTTATCGCCATCGGAATTGAGATATTCCTGACGGGAGTTATCTGATATACACAGAAAAGAGGAAAGACAATGAAAGACGTCAGAATTACAGCAATGAAAAGAGCGGTTCACACCGACCTTATAGAGCTTTATGAAAACCCCATAGAACACGCCTGCGACACCGAAATAGGTTCCGTTTACGTATCAAAAAACGGCAAGAAGCCCGAAGGGCTCTGCTCTGCCGCGTGGGACAGCATGGCAACCTTCGTTATTACCCTCGCCCACGGCGGAGAGAATTTTTACGACGGCTGGATGAAGAACCCGAAGTCTGCCATGATCTCCTGCAACGACGGTTTCCGCCCCGTTTCATTTCTTCTTGAAGTAATCGAATAATGTCCCAATATACCCAAAAATATAGACACTTGTCGAAGAAATTTCGGCAAGTGTCTTTTTGCTATATTGACAAAACGTCAATCGTCACAGCAGTCGCAGTCCGTAAGACATTTTACAGTGCAGGCAAGAGTTGCAACGGTAAACGCAAAGAAGAACAAAAGAGCGCCCGTTATCACCGTACCGAGAACACTGGTAGCCACGAAGGGAACGCCGAGAAGAATTACCGACGTAAGAACGGTTCCGAGAATTCCCGTCAAAAGGTATCCCGTATCAGCGCAAAGACAAGCGCGCACTCTGCCTGAGCCTGCAAAAGCCGCAGTGAGGAAAAGCACCGCAAGAAGCGCAATACCTATACCGAAAAGGACCCACAGAAAAGCAGGAGTAACGTTAATTACCGCAGTAAAGCGAAGGACCGCGCCCACAACACCGATAAGCAGCGACGCAATTATTGCCGTAAGGAAGCATCTTAAATTACAACCTATTTTACACATCTGTTTTCACCTCCCATTTCCAATATATGATAAAAGAGAAAAAGGGTGAAAGACGAAAAAGAAAAGGGTGCCCTTGCGAAAACGAGATAATGATGGTATACTGTATGTATAACGGTTTTCACCGTAAAATCAATTCCGACAGGAGCAAAAAATGAAAATTCTGAACTTCGGCTCATGTAACGTTGACCACGTATATTCAATGGACCATATAGTAGCCCCCGGCGAGACCCAGACCACCTATAAGCTTGAGATATTCCCCGGCGGAAAGGGGCTCAATCAGTCAATCGCGGCAGCCCGTGCAGGCGCCGCGGTCTACCACGCGGGATGTATCGGAAAAGGCGGCGAAATGCTTGAGAAAATACTCTCAGAGAACGGAGTTGACCTTTCAAACGTAAGACACGTTGACGAGCAGAACGGCCACGCAATTATACAGGTGGGAAGTGACGGAGAAAACTCCATTTTCCTCTACCCCGGCTCCAATGAAATGATAACGGAGGAGCATATAAACTCGGCTCTTGAAGGCTTTGGAAAGGGAGACCTTCTCATTCTGCAGAACGAAATAAATAACCTTGAAACCATAGTCGAAAAAGCCTATGAAAAAGGTATTTCCATCCTTCTCAATCCCGCCCCCTTCAACGAGAAAATAAAAGCCCTTAAGCTTTCGCACCTTACATATATCATACTCAACGAAACCGAAGCAAAAGGTCTTACGGGTACGGACGAGCCCGAAAAGTGCCTTGACTACTTTGAAACGGAATACCCCGAGCTTCGTGTCATGCTGACCCTCGGCGAAAAAGGCTCCGTATACATGGAAAACGGAAAGAAAACCTACCGCGAGGCTTTCAAGGTAAAAGCCGTTGACACCACCGCCGCAGGAGATACCTTCACGGGATATTTTGCGGCAGGGCTTTCGGAAGGTCTTGATACGGAGGAAATTCTGAAAAGAGCAACGGCGGCATCTGCCATCACCGTTTCAAGAATGGGAGCCGCCCCCTCTGTTCCAACAGCAAAAGAGGTTGACTGCTTTCTGCAAAATATTTAACCAAGGAGAAAACCATGCCCCTTGAAATAGTAAGAAACGACATTACAAAAATGAACGTTGATGCCATTGTAAATGCCGCAAATGAAACACTTCTCGGCGGCGGAGGCGTTGACGGATGTATCCACAGAGCCGCAGGAAAAGAGCTTCTTAAGGAATGCAGAACTCTCGGCGGCTGCACCACGGGAGATGCTAAAGTAACAGGTGCATATAAGCTCCCCTGCAAATACGTTATACATACGGTAGGCCCCGTCTGGCATGGCGGAACTCACGGCGAAAAGGCTCTCCTTGAGTCCTGCTATAAAAGATCCCTTGAGATGGCAAAAGAAAAAGGATGCGAGAGCGTGGCCTTTCCTCTCATCTCCTCGGGAGTTTACGGATATCCCAAGGATAAAGCCCTCAAGGTCGCAGTCGATACCATTGGCGACTTTCTCCTTGAAAACGACATGACCGTCTATATTGTTATCTTCGATAAGGCTTCCTTCAGCATCGGAGAGAAGCTTTTCTCCGATATCAAGGAATTCATTGACGACAAATACGTAAGTGACCGCACTGACGAAAGATACGAAAGAAGACGGGGCGCGGCGCTTTTTGCCTCGAGATCCTGTGCACCAAGAAGCGAGCCCGAAGAATGTTTCGAGGAAGAAATATGCTGCAGTATGGCTCCGCCCGCCGACCTCGAGGAGCTTATAGACTGCATTGACGAGAGCTTTTCCCAGATGCTTCTCCGTAAGATAGACGAAAAAGGCATGACAGATGCCGCCTGCTACAAAAAGGCAAACATCGACAGAAAGCTTTTTTCGAAGATACGCTCGGACGTAAATTATAAGCCCAGCAAGCAGACGGCAATAGCCTTTGCCATAGCCCTCGAGCTTCCCCTCAAAGAAGCTGAGGAAATGCTGAAAAAAGCAGGCTACGCCCTCTCCCACAGCAATAAATTCGATATTATCATCGAATTCTTTATTACAAAAGGAAATTACAATATCTTCGAAATAAACGAAGCACTCTTTGCCTTCGACCAAAATCTTCTCGGGGCGTAAAATTCAAGCTCCCGAATTTGTCGCTTTCAAAGCGACCAAAGGCAAAATCAAAAAACGTATAATGTGGCTGTAAGGTTGAAGCGAGCCTTTCGGCCACATTATTTTTTGATAAAAGGAGTATTTGAAAATGAAAAACAACAACGTAACAGAGATCGTATTTATCCTTGACAGAAGCGGCTCCATGGCAGGTCTTGAATGCGACACCATCGGCGGCTTTAACGCAATGATCGAAAAGCAGAAGAAAGAGGCGGGAGGAAAATGCTACGTTTCCACGGTTCTTTTTGACAACGAAAGCGAAGTTATCCACGACAGACTTGACCTTGAAAAAGTGCCTGCCATGACAGAAAAGGACTACTTTGTCCGCGGCTGCACCGCCCTTCTTGATGCCATAGGCGGAGCTATTCACCACATTGGAAATATCCACAAGTATGCAAGAAACGAAGACGTTCCTCAGAAGACCCTTTTCGTCATCACCACAGACGGCATGGAAAACGCCAGCAGACGATATGGCAGCGATCAGATAAAAAAGATGATAGAACGTCAAAAGACGAAATACGGATGGGAATTCCTTTTCATCGGAGCAAATATCGATGCCGTTGAGACCGCCGCACGTTACGGCATTGACGAGGACTGCGCCGTAGACTACCATGCCGACTCCGAAGGCACACAGATACTTTATTCCTGTGTTTCCGATTGCGTCGGTGCAGCACGAAAAGGAAAAAGCGTCCCCTCCTCTGCCTGCAACGAGCTCAGACGCGACTACGCGGCAAGAAGCAATTCAAAAAAACACAGATAAATATTTTCACACATCAGTAAAACATCCCTTGCGCCCCTCGCGCAAGGGATGTTTTACTGAACTCCCCGACCGCGACCCAAAATCACAAAAAATAATTTTCCAAATCACTTGAATTATCCCCCAAGCTGTGGTAAAATTGTTATCGTGCAATCTACGTAACGTCGTAAACGCTTGCATAAACTTTATATACGGAGACGTATCGAAGTGGTCATAACGGGGCTGACTCGAAATCTTCTTCGCCAAACGGAAGTCAATCTTCCAAAAAGCCTTTAACTGTGCGGTTTTCGGGCATTCCATCGTTTCTAAAACAACCCCAGTTCTA
>SVTQ01000043.1 GCA_015063695.1 Oscillospiraceae bacterium
CTGTGTCGTAAATATCACTGGAGAGCTCGGGGGGAGTGTTCTCAAGGGTTGTTCTGATACACTCAATGATATGTGCGAGTTGTTCGCCCATAGCTTCTCTTATTTCACCCGAGCTTACCGTTATGATTGCGGGAAGGCCGTTGAGAAGATTTCTTCCGCGCACTTCCATTATTCCGCGGTCAGCGGCAGGGTGAACACTGCCTATGCTCTTCTTGAGATATTCGGCGGTAACTTCGCCGATAAGGATATTATATTTTCTCTTTATGTAGTTTACGATAGCTTCGTCAAGCTCGTCGCCTGCGGTACGAAGTGAAGTGGAGAGAACGATACCGCCGAGACTTGTAACCGCAACTTCGGTAGTACCGCCGCCGATATCAACTATCATGCTTCCTCGGGGAGATTCAACCTTGAGTCCCGAGCCGATGGCCGCCGCGATAGGTTCTTCGATAAGACCTACGCTCTGGGCACCTGCTTCAAGGGTAACGTCCTGAACGGCTCTCTTTTCAACCTCGGTCACGCCGTAAGGAACGCAGATCATTACCTTGGGGCGGCTGAAAATGGTATTGCCCGAAACTTTTTTGAAGAAGTGGCGGAGCATCTGTGTTGTAAAATCGAATTCTGCGATAACACCGTCCTTGAGGGGGCGCATTGCGATAATTGAACCGGGGGTCTTGCCGAGCATGTGCTTTGCTTCGCTGCCCACTGCAACTACCTTTTTACTTCTTGATTCTACCGCAACAACGGAAGGCTCACGAAGGGCAATTCCCTTGTCCTTTACGTAAACTATGGTGTTGGCAGTACCTAAATCTATACCTATACTTCTGCTCATTTCAGATACCTCTCATTAAAATCTGTGGAAATCTATGGAAGCCTTTGAATATCAAAGGTTTTTGTCAATTTTATTTGTTTTCGAAAAGCGGAATTCCGCATTCCCGAAGGATACTGCAGACGCGGCAAAGGGGAAGACCCATGACGTTGAAATAGTCGCCCTTAAGGGAGGAAACGAATGCTCCGCCCATTCCCTGGATGCCGTAGGCTCCTGCTTTGTCCATCGGTTCAAAGCTGTCAATGTAACCGTCCATTTCGTCTTCGAAAATCTCTCTCATGGTTACCTCAGTGGTAACTGTTTCCGAATAAGATTTGTCGCCGTCAATAATGGAAATTCCCGTGTGTACAAAGTGAACGCTTCCGGAAAGCTTTGAAAGCATTCTTTTTGCATCCGCCGTGTCGCGTGGCTTGCCGTATATCTCGCCGTCAACCTCAACAACGGTGTCGGCGGCAATTATAACGGAGTTTTCGTTTTCAAGCTCCGCTTTTACGGCGAGCGCCTTTCTTTCGGCAATTATTCTTGCCGCTTCTGCGGCACTTATGCCCTCAGGCAGTCTTTCGTCTGCATCGGACACCTTTATCTCATGGTCAAGTCCTGCAAGGTTCAGTATTTCATGACGTCTCGGGGACTTTGAAGCCAGAATTATCTTTTTCATATAGTCTTCTCTTTACAATTATTTTTTGCCCGTTGAGCCGAATCCCCCTTCGTTTCTCTCTGTTTCGTCAAGGCTTTCCGCCTCTTCGAAATCAGCTGTGTAAACGGGGGCAAACATAAGCTGAGCCACTCTGTCACCGGGGGTAACGGTGTAGTCCTTATCGGAATGGTTGTGAAGTCCTGCTAAAATTTCGCCTCTGTAATCACTGTCGATAACGCCTACGCAGTTGGCAGGGGCAATTCCCATTTTTATGGCAATGCCGCTTCGTGCATAAAGTAGGGCAACAACGTCGCTTCTGCCGAAGGAGATGGCAATTCCCGTAGGCACGGCCACTGTTTTTCCTGCAGGGATAACAAGGTCGCTCTCTCCGCAGTAGCAAAGGTCGCAGGCGGCGGAGCCGCTTGTGGCATATTTGGGGATAATTGCGTTTTCGCGCACTTTTTTTATTTTAACGGGAATACTCATAAGCTCTCCTTAAGCCTTTGGGGCTCATTTAAGTCTTTTGATTTTTGCAGGGTCCCTTGGGGCAAGTCTTTTTTCGTAGCCCTCTAATGCCCTGTCGCATTCTGCGGGACTTTCCACGGTAAAGATAAAATGGAAACGTCCTGTGGGGAGTTTTTCGATTTCTCCCATTTTGTCGCCCATGTATATTGGGACACTGTTATATATGATATTGGTGCAGTCGGGAAGACCTACCATTGGGAAAGACGCATTTTTTCTGTCGGAAAGTGCTCCGAGGCAAAATTTTCCGTCACAGTTGACGGCTCCGTCTCTCATTTTTTTGTTCTTTGCGGGATAAACTCTTCCGCCTGCTCCGCCGAAGGCGCAGGATGCGCCGCCGTTTGAGAGCATACACCTCTGAGTGTGCATAAGGGGAATTCGTCCGTATATGACCGCCGAGCTTTTTTCTCCCGTATCTTTAAGAAGCCCCATGGGAGCTTCGGGGGAAATGCACACGTTTTCCGTATAGCGGAGAATAACCTTTGCCGCTTCCTTGTTGGTTACGTTAAATCTGAAGGAGCCTATGGGCACAAGTCCGCATTCTTTTGCAAGATGCGCCTGCCCGAGACCGTTTACGAGGATCTCGCACTTTTCTCCTCTGTTTGTTGCATAGGCTTCAAGTCTTTTTTTCAGCTCTTCCTTCTCGCCGTCAAAGGTAAGAGGGTAGAGAGCGGGTGCGAAAACCTTTTCCGTAGTCTTTTCCGCCTCGTCAAGGGGAAGGTATATGATATCGAAAAATTCTTTCGCTTTTTCTGTTACGTCCGAAAGGCGGAGAAATTCTGCTGTATAAAGCTTTCTTCTGTCTTTTTTCGGAACGGGTGCCGAGTATTCGTTTTTTTCTTCGTTCTGTACGGGAAGACCTTCGCGTTTCTTTTCGCAAAGAGCGTCGATAGCTTCACGTCTCATTCTGTTGATGCAGGAAAGGGTAACGAAGCCTTCCTTTTCGGCATCGAATTCAAATTTATCAAGGACAAAGGCTGTACCGCCCAGTCTCGACATATTTTTTTCAGCCGCTTCCTTTGAGAGGGGTCTTTCGGGTTCTGACAAAACTTCGTCGCCGGTGACCTCGGCGCATCTTTTTCCGTCGGTTACGGTCAGAACAGCGGGAGCGCCGACCTTAAGGGTAAGCTTTGCCTCAAGAGGAATTCTTTTTGTAAGGCTTATCTTTTCCGTGTTTTCTCTGTCGGAGAGAACGTCACTTTCTTTTCTTACACCAAGCATACTGCGGTAACTCTTTTTGAGATAACCGTCGGTAAAACCGTCACGGCTGAAGAGCTCTTCGAGCTTACGTATTTCGTCGGGCGTTGCTCTTCTGCCTTCGTCAAGAAGCTGTCTGTAGACGGAGATCACTCCGTGAACGTAGCGCGCGCTTTTTTGTCTTCCTTCGATTTTGAGGGAGGAAACGCCGCTCTCTATAATCTCGGGAATACTTCCCGCAAGGCTCATATCCTTGAGACTCAGAGGGTACTGATTTTTGACACCCTCTATTTTGAAGTGAAGTCTGCAGGGCTGAGCGCACATTCCGCGGTTTCCGCTTCTTCCGCCCATGGCAAAGCTCATCATGCACTGACCCGAGAAAGAAACGCAGTGAGCTCCGTGGACGAACATTTCTATTTCAACGGGAGACTCTTTCACAAGTCTTGAAATCTCTTCGAGGGACATTTCTCGGGGACATACCATTCGGGAAAAGCCGAGCTCTCTCAGAACTGCGCCGTCCGCAGCGTTGTGTCCGGAGACCTGAGTGCTTGCGTGAAGCTCAAAATCGGGATATGTATCTCGTATGACTTTTGCAACGCCCATATCGGCAATGATAAGAGCATCAGCTCCCGCATCGTAAAGCTCACCCGCAAGATTTTTAACCTCTGCAAGCTCTCCGTCTCGAAGACGGGTATTCACCGTTATGTAGGACTTAACTCCGTACTGTGCGCACAGCTTCAGAGCATTTGTAAGGTCCTCCGAGGAAAAGTTTTTTGCTCTCATTCGAGCGTTGAATGAGCCTGCGCCGAAGTATACCGCGTCGGCACCTGCTTCTATTGCCGCCTCAAGCGCATCGGGATTTCCTGCAGGAGCGAGAAGCTCGGGCAGTACTAATTTGTTTTTATAATCGTTTGCCATAGCTTTCTCCTGCGAATTTATCGGTTCGGTTTAAAATCAGTCCTTCTTGCCGCTTCTGCCGAGGAGCTCGTCAATGGCGCGAAGTCTTGCCGCTCTGGGGTCTTCCTTTACGGGAGCTTCAGGTGCCTTTTCTTCGGGCTGTGCCTCAGGAGCTGCTTCTGCTGTCTCAGCTTCTTCCGCGGGGGCTTCTGCTTCTGCTGCGCCGCCTGCCATAGCGTCAAGCTTTTCGCGAAGAGCGATGTTTTCTTCGCGGAAACGGCGGAGGTTAGCATCGTAAAGGGAGATCTGCGCTTCAAGGTTTCGTGCTCTCTTTTCAGCCTTTACCTTGTCGCTGTAATAACCGAGAGCGCAAAGGATAGCCGCGTCAAGGTTGGAGCTTCTCTTTGTGGAAGCTGTTATCTCTCTGATCTCCTTGTCGAGATTTTCAACAAGTCTGAGAACGAATTCTTCGTTTTCGTCTGAAATGATTGCCAGCTGAACGCCTGCAACTTCAATTTCGTATCTTTTCTTTTCCATAATAGTTTCCTCTCCTATGTGGATATTTATTATTTTAGTATTTAATGACATACTACGCCATTATATTTTATATATTATAACATATATTTTCTAATATATCAAGTACAAAATGTGAGGGTCAACTCCCTGAAAAGTACAAAAAACGGATGCCTCGGCATCCGTTCAGAGTGTAGACAAAGTCTATACTCTGAGTGAGACTGAGAGAAACGAAGGTAGATTTGGCGATTTTTCTCTCGTCGGCGTAGTGACCTACGGTAGAGAGGAAAACTCGCCAAAAGCAGATGTGGCGGGCATTTTGCCCGCCTTTTGCATGTTAGTTATACTTCATCTCGAAATGTGTGTCACATCTAATTTTTGCACACACATCTGCGTTA
>SVTQ01000023.1 GCA_015063695.1 Oscillospiraceae bacterium
AAGCACAGTAATGTGTTCAGCTGACCGATACTAATAGACCGAGGGCTTGAACTGCACATAGCTGTAATCAAGCAACACTAAATTGTTGTGTAATGCTTTCTTCTATTTGGTTTTCAATGGGCTTTCTTATGTGTTTAAATTGTAGGTTGCATACAGGCAACCAAATGAAATAGTGTTTCATTTTTCATACCACCCTTCTTTTATATGGCACAGCTAAGCTGTGCTATATTTTTTTGCCAAAAAAACGATATGTTAAAAGGGGATGTAAAAAAACTTGTCAGTTTTTTTACATCCCCTTCTTTGTTTCAACTAATCTATTCACCCATGTAATAAACGCTGTAGCTGTCTTCTGAAGTGTATGCAATAAGGTTATTCTCGTCGAAGTAAGCTACGTGTTTGAATTCAGAGGGTATTTCTCTCTTCTTTAATATTGTGCCTTCTTTGAGGTCAAGAAGGTATGCAGTCTGAATTGAGCTCTTTGTATCCATTTTTGAGACAAGAAGAAATTTTCCGCGGTTATGTGTTTCAACGTCAATGGAACAAGCACCGGAGTATGTATATCCCGAAATCGTTTTTTCTACCCCTGTTGTAAGATCAACGGACTGAACTTTTCCTTTTTCCGTGATGTTTAGTGCGTATTTTGTATCATAGAGCCTGAGGCCGAAGCCTGTTTCTTCGTTGTAAGGTGTATACTTATCAGTGGTCATTTTTGACTCACCGTCTCTTACGTTATATACCCACGTTTCAAAATTGCCGTTTTCGTTGGTTTTGGTGAGGATAAGATTATCCGGATCTGCCCACAGCGCACCGCTGAAGTCAAATACACCTGTGAGCACCTTCATGTCAGAGAGACTCTTTTCGTGAGGTTTGCAAAGATAAACCGTTTCATCTTTGTCACTGACAAGGAGAAACTTTTTAAAGTCGGGGCTGGGAACAAAATCGCTGATCCAAAGCTCTTCAGCTCCCGTTCCTGCCAGTACGTCACGGATCGAGCAATTTTTTACATCGTACATAACGGGATAAATATTATATTTCAGCGTATTAAGACAGATAAATATACATCGTTCCTGTTCGCTCGGAACTTTAAGAAAATAAGCGTTGTTTTCTTCTCCCAGCATATCTGCCGCAACAAGTTTTTTGTTGTGTTCACTGTAAGTGAAACTTATCCTGTAATTCAGACCGCCGTGGGAATAGGTGTCGTCAAAATAATAATTTTCGATCTCCTTGATACTTCCTTCATCTACAACAATAAATTTGGTTTCTCCTCCGTCTTCGCTTCTGAAGTAACTGTTATCGAAATTGTAAATATATTCGTTTACAGTTGTCGGAGGCTGGTCTGAGGTGGAGATCTTTGAGCACCCCGTTGTCATAAGCGTTGCGGTAGCAAGGACTGTTGCCGCAAGTGCAGAGGTGAGTTTTTTTATAGATATATTGCGCTTCATCAGTTTATCCTATCTTATTTTTGATATATATATTTTATCTTATTTTACATATTTTTTCAAGTGTTTTTGATAATGTAAGAAAAGTTGAACAATATTAAATTCTGAAATAAAAATACAAGTAATTTTTTTATCAAAACGCACAAAAAATCTGCAAAAGCTCTTGATTTTTGTATGATTTGTTATATAATTGAATTGTGTAATTATGTAATTTTTAATTCGCGGATAATACCCCGCGAAAGAGAGGATAAATTTATGAACGTACTTGATATGTTTAAGCTTGACGGCAAGGTTGCTCTCGTTACCGCAGGAGCGGGAAGATACGGAAAACAGATGGTTCTCGCCCTTCTTCAGGCGGGCGCTGACGTATGGGTTGCATCCAGAAGTCTTGAAAAGAACGAAAAATTTGCAGAAGAGCTCAAGGCTGAAGGCTATGACAAGATCCATGCCGCAGCTTACGACCAGGGCGACGAGGCAAGTATTCTTGCCCTTCGCGACAAGATAGTTGCTGAGCACGGCAGATTTGATATTCTTGTAAACAACTCCGTATTCCGTCCCGACGGAGATGACGGATGGTATGACGATGCGGAATATTTTGAACAGAGCCTTGCAATTAACGGTACCGGCTTCTTCCTTATTACCAGAGCTTTCGGTAAGATCATGGCAGAACAGGGAAGCGGTAGTATCATCAATATCGGCTCCTACATGGGTGACCTCGGTGCAGACGAATATCTCTACGAAGGAATTGAAGGCATGGACGGTTTCTCCAGCCCCGACTACTTCTTTGTTAAGGGCGGTATGCACAACATGACAAAGCTTATCGCTGGCTTCTACGGCCCCAAGGGTGTTCGCTGTAACTGTCTGTCTCTCGGCGGTCTGTTCAATCATCAGGATCCCCGCTTCCTTGAAAGATACGAAAAGAAGACTTTCCTCAAGAGAATGGCAAATCAGACCGATATTATGGGTATGATAGTTTACCTTGCCTCCGATGCTTCTCAGTATATGACAGGCGCGGTCATTCCTCTTGACGGCGGTTACTCCGCAAAATAATCTGATTTTTATTTGCGGTATATAACGCCGCAGAAAGAGAGTACATATAAATGGAAATGAGAAAAAGTCGTGTTCTCAGACAGATGAGAGCGGGAAAAGTTGCTACCTGCGTTAAGATAAACCTTTCATGCGTAAGAAACGTTGATATTGCTGCTATGTGCGGTTTTGACTGCGTATGGCTTGACATGGAGCACGTTCCCACGGACCACGCATTTGTTGAGAATGCGGTAAGAGCGGCAAAGATCTACGATTGCGACGTTCTGACAAGAGTTGCAAGAGGCTGCTATTCCAATCTTATAAGACCCTTTGAAGCTGACTCCACGGGCATTATGGTTCCTCATCTTATGAGCCTTGAGGATGCAAAAAAGGTTGTTTACTACACGAAGTTCCATCCCATCGGCAGACGTCCCATTGACGGCGGAAACGTGGACGGTGCTTACTGCCTTGTTGATGAATTTGAATACATCAAGACGGCAAACGAAGAAAGATTTGTTATCGTTCAGATAGAAGACCCCGAACCTATGGAAGAGCTTGAAGAGATATGCGCTCTGCCGGGACTTGATATGATATTCTTCGGCCCCGCTGACTACAGTCAGGGTATCGGCAGACCTTATGAATGCGGACATCCCGACGTTATTGAAGCAAAGAAGAGAGTTGCCGAATGTGCGAGACGTCACGGCAAATTTGCAGGTACAGTCGGCTCTCCCGAAAACTTCGATGAGCTTATAGATATGGGTTATACCTTTATAAGTACAGGTGCCGACGTATGCGGTCTTTCCGATTATTATACCGGCATTGCCTCCAAGGTAAGCGGCAAAGACATTAAATAATTCGGGAGGCACAAAATGAAATATATTAACGTAGCAGGTCACAGACTTTCTGCCATGTCCCTTGGCACTGTTCAGCTGGGTATGAATTACGGAATTGCAAACACAGGCGGTCAGCCCGATGAGGCGCAGAGCTTTGATATGCTTGATGCCGCTTTTGAATGCGGAATAACTTCTCTTGATACCGCCCGTGCCTACGGGAATTCCGAGGAGGTTATCGGAAAGTATTTTGCAAGCCGCGGCGGAGAGATACCCTTTATTACCACAAAGGTCGTTGATATAGAGGGAGAAACTGCCGCTGAGATTGAAAGCTCTGTTTTTTCCATAGTTGAGACGTCCCTTGAAAAGCTTGGGCTTACAAAAGTAAACTGCATAATGCTTCATGAGTCGAAGGACCTCTTTGAGAGGGGAAAGCATATTGCTTCTGCCATGGAAAACCTTGTGAAGAAGGGATATACGGATATCGTGGGCGCGTCGGTCTATACGGCGGCGGAGCTTGGTAAGATGTTTGAGTATGACGTTTACACGGCAACTCAGGTTCCCATGAGCATTTTCGACCAGAGGCTTATCGCCTCGGGTATGACGGATACGCTGGCAGAGCGTGGAATTACCGCGTTTGTCAGAAGCGTATTCCTTCAGGGTCTTTTCTTCCTTGATCCCGAAAAGATAACGGATCCGATCCTTGTGGAATATGCGGTTCCCAAAATAAAGCTTCTCAGAGAGTGCGCCGAAACGGAAGGCATGAGTATTGCAGAGCTTGCTATCTCTTACATGAGAGACGTTAAGGGCGTTTCAAGCCTTGTTCTCGGTGCTGACACGGCAACGCAGGTGAAGGCTAATGCGGCTTACTTTGAAACGAAGGCAATAAGCGAGAAAACGTCTCACCTTATAAAGCAGTCCTTTGCTGACGTTAATATTCCCGAAATTATGAAGGTTCTCTCAAGAGCCAAAAACTGAATTTATTTTACGAAAGGTATAGATTATGTTTCCACTTGGTAACAAAGAACTTAAAATAGGTATCCTCGGAATGACAGAGGGTAACGGCCACCCTTATTCATGGAGTGCTATCTTCAACGGCTACAACAAGGAATATATGGATCTTTGCGAATTTCCCGTTATTCCTCAGTATCTTTACAAGCAGCCCGAGCACACCTTTGGTATTGAAGGCGCACATATTACTCATATCTGCTGCACAGGCTTTGCTGAAAGAGAAATGGCAGAGAAGGTTGCAAAGGCGGCTAATATCCCGAACGTTGTGGATGATCCCCTTGATATGATAGGTGAAGTTGATGCGGTTATCTGCGCCACTGACGTTGCAGACGAGCACATTGACCGCTGCCGTCCCTTCCTTGAAGCGGGAATTCCCATGTTTATCGACAAGCCCCTTGTAAACAATGAAGATGACCTTCGCACCTTCGTGCAGTGGAGAAAAGAAGGAAAGATGTTCCTCACGTCCTCCTCCCTGAGATACAGCAAGGAAATGGAGATATTCCACGAAAATCACTACGAGCTCGGCAGACTTATGTACATCTGTCAGCCTATGCTGAAGAAATATGAGACCTACGGTATCCATGCTCTTGAAATGATCTATCCTCTTCTCGGTCAGGGCTTTATTTCCGCACAGAATACAGGTACCTACGAGCAGGCAATGGTTCACCTGAAGCATAAATCCGGATGCTACGTTGATATCGCTCAGGGTATCGGCATGGCAGGTGCAGGAACTCTTATTATCGGTTCCGCAGGCTCCAGATACGTTGACGACGGCGACACCTTCTACGGCTTCAAAAAACAGCTTGCAAAGTTCGTTCACTGGCTCAGAACCGGCGAAGAACCTTTCCCCTTCGAAGAGACCGTTGAGCTTATGAAGCTCGTTATCGCAGGTCTCCGCAGCCGCGAAGAAGGCGCAAGAGAAGTATTCCTTTCCGAAATTGACGTTGAGTATTAATTAATATGACGAATTAAAGGCGAGCTCTCGGGCTCGCCTCTTTCTTTATCTTTCTTTACGATCTGTAGGTGCGAGCATCGCTCGTCCGGTAAGTAACGGCGAAAGAAAAAGAACCCGTTGGTGGGTTCTTTCCGATATATATTATTGGTTGTTTTCGTTATCAAATGTTTTCTCAGACACGATATATCTCGGTCTGCCTTTTATTTCCTCGTAGATCCTTGCGATATAGTAGCCGATGATGCCGAGGCTTATCATCATGATACTGCTTGTGAAAAGCATTATTAGAATTACCGTTGTGAAGCCTTCGAGGGCAACGCCCGTGAACTTCTGTACAAGGGCGATGCAGCCGAGAACGAGGGAAATAATAAAGGTTATAATTCCGAGAAAGGTGATTATCTGAATAGGGAAGGTTGAAAAGGATGTCAGGTTGGAAACTGCGTATTTGAACAGAGAGAGTGCAGACCATTTTGAGATACCTGCTTCGCGCTCTCTTACGTCAAATTCAACCGACGTCGTCCTGAAGCCTATCCATGAGGAGAGGGCTCGGAAGAATGCGTATTTTTCACGCATATTGAGAAGAGCGTTTATCGCCTTTCTGTCAAGGAGCTTGAAGTCGGAGGCGTTCTCCATGTCAACCCCCGCCGCTTTGCCGATAAGCTTATAAAATACTCTTGCCGAGAGGGAGTGGAGCGCACTTTCCTTGCCGCGGTTTGATTTCACGCCTTCGATTATCTCAAAACCCTCTTCCCAGAGCTTATACATTTCGGGGATCTTTTCGGGCGGATGCTGAAGATCGCAGTCAATTACCACGGCGCATTCTCCATTTGCCTCGGCAAGGCCTGCAAGGATGGCGGACTCTTTACCAAAGTTCCTTGAAAAGGAAATTCCTCTTATCTTCCCGTCGGGAGTAGAAGCTTCAAGTATTCTGTTCCAGGTGTTGTCCTTTGAACCGTCGTCAACGAAGATGAGCTCATGGCAAATGTCTTTTTCATTAAGTATTTTTGTGAGGACCGCGGCGGTCTTATTTATCATGGGCTCTTCGTTATAGGATGGAATTATTACCGACAGCATTGTTTTTCTCCTTTCGGCGGGCGTGTGCAGCGGACGACCAATGGTCGCCCCTACCAAGAATTTGTTGATTATCAGAGGCCTGTTGTCGTTTTTTGTCCGTTATTCGAAATAACTAAATCAAGCGGTATCGAGGTGATACCGCTTGTTTTGCTTAGTTTTATTCGCTTATCAATTAGTTGAGTTCTGCGAAGTACTTGATTGTACGAACCATCTGGCTTGTGTAGGAGTTTTCGTTGTCGTACCAAGAAACTACCTGTACCTGATATGTGTCGTCGTCGATCTTAGCAACCATTGTCTGTGTTGCATCGAAGAGAGAACCGTAACGCATACCGATAACGTCGGAGGAAACGATGTCTTCTTCGTTGTAACCGAAGGATTCGGAAGCAGCAGCCTTCATAGCAGCGTTGATGCCTTCCTTAGTTACGTTTTCGCCCTTAACAACTGCAACGAGGATAGTTGTGGAGCCTGTGCATGTGGGAACTCTCTGAGCGGAGCCGATGAGCTTGCCGTTGAGTTCGGGAATTACGAGACCGATAGCCTTAGCAGCACCTGTGGAGTTGGGAACGATGTTCTGTGCGCCTGCACGTGCTCTTCTGAGGTCGCCCTTTCTGTGAGGACCGTCGAGGATCATCTGGTCGCCTGTGTATGCGTGAACAGTTGTCATGATACCGCTCTGGATTGCAGCGTAGTCGTTGAGAGCCTTAGCCATGGGAGCGAGGCAGTTTGTTGTGCAGGAAGCAGCGGAGATGATCGTGTCTTCAGCTGTAAGTGTGTTTTCGTTTACGCTGTAAACGATCGTCTTGAGGTCGTTGCCTGCGGGAGCAGAGATAACTACCTTCTTAGCGCCTGCGTCGATGTGAGCCTGGCTCTTATCTTTAGAGCAGTAGAAGCCTGTGCATTCGAGAACAACGTCAACGCCGAGTTCACCCCAAGGACAGTCCTTAGCGTCCTTGCAAGCGTAGATCATGATTTCCTTGCCATCAACGATGATGGAGTTTTCTGTGGATTCAACTGTGTGCTTGTTTTCGCCGATGTAGCCGAGGTAAGAACCCTGAGCTGTATCATACTTGAGAAGGTGAGCGAGCATTTCGGGCTTTGTGAGGTCGTTGATAGCAACTACTTCGTAGCCTTCTGCGCCGAACATCTGACGGAAAGCAAGACGACCGATACGACCGAAACCGTTAATAGCAACTTTTACTGACATGTTTTTTTCCTCCGGAAATGTATATTATTTTTTTTGTATCTGTTTTTGATGGTTGACCCATCACGGTTTATTATATACCAAACACGCCAATTATACAAGTGAATTTTCCATTTTTTTGAAAGTTTTTGCAAAGTTTATAAAGTTATACAAAAAACACTTGAGTTTCGGCTCCAAATTATTGAAATAATCAAAAATTATTATTTTAAGCAGAAAAGGGGAGCGTGGCTATTGACATTTATTTTTTTATATGTTATAATCCCTTGGTGAACGGGTTTTGCCCGTCTCTCTGCCGTCACAAAACTATATCACTTGACGGCCGAAAGTCCATAGGGAGGTAATAAACATGGAAAAGCTTATGAATTCTTACGAAACTCTGTTTGTCGTAAACCCCCAGCTTTCCGAAGAAGAAACAAAGAAGGTTATTGACAAGTTTGTTTCTATCATCGGTGCTGACGGTGAAGTAGCAGAAGTTAAGGAATGGGGCAAGCGCAGACTCGCATATCCCATCAACGACCTTAACGAAGGTTACTATGTTCTCGTTGATTTCACAGCGGCAGCTTCTGTTCCTGCAGAGCTTGAACGCCGTTTCAGAATTGACGAAAACATCATGCGTTCTATCGTGATCCGTCACGAAGACAAGTAAGACTGAGAAAATCAGTTAACGCGTGCAGATAGTGAGCGGTTTATCCGTTCTAAAAGAGGAAAGGAGTAAATAAGATGGCAAACTTCAATTTTAACAAGGTTATCCTCGGCGGCAGACTTACTGCAGAGCCTGAGCTTAAGACAACTCCCAGCGGTACACAGTACGTTAATTTCAGCATCGCCGTTAACCGTCCTTATTCAAAGGGTGAAGAACAGCAGGTCGATTTTATTAACGTTATCGCATGGAGACAGAGAGCTGAGTTTATTTCCCGCTATTTCAGAAAGGGAAGCTCCATCTGTGTCGTAGGTTCCATCCAGACACGTTCTTGGACAGACGGACAGGGTAACAAGAGATATGCAACCGACGTGGTTGCAGATGAAGTTAACTTTGTTGACTCCAAGGGAGAAGGTCCTCAGGGCGGCACTTCCTACGTTCCCGAAAGCTATTCTGCACCTTCTTTCACGACCGATAACACACCTAAGTTTGAGGACGTGACAGACGACGAAGAACTGCCCTTCTAATTGATGCAGTTCAAAACAAATTAATTTTAAACGGAGGATTAAGTAATGGATACAGAAAAGACTGTTGATACAGAAGTTGTTGCAGAAGTTGTTGCAGAAGAAGTAAAAGCTGAAGCAACAGAAGTTGAGGCTGCTCCCGCTGCTGAAAACGCAGAACGCCGTGAGTACACAAAACCTCAGCGTCAGAATAACCGTAAGAGAAAGAAGGTTTGTGCCTTCTGCGCAGAAAAGATCGACGAGATCGACTATAAGGATACTCTCAGACTGAGAAAGTACACAAGCGAAAGAGCTAAGATTCTTCCTCGCCGTGTTACAGGTACTTGCGCTAAGCATCAGAGACAGCTTACGATCGCTATCAAGCGTGCAAGACAGGTTGCTCTTATGCCTTACATTGCTGACTGATTCAGTAAAAAAGTGATTTAAAGGGGATGAAAAAACTTGCGGGTTTTACATCCCCTTTTTTGTTTTTTTGAGACCATATTTGGGTACAATAAGAATATATTTTTATCTGTTGGGAGGCTATCATGAAGATACTTTTTTATGACACGAAGAGCTATGACAGGGAGTCCTTTGAGGCAGTTGCCGACCGGTTTCCTTCGGTGGAGATAGATTATCTTGAAGCTGATATTTCTGTAAAGACAGCACGCCTTGCTATGGGGTATGATGCGGTCTGTGTTTTTGTTGCTTCGGAGGTAACTGCCGACGTTATCGGCATCCTGAAAAAAATGGGAGTGAGACTTATTCTTCTCAGATGTGCAGGGTTCAATAACGTAGATCTTGAACGCTGCGCAGAATGCGGCATTACAGTCATGAGAGTTCCCGGCTATTCTCCCGAGGCAGTTGCCGAGCACGCCATGGCTCTTGCTCTTGCGGTCAACCGCAGAATTCACAAGGCGTATATTAAAGTCAGAGAAAACAACTTCAGCCTTATGGGCCTTACGGGCACCAATTTTCACGGCAAGGTTGCAGGTATTATCGGCACGGGCAAGATAGGCTCTGCGATGTGCAGAATATGCCGCGGCTTCGGAATGGAGGTCATAGCAAACGACGCATATCATAATCCCGAGCTTGATTTCGTCCGTTACGTAAGCCTTGACGAGCTTATCTCAAAAAGCGACCTTATTTCTCTCCACTGTCCGCTTACCGAGGAAACCTATCATCTTGTAAATTCAGATACCATATCCCGAATGAAAAACAAAGTTATTCTTGTCAACACCTCAAGGGGTGCCCTTATAAAGACAGAAGACCTAATCGCAGGCATCAGAGAGAGAAAATTCGCAGGGGTTGGTCTTGACGTTTACGAGGAAGAAAACGAAAACGTCTTTGAAAACAGGGAAGACGATATACTGAAAACTTCAATTACCGCAAGGCTTTTGTCTTTCCCGAACGTAATTGTTACTTCTCATCAGGGCTTTCTCACAGCCGAGGCGCTTTCCGCTATCAGTGAGACTACTCTTGAAAACGCGGTGTCTTTCGAAAACGGCGAGCCTTTGGCTTGTAATACCGTGAGAGCAGAGGCGGCAGTGTAATATAATAAGGTCAAAAAGACTTGATTTGAGGGCGGAAAAGGGTTATAATAATCGTAGCTGGTTATTATAACCTTTTAAATTTCTACGATAGTCGGAGAAAAGAATGAAGAATTTACTTGTGGTAGACGGAAACAGTATACTTAACAGAGCATACTACGGCATACGACCTCTTACGACAAAAGAAGGAATTCCCACCAATGCGGTATACGGTTTTATTACCATTATAAAAAAACATATAGATGCCCTGAAGCCCGACTTTATGGTCTGCGCCTTTGACCTTCATGCGCCCACCTTCAGACACAAGGAGTATGACCTTTACAAGGCAAACAGAAAGGGAATGCCCGACGATCTTGCGGCTCAGCTCCCATGGGCAAAGCAGGTTGCAAAAGCTCTCGGCTTTAAGGTGATCGAGTGCGAGGGCTTTGAGGCTGACGACATAATCGGTACTGTCTGCAGTATGGGCGATGAGGACGGCGACGTTCATTCCTATGCCCTGACGGGTGACCGCGACTCTCTTCAGCTTATAACTGAAAATACCTCCGTTATTCTTGTAAAGACTAAGGAAGATATAGTTTATACTCCCGAAAAGTTCAAGGAAGACTACCATGTAACACCCCTCGAATACATTGACGTTAAGGCGCTGATGGGTGACTCCTCCGACAACATCCCCGGGGTAAAGGGCATCGGCGAGAAGACTGCCTTCAAGCTTGTTGAAGAGCTCGGAAGTCTTGAAAAGATATATGAAGACACGGAAGCTCTGCCCGTTGGCAAGAGCGCGAAGGAAAAAATAGCTCTCGGAAAAGAGGATGCTTTCACGTCAAGATTTCTTGCTACAATAGTTAAAAACGCGCCCATAGGTTACTCTCTTGAGGAGCTTGCTACAGACGGGTACAACGCAGAAGAGCTTTCAAGGCTCTTCTTGAAGCTTGAGTTTTCGGCTCTTTACAAGCGTTTTGACTTTTCGGAGGCAGCTCCTGCGGTGCCCGAGGAGACGGCGGTAGAATTCAACGTTCCCGAATTTGAGGAAGTGGGCTTTAGTGAGCTTTCGGCACTTTCGGGTGAGACGGTTTCTGTTTCATTTGACGGCGGAAAAATATATGCGGCATTCGGCGGCAGATACGTTTCGGCTGTGGCTGATGAGGGGCTTTCCGAGCTTCTCTCGAAGAACGATATTGTTTGTCACGACCTTAAGACCCTTTCAAAGAAAACCGATATATATAACATAAACTGTGCTTTCGACACCATGCTTGCAGGATATCTTCTGTCTCCCGGCACGGGCTCTTATCCTCTTGACAAGCTTGTATTTTCATATCTTAAATATGCCGCAGAGGGTGAGGCATTCACAGGTGCCCTTGAGGCTTATGCAGTGTCGGTTCTTTATCCCATGCTTCTTGAAAGCTTAAAAAAAGAGAACATGGAAAAGCTTCTTCATGACGTTGAAATTCCTCTTGCAAAGGTTCTTGCAGGTATGGAAAAATGCGGCATGAAGCTTGACGGAGAGGGGCTTCGCGAGTATTCCGCAGAGCTTTGCAAGCTTCGCGACACCCTTGTTTCCCTTATCTACAGCGCGGCAGGGCATGAGTTCAATATCAACTCTCCCAAACAGCTTGGCGCAGTTCTTTTTGAAGAACTGAAGCTTCCCGTTATAAAGAAGACGAAGAGCGGTTATTCAACAAACGTTGACGTGCTGAATGCCCTGAAGCCTTATCATGAGATAATCGGTGACATTCTTTCTTACAGAGAGGTCTCAAAGCTTATCTCTACTTATGCGGAGGTGCTTCCCGACCTTGCAGATGAAAAAGGACGAATTCACACAAGCTTCAATCAGACGGGCACTGCGACGGGCAGACTTTCTTCGAGCGACCCCAACCTGCAGAACATTCCCGTAAGGGGGCAGCTTGGCAGGGAAATAAGAAAGTATTTTGTGGCTGAAGAGGGGCACGTTCTTATTGATGCTGACTATTCTCAGATAGAGCTTCGCGTTCTTGCTGAAATTTCGGGGGATGAGAACATGATGGATGCCTTCCTTTCGGGAAAGGACATTCACACGGCAACCGCCGCTCAGGTATTTGACGTTTCGGAGCTTATGGTTGATGCCGAGCTTCGCCGTCGGGCAAAGGCGGTAAACTTCGGCATAGTTTACGGCATCGGTGCTTTCTCCCTTTCTCAGGACCTCGGTATCACGAGAAAGCAGGCGGACGAGTATATAAAGAATTATCTCAGAACTTATCCCAATGTTGACAGTTATCTTAAGAACACGGTTGCTTCCGCAAAGGAAAACGGTTACACGGTGACCCTTTTCGGAAGAAAGAGACTCATTCCCGAGCTTTCCGCTTCCAACAAGAACTTGCAGGCCTTCGGTGAGAGGGTTGCCATGAACAGTCCCATTCAGGGTACTGCCGCCGATATTATCAAAATCGCTATGATCAATGCGGCAAAGGCTCTTGAGGAGTCGGGGCTTGATGCCCGTCTCGTTATGCAGGTGCACGACGAGCTTATAGTTGAAGCGCGCAAGGAGGATGCTGCCGCCGCCTCTGAAATTTTGAAACGTGAAATGGAGAACACCGTCAAAACGACAGTCCCCATGCTCGTCGAAATATCCACCGCTTCCAACTGGTACGAGGCGAAGTAGCTTACTGTAAAGATTATGTGGGGGGACTTTTGAAAAAGTCCCCCCACGCCCCTTCAAAACTTTTTGAAAGGGGCAGAGGGGGTTCAAAAAACATTTAATAAACGTAACGGCGATATGTTACTTACAGATGATTGTAAGTTTTCATATCGCCGTTTTGCCTGTTTTATGAAAAGATGTTCCGCCCAAAAGCTTTTGGAAGGGAAGGGCGAGTGAAATTCTCACCCTGTGGTGTGCAAGACGGAGACTATGAATATTTGTAGGGGCGACCATTGGTCGTCCGTTTTTGTTTTTGAAAAAAGATAAGTGTGTGCCTTGAGAGGCACACACTTTGGTATAATTACTTGTTAAGTCTTGCTTCGAGAGCTGCGAGTTCTTCGTGGAGCTCTGCGGGAACGTGTTCACCGATGAGTGCGTAGAATTCCTTGATGTTTTCAACGTCTTCCTTCCAGGAGTCAACGTCTACGGTAAGGAGGTCACGGATTGTATCGATAGTGATATCAAGACCTTCGATGTTGATGTCTTCAGCCTTGGGAACATAGCCGATAGCTGTTTCAACTGCTTCAGCCTTACCTTCGCAACGGTCGATGATCCAGTTGAGGACTCTCATGTTATCGCCGAAGCCGGGCCAAATGAAGTGACCTTCGTCATCTGTTCTGAACCAGTTAACGTGGAAGATCTTGGGAGCGTTGGGGATAACCTTGCCCATTTCGAGCCAGTGCTTGAAGTAGTCACCCATGTTATAACCAACGAAGGGACGCATAGCCATGGGGTCACGTCTTACAACGCCTACTGCGCCTGCTGCAGCTGCTGTTGTTTCGGAAGCCATGATGGAGCCAACGAAAGTACCGTGCTGCCAGTTGAAGGACTGGTATACCAGGGGAGCAGTCTTAGCGCGTCTGCCGCCGAATACGATAGCGGAGATGGGAACGCCTGCGAGGCTGTTGAATTCAGAGGAGATGCAGGGGCAGTTCTGAGCGAGAGCTGTGAAACGGGAGTTGGGATGTGCGCCTGCTGTTGCAGCCTTGTTGTTCTTATCGTACATGGAGATGTTCCAGGGGTTACCTCTCCAGTCGATAGCGTTTGCAGGAGGATTGTCGTTGAGACCTTCCCACCATACTGTGTTGTTATCGAGGTCGTGAACAACGTTTGTGAAGATAGTATCACGCATTGTTGTTGCGAGAGCGTTGGGGTTGGACTTATCGTTTGTACCGGGAGCAACGCCGAAGAAGCCGTTTTCGGGGTTAACCGCCCAAAGTCTGCCGTCAGCACCTACACGGAGCCATGCGATATCGTCACCTACGCACCAAACCTTATAGCCCTTCTTCTTGAAGATTTCGGGGGGAATAAGCATTGCGAGGTTTGTCTTACCGCAAGCGGAGGGGAATGCTGCGGAGATATACTTGATCTCGCCTTCGGGATTTTCAAGACCGAGGATGAGCATGTGCTCTGCCATCCAGCCTTCCTTACGGCCGAGGTAGGATGCAATACGGAGAGCGAAGCACTTCTTACCGAGAAGAACGTTTCCGCCGTAACCGGAGTTAACGGACATGATGGTGTTATCCTGGGGGAAATGAACGATGTATCTGTTTTCTTCGTCGATGTCAGCCTTAGCGTGGAGACCCTTGATGTAGTCGGGGCTGTCGCCGAGAGCTTCGAGAACGTTTGTGCCTACTCTTGTCATGATGAGCATGTTGAGTACAACGTAGATGGAGTCTGTAAGCTCAATACCGTACTTAGCAAAGTCGGAACCTACAACGCCCATGGAGTAAGGAATAACGTACATTGTTCTGCCCTGCATAGCGCCTGTGTAGAGCTTGTAGAGCTTTGCGTACATTTCTTCGGGATCCATCCAGTTGTTTACGTTGCCTGCTTCTTCCTTTGTGGGAGTGCAGATATATGTTCTGCCTTCAACACGAGCAACGTCGTTAACTGCTGTTCTGTGGAGATAGCAGTTGGGAAGGAGTTCTTCGTTGAGCTTTGTCATTTCGCCTGTGGAGCAAGCTTCTGCGCGGAGAGCTTCAGCCTGTTCTTCTGTGCCATCGATCCAGACGATCTTATCGGGCTTTGTGATGGCAGCCATTTCTTCGATCCAATTGAGGACGTACTTGTTATTTGTCATTTTTTCATCTCCATACTTCTTAAGAAATACAAATTTTGGTATTATAATCATACCATATAAATCAAGTCATTTCAAGTGTTTTCGGGGGCTTTTCAATAATTTCTAACTTTTGTACACACTATTTTTTCCGAAGCGGGATTTTTTATGTTAAAATCTACAATCATTAAAGGATTTTTTAACTGCGGAAGGTTGTGCACTTTCGCGTTTTATAGGTGAGAGCAAGTTGTGTTCGGAGCAGTTTTAAGTGTGAATTCGAAAATGTAAACAATTTGTTAATAACTGAACAAATGTTTGCATTTTGCTGTAAAAGGGTGTATAATAATAATCGGAAAAAGAAGGAAAGATCCCCGTTTGGGGAACTGCGCGAAGGCGCGGAATTTACTTATAAGCGAGGTATTAATATGAAACCTTTAACGGATACAGAGAAGAAAATGCTTGATTTTATTACCGACCGTATCAAGAACGACGGGTATTCTCCCACAGTCCGCGATATCCGCACAGCGCTTGGAATAAAGAGTACGGCGACGGTTCATTCCTATCTTTCAAAGCTGGAAGAGAAGGGATATATTCAGAAGGAAAACGGAAAGAGCAGAACGCTTCGCGCCGAAAGTGCGACGTCGGGCCCTGTTACCCGTCAGATTCCCATTGTGGGCAGAGTAACTGCAGGTATGCCTATCCTTGCGGTTGAGAATTTTGACGGCTACGTTGATTTTACCGAAGGAAATCACAAGGCGGAAGAGCTTTTCGCTCTCCGTGTTACGGGTAAAAGTATGATCGAAGCGGGAATTCTTGACGGTGATATCGTTATTGTAAGGCAGCAGTCCGTTGCAGAAAACGGCGACATTGTTGTTGCTCTTATTGAGGATGAAGCGACGGTCAAGACATTCTACCGTGAAATGGGTCATTTCCGCCTTCAGCCCGAAAACTCCACCATGGAGCCTATTATCGTGGACAGTCTTTCCATTCTCGGAAAGGTCGTTGCAAGCATCAGATATTATTAATTGTGAAAATGAGTGGGCTTTTGCCGTGAGGCAAAAGCCTATTTTCGTTTTTGGTCAATATAAATATCAACGGGATGAAAATTTTGGAAATATTTTTCTCAAAATCAAAGAAAATTTGTTAATTTCTCTTGATTACGACACGTAATAGTATTATAATATATACATGAATATTGATGTGTTATCATAGTAATTAATAATACTTAATACAATCGTCTGTAATTCATAAAGAAAAAACAGCGAAAGAGAGGAATACAAGCTATGTACAGAAAAACAGAATGTGTCGCAATGCTTTTGGCAGGCGGACAGGGAAGCAGACTCTATGCTCTTACCGAGAAAACCGCAAAACCTGCGGTAGCCTTCGGCGGAAAGTACCGTATCATCGACTTTCCCATGTCCAACTGTGTAAATTCAGGTATTTATACGGTTGGTGTTCTCACTCAGTATCAGCCCCTTCTGCTCAATGAATACATTGGCAAGGGCGGTCCCTGGGACCTTGACCGTGCTCAGAGCGGCGTGACCCTTCTCCCTCCTTATCAGGCAAAGAACGGCGCAGACTGGTATAAGGGTACTGCAAACGCGATTTATCAGAATCTTGACTTTATAAACAGATACGATCCCGATTACGTTCTCGTTCTCTCGGGTGACCATATCTATAAGATGGACTATGACAAGATGCTGAAGGCTCATAAGGAAACAGGAGCTGACGCAACTATCGCAGTTCTTGAAGTAACTCTTGAGGAGGCAAGCCGTTTCGGTATCATGAACACCGACGATAACCTCAAGATCATCGAATTCGAAGAAAAGCCCAAGCATCCCAAGAGCACAAAGGCTTCAATGGGTATCTACATCTTCAATAAGGACGCACTTGAAAAGTACCTTATTATGGATGAAGCAAAGGAAAACTCCTCCAATGACTTCGGTAAGGACGTTATCCCCGCAATGCTGAACGACGGTCTTAAGCTTTACGCTTATCCCTTCGAAGGATACTGGAAGGACGTCGGAACTATCCAGAGCCTCTGGGAAGCTAACATGGACCTTCTCGGAAGCCGTCCCACCTTCGACCTTCGCGATAACGATTTCAGAATTTTCTCCAGAAACGAAGCCCGTCCTCCCCACAGAATGGGAGCTGAGGGCAGAGTTGAAAACTCTCTCGTTACCGAGGGCTGTGAGATTGAAGGCGTAGTAGTAAACAGCGTACTGTCAAGCGGCGTTAAGGTAAAGAAGGGCGCGGTCGTGCGCGACTCCGTTATCATGAGCGACGTTGTTATCGGTGAAGACAGTGTTGTAAACTACACTATCATTGACAGCGACACCGTTATCGGCAAGGACTGCGTTATCGGCGCTGAAAAGGCTGACGGCATCGGCGTTTGCGTAGTTGCAGGCGGTCTTGCAGTTGCAGACGGAACTAAAGTTCCCGAAGGCGCAATGGCAGACAAAGAATTTTTCGAAAAATCATCTAACTGAGGAGGGGATATAAAATGTCAGCAGCAGGAATTATTTTTTCAAACGTTCATGACGATAATATCAGAGAGCTTACAAGAGCAAGAACTATAGCTTCCGTTCCCTTCGGATGCAGATACAGATTTATCGACTTCACGCTCTCCAATATGGTAAACTCCGATATTCATAATATAAGCGTAATTACAAATAACAACTATCTCTCCCTTATGGACCACATCGGATCCGGTAAGGACTGGGACCTTGCGAGACGTTCCGGCGGTATCAAGATGCTTCCTCCCAACGTTGCAACCTTTGCTTATCACAGCGATTCTAAGTCCCTCTCCCGTCTTGAAGCTCTCAAGGGTGTCGTCCACTCTATCTCCAAGATCAAGGATGAATACGTAGTTCTCTCCGACTGTGACGTTATCTGCAATATCGACCTCAACGATATCATTGAATATCACGCGGCTGAAAAGGCGGATATCACTCTCGCTGTAAAGAAGATGGTTCTTACCAAGGAAACTGCAAAGAGCAACGTTATCCTCAGCTCCGATGAAGAAGGAAACGTTACCGATATTCTCACGTATCCCAACAACTTTGAAGGCGAGACCGAGGTTTGTCTCAACCTTCTCGTTATGAGAACAGACTTCCTTGAAAGCATCGTGCTCGACTCCATCGCGCGCAATTATACAAGCCTTACAAAGGACGTTATCGCAAAGAACATCGGAAGATATAACTTCAAGGTCTACAGATACGACGGTTATTTTGCAACCATCGCTTCCATGGAAGACTACTTCAAGTACAGCATGGATCTTATTAACGACGATAACGCAAGAGAATCTCTCTTCGGCGTAAAGAACAGGCCTGTTCTTACAAAGGTAAGAAACTCCGCGCCCACATACTACAGCGAGGACTCCAAGGTCAAGAATTCCATGATAGCCGACGGATGCGTTATCGAAGGTACTGTTGAAAACTCCATCCTCTTCAGAGGCGTTAAGATCGGACGCGGAACAACAGTTAAGAACTGTATTCTCATGCAGGATACAGTTATCGGCGAAAACACACTTCTCAACTGCGTGGTCAGTGATAAGAACGTTGTGGTGCGCGACGGCATAATGCTGTCAGGCGTTGAAAGCCAGCCCTACTATATTTCAAAGAGAAAGATGATCTGAAGCGGGTCATCCGAAAAAACAAATAGAAAAGAGTTGCAACAATGAAAATACTTTACGTTTCAACAGAAGCATTACCCTTTGCTTCAACGGGCGGTCTCGGTGACGTTGTGGGCTCTCTTCCCGGTGCTGTAAAAAAGCAGCTCGGAGAGGGAAGTGACGTAAGAGTCGTTATCCCCATGTTCCCCGTGGTAAAGGAAAAATATATGGACGTGCTCACTCTCGAAGCAGAAACATATATCACACTTTCATGGAGAAGACAGTATTGCGGCATCTGGAGCACGGAAAAGGACGGCGTGAAATTCTACTTCCTTGACAATGAGTTTTATTTCAAACGCCCCTCCTTCTACGGCAGCTTTGACGACGGTGAAAGATTTGCTTTCTTCGGTAAGGCGGTCATGGAATTCATGGCATGCGTGAACTTCTTCCCCGACGTTCTTCATGCAAATGACTGGCAGAGCGCTACTGCCGTAATCTATCTCAAGAGAAAGTATTCGTCCATTCCCGGATATGACAGTATAAAGACACTTTATACTATCCACAATATTGAATATCAGGGTATTTACGATTTCTCTATCCTTGCGGACGTATTCGAGCTTTCCGAATGGGACCGCAGCGTTGTTGAATACAACGGTGCCATCAACCTTGCAAAGGGCGCTATCACCGTGTCCGACAAGGTAAGCACGGTAAGTGAAAAGTACGCAGAGGAGATCATGACTCCCTTCTATTCCCACGGCCTGTCCCATATACTTCACAGCTGCAGAGATAAGCTTTGCGGTATCGTAAACGGTATCGACCTTGAGTACTACAACAGCGAGAACGATCCTTCTCTCAGATATCACTTCTCGGCAGACAATCTTGCAGGTAAGGCGAAGAATAAGGCTCTCCTTCAGGAGAGATGCGGCCTTCCCGTTGACAAGAACATACCCGTTATCGGTATGGTATCCCGTCTCGCGGCTCACAAGGGCTTTGACCTTATCTGCCGTGTAATTGAAGAAATGCTTTGTAACGACAAGGCTCAGTTCGTTCTTCTCGGAACGGGCGACCATGCCTTTGAAAGCTATTTCAGAGGACTTGCCGAAAGATATCCCGATAAGTTCTGCGCAATGATAGAATTTAATAAGGACCTCTCCAAGCTTGTTTACGCAGGTTCGGATATGTTCCTTATGCCCTCCAAGAGCGAGCCCTGCGGTCTTGCTCAGATGATTTCTTCAAGATACGGCACGGTTCCGATCGTAAGAGAAACGGGCGGTCTTTACGACACCATTAAGGCGTATAACAAGTATGACGGAACAGGCAACGGCTTCTCCTTCACAAACTATAACGCTCACGATATGATGGCAGTTGTAAGAGACGCTATCGAGCTTTACAGCCACAAGAGAAAATGGACTGCTCTTATGAAGCAGGTCATGGCTGTTGACTTCTCCTGGGACGTATCCGCAGGAAAGTATATTGACCTTTATAAGTCAATGTGCAAATAAAATAATAAGTAACCGCTGAGGGAGAGGGCTTTGCCTTTTCCCTCGCACGGTGAAAATATATTCCGCTTCCCACAGTCGGTGAGGCGGTTCTGAAATTTATATTTCAGTTTTTTGCCCGTAAAGGCGTTTTTTGCTTTTATCGGGTCAATCAGTTAACACATAGAATTGAGGAAAAATGGAAATGAATCAAATGGATAAGTGCCTTGACATCAGAGAGGCACTGGAAAGAAAACTGTCGGGGTATTTTGCAACAACACCTGACACAGCAAGCGAAAATCAGGTATACAAAGCAACAATACTCTGCGTCAAGGATATTCTTACACAGAAGAGATATGCCTTTAAAGAAAAGATCAAGAAGAACCGTTCCAAGAAGGTATATTACCTTTGTATGGAATTCCTTATCGGTCCCTCTCTCAGAAACAATCTGAGAAATCTGGGTATCGAAGACGAATTTTCAAAGGTCCTGAGCGATATGGGATTTGATCTTGAAGCACTCTACGAAAGAGAACCCGACCCCGGTCTCGGTAACGGCGGCCTTGGCAGACTTGCCGCATGCTTCATGGACTCACTTACAACACTTGACTATCCCGCAACAGGATTTTCCATTTGTTACGAATACGGACTTTTCAAGCAGAAGATCATTGACGGTAACCAGGTTGAACTTCCCGACACTTGGCTGAGGGACGGCGACGGTTGGCTGGTGCCCAGAACAGATAAAGCGTTTTCCGTTCGCTTCGGCGGTCAGGTAAATGAAAGCTGGGAAAGCGGAAGACTCACCGTAACACATGAAAACTATGACGAGGTCATTGCCGTTCCTTACGACATGATGATATCCGGCGGCGACTGCATGGCAGTCAACAACCTCAGACTTTGGAAGGCGCATAACAATACCCACGTAAACATGAACCTGTTCTCTCAGGGTCAGTACGTTAAGGCTATGCAGGAAAACACCAATGCAGAGCTTATCTCAAAGGTGCTTTATCCTTCCGATGACCACGAAGAAGGAAAGCTGCTCAGACTGAGCCAGCAGTACTTCCTCGTATCCGCATCTCTTCAGAGCATTATTGCGGACCACCTTGCATCCTACGGAACACTTTACAACTTTGCAGACAAGGTAGCTATCCACATTAACGATACTCACCCCGCGCTCGTAATTCCCGAGCTTATGAGAATTCTCATGGACGTATATTCTTACTCCTGGGAAAACGCATGGTCAGTTGTAACCTCCGTGGTATCCTACACAAACCACACAGTACTTCCCGAAGCTCTTGAAAGCTGGAACATCAATCTCTTCCGCTACAAGCTTCCCAGAATTTTCGGCATCGTAGAAGAGATCAACAGAAGACTTTGCGCTGACCTTTGGAACCTCTATCCCGGTGACTGGGACAGAATTTCCCGTATGTCCGTAATCGGATACAACCAGGTAAGAATGGCTAACCTCAGTGTTGCCGCATCTCACACAGTAAACGGCGTATCTGCTCTTCACTCCGACATTCTCAAGAAGACTGTCTTCCACGATTACTATAAGGCAATGCCCTATAAGTTTACAAACGTAACGAACGGTATCGCTCACAGACGTTGGCTCTGCTATTCCAACCCCGAGCTGACCTCACTCCTTGAAGAGTGCATCGGTGACGGCTTCAAGAAGAGACCCGAAGAGCTCTCCGAATTTCTCAAGTTCTCCGAGGATAAGAACGTTCTCGAAAGACTTGATACCATAAAGAGCGCAAACAAGCTGAGATTTTCCAAGGAGCTGTTCGCAAAGACAGGCGTGAGCCTCGACGTGAACTCCGTATTTGACGTACAGGTAAAGAGAATTCACGAATACAAGCGTCAGACACTTAACGTTCTCAAGATAATCGCTTACTATAACGAGCTTATTGAAAACCCCAATGCGGATATCACACCCTGCACCTTCATCTTCGGCGGTAAGGCGGCTCCCGGTTACTATCTTGCAAAGGATATTATCAAGCTTATCTGGAGCATCGGTGAAGAGATCGAAAAGAACCCCAGAATAAGAGATATAATCAGAGTTGTATATCTTGAGGATTACAACGTAAGTACGGCTGAAATTCTTATGCCCGCATCCGATATCAGTGAACAGATATCCCTTGCAGGTAAGGAAGCAAGCGGTACGGGCTGTATGAAGTTCATGATCAACGGCGCCCTCACCATCGGTACTCTTGACGGCGCAAACGTTGAAATGAGAGATGCTGTAGGCAGAGATAACATTTATATCTTCGGTCTTCAGTCCGACGAGGTCGACGACCTCTGGAAGAAGGGCTATGACTCTCATATGTATTACAGAAAGAGCCCCAAGCTTGCAGGAGTTATGGATGCTCTTCGCACAGGATTTGCAGGCAACCGTTTCTCAAATCTTGTTAACTACTTCATGTACAGCCACGGTGTTTCCGACCCCTATATGTGCTTTGCTGACTTTGAGTCTTATATGTCAGCTTCCGCGCAGATAAGAGCGGACTATGCAAGCCGTCCTCTGTGGCAGAAGAAGTCCCTTGCAAATATCGCAGGCGCAGGCTTCTTTGCATCTGACAGAAGTATAGGCGAATACGCTGAGAATATCTGGAGAATTAAACCCGTAAACTAAGTTCTCCGAAATTACGCAAATTGTGTGCAGACTTGCACAACGATAAGCGAAAATATATGGAAAGTCAACCGCGTACTAATAATATTAGTCTGACGGCAAAGGGCTTTTGCCCTTTGCCGTTTCGGTGTACTTACACCCTATGCGGTTATGAATGATAATGAGCATAAAAAATAACGTATACGAATACAAGTATCATATTGTAAATGGGGCGGAGAAGGATTTTTCTCTTTTTGGAGCTTTCCCCGATGAGGGAGAGATAAAATTTATCCTGAAAGCTCCCGAAAAAAGCGGAATTCTTGGGGTGACAATGGTAATTCACTGCGACGGTGTTGAGTGCTGTGAAAAATACCTTGAATTTCCCCTTGACCTTGCAGAGGACGAGAATGGCGATACCTTCCGGCTTGTTCTTCCGGTGGAAAAGCTGAAAAAGCTTTCCTGCCGCGGGCTTTACTATTATAAATATAAGGTAGAGTTTAAGGACGGGGAAGAGTATTTCGGCGGAGAGAGACCGAGCCTTCTTGAGTGCGGAGAGAAAACGTATCACAGACAGCTTCTCCTTTACTCAAAGGATTTCGATACACCCGATTTCATGAAGCGCGGAACGGTCTATCATATCTTTGTTGACCGTTTTCATTCTTCGGGCAAATGCAAGCTTAAAAAAGGAGCAGTGCTCAATCCCGAATGGGACGGCGGTGTTCCTCAGTTTGCAGAGTACAGAGGCGCTCCCCTCAAAAACAATGAATTTTTCGGAGGCGATCTCTGGGGAGTAGCCGAAAAGCTTGACTACATAAAGAGTCTCGGTGCTACGGTAATATATCTCAGCCCTGTTTTTGATGCCGCCTCTAACCATAAATACGATACGGGAAATTACATGGAGGTCGACTCCATGTTCGGCGGAGACGCTGCCCTTAAAAACCTCTTTGAAAAAGCAAAAGAGAAGGGTATCAAGGTCTTCCTTGACGGAGTTTTCAATCATACGGGCTCCGACAGTATCTATTTCAACAGATACGGAAACTATGACTCGGTGGGAGCGTATAACTCCGAAGACTCTGAGTATTACGACTGGTACAATTTCTACGAGTTTCCCGATAAGTACGAATGTTGGTGGAATATTGACATTCTTCCCAGAATAAAAACAGACTGCGATGGCTTCAGAGAGCATATTTTAGGCGATGACGGCGTTGTCAGAAAGTATATGAAGATGGGTGCCGCAGGCTTCCGACTTGACGTTGCGGACGAGCTTTCCGACTCATTTCTTAAGAAGCTCCGTGAGGTAGTTAAGGATGAGGACCCCGAGGGAATTGTCCTCGGTGAGGTCTGGGAGGATGCTTCCAATAAGATAGCCTACGGACACAGAAGAACTTATTTTGACGGAACTCAGATTGACAGCGTTATGAACTATCCCCTTCGTAACGGAGTTATATCCTTCGTTAAGGACGGTGACGCTGAAGGCCTCAGATGGGTTCTTGAAACGGTGTACAGACACTATCCCAAGTGCGTTTCCGACGTTCTTATGAACTTTCTCGGAACCCACGATACGGAGAGAATTCTCACCGTCCTCGGTGACGGTGAATCGGGTGAGCGTACACCTCTCGAGCTTTCAGAGCTTTATCTGACGGAAGAACAGCTTGAGATCGGCATCCGCCGTCTCAAGTGTGCCTATACCATGATCGCCACCGTTTACGGAATACCCTCCGTGTTCTACGGTGACGAGGCAGGTCTTGAAGGATATCACGATCCCTTCTGCAGAAGACCTTACCCTTGGAACAGTCAGAACGTTGAGATCCTTGATTTTTACCGCAGAATAGGCGCAATCAGAAAAGAAGAACCGCTTCTTTCGGGAGGTCTTTTCAGAGTGACAAAGGCAGAGAAGAATATCTTCATGTTCGAGCGCTTTGACGAAAATGAAAAGCTTGTGGTTGCGGTGACGAGAGACGAGCCGTACGTTCTCGATTTTGACAGAGAAGCGGTATGCCTTTTTGACTCAAATGAAAAGGCAGCGATGAAAAAATCCTGCTCATGTCTTGAGCTTAAGGAAAATTCAGCTTACATTTTCAAACTTCAGCACGAAAATATGTAAATATTAAGTTAATATAACAAAAGGAAGGTTTACTATGAAAGAATTTAAGCCTCAGACCGAGCGAGTTCGTGTAACCAATATACAGGAAGGCTTCACGAGATACAGTGCTTGGCCTACAGTATGTAAGGATGACAGAGGAGTGCTTTACGCAGGTGCATCCTCTCTTCGTATGTCTCACGTTGACCCCTGCGGCAAGAACTGCATGTTCATAAGTCTTAACGAGGGCAAGACTTGGTCTCCCCCCATCGTCGTTAATGACACTTATTGTGACGACCGTGACGTTGGTCTTTGCTATATGGGAGACGGCAAGCTGCTTATGAGCTCCTTTACCGAAATTCACCCCCAGCATTGGGAGCATCTTACAACAGCAGAATGGTTTGATAAGTACGACCGTGAAGTTTCCGGCGGTTATACAAGAGCGTACAAGCTTTTCGGTGAAGAAAGATACAAGAGCTATGAGGCTTCCTTCGTAAAAGTCTCCGAGGACTACGGTATTACGTGGTCTGATCGTATAACGGTTCCCGTAACGTGTCCTCACGGTCCTTCAGTATGTAAGGACGGAACGCTTGTATACATGGGCAAGCAGATGGATCCCGAATACCGATCCTTTGAAGCTCTTCACGTATACTCCAGCCACGACGGCGGCTATACGTGGGAATTTACAGGTGAAGTTCCCGCAGGCGACGGCGACGCTAACTTTGAAGCGATGCACGAGCCTCACGTAATTGAGCTTCCAAGCGGCAGACTTCTCGGTGCTATCCGCACACATACGGCGACTGAATTCACAGTATACATAACCTTCTCCGATGATAAAGGCAAGACGTGGTCTAAGCCTCGAGGAATCGGTGTTGACGGTGCTCCTCCCCACCTTATGGTCCATTCCAGCGGTGCAATCCTTTGCTCTTACAGTTGCAGAACATGGGGTAAGATCGCAGAGCGCGTATGCGTAAGCTATGATAACGGCGAAACCTGGGAAGAGGATTACGAGATCGACAACCTTATTCCCGAAAAACAGCACGATATGGGATATCCTTCAACAGTTGAGCTGTCCGACGGTTCACTTCTCACACTTTACTATCAGGCATGGGGTGATGAAGATATGTGTAGTATTATTTGTTCCCGTTGGAGACTTAACGGCAAATAATTCGGTTGCGGAATTGGGTAATTATACCTTATACAATTTATACGCAATGTAATTTTTGCAAAGAGAAAACGGGTATTCTATTTTAGGATACCCGTTTGTTTTGTAATAAATCCAAATAAGGATATAAAGGAGAAAGAATAATGGAAATCCAACTTCAGGAGCTTATAGACCGGATAAAAAAGGACGGCGTTGAAGCCGCTGAAGCTGAGTCCGAAGCTATAATAAGTGCAGCAAAGGACGAGGCGGAAAAAATCGTTGCCCGTGCAAAGGAAGAGGCTGAAAAGATCCTTTCCGATGCCAAGAATGAAACTGAGCGTTTGGTAAGATCCGGCGAGGATTCCCTTCGTCAGGCAGGCCGTAATCTGCTTATTTCCTTCAGAGAGAGTGTTACGAGAGAGCTGAACGTTATTTTAACCGAAAACGTTAATTCCGTATACTCATCAGAAGATTTCGTACAGCTTATTCGCGACGTTGTTACAGGCTTTGCGGCAAGATCGGATGCTTCCGATATCTGTGTTGTTCTGAACAGCGAAAGCCTTGCGGCTTTTGAAAGATCTATGCTTGCAGCACTGAAGGAAAAGCTTCTTTGCAGTGTAACTCTTAAAGCGAGCGATAACTTTGACGGAGGTTTCCGTATTTCCGTAAACAACGGCAGTGCATATTACGATTATTCTACGGAATCTGTTGTAGAAATGCTGTCAAATTATCTCACTCCCCGAATCATAAAGCTTTTGAAAGAGGCGTGAGCAGATGGCAGAATATTATCTGATAGCACAGCTTCCGTCTCTTGACGGAATAAACGGGGACAGCCCTTTGCCCATTACAGAGGAGCAGTTTTCAGAATTGTGCGGACGTTTTTTAGGGAAAAAGGTTCTAATTGAAACGGAAAGTCTGACCCTTTTACCTCCTATGGACGTCGAAAGCTCAAATGTTCCTTTAATAGATGCGTGGAATACCCGTGAGCGCGACTTAAGACTGGCGCTTGGTAAGGTAAGAGCGGAGAAGCTGGAAAAGGTATTTGACCTTAGGGGAAAAAACGTACCGTCTGAGCTTTTGAAGGCGGCAAATACTGCGGTGGATACGGAAAGTCCGATGGATGCAGAGCTCTTTCTGCTTAAAAATCGCCTCGGATTTCTCGAAACACTGAGACCGACGGATATTTTTTCAAAGGATTATATTTATTATTACGGGTTAAAGCTGAAGCTCCTTGAACGCATAAAGAGATTTGATGCAGAGCTTGGCAAAGCCGCTTACAGAAGCATTTACAACTCCATCACTCAAAACGGTGGAGATACGTTGGAGGCTGAAAAATGAGTGAAAATAAAGGAAAGGTAATAAGCATAAACGGAAACCTTTTGTCAGTTGAATTTGACGGAAACGTTTCCATGAATGAAATATGCTATGTTAATACTGACGGTGCCGCCCTTAAAAGCGAGGTCATCCGTATAAGAGGAAATATAGCCCAGATCCAGGTTTATGAAATGACGGGCGGTATCAAATGCGGTGATACGGTTGAATTTACAGGCGAGATGCTTTCTGCCGAGCTTGGCCCCGGCCTACTTGGTCAGATCTATGACGGTCTTCAGAATCCTTTGCCCGTTTTAGCAGAGAAGTCAGGCTGGTTTTTGGAACGCGGTAATTACGCGGACGGACTTGACGGTGATAAAAAATGGGAGTTTACCCCTACCGCCAAGGCAGGAGACACCCTTCGTGCGGGCGAATATATCGGAACGGTTCCCGAGGGTGCGTTTACCCATAAAATATTTATACCCTTTTATCTGCACGGTGCCTATACCGTAAAAACAATTGCGAAAAAAGGTTTATACACCGTAAAAGAGACCGTTGCGGTGATAACGGACGAGCGAGGACGCGATATCCCCGTTTCCATGTCCTTCAAATGGCCTGTAAAACGAGCGATAAGATGCTACAGCGAAAGACTTGCTCCAAGCGAAACCATGGAAACGAAGATTCGTGTTGTCGACTCTTTCTTCCCCGTTGCAAAAGGCGGAACTTATTGTACGCCCGGACCCTTCGGCGCAGGAAAAACGGTGCTTCAGCATACCACCTCCAAATATGCTGACGTTGATATAGTTATAATCGCCGCTTGCGGCGAACGCGCAGGAGAAGTTGTTGAAACACTGACTGAATTCCCCGAGCTTATCGACCCTAAAACGGGACGTTCGCTTATGGAACGAACCATCATTATCTGCAATACTTCATCAATGCCCGTTGCCTCCCGTGAGGCTTCGGTATACACCTCGGTGACCCTTGCGGAATATTACCGTCAGATGGGGCTTCACGTGCTTATGCTTGCAGACTCAACTTCCCGTTGGGCGCAGGCACTCAGAGAAATGTCGGGACGACTTGAGGAGATCCCCGGCGAAGAAGCATTTCCCGCTTATCTTGAATCATATATTGCATCATTTTACGAAAGAGCAGGATACGTCCGTTTGCCTGACGGCAGCAAAGGCTCCGTTACTATAGGCGGAACGGTATCTCCTGCAGGCGGTAACTTTGAAGAGCCTGTAACTCAGGCAACTCTGAAGGTCGTCGGCGCATTCCACGGTCTTTCACGTGAGCGTTCAGATGCAAGAAAGTATCCCGCCATAGATCCTCTTATTTCCTGGTCGAAATATGAAAGTGTCGTAGACCGTCAAAAGAGTGACTTCTGTAAGAATATGCTTCATCACGGAAACGAAATTGCATCCATGATGAAGGTAGTAGGTGAAGAGGGAACACCTCTTTCCGACTATATAATTTATCTTAAATCTGAAATGCTTGATGCGGTATACCTGCAGCAGAATGCCTTTGATCCGACGGATGCAAACTGCGGAATTATGCGTCAGCGCTATGTGACGGATAAGCTCATCCGCATTCTCGGCAGTGACTTTGAGCTTGACAGTAAGGACGATGCCCGTATATTCTTTAACAGAATGCGACAGAGATTTATCGACTGGAACTATACGGAACTCGGAAGTGAGGACTTCAAAAAGCTTGAGTTTGAAATTGACTTGTTATATAAAGAACACGGCGGTAAGCTGACAGTCGATGGTGAGCGATTGCTGAAAGGCGGTAACTTGTAATGAATAAAGTATATAACCGAATTGAATCTATAGTCGGTAACGTTATTACCGTCAGAGCAAGCGGTGTTCAGTATAACGAGCTTGCTCAGATAACCACCAGATTTGGAAAATCCCTTGCTCAGGTCAATAAAATTGACAGAGATATCGTTTCTCTTCAGGTTTTTGCAGGCAGCCAGGGTATATCTACAGGCGACGAGATACGCTTTCTCGGCCACGGAATGCGCGTTTCCTTCAGTGAAGACCTTCTTGGACGCATCTTCAACGGTTCGGGCGAGCCCCGTGACAAGGGACCTGCCCTTGCCGATAATATGAAGACTATAGGCGGACCTTCGGTAAATCCCACCAAGCGTATTCTTGCAAACCGTATGATGAGAACGAATATCCCTATGATCGATATGTTCAACACGCTTGTTATTTCTCAGAAGCTTCCTATTTTCTCAATCTCGGGAGAACCCTACAATCAGCTTCTTGCCCGTATTGCGATGCAGGCAGAGGCAGACGTTATCGTTCTCGGCGGCATGGGTCTTAAATATGACGACTTTCTTTACTTCAAGGACGAGCTTTCAAAGGGCGGCGCTCTCAGTAAGACGGTTATGTTTATTCATACCGCTTCCGACCCCACCGTTGAATGTATGATGATTCCCGATATGGCGCTTACGGTGGCGGAGCAGTTTGCGCTTCAGAATAAGGACGTTCTCGTTCTTCTTACTGATATGACAAACTTTGCGGATGCCATGAAGGAGATAGCAATTACTCAGGAACAGGTTCCTTCCAACAGAGGTTATCCCGGTGACCTGTATTCTCAGCTTGCCTCCCGTTACGAAAAGGCAGTTGACTTTGCAAATTCCGGCTCCGTTACCGTTCTTGCGGTTACTACTATGCCCGGTGATGACGTTACTCATCCCGTTCCCGATAATACGGGATATATTACGGAAGGTCAGTATTACCTTAAGGGCGGACGTATCGAACCCTTCGGCTCTCTCTCCCGTCTTAAACAGAACGTTAACAGCAAGACCAGAAAGGACCACCGCGCCCTGATGGACGCGATGATCCGTATGTATTCCTCCTACAAGGAGACTCTTGAAAAGAAAAACATGGGCTTTTCCATGAGCCGTTGGGACAATAAGCTTCTGAAATACGGTGAGCTCTTTGAGAATAAGCTGATGGATATGTCCGTAAATCTTCCTCTTGAAGATGCGCTTGATCTTGGCTGGAGTATTTTAGCCGAGTGTTTTGAGAGGGATGAAACGGGAATAAAATCAGACCTTATCAGTGAATTCTGGCCTGAAAAATAAGGGAGGTCCGAAAATTTGGCAAAAATCAAACTGACTAAAAATGAGTTGAAGGTACAAAAGGACGCACTGAAAATGTACCGAAGATATTTGCCTACTCTGACACTTAAAAAGCAGCAGCTCCAGACGGAGATAAGAGCTATTGAAGCCAAGGCGAGGGCCGTCAGAAAAGCCAAAGAAAGGCTTGAAAGCGGCTTTGATACGTGGATCGCCGTCTTTAGTGAAAAGGATGCTTTCCCCGAGGGCATTATAACTGTTACCAATATCCGCAAGGGTCGAGGAAACATAGCGGGTGTAGACATTCCCGTATTTGAGGGAGCGGATTTTTCAAGGAGTGACTATGATCTTTACAGCACTCCTCTTTGGGTAGATATAGCCGCAGATCACATGGAAAAGGCTATAATGCTCGATCTGGAGGCTGAAGTGTTGGATGAGCAGGTAAGGCTGCTTGAGGCGGAATACCGAGCAACCTCTCAGAGAGTTAACCTGTTCGAAAAGGTAAAGATCCCTGAAACTGAGGATAATATCAAAAAGATTTCAGTCTATATGTCTGACCAGCAGGTCAGTGCCGTAGTGCGTTCCAAAATATCAAAACGTAAGATAGCACTTCGTAATGATGAAGCGCCCGAAACGGAGGTGTACTCATTATGATCGTGCCTATGAAAAAAATATCTCTCATAACTCTGAGAGAGCAGAAAGAAATAACGCTAAAAAAGCTTCGGAAGCTGGGTATTGTCCAGATAGAGATCAGCGAGGGCTATGGCGAAAAGCTCGCTCTCTGTAAAGAGCAGATCGCTTTGTTTGAAAGAGCAATATATTCAGTGGGCAAGCCTAAGAGCTCCGAGCAGAAGGAAGTACCTTTTTGGGAAGCTTTAGAGCTTGCAAAAGAAATAGAAAAGCTTTCTGAAGAGAAAAGTGCGTGCGCATCAGAGCGGGCGGCTCTGACAGTGGAGCTTGAACGCTTAAAGAATTGGGGCGATATTGACCCCGAAAGCATAAATTCTCTGGCGGAAAACGGAATTGACGTCGGATTTTACGAAATGTCAAAGTCCGAATATAACGCTCTTCCCGATACGGTCAAGACCGTAAAGCTTTGCTCTGATAGATCTACGGTAAGATTTATGGCAGAGAAAGGCGGAGATGATGCACCCGAACTCGGTAATTACCGCCTGATCCTTCCTGCGAAATCTACTGCTGAGATGAGGCGTAAGGCGGAGACGCTTGAGCTTAGGATCGCGGAGACAGAAGGGAAGATATCTTCCTTTGCCTGCTATACCGAAAGCTTTAAAAACGCTATAGTCGCCCTTGAAAAGGACGTGGAATTTGAAACCTATTCTACGGGTATGGCATCGGAAGAACTGTCGGAAAACGAAAAGAGCGAAGTTGCCGTTGCCTATTTCACGGGATATACGGAAGCTGAAAACGTCGATAAACTTAAAAAGGCGGCAAGGGATAATTCATGGGGGCTTTTCGTTGAAGAACCTACGGTTGAGGACGACGTTCCCACAAAGCTGAAAAATAACAGATTTGTGAGCCTTATCTATCCGCTCACCGATTTTCTCGGTACTGTTCCCGGATATTTTGAATACGATATTTCGGGTTGGTTTTTAGGCTTTATACTCATATTCTTCGGCATAATCTTCGGTGACGGAGGTTACGGACTTCTAATCAGTGCCGTGGCCGGCGCGCTTATCATAAAAGCAAAGCTTTCAAAGAAGAGAATTCCTCCGGCATTTCTTCTTGTGGGATTGTTCGGACTATCAACCGTGCTGTGGGGAACCCTTACCTGCACCTGGTTCGGTCTTTCTCCCGAGGCGCTTCCCGAATGGCTGAAGGCTCTGTCTGTTCCCGTAATATCCAACGTATACGGCGACAAGCTCTGGACACTCCCCTGGACACCCGAGGGCGTGGGACTTACAACGGCACAGAATCTTCAGATATTCTGCTTCACTCTCGCTCTCATTCAGTTGACGGTGGCGCACGTTAAAGGAGCAGTGAGATACAGAAAGTCTGTAAAGGTGCTCGGAGATATCGGTTCAATTTTACAGCTTCTGGGCATTTATTATTTGGTGCTCAGTCTCGTAGTAAATCCCGAGGTCTTCAGCTTCGGTCTCGTTGTCGGCGGTATTCCCGTAGGAACCGTTGCTATAGCGCTTATAGGTGCAGGCTTTGTACTCAGCTTTGTATTTGCAAATTATGAAGGCAGTATAATAAAATCTATTCTTTCAAGTCTTACAAATATCGTTTCGGTACTTCTTGGAGTTGTAAACGTATTTTCGGATATAGTTTCCTATATACGCCTTTGGGCGGTCGGACTTGCGGGTGCGGCAATATCTGCAACCGTAAACGAGCTTGCAGGTCCTCTCCTCGGCAATTTTATGTTTATGATAATTGCCATAATCCTTTTGGTGTTCGGACACGGACTTAACATGGTGCTTAACGTTCTGTCGGTCATCGTACACGGAATCAGACTTAACACCCTTGAGTTTTCCTCCCATCTGGATATGTCGTGGAGTGGGCGTAAATTCAGGCCCTTTGAAGAATAATTTGATGAACAACTTACTATAAAAGGAGAAATATTATGAATTTAGGATCATTAGGAACAGCAATAGCTATGGGTATTGCCGCTATCGGCTCTGCCATAGGTATCGGCATTGCAGGTCAGGCATCCATCGGTGCATGGAAAAAGTGTTATCTCAACAATAAAGCGGCTCCCTTCATTCTTACGGTATTTGCAGGTGCGCCCCTTACGCAGACAATTTACGGCTTTCTTCTTATGCAGCAGATGAAGGGCTCATCTGCCGATCCCGCATTCCTGCTGGGTCTCGGCGTTGCTTCCGGCGTTGCAATGGCAGTTTCCGCATACGTGCAGGGTAAAGCAGGTGCGGCAGGTGCAGATGCGCTTGCCGAAACGGGTAAGGGCTTCTCTCAGTACATCACTGTCGTAGGTCTTTGTGAAACGGTTGCTCTGTTTGCGCTCGTTTTCAGTATGGTTGCATTGGGTTAAACGCTTAAAATACAAAAGGAGTTTCGCTTTTGCGAAACTCCTTTCAGAGTGTAGACAAAGTCTACACTCTGAGATAGACTGAGAGAAACGCAGGTAGATTGATAGCTTTTTTCCTCGTAGGCGTAGTTGCCTACGGTAGAGGGAAAAACGCTATCAAAGCAGATGTGGCGGGCTTTTGCCCGCCTTTTAAATGTCAGACGATTTCATCAAGAAAAATTTGCTTTATACAAATTCTTCTGCTCACATCTGCGTTATACCAAGTTTGTCTTCGGTCTGAAAGGAGTTTCGCTTTTGCGGAACTCCTTTTATCTTACATTTTTTTGATTGAAAGAACCTTATACTCAAAATCAGTAAATTGACCCTGAGGTATGAGCTTCACTTCAATTACGTCCTTACCGTTGCAAAGGCTTGCGGGAACGTAGAAGTCGCTGTCACCGAAGGGTGCAAAGTCGTTGAAACCGGGATCCTTCCAAAGACCTGCATATTCACCGTCAACGTAAACTTTTGCCGCCTGAGGAGACTGCCTCTTATCAAATATCCTTCTGAGGGCGATGCCCTTGTTGTCTGCGAGCAGAGCAGCCTTGAAGGTGATCTCATCATCTGTGTGGAGGTACCCCGTCTTGTCAAGAATAGGCTCTTTTCTCTCACCCTCTATCTTTGCCTTAAGGGAGTATTCTTCACTCTTTGCGCTGTATGAGTGGAGAGCCTTTGAGCCTTCGGAGGCAAGGTTGATATAGTCGGTCTGCGTCATTGCGGACTCGGGTCTTCTGTAGGAGAGAACAAGGCTTGTGTAGTCGGAGAAGGTCTGACCTACCGCGCCGTGCTGGATAGCGAGGCGAATTCCGTCGGAGAAGGAGATGGGCATATCATGCATAAATCTGTAGTATGCCGCTCTGTGAAGGAAGGAGCCTGCAAGAGTATTTCCACCCTCTTTATAAACGTCGTTGAGACATCCTGCGAGAGGAGAGTCGTACTTGAGGTTGGGCCAGTAGCAGCCGAGATAGAAGTCCTCGGTGCCCGTGCCGTTTATCTGCGGACAAAGGGCGCCGTTGATATAGAAGTGCTCGTTGCCTTCGCACCACTGACCGCCGAGACAGGTCTGAACGAAGCCCACAACGTTACCGCGGCCGCTGAATTTGCCGAGGAGCCAGTCCTCGTAAAGCTCTGTGAGGCCTTCTCTGTAATCGCCGTGGAGATAGCCTGTATTTTTGGGGTCGTAGTTGTTTTCGGAGACTGCGATCTTAACGGTAAGCTTTGTGCCGTCCTTTGCAGGGTTAATAAGCTCGAAGTCTGCTCTTGACCAGTAGGGAATGGGAAGGCGGAAGGTCATCTTCACCTTTCCGTCTTTAATAACCGTCTCTGCCGCATGGGTCTTGAAGGGCGCGAAGCCGAGAGGCTGAACCATGAAGTGAAGAAGGGGACAGGCAATATATGCGATATTGTTGTCGTCAAAGAATACGTCAAGATAGATCTTTGAAAGGTCGGTTCCCTCGTCGCATTCAACGGTGAATTCAGTGACAACTCCCGCTTTATTTTCCACGTAGATGGGAGTGTACTCTCTTTCAAGACAGAACTCACTGTCAACCTTGTATTCCTTAGCTTCGGGGGTTGCACCTTCAAAAGCATTTTTGAAGCTTTCGCCTTCTGCATAAGCAGCATGCTCGGAAGGCTTTGTATCATGGTACTTTTCGTACATGATGTGATAGTAGAAGTGAGTGTTACCCTTTGCGGTTATCTTCAGACCCTTTTCAAAGGGGATAGGATAGAAGCAGTTGCCGCAGTGGCAGTCGTCCATGTCGAATTGACCTCTTTCGGGGAACCCGTTGGCAGGGCCGTCAAACTGCTCAAGAGGTTCGGCAAAGAAAGCTCTGAGAGGTGATTCATAGCGGGGCTTTTCCTCGCCGTCAAAATAGAAGCTCAGAACACAGTCGTTATTTGTAACTGCCGCCCAGATGCTCTTTACACAGCCTGCTCCCGCTTCATCAAGAAGCACCATGGAGCCGTCTTTGTCTTCGTAAAGAAAGTGTTCCCAGTCGGCGTTTTCTTCTTTTCTGTCAAAGCTGGAAACCTGAAGTACCTGTCTGTCAGTATCCAGAATGGGAAGATTTGATAAATCGTAATAATCTCTCATCTTTTTCTCTTTTCGTGTTTGTAGAAATAAGTTATCCTAATTCTATCACACAACAGAAGAGATTACAATAGAGCTTTGATGCTTTTTATCAGTTTTGAAGAAAAGTTTGCATTTTGTCGATAAGCGGATAGCATATAAGCTCATTTCCGTCGAGATCTTCGTTTTTCATCGTTACGGCGCAGACCCCGCTGTTTTCGTAGGTGGTATAATAATATATTCCTTTGTCGGCATTACAGCAGGAGGTGTATACCGTTATCTCGTATTTTCCGCCTCCGAGGTTACAGCATCCGCGGGGCTGACTGACGGAGTTTAAAATGTGGAAAAACTGACTTACGCTCTCGGGCTCGCTGCTGCCCGAAGCAGAGTTCATCTTAATAAAAGAAGCTCTGACAAATCGTGAAGCGGAGGAAAGGTCTCCCGGAAGGCCCATAGCTCCCATTCCTCGGCTGTATATCTTAAGGGGGAGCTCTTTTGAAAAACTGTTTGTCGGTTCTTTTGGGCTGAGGCTCATGTAGTTGTTAAGCCCGAAAAGTTGACGGTCAAAGGGAGGCTCGTTGGTCAGCACACCCACGGGATTTTCATAAATTTTAAGCCCTTCTGCCACTGCCTCAACGGTGACTGCCCGGTCTTTGTCGGCTATAAGCCAGTGAAGCTTTGCAACTCCAAGCTCATCGCTGAAGGGAATTTCACATACGTTGGTTTTTTCAAGAAGAGCTGTCGCTTCGGAAACGTTTTTGCATTTTGACAGAATCCAAGGGATAAGCTCAGACTGAGAAGCGTTGTGTTTTCCTTCCTCGAAATCACGGTAAACTGCGCTCTGTGTGAAATTGAGACCTGCAATGCAAAGCCCTTTTTCGTTTACTGCATCGTAGTAGAGAGGGTAGCCCTCTGCAATATGAGCCATGCCGATGATCGCATAATGGTCTTTTATTGTCTTTTCATGTTTGAAGTGAAAAGGGAAGCTTCTCGGGGTAATTGTTACCTGTTCGCCGAAGGTTACGTCATGGTCAAGAGTTCTCCCGAAATAAAAATCGTCTGTTTTAAAGGAAACGGCAGTGCACATGTTTTTTCTCCTTGATCCATTTGGTGATATGAGGATAATTATTGCCCGAACCGCGCAAAAAATTCAGTGATTGAAAAGAATATGGGCTTTTTCAAGGGAGAAAAATGACCCGAAAAGCCTTCTGTTAGTGTTCATAGGGACATTTTCTGACAGTATGTAGGTGTGGTAACGGCGGATGGCGGTTAGTCATCCGCCGTTACTGCGTTTATCTCGCA
>SVTQ01000024.1 GCA_015063695.1 Oscillospiraceae bacterium
CTTTAGGATTCGTGATAGTTCTTATATATCAAAAACAGGGTTCACGATGGGTTAAAAACCTGTTCACACCCTCTAAAAACGAGATTTCACCCAGAAAAAACGAAGTTCACATATGATTTACGCTGATGTATGACTTTTCTATCTAAAGTCTTAGAAGATGATTTTGCTCTTTCTGATGATGTTTATGTATATGTTTCAACTTTTAGCAAGGTCGAATATATCGTAAAGCAATTATTCAAGGATTATCGCAATAGTTTTATGTTTGATATGGATATGATGAAATATTCCATTATCAAATCCTTGGTTATCTACAAGCCTCGAGAATTAGTTGATGCCATATACAATGATCCTCAGAATATCGTTACAGCAATGAAAACATTTTTCAAGGAAAGGATTGAGAAGAATAAAAGAAATCTTTGCTTGAAACAAAGAGAGAATGAGTCCTTTGAACAAATATTATCTTTGCTTGATGATGTTCAACCCGTAGATTGTCTGGACTGGGATTATACCCCTCCGTTTATTGGATTCCATCGCTATTTAGACGAAAAATCAATTAGTAATTATTCGCTCACAATTGACCGATAAGGTGACCATCAAAAAACTGTTCGAGCTGCGGTGTCTGCTGGGTTGAAAAATGTCGATGATGCAGAGTCAACTGATCACTTGGGAATTCGCATGGCGGATATGATGGCAGGCGTATTAGGTAAGCTTATGAAATCACTTTGCAGGGCACTACATCCTAATGATCCCGACATTATACAAAAAACAATACTTTCTGAGAATTGGTTTGTATTATCAGATCTGCAACTATCCTTGTATAAAAAACTGCATCATATCATTTGCGAGTTGAACAATGCATGGTATAAATCTTTCGCGGGAATATATGCGGATGATTTGGTCTGCCTAAATTCCTTGCTGAATTTCATGAATTATTTTACCGATGTTCATGAGATGAAAAATGACTTGCCAATGCAGGGAGAGTATTTCAATGCGTATGTATGTAAAGCATTGTCCGAAGATTTCAAAAGAAAAAGCAGTAAATTACCAATTGAATCTGTTTCGGCAGAGAGTATCAAGGCTGGCTTTTTTATAAATCAGCGTGGTGCAAAAGTATTCTATGATGTAAATAAACAACCTATTTTATCAATTCCGGAAGAGTGCGTTAAATACAAAGTGCTTTCTGTTGGAGTTGATAAGAATTGGGTTCCGCTGATTACGGTTGAAGAGCGAAATATGCCCGTTTGCTATAGGTTACCAGGACAATTGTTAGAATGGGCATTTTCTGCGGTTTCAATGGCTAATCTGGGGAATAATATTTTTCCTGCAGAAGTTATGTTTTCAAGTGAACAAGGTCAATATTATGCCGAAATCTTATAATCAATAAATGGTCTTGAACACGCAAAACAGGCACGAGATTTTGACCTCTTGTGCCTGTTTTTATGTGCTTTGATTTCTTCGGAAACAGCTTGTCCTATCGTGAATTTTTTTAAAATTAGTGTAAATTGGGGTCAAGTTGTTCTTATATGGTTGCAGGTATGCCATTTTTGCGAAAACCTTCAAAGTGCCGAAAACCCAGTCATATCAAGGGTTTTCGGGTCCTCGAAATAGTGGGTTGTTCTTAGGCGGTCGTGGCATCTGCTGCAAGGTCCTCCGTAAGGTCTGCGATAACGTCGCCCTTTACGCCGATATATTTAGCATCAAAGGGAACACCTGCCGCTGAAACGGGGTAAATTCCTGCCGTGTGGTCAACAAAGTAAGTATCAAAGCCCGACGCTTTGATCTCTTCCATCGAAAGGTTTCTTGTAAGCTGACTTACAATGGCACATATCATCTCAACGTGGGCAAGCTCTTCCGTGCCGATGTCAGTTAAAATTCCGACTACTTCATCATAGGGCATCGAGTATCTCTGACTGAGGTAACGGGTTGAAGCGGCAAGCTCACCGTCGGGGCCGCCAAGCTGAGAAATGATTATCTGTGCGTATTTGGGGTTGGGTTTGCTGATTTTTACGGGGTACTGAAGTTTTTTATCGTAAAGCCACATAGTTTCCTCCTAATTCTCGCACACGTTTGCTTCATATTCCCAGGGCCAGGGACCTTTTATCCAAGTCCATACGTCTGTATCACAGACACCCTTATAGGTGAGAGGGCCGAATTTAGCCTCAAATTCCGATATAGCTTCAAGAAGTCTTGCCTTTGTTTTATGGTAATAGGTAAGGGCTTCCTTGTCGCAAGGGTGGCCGTCAAGATAAAGGACGGTTTCGTGGAGCGCGAAGGAAAGTGTCTGAATATATTTCAGATATTTACATTTGCAGGTCTTCATTTTTTACATCCTCCCATTTTTCCGTATTCCTTTCTGCCGCAGCAGTAAGCCTCGAAGGGAAGATAAAGCCCTTCAAAGAGAGAGCCTTTGCACAGCGCTTCCTCTTCGGTATAAAGACCTTCGAATTTTTGGAAAGGAGAGTATACCATAGCAAGCGGAGCACCGCTTTCTGTATAACGCCTGCCCTTGGTTTCGCAGGCTTCGCGGGGGCGGCTTCTTTCGCTCCCTTCCCATCTGCATGCAGTGCCGCGGTTTTCTCTTTGGCGCGAGGGCGCATATCCGCCCATTCCGAAAAATGCTCCTACGGGAAGATCTTCTTCTGCGAAGAGCTTATTTCGGAATTCGGCGCTTATTCTGTCTTTCGGGGTTTTATAATCATTGTTACTTGTCATAAAGTTCCTTTGAAATGAACCTCCTGTTTATTCTTTATGCTTTGAGGCATCCTGCCTCACTGTCAGTTTATGCCGAATTACGTATTTTGACATAAAAAAGCCGCTGTACGTTTGGGCACAGCGGCTTTCTGTATTCGGTAGGGGTCGTCGCATTCGACGACCCGTTAGATGCAGTACTTCGGAAATCAGAAAATTCTGATGCTCTTGAAGTGAACTTCATCTCTCGCGGATGTGATGGTGATGCGGATCTTCTTGGAGATAAGTCCGTCCCACATATCGCGGCAGATCGCGCAGATCTTTCTGTTACCTACGGTCGTTCCGTAGTAAACGATGTATTCCTGAAGTTTTTCGCCTTTTTCGTCGTAGAAGTGGATGCGGAAGTCTTCGATTCTCTGACCCTTTGTGAGGTCTTCGCGAAGCTCGATGTAACGGATATGAGTAGCCTTGGGAAGCTCAAGCTCGAATACACTCTGGCTTTCGCTTCTTGTTTCAACTCTCTTGATCTCACAGCCCTCTGCGTGGTCATGCGCGAATTCCGCCTTGATCTTGTCGCCAAGCTCCTTGAGTCGCTTTACGTCGCGCTCGTCGATAAGACCTCTGTTATCCGGGGGAACGTTGAGGTTAAGACAGGCGTTACCGCCGACAGTTCTGAGATACATATCAAAGAGCTTTTCGAGAGAGTGAGGCTCTTCTTCGGGATGCCAGAACCATCCCTTTCTGATGGAAACGTCAACCTCTGCGCCGCAGAATACGAGGCCCTTTGAGTACATGCTGTTTGTAAGTGTACCGATCTCGGGGTCGCAGTTTTCCATGTGTGTAAGGTCGCCTGCGATGGGAGAAGGAGGGGTCTGAACCTCTGCATAATAGCAGAGCTCGGAGGGAACTACCGCCCATTCAGCGTGACGTGTCGATGCGCTTTCGTTACCGCACCAACGCACGTCGGGACCGTGGTCGTTGAAGATAGTAGCGTTCGGCTGATACTTTCTGATGAGGTCAAAATATTCTCTGTAAGTATACTCCTGCTTCTTTCCTTCGGGGCCTTCGCCGCAGGAGCCGTCGAACCAAACGTGGAATACTTCGCCGTAGCCTGTCAGAAGCTCGATAAGCTGATTGCGGTAATACTCATTGTAGGCTTCAGTGCCGTAAAGCTTGGAGTTTCTGTCCCAGGGTGAGAGATAGAAGCCGAACTTGATTCCGCCGCGGCGGCAAGCGTCTGCAAATTCCTTAACAAGGTCCTTGCCGTAGGGGGAGTTCATAATGTTGTGGTCTGTGTACTTTGTGTCCCAAAGGCAGAAGCCGTCGTGGTGCTTAGCGGTGATAACTGCACCCTTCATGCCGGCGCTCTTGATAGCTTCGACCCACTGATCGCAGTCAAGCTCTGTGGGATTGAAGCATGCAGGGTCTTCGTTTCCGAGACCCCATTCAAGACCTGTGAAGGTGTTGGGGCATATGTGAACAAACGCGTAAAAGTTTGTTTCGAACCAATCAAGCTGGCGTTTTGAAGGAACTACGCTCGCCGCCGCTTTGACAAAATCTCTGAAATCGCTCATCGGTAATCTCCGTTTTTAAACCCGTAGAGGGTGTATTTTCGTCTATTATATTATGAAGGAAACACGCACATATCGCGCAGCCCTTCCGTTCAGTGGGATTATACATGAATAAGAAGCTCTTGTCAATGACATGTGAGGAATTTCCAAAATTAATTGTTTTGCCGCGAGTTATGCCGGGATTTTGATGCGGGAAAAATTTTTCGGTATTTGCCGATTTTTTCAAAAAAGGGTATTGACATCGGGGGAGGAATGTGTTATAATCTTCGGGACAAAGAAGCAGAGTTTCCGCTCTCACCTGTACGGCATGACCGATTACGGGTCAATAAATGTTTGGCTCATATAAGTATTTTTGAGCGGTTTATTGTGTTGTGCGGAGATTTGTGCCTCTCGCACAATTTTTATTTTTGGAGGTGCCTGTTATCAGCACTAAAGAACTTCTCATCAACGACGATATTCGGGTAAAGGAAGTCCGTGTTTTCGACGAAAACAACAACCCTATGGGAATTATGGACATTGATGCCGCAAAAGAGTACGCTTACGACAAGGGTCTTGATATTGCCCTTATAGCTCCTCAGGCTCAGCCTCCCGTATGCCGTGTCATGGATTACGGTAAATACTGTTATGAACGTGACAAGAAAGAAAAGGAAAACAGAAAGAAGCAGCAGACCGTTGAAGTAAAAGAGGTTCAGCTCTCCTGCAGAATTGAAGCTCACGACTTTAACACAAAGGTAAACCGCGCTATCAAGTTCCTCAGCGAAGGTAACAAGGTAAGAGTTTGTCTGCGTTTCAAGGGCCGTGAAATGGCACATCAGGACCGCGGTCACGAAGTTATCGAGCGTTTTATCGAAGCTTGTTCCGAATACGGTACAGTTGATAAAAAGCCCGCGCTTGAAGGACGTCAGATCCAGCTTCATCTGGCTCCCATCAAAAAATAAAAACGTGCAAAATAAGTACAATTTCGGCATAAAGCCGTATGTTAAATCTATTTAACCGAAAGGACAAGAAAAATGGGAAAGATCAAGACACATAGAGCATCAGCTAAAAGATTCTCCGTAACAGGTACAGGTAAAGTTAAGGCTTATCACTCTGACCACAGACACAACCTCGGTCAGAAGAGCGCAAAGAGAAAGAGAAAGCTCCGCAGCAGCCAGATCCTCAGCCCTGCAATGACTGCTAACGTTAAGAAGCTCATCTGCAAATAATTAAACAAACAAACTGCATGTGAGCGAGGCTCACGAACTAATATTTTCGGACTAAGAAAGGATATAGAAACATGGCAAGAGTAAAAGGCGCGATGATGACTCGCAAGAGAAGAAATAAAATTTTAAAGGCAGCAAAGGGCTACTGGGGTTCCAAGAGCAAGCACTTTAAGATGGCTAAGCAGGCTGTAATGAAGAGCGGCAACTACGCTTATATCGGCCGTAAGCAGAAGAAGAGAGACTTCCGTTCTCTTTGGATCACAAGAATTTCCGCAGGTGCACAGGCAAACGGTATGAACTACTCCAAGTTCATGTGCGGACTTAAGAAGGCAGGCATCAACCTCAACAGAAAGATGCTCGCTGAGATCGCAGTATACGACAAGGAAGGCTTCGCTGACCTCGTAGAAAAAGCTAAGGCTGCGCTCTAATTCAGAACTAAAAAACCCGGTTTTGCCGGGTTTTTGTTGCTGTATAGAGTATATTTAATTTAACGGTATTACCGCGAAAATGATGAGAAGACGGGGTGCTTTCCTGTCTTTTCATCATATTAAATATCGTATTGTGTGGAAGTGTAGAACCAGAAAATGTACAACGTTTCCGATTTTGAATACATACAGTCAAAGGACAATGACAGAGTAAAGCTTTTCTCAAAGCTTGAAAAGTCCAAATACAGAAAAGAACACGGCTTGTTTCTTGCCGAAGGCAGAAAGCTCGCCGTTGAAGCCGTGGGCGCAGACTGCGCAAAGTACCTTCTCGTAAGAGAGGACGTGCTTGAAACTGAAGATATTCAGAGCATAATAAAAGCTGCGGAAGGGAAGAGCGAAGTGCTCGTTCTCTCAAATGCGGCTTTCGGAAAGATAACAACGGAATCAGCTCCTCAGGGCATTATTGCCGTCTGTTCCTTCCCCGAAAAGCATGCTTGCGGTGATGCTTGTATATCCGATGATAAAAAGATTATAATACTTGACGGAATAAGAGATCCCGGTAACCTGGGAACGATCCTCCGTTCTGCAGTTGCCTTCGGCATCGATGCAGTTATCCTCGGGGACTGCGCCGACATTTATTCTCCCAAGACCGTAAGAGCGGCAATGGGCGCTGTTTTCAAGCTTCAGCTTGTACTGTGCGACTCTCTTTCCGTCTTCGTGTCAAAGCTTAAGAAAAACGGCAGAAAGATCCTTGGAGCAGCTCTCGGTAAAAACAGTGTTGAGCTCGGAGAGTATTCCCTCGCAAGAAACGATGCCGTTGTGATCGGCAACGAAGGTCACGGTATCTCGGAGGAGGTTCTTTCCGTCTGTGACAGCTTCCTTAAAATCCCCATGGAAGAGAACTGTGAATCCCTTAATGCGGGTATCGCCGCCTCCGTTATAATGTGGGAGCTTTACAAATTATAAACAATTTGCTATAATAATATATTAGACAAGAAATCAAACCGATCTTCGGTATAAAAATATACAATCAGTTGGACGTACAATGAAGATAAAAGACAAACGTGTTTATTGGGTGTGGCTCTCTCTTGTGTGCGGAGCCGCAAGCCGCAAAGCTGTTAAACTCGTAAGACATTTCGGAACCGCTGAGAAGGTCTTTGCGGCAAAGGCTGAGGATATTCTGAAAAGCGGAGCCGTTAAAGAAAAAGACCGAATATATCACGCGCTGATGAAGCACGATATAAACGAGGCGCAAAGCATCGTGGGTTGGTGCGATGAAAAGGGCGTTGACGTTATTGTTCCTTCCGATAAAAAATATCCTGCAAACTGTCTTTCTCTCCGAGATGCTCCCATGGTGCTTTACGTTGTGGGCAGTCTTCCCGAATTTGACAAGCAGTGCTGTGTTGCAGTGGTGGGCACGAGAAAAATGAGTGCCTACGGCAGAAGTCAGGCATTCCGCTTCGGATACGGACTTGCAAAGGGCGGCGCAGTTGTGGTCAGCGGTCTTGCTCTCGGTGTGGACGGTGCCTCTATGGCTTCATGTATCGAAGCAGGCGGAAAAACAGTCGGTGTTCTCGGATGCGGCATTGATACCGTTTATCCCAAAGAGCATAAAGATCTTTTCCGCGCAGTTATCAAAAACGGAGCAATCGTCACCGAATATGCTCCCGGTGCTGGTCCCACAAGAGACAGCTTTCCTAAACGAAACAGGCTTATCAGTGCCTTGTCACTTGGTACTGTCGTAGTTGAAGCCGATGCCTTCAGCGGCGCTCTTATAACCGCACGACATTCTATTTTCCAAGGGAAAGATGTATTTGCAGTTCCCGGCAACGTTGAGTGTGAAGGCTCCGAAGGAACAAATCAGCTTATCAAGGAAGGTGCTTTTACCGTAACCTCTCCCGCTGACGTTCTTGACAGATATGAATACGTATATCCTCATTCCGTAAGCGTTGTGAATGCAAAGAGAAGTCTTCGCGAGGTCGATTCCGATACTGCTTCGGAAGAGGTCTGCAGAAAGTTTGACGTAAGGTGTGAAGCGGACAGATACAGTATCTATGCATCATCCCTTAAGCCTCTCAAACCCCGCGAGGAGGCAGAGGACGTTGAACTTATGGAGGGCAAAGCTTCCGATATACCGAAGCTCGAGCCCGCTCCAAAATCAGCTAAGAAAAAACGCGCGAAAGCATTTGAAGATCTGCCGGACGAACCTGTCCGAATAGACTTCGATATGCTGAGCGACGTCGATAAAAAAGTATATAACGCCATGAGGCCCCATAGCCCCATGATACCCGACGAAATAAAGGTTGACGGGCTCAGAATTCAGGATGTTCTCGCATCTCTTACTCTTCTTGAGATAAGCGGAGCCGTTGAAGCGGGATCAGGCGGATACTTTGTCAGATGCGGCTCAGACGACATTTCTTTTGAGGACGAAGATGCGGCCGTGCCCGTAGAATAAGGGAAAAATCAGAGATTGAAAGGATAGTGAAAAATAATGAATTTAGTAATTGTTGAGTCACCTACAAAGTCCAGTACCATCAAAAACTATCTCGGTTCAAGCTACAAGGTCGTAGCTTCCAAGGGACACGTGCGTGACCTTCCGAAATCATCTCTCGGAATTGATATTGAAGATAATTTTTCAGCTCATTACATCAATATAAGAGGTAAGGGCGATCTCATAAAAGAACTCAAAAAAGAAGCGAAGAAAGCAGATAAAGTATTCCTCGCGCCTGACCCTGACCGCGAAGGCGAAGCTATTTCATGGCATCTTGTTGCGGCACTTGATATTCCCGCAAGTAAGATAAGAAGAATTACCTTTAACGAAGTAACAAAGAACGCAGTCAAGGAAGCAATAAAGCATCCCCGCGAGATCAACATGGACCTTGTAAATGCACAGCAGGCTCGCCGTATTCTCGACAGACTTGTTGGCTATAAGCTCAGCCCCCTTCTCTGGAAGAACATCAAGAGCGGTCTTTCCGCAGGCCGTGTTCAGTCTGTGGTAACACGTATTATCGTTGAGAGAGAAGAGGAGATCCGCGCATTTATTCCCAAGGAATACTGGACGATCGATGCAGAGCTTCTCACGTCAAAGGATAAGCCTCTCGTTGCTCATTACTTTGGTGAAGCAAAGAACGGAAAGAAGGTTGAAATCACAAACGGGGATGATGCAAGAAAAATCGTTTCCGATGTTTCCGGTCACGAATTCAAGGCGGCGGAAGTAAAGAAGAGCACAAAGCTTCGCGCACCCGCTCCCCCCTTCACAACCTCGACACTTCAGCAGGAGGCTTCAAGAAAGCTGAACTTCCAGACTCAGAAGACTATGAAGGTTGCTCAGGAGCTTTATGAAGGTATCAACCTCGGTGCCGAAAACGGCGGTGTTCAGGGTCTTATCACCTACATGAGAACTGACTCTCTCCGTATTTCCGCAGAAGCACAGGCAGCGGCAAAGGATTATATCATCGAAAAGTTCGGTGAAAAGTATTATCCCAAGACAACTCGCGTGTACAAGTCCAAGGCTAACGCACAGGATGCGCACGAAGCAATAAGACCTTCCGGCATGAACCTTGAACCTGCAAAGGTGAAGAAGTACCTCACGTTCGACCAGTACAGACTTTATAAGCTTATCTGGGACAGATTTGTGGCAAGCCAGATGCAGTCGGCTGAGATTGCAGTTGTAAACTGTGATTTTGAGTGCGAAGGACACCTTTTCCGCGCCGCAGGCAACACTGTGAAGTTCCCCGGATTTCTCAGCATTTACGAGGAGTCTACCGACGAGCCCGGAGAAAGCGGAAATGCAAAGTCAAAGCTTCCCGCAGTATCCGAAGGAGAAATGCTCAGATGCAGTGAAACAACGCCTGCTCAGCACTTCACCGAGGCTCCCTCAAGATATACTGAAGCGTCCCTTGTAAAGCTTCTTGAAGAAAAGGGAATAGGCCGTCCCAGTACCTATAATACAATTATAACTATCGTTCTCACAAGAGGTTACGTAAACAGAGAAGGCAAATCTCTCGTTCCCACTCCTCTCGGTGAGATCACCACAAAGCTCATGAAGGACTCCTTCCCCGATATCGTGGACTACGCTTACACGGCGCAGATGGAAGAGAAGCTTGACAGTATCGAAACAGGCAAAGCAAGCCTTAACCAGATACTCAGTGATTTCTATAAGGACTTCTCAAAAGAGCTTGACAATGCTGAAAAAGCTATTACACCCGGCGACTATCAGCTTCCCGTTGAAGAAACAGACCTTGTCTGCGACCTTTGCGGAGCTAAAATGATAGTAAAGAACGGACGTTTCGGTAAGTTTGCGGCTTGCCCCAACTACCCCAAGTGTAAGAATACAAAGCAGCTTTCCGCTCCCAAAAAGGAAAAGGCTGAGGCCGAAAAGAAGGAGCCCGAGCTTGCTCCCTTCAAGTGCGAAGAATGCGGCTCCGATATGGTGGTCAGAAGCGGCAGATACGGTGATTTCTATGCCTGCGTGAACTATCCCAAGTGTAAATTCACAAAGCCCAAGGAAACGACCGTAGTTGCAAAGTGCCCTAAGTGCGGCGGTGACGTGCTTCAGAGAAGAGGCAGAAACAAGAGCATTTTCTATAGCTGTTCAAACTATCCCGAATGTGACTATTCCTCATGGGATATGCCAACAAACGAAAAATGTCCCGAATGCGGAGAGATTCTTTACCGCAAGAAGACAAAGGATGCGCTTGTATGCAAAGCGTGCGATTATCAGAAAAAAGACTGACAAGGATTTAAAATGAATCATATAAACGTTATCGGGGCAGGTCTTGCAGGCTGTGAAGCCGCATGGCAGGCGGCATTGCGCGGTGTTCACGTAAAGCTTTATGAGATGAAGCCTCAGAAAAAGACCCCTGCCCATACTTACAACGGATTTGCAGAGCTTGTCTGCTCCAATTCCCTCAGAAATAATTCCGTTGAATCCGCAATAGGTCTTCTTAAGGAAGAGCTTCGCAGAATGGATTCTCTTATCATGGAAGCGGCAGAGGCGACAAAGGTCTCAGCAGGCGGTGCCCTTGCGGTTGACAGAGTTCTGTTTTCCGATTATATCACCGAGAAGATAAGAAGCTGTCCCCTTATAGAGGTCGTTGAAGAGGAGTGTACAAGTATTCCCGCGGGAGAGATCACCGTTATCGCTACGGGTCCTCTTACCTCCGAGCCAATGGCGGACTGTATTCTTTCGCTTATCGGCGACAGAAGCCTTTATTTCTATGATGCGGCGGCTCCCATTGTCAGCTTCGAGAGCATCAATATGGATAAAGCCTTCTTTGCATCAAGATACGGAAAGGGCGATGCCGACTATATCAACTGTCCCATGACTAAAGAAGAATATACCGACTTCTATGAAGCGCTTATTTCTGCCGAAGAAGCGGAGCTTCACGATTTTGAGAAGAAGGACAGCCTCAAGGTGTTCGAAGGATGTATGCCCGTTGAGGTCATGGCAAAGCGAGGCGAGGATACCCTCCGCTTCGGTCCCCTCAAGCCCGTTGGTATCACGCATCCCGAAACAGGAGAAACATATTATGCAGTCGTTCAGCTTCGCCGCGAGGATGAAAGCGGAACGATGTTCAATATCGTCGGCTTCCAGACACATCTGAAATTCCCGGAACAGAAGAGAGTTTTCGGAATGATTCCCGGCCTTGAAAATGCGGAATTTCTGAGATACGGCGTTATGCACAGAAACACTTTCCTTAATTCTCCCGGTATTCTTAATTCCGATTACAGCATGAAGGAAAGACCGAAAGTTTTCTTCGCAGGTCAGATGACAGGTGTTGAAGGATATATAGAGTCCTCGGCATCGGGCTTTGTTGCAGGGGTCAGCGCCGCATGCAGAGCAAAGGGTGAAGAGGTCGTAGACTTCCCGAAAACAACAATGATAGGCGCTATGGCTAATTATGTAAGCGAAGGCGGAGTTTCCGATTTTCAGCCCATGAATGCAAATTTCGGCATTATTCCTCCCCCCGCCGAAAAGGTTCGCGGAGGTAAGCGCATGAGATATGCGTATTACGCCAAACGCGCCCTTGAGGATCTTGACAAAATCGATCTCAAAAAGTAAGTTAAAGCTAAGATTTATATACAGAGAAAGGATAGGACCATGAGAATAATAATTGATGCCATGAGCGGAGATAACGCTCCCTTTGAAATAGTCAAAGGTGCTCTTGAAGCTTCAAAGATTTATGATATCGACCTTGTGCTGACAGGTAATAAGGACACTATCGAAAAGATTGCCGATGAGCTCGGTTATTCTCTTGAAGGTGTGGAGATAATCGATACCGACGTGGTGATAACCATGGAGGACGACCCCAACTGTGTCGTAAGAAGCAAAAAAAATTCTTCCATGTCACTCGGTCTCTACGAGCTGAAGGAGAACGCTGACGCATTCGTTACCGCAGGAAATACGGGCGCAATGTTCGTGGGCGCATCCCTTATCGTAAGACCCGTGAAGGGCATCAGAAGACCCTGCCTTGCAACTATCCTGCCTTTTCCCGAACCCCTTCTCCTTCTTGACTGCGGCGCAAACGTAAACGTACTGCCCGAGTATCTTGAAACATGGGCTTGCATGGGCTCCCTCTATATGGAAAAGATAATGAAAATATCAGATCCGAGAGTAGGTCTTCTCAACAACGGTGCAGAGGAGCATAAGGGCACTCCCATTATGGTTGAGACACACCGGAAGCTTAAAGCGTCAAAGGAAATAAACTTTATCGGAAACGTTGAAGCGAGAGATATTCCTTTCGGCGCGTGCGACGTCCTCGTGACCGACGGCTTTACGGGTAACATAGTTCTGAAGTATACCGAAGGCTTCGGTAAATTCTTCATGAAGACCCTCAAAAAGATGTACTCAAAGAATACCCGATCCAAAATGAGTTTTCTTGCCATGAAGGACCAGATAATGGACCTTCGCCGTCAGTTTGACGCAGGTGAGTACGGCGGAGCACCCCTTCTCGGTCTTTCAAAGCCTGTTATCAAGGCTCACGGAAGCTCCGATGCAAGAGATATAAAAAATGCCGTAAGAGTTGCCGTAGCCTTTGCCGAAACCGGTGTGGTCGAAGAGATCGGCGCATCCGCATCAAGACTTATTGCTGCAAGAAATGCGGAGAAGAAAGAGAATACGGAGAGCGAAAGCTGAGCCTCTCCATAAATATATAACTCTACTATATAACTCTACGTAAGGAGTGAAAATTTTGAATAATACAGAAAAGGTGTTGCCCCTCTCTATAGAAGGACTTGAAAAGATCATAGGCTACACTTATTCGGATAAAGAGCTTCTGAGGAAAGCTCTGACACATTCTTCTTTTTCAAACGAAAAGAAGTCAAAGAACAAAAAAGGCGACTGTAACGAGAGACTTGAATTCCTCGGTGACTCTATTCTTTCGATAGTAGTAAGTGAGTACCTTTTTTCAAGATACGTTGACAATCAGGAGGGTGACCTTTCAAAGATACGTTCCTCCGTCGTCTGCGAAAAAGCGCTTGCGAAATACGCCGCAGAGATAGGCCTCGGAGATTATATGTATCTCGGCCGCGGTGAGGAGCTGAACAACGGCAGACACCGTCCTTCCATCACTGCCGACGCATTTGAAGCTCTCCTTGCTTCGATGTATCTTGACTCAGAAAGAGATATGGAAGTCATCCGCCGCTTTGTCCTCGGCTTTATTAAACGCGAAATAGATTTTATCAGTAAGAATTCCACCTTTGTTGACTATAAGACCATGCTGCAGCAGATAATTCAGCAGTCCGAGGGCGAAAAGCTTGAATACGTGCTCGTTGATGAAACGGGACCTGACCACAGCAAAACATTCGTTACCGAAGCAAGACTTAACGGAAGTCCCATAGGTAAGGGAAGCGCAGGCTCCAAGCGCGAATCCGAGCAGATGGCGGCAAAGGAAGCACTGAAGCTCTTCGGCGAGGATTACTGATAAGCTAAATACATATGAGGATCATTTAATGAAACATATAAATATCCCTGTTTTCATTCCTCATCTGGGCTGTCCGAATATGTGCGTTTTTTGTAATCAGCGCACTATTTCGGGCATTTCCTGTTTCAGTGAGGAAACGGTAAAAGCCACAATAGAAGAAGTTTTATCAACTTCCGATGGGTGTGAAGCAGAAATTGCCTTCTTCGGAGGCTCCTTTACGGGTATTGACAGAGAGCTTATGACACGTCTTCTTGACCTTGCCGAAAGCTATGTAAAAGAATGCAGAGTTTCGGGAATAAGAATGTCGACACGTCCCGATTATATCGACGAAGAAATTGTCTCTATACTTAAAAAATATACTGTCTCGCAGATAGAGCTCGGCATACAGAGCATGTCGGATAAGGTACTTGAAGCCTGCAAACGCGGACATACCGCAAGTCAGACGGAAAAAGCAGTAAAGCTCCTTGTTGAAAGCGGCTTTGAGGTAGTCGGTCAGATGATGGTGGGACTTCCGGGGGCAACACCCGATGACGAATTGTATACTGCTCGGAAGATCTCTGAAATGGGATGCGTAGCTTCAAGAATATATCCCACGGTTGTATTTTTCGGCACAGAACTTGAAGAAATGCTCGAGGTCGGAAAATATGCTCCGCTGACAGTTGAAGAAGCAGTGGAGCGAAGCTCGCGTGTTCTTGAAGCTTTTGAGGTTTCGGGAGTTAACTGCATACGCATAGGCCTTTGTGACAGTGAAAATCTTCATTCCGATACGACCTACGCGGCAGGGCCCAATCACAGCGCCCTCGGTGAGCTTGTTATGAGCCGCGTCTTTTATAACAGAATTTGCCGACAGGTCGAAAATTTTCTTAAGAAAAACGACCTGCCTACAGACGTATCACTTGCAACCGATGAGGAAAAGAAAACACTTTCCTCGGTTAAGCTTGAGGTTTGGTGCCCCAAGGGAACTGTTTCAAAGATAGTGGGCAATAAAAAGGAAAATAAAGAGAAAATTTACCGAAAATACGGTATAAAGTACGTAAAAGCCGTTGAAAAAAACGACCTTTTGCGTTATAATATAATAATAAATGCTATTTTATAGAAAAAAGCCGAAAGGATAATTATAAAGATATGTATCTTAAGACCCTGGAACTCCACGGTTTCAAGTCTTTCCCCGAAAAAACCGTTCTTCACTTCAATTCGGGAACAACGGTCATAGTAGGTCCTAACGGAAGCGGTAAATCAAATATTACCGATGCCATGCGTTGGGTACTTGGTGAGCTCTCAACGAAGAATATCAGAGGCTCAAAAATGGAGGACGTTATCTTTGTCGGTGCTGACGGACGAAGCCCCATGGGCTTTGCGGAGGTCTCCGTAACCTTTGATGATACGGAGGAGCCCAGAAGGCTCAACAGCCCCTATGACGTTATCACCGTTACCCGAAGATATTACAGAGCGGGAGAAAGCGAATATTTTATAAACAGAAAACCCTGCCGTCTCAGAGATATTTATGAGCTCTTCATGAATACGGGTATAGGCAGAGAAGGTTACTCTATTATCGGTCAGGGTAAGATCGCTGAGATAATCTCCAAAAAGAGCGATGACAGACGCGGTATTTTTGAAGAGACCGCAGGTATCACCAAATACAGATATAAGAAGCACGAATCTCAGAAGAAGCTTGCCGAAACAGAGGCAAACATGGTTCGTATTACCGATATTTACACTGAGATCGAATCGCGCATCGGCCCTCTCGAAAGAGATGCAAAGAAGGCAAGACGTTATCTTGAGCTTTACGGAGAAAAGAAGGACCTTGATATCGCACTGTGGCTTTACGATATGGAAAAGCTTAAAGCGGATATCGAGAAGACACATTCCGACTGCGTAATGTCCCGACATGAGCTTGAAATGGCGGATGATACCAAATCACGTTATGAAGCTCAGAACGAAAGACTTTACAGCGCATCTCAGGAGAATAAGGCTGAATCTCAGAAGCTCTACGAGGATATAAGAGAAAAAACAACGGCTCTCCATGAACTTGAAAACAGTTTCAGAGTCCTTGAAAACGACGTTGTACATACTTCAACAACAATTTCTGCTCTTGAAAGCGAGAACGAGAATACAGCGTCCGTTATTGATGCGGAAAAAGCCCATATAGCAGAGCTTAAAGCAAATCTTGAAGAAGCAAAGACACTCTTTGCAGAAAAAGAAAAAGAGCTTTCTGAAAAGATTGCGGAGAAGGACTCATATACGGCGGCTGAAAAAGAGCTTCAGGCGGAGATCGAAAATAAGCTTATAAAGCTCAGAGCAAAAGAAAGCGAGCTCGGTGAGCTGACCGTAAGACTTAATGTTCTCAAGAATACTCTCTCTGACCAGAACAAGCGCGGCGAGACCATAGATGCCGACATTAAGCTTCACAGCGAAGAGCTTGAGAAAATGGAAAAGAGCGCGGCGGATGCCGCCTATACCTCTGAAGCCTACGAAGCTTCCATGGCATCCCTCAGAGAAGAGATATCAGCTCTCGTTGCAAAAGCCTATAAAGCTGACGACGATGAGAGGGCGCTCAGAGAGGACCTTTCCTCCGTGTCTGCGGAGATCGGTGCACTCGAGAGCAGAATTGGCGCGCTGAAAAGAATGTCAGAGAATTTTGACGGCTATAATAACAGCGTAAAGTACGTTATGACCGAAGCTTCCGAAGGAAGACTTAAGGGTATTTACGGCCCCGTTTCTCACCTTATCAGTACAGAGGATAAGTATATCATTGCAGTTGAAACGGCTCTCGGCGCAAATATGCAGAATATCATAGTAGAAAACGAAGCATCCGCTAAGAATGCAATGTATTCGCTGAAGCGCGAAAAGGCAGGCAGAGCAACCTTCTATCCTCTCTCAACAGTTCGTCCACGTCCCCTTGCAAAGGAGATCGAAGCGGCGGCAGACTACGACGGTTTCGTTGACTATGCTTCCGAACTTGTAAAGTACGATTCTGCTTACGCAAACGTAATGGAATACCTTCTTTCGGGCATTCCCGTATTCGATAATATCGATAACGCAACGGAAATGGCAAGAAGCCAACGCTGGAAGGTACGCGCGGTTACCCTCGACGGGCAGCAGGTCAACGCAGGCGGTTCCTTCACTGGCGGTTCTGCAAGACGTGACAGCGGTGTTCTTTCAAGAAACTCTCATATAAACAAGCTCACGTCCGATATGAACGGCCTTATTTCCGAGAAGAAAGATATCGAAGCTGAAATCGCAGGCGTTGAAGAGACGATAAAGAGTATTGCAAACGAAAGAGCCTCCGTTGAGGAGAGACTCAGTATCACAGATACTCTTTACAGAACAGAGCTTTCCGTGCGCGACGAGCTCAATGCAAAGATAGACGTTAAAAAAGCACTTATCGAAGGACTTAAGTCTGATGCTGAAAGCATTTCCGAGCAGAACAGACAGGGCACAGAAGATATTGAGAAGCTTGAAGAAAAGTGCCGTGTGCTCACTGCAGAGTGTGAAGCTGTTTCCGCTGAGCGTGTTGAGGACGATATAAAAGCGGGAGAGTTCAGAGAAAAATCCGAAATTGCGGCAGAAGAGATAGCCGCCCTTCAGATAACCATGACCGAATTCCGTAAGGATGCGGAAACTGCCGAAAGACTTGTTCTTGAAAGCGGTGAAAAGAGCCGTTCTTATGAGAATGAAATTGAAGCAAGACTTGCGAGAATTGCATCTCTCAGGGAAAAGATCTCCGCATCGGAAAATGAAATTGCCGAAAAGAAAGAACTTGCAAAGGAGCTTTCCGAACAGCTTGCAGCTTCGGAAACCAAGAGAACACAGCTTGAAGAGGGCGGCATGGATTACGAGCGCCGTCTCAACGAGATAAGACATAAGCTTAATGAGATAAGCTCCAAGAAGGAAATTCTCTTCGTTGCCAATGCGAAGAACGAGCATAAGCTTGAAAATCTCACGACAGAGTCCGAAAAGATGACCACCCGTCTGTGGGACGAATATGAGCTTACGGCAACCGTTGCATCGGCACTTGAGCTTCCCGAGGTAACTCCCGCAGGAAGACCTGAGATGGCAAGACGTCTTTCCGAGCTCAAGAGCTCGATCAAAGCTCTGGGTCACGTAAATCCCGATGCTATCGAGGAATACGCGGAGCAGAAGGAAAGATACGAATATCTGAAGAGCCAGATAGAAGACCTTACAAAGAGCCGCGAAGAGCTTGAAAAGATCATAAGCTCCATCGAAAGCGAAATGAAGACGATGTTTGAAAAGACCTTCCATGAGGTCAACCGTAACTTCAAGGAGGTTTTCGCAGAGCTCTTCGGCGGAGGCAGCGCAGAGCTTACTCTTACTGACCCCGACAACATTCTTACGTCGGGTATCGAGATAAGCGCGGCGCCTCCCGGAAAGATGATCAAAAATCTTTCACTTCTTTCGGGCGGTGAGCAGGCATTCGTTGCCATAGCCCTTCTTTTCGCGCTCATCAAGGTTAATCCTTCTCCCTTCTGTATCTTCGACGAAATTGAAGCTGCACTTGACGAAGTTAACGTCAGCCGTGTTGCAAACTACGTAAAGCGTTACTCCAAGGAGCTTCAGATGATAGTTATCTCCCACAGAAGAGGTATGATGGAGGTGGCGGACAGCCTTTACGGCGTAACAATGCCCAGACGAGGCATTTCCAAGGTGTTCGTCCTTGACGTTGACAGCGTTTCCGAAAAAACAATGACAGATAATTCCTTCGTGGAATAATGCGAGGTATAAATGGGATTTTTTGATAAACTGAAAAGCGGTCTTAAGAAGACTAAGAACGCTGTAATGGGACAGATAGAAAACGTGATAAAGAGCTTTGTCAAGGTTGATGAAGAATTCCTTGAAGAGCTTGAAGAAATTCTTTACTGTTCCGATATGGGTGGCGAGACCACGGAAGAGGTCATCGAGCAGCTTCGTGAAAGAATAAAGGACGGAAGACTTTCCGATCCCGAAGACGTAAAAAAAGCACTCAAAGAAATTCTCCGTTCAATGGTGGGAGATGCAGAGGAGCTTAACGTTTCAACCTCTCCCTCCGTTATCCTTGTAATAGGCGTTAACGGCGTAGGTAAAACAACTACTATCGGTAAGATATCCGCAAAGCTTAAGGCTGACGGCAAGAAGGTAGTTGTTGCCGCTGCCGATACGTTCAGAGCTGCCGCAATCGACCAGCTTCAGGTGTGGTGCGACAGAGCAGGTGTTGAGCTTATAAAGCAGAGCGAGGGAAGTGACCCTGCGGCGGTTGTATTTGATGCCTGCGCGGCTGCAAAGAAACGCGGTGCTGACGTGCTTATCGTTGATACCGCAGGACGTCTCCATAATAAAAAGAACCTTATGGACGAGCTTGCAAAGATAAACAGAGTAATCGGACGAGAGCTTCCCGATGCGGCGCGCGAAACACTTCTTGTTCTCGACTCCACAACAGGACAGAATGCGGTCAATCAGGCAAAGGAATTTAAGAATGCCGCTGAGATAACGGGTCTTGTTCTCACGAAGCTTGACGGTACCGCAAAGGGCGGCGCAATATTCTCCATCAAGGGTGTTCTTGATATTCCCGTAAAATATATCGGTGTCGGTGAGCAGATCGACGATATGCAGCCCTTTGACCCAGATATGTTCGTTTCCGCACTTATCGACTGATAGTCTTCGGAGGAACCATGTATAATTTTGTACTTGCATCGAGAAATAAGAAAAAAATAGCAGAGCTTGAAACTTTGTTCGCAGAGCTTTCGTCTGTAGGAGTAAAGCTTCTCTCCCTTGATGATATCGGTTATGAGGGTGATATTGAAGAGGATGGAGTGACCTTTGAAGAAAATGCTTCTATCAAAGCAGGGGTTCCCGCATCCCTCGGATATATCGGTATCTCCGACGACTCAGGCCTTGCAGTGGATGCTCTCGGCGGTGCTCCCGGAGTTTATTCCGCAAGATATTCGGGAGAGGGAGCAACTGATGAAAAAAATAACGAAAAGCTTCTTTTCGAGCTCCGTGACAAAGAAAACAGAGCGGCGCATTACGTTTGCGCTGTCTGCGTTGTAATTCCCGACAGCCTCGGAATAAACGTTCCCGAAAAATACGTTGATGCAGAGCTTTCAGTATACGCCTCCGCTAAATGCGGACGTTCCGTCAAAGCTATTGCAGTGCGCGGAACCTGTGACGGTACTATCATCGATGAACCCCACGGTGACGGCGGCTTCGGCTACGACCCTTATTTCTACTTCGAGCAGTTCGGAAAGACCTTTGCCGAGGTGAGTGCAGAGGAAAAACATTCCGTTAGCCACCGCGGAATTGCCATGAGAAAGATTATTGACATACTTAAAAATATATTAAGCGAGGAAAACTGATGCTTACAAGTAAACAGAGAGCGTATCTCCGCGGCCTTGCCAACGGACTTGGTACTATTTTTCAAATAGGTAAGGGCGGAGTAAGCGATGAAATGTGCCGTCAGATAGATGCGGCGCTTGAAGCAAGAGAGCTTATAAAGCTCAGAACTCTTGATAACTCCGACTATTCTCCCCGTGAAGCGGCAAACGAGATAGCTGAGAAGATAGGCGCAGACGTTGTGACCGTTATCGGCACAAAATTTGTTCTTTACAAGGAATCAAAGGAAAACAAGAAGATCGAACTTTAATTCAGAGGTAATACCGAAATGAAGATAGGTATTTACGGAGGAACCTTTTCACCTGTTCATAACGGTCACGTGAGGGCGGCATTACTGTTTATGGAGTACGTAAAGCTCGATAAGCTGATGATAATGCCTGCGGGTATTCCTCCCCATAAAGAAATGAAATGTCCCGTTTCCGCTGAGACGCGTCTTGAAATGTGCAAAGCGGCGTTTCTTTCTCTCTCTCCCATCGTTGAGGTATCCGACTATGAAATAAAAAAAGAAGGGAAGAGCTATACCGTTCTGACCGTAGAGCACTTTGAGGACGAAGGCGAGCTATGTATTCTCTGCGGCGAGGATATGATATGCTGTCTTGACAGTTGGTATCGCGCAGAGGAGCTTATGAAAAAAGCGGAATTTGCGGTAATGGCAAGGAAGGACGACGGACTTTCACGAGTTGAAGCGGCCGCCGAGAGACTGCGCCGTGAATACGGAGCAAAGATAACCGTAATTAAAGAGCCTGCCCTTGAAATATCCTCGACAGGGGTCAGGGAAGCTATTAAGAGCGGTCTTGACGTGGCGGAAATGGTTCCCCCTGCCGTGCTTGATATAATAAACGAAAAGGGGCTGTACAGAAATTAATCATGGATATTCAGAATAAGTCCTCTCTGAGCGAAGAAGAGCTTTCTCTCATCAGAGAAAGAGTGAAGGAGTATCAGACGGAGAAGAGATACCGCCATACACTCGCGGTTGAACGTGAGGCGGCTTCGCTCGGCGAGATATTTTTGCCCGAAAAGGTGATGAGCATCAGATGCTCTGCGCTTCTTCACGATATTACAAAAGTATTAAGTTTGGAAAAACAGTTGCAATATTGTCAAAAATTTGATATAATGGTTCGAAATAGCGATAAGCTGTCCCCTAAAATATTTCATGCAAAGACCGCTGCGTGTCTTGCAGAGCAGGATTTTGCGGAATTTGTAGATGATGAGATACTTTCGGGTGTCAGATGGCATACGACGGGACGGCGCGGTATGACACTCTTTGAATGTATCGTGTATCTTGCCGACTATATCGAAGATACCCGTACCTTTGAGGACTGCGTTGAGCTTCGCCGCTATTTCTATGACAGTATAAACAAAGACGGCGCTGATAAATATGAGGTGCTTTTAAAGACTATGATAAAGTCATTTGACATGACTATAAATAATCTGGTTGATGAAGGCGCTCTCATTGATGAAGACACCGTGGAGGCACGTAATTATTTTATTGAAAATCTTGCTAAAAAACAGGAGAGTAAAAATGGATAATAACGCTTCAAAAGTTTCAAAGAACGTAAGAAAACAGAACAATTTCGTTAAAGCAGTAATTATTACGGTTTCCGTTATCGTTGTTATGGTAGGGCTGCTCTATGCTTTCAGAAATCCTATCATCAACCTTTTGTTCAGACCCGATAACGTTGACCATTCAAGCATCTTCGGCAGTGTTGACCCTGACGACGAAGCAGAAGAGAACTATAACGTAGTTCTTTCCGAGGACGTATTCAATTTCCTCATCGTAGGACGCGACAGAGCCGCAAGTCTTACAGACGTTGCAATGCTCGTTAACTTCAACGTTGCAGACAGCACGGTTCGAATCATGCAGATACCCAGAGATACTTACGTAAGCTATGATAATTATTGGTATCATAAGATAAACGGGGTATATTCATACTATGTTGATGATAAAGCCGAGGATTCCGAGCTCGAAGGAATTGCAGGTTATGCTAAATTCCTCGAAAAGAACCTTTGCGTAAAGATTCATTACTATGCGATGATGGACCTTGACCAGTTCGTAAATATCGTTGATGCGCTCGGCGGAGTTGAGATCGATGTGCCCATCGATATGAAGTACAACGACCCCAATCAGAACCTCAAGATCAACCTCAAGGCAGGTAAGCAGACCCTTACAGGCGCTCAGTCAGAAATGTTTGTACGTTACCGTTCTACCTTCGCTCAGGGCGATATCGGCAGAGTAAACATGCAGAAGGTCTTCATGGCAGCTCTCTTCAAGTCCGTTCAGGAGAACGTTAACATCACAAATATCGGCACTCTTTGCGGCATAGTTGTTGAAAACCTTTCAACCAACATGAGCACCACCGATATGATCTATTTTGCTAACGTTGCGTTTAAGCTTAACCTTAAGAACGTAATATTTATGACCCTTCCCGGTCAGGCAGCTCCCGGCGCAGACGGACTCTCATATTATAATATGAACAGAAAAGCAGCTCTCGATTATGTAAACGGATATTTCAATATCTATGATACACCCATTACTGACGAGATATTTGACGTTGATCATGTATTTGACAGCGGAACTTATATTTATGATTCTGAAACTGTCGAGGGTATTGTATACGACGCTGAGATGCTCAACGAAGGCGATGAGCTTCCTCCCACATAATGAGGTATAATAATTAACAGAAATTTTTAGAAGGTGAAAATATGGAACTGGAAAACAATCTGACTCAGAATCTTCCCGAAGGTGCTGACTCCCTTGCAACTGCGGAGTTTATCGTAACGGTGCTTGACTCTAAAAAAGCAAAAGATATAAAGCTTCTTCACGTAGAAAAGCAGACTGTCCTTGCGGATTATTTTATCGTGTGCTCCGGTAACTCCCGAACACAGATAAAGTCCCTTGCAGACGAGGTCGAATACAGAATGACCCGTAGCGGCATCGAACCTCTTCACGTTGAAGGCGGACGCGGCGACAGCTGGATACTGCTTGACTACGGCTCAGTTATCGTTCACGTGTTCGGGCGCGATGCAAGAGAGTTCTACAACCTTGAAAAGCTCTACGACGGTACGGTTGAAGAGGACATCAGCGAGCTTCTTACCGAAGACTGATATAATACACATATATTTTCCTGGGACTTTGCATTAAGTCCCAAGCTACATCTTAAGGTGACCCGAGTGAGGATGTCACTGTATTACAATTCGGAGAAATTATGAAATACGATTTTAAATCAACAGAAGAAAAATGGCAAAAAATATGGGAGGAAACAGGCGTTTTTCACGCTGAAGACAACAGCGAAAAGCCCAAATTCTACGGTCTTGTAGAATTCCCCTATCCCAGCGGTGCAGGTATGCACGTTGGTCACATCAAGGCTTATTCCGGCCTTGAAGTAGTTTCCAGAAAGAAGAGAATGGAAGGATATAACGTTCTTTTCCCCATCGGCTTTGACGCTTTCGGCCTTCCTACAGAAAACTATGCTATAAAGACAGGCATTCACCCCAGAGCCGTAACAGATAAGAACATTGCAAACTTCTCTGACCAGCTGAAGAGAGTAGGCTTCTCCTTTGACTGGAACAGAGTTGTAGATACAACAGACGAGGACTATTATAAGTGGACACAGTGGATATTCCTCAAGATGTTTGAAAACGGTCTCGTTTTCAGAGATAAGACCCTTGTAAACTACTGCCCCTCCTGTAAGGTAGTTCTTTCCAACGAGGACTCTCAGGGCGGCAAGTGCGATATCTGCCACAGCGATATCGTTCAGAAGTCCAAGGACGTCTGGTATCTCAGAATTACAGAATACGCAGATAAGCTGCTCCAGGGTCTTGAAGAGGTCGATTACCTTCCCAATATCAAGATGCAGCAGGTAAACTGGATCGGTAAGTCTAAGGGCGCATTCGTAAACTTTGAGATCAAGGGCACAAATGAAAAACTTAAGATATATACAACAAGACCCGATACCCTTTTCGGAGTAACCTTCATGGTAATGGCTCCCGAGCATCCCATGCTCGAGGCAAATAAGGATATCATTCCCAACTATGCCGACGTTGAAGCATACCGCGAGGAATGCTCCAAGAAGAGCGAATTTGAAAGAACACAACTCGTCAAGGATAAGACGGGTGTGAGAGTTGAAGGTATCTCTGCGGTAAACCCCGTAAACGGAAAGGAAATTCCCATTTACATTTCCGACTACGTAATGATGGGCTACGGCACGGGTGCTATCATGGCAGTTCCCGCGCACGACGGACGTGACTACGACTTTGCAAAGAAGTTCGGTATTGATATTATTGAAGTAATCAAGGGCGGAGACATTTCCGTTGAAGCATATACAGGTGACGGTGAAGTTGTTAACTCCGACTTCCTTAACGGCCTCACAAACAAGCAGGATTCCATCGAAAAGATGCTTTCCTACCTTGAAGAAAAGGGAATAGGCGAAGCAGGCGTACAGTACAAGATGAAGGACTGGGCGTTCAACCGTCAGAGATACTGGGGTGAACCCATTCCTCTCGTTCACTGCCCCGTTTGCGGCGTTGTTGCCGTACCCTATGAAGAGCTTCCTCTCCGTCTTCCCAAGATGGAAAACTTCGAACCCGGCTCAGACGGCGAAAGCCCTCTTGCAAAGGTAGAAGAATACGTTAACTGTAAGTGTCCTCACTGCGGCGCGGATGCAAAGCGCGAAACAGATACAATGCCTCAGTGGGCAGGTTCTTCATGGTACTTCCTCCGTTATATCGACCCCCACAATACGGAAGCTTTTGCAGCGGAAGACAAGCTGAAGTACTGGCTTCCCGTTGACTGGTACAACGGCGGTATGGAACACGTAACACGTCACCTTATCTACTCCCGTTTCTGGTATAAGTTCCTCTATGACATGGGTCTCGTTCCTTATGCAGAGCCCTACGCAAAGAGAACTGCTCAGGGCCTTATTCTCGGTCCCGACGGTGATAAGATGAGTAAGTCCAAGGGTAACGTTGTTGACCCTAATGACGTTGTTAACGTATACGGTGCAGACGTTCTCCGTACCTACGTTCTCTTTATGGGCGACTATGAAAAGGCGGCTCCCTGGTCCGAGGACAGCGTTAAGGGCTGTAAGAGATTTATCGACCGTGTATGGAAGCTTCTCGACATCCTCACAGACGGCGACGAATTCTCCGCAGAGCTTGAAACTTCCTTCCATAAGACTATAAAGAAGGTTACAGAGGATATCGAAACACTCAAATATAACACGGCTATCGCGGCTCTTATGACTCTTATCAATGAAATTTACGATAAAGGAAGCATCACAAAGGGTGAAATGGCGGCGTTCCTTACAATGCTCAATCCCTTTGCTCCTCACATCACAGAAGAAATGTGGCAGGTATGCGGCTTCGAAGGTATGCTGGCAAACGGTAAGTGGTGCAAGTGGGACGAAGCCAAGACAGTTGATGCAACCATTGAAGTTCCCGTACAGATCTGCGGTAAGCTCCGCGCAACGGTAAAGGTAGCTTCCGATGCAGATGCATCTACAGTTATTGCAACTGCAAAGGCAGACGAAAAGATCGCAGAGCTCCTCGAGGGCAAGAATATAATCAAAGAGATCTACGTTCCCGGTAAGATCGTAAATATCGTAGCTAAATAAACAGAGCAGCTTCTCGTTTTACCGAGATTTTCGTTCACTGCTTTTTCCGATGAACAGTATTTTTCCAAAATGCGAAAAAATCGTCAAAAAAATGGAAATTCGGTATTGACAGACGGGAAAAGTTAGTATATAATATCACGGAGAGTTCATCTCAGTTGCTTAAAGCGAAGGGAGGGAAACAGAATATGGCAGAAATCAGAGTTAAAGAGGGCGAATCCCTTGATAGCGCACTTCGTCGTTTTAAGCGTCAGTGTCAGCGTTCGGGTATCCAGGCTGAACTTCGTAAGAGAGAATGTTACGAAAAGCCCAGCGTAAAGAAGAAGAAGAAGTCCGAAGCTGCTCGTAAGCGTAAGTATAAGTAATAACGCTTATTAACTTCAAAACCAAAAGGAACCGTTAAATGTCGGTTCCTTTTTACGTTTTCGGAGCTGTACTTTATTAAATGAAGAAAAAATATTAAAGTTTTTCTTAACTCAAAGCGGAAATTTGTTGACTATGGAAAGAAAAGCTTGTATAATATACGATAGAAGACTATGTGACGGAGGATGAAACATTGAGTAAAAGAGTCCTTGCTATCGACCTTGGCGCTTCTAGCGGACGAGGAATCGTAGGTTCCTATGACGGAGAGAAGATAACCCTTGAGGAGGTTCACCGTTTTTCAAACGATCCCCTTCAGATCGGCGGGAGCTTCTATTGGGATACTCTCAGACTTTTGCATGAGATAAAAACTGCGATCCTTAAGTGTGCAGGTAACGGCGGTATCGATACTGTCGGTATCGACACGTGGGGCGTTGACTACGGCTATATAGATAAAAGCGGCGCGCTTATCTCTGTTCCTTATCATTACAGAGACGAGAGAACACTTCCCGAAATGGAAAGAGTTTATTCTAAGGTTCCTTATGCAGAGCTTTACGGTAAAACAGGTATTGAATCCATGAGCTTCAATACTGTGTTCCAGATGAGCGCTGACCTTTCAAACCGTCCCTGGATAGTTGAAAACGCAGACAAGATGCTTCTCACTCCCGACCTTCTCGGCTATTTCCTTACCGATAAGATGGCATGTGAATATACCATAGGCTCCACAACAGCTCTTATGGATGCTGAAAGCAGAACCTTTTCTAAGGATATAATGGACAAGCTCGGTATTCCCGACAGACTTTTTGCACCTGTTGTAATGCCCGGAAGCGTCCTCGGAAAGCTTGCCGACACAGTTGATGAGGAAACGGGTAATACGGGGGCGGTCGTTGTAAACGTTCCTTCTCATGATACCTCCTCTGCGGTTCTTTCCGTTCCTGCAGAAGAAAAGGACTTTCTGTTCATCAGCAGCGGAACCTGGTCCCTTATGGGTACCGAAAACGAATGTCCCATCATCAACGAGACCTCCGAAAAGTACAGCTTTACAAATGAGGGCGGCGTTGACGGAAAGATAAACGTAATGAAGAATATCATGGGTCTCTGGCTCATTCAGGAATCCCGCCGTCAGTGGAAACGCGAAGGAAAGGAATATTCCTTCAATGAGCTTGAAGCTATGGCAAAGGACGCGGAAATGCTCAAATACATAATCGACCCCGATGATGCTTCCTTCAATAAGGCGGGCAACCTCCCGAAGCGAATCGCAGACTTCTGTGAAAAGACAGGACAGGGAAGACCCGAAACAGTGGGTGAGATCATGCGCTGTATTTACGAGAGCCTTTGCCTCAAATACAGATTTACCGCCGAAAAGCTTGAAGAGCTCTGCTCCAAGAATTACAGCTCAATTAATATTGTAGGCGGCGGTACAAAGGAAAAGCTTCTCTGCCAGTACGTTGCAGACTGTACGGGCAAGAAGGTCTCAGCAGGTCCCGTTGAGGCAACAGCTATAGGTAACATCTCAATGCAGCTTATTGCAGCAGGTGAATTTGCTGACGTAATGGAAGCAAGAAGCGCGATCAGAAAGTCCTTTGACGTTGAGAATTACGTTCCTTCTGCTGAGAATAAAGATAAATGGGACGCGGCTTATGCAAAATTCTGCGAAATTCTCGGCTGATATTGTGATTTTGTTATAAAATTATAATAATTTACCGCGAATTGAAAATTTTATTTTAATAAATCGATTTAACTGTGCGAAACATTAAATTTTGTGATACAATAACATTTATAATATTATAAGACAACGCATTTTGCGTTTGTAAATTAGTTTGATAGTTATTTTAAGGGGGAAAAACAGATGGGTAATTTGTACGGAGAACTCGGCGTAATTGGAATGAGAGGCTGTGAAGGCTTTGTTGAACAGGTTGACAGCTATCTTCGTGAGTGGAGAAGACACGGCGACGAAGAAACATATCTTATTGAAACCGATTGTCCCAGATTCGGTTCAGGTGAAGCAAAGGCTATCGTTCATGAATCCATGAGAGGTCACGACCTTTATATTATCACCGATATGTTCAATCACAGCGTAAAGTATAAGATGTACGGTGAGTCCGTTCCCATGAGTCCCGATGACCACTACGCTGACCTTAAGAGAATAATTGCCGCAATCGGCGGTAAGGCAAGAAGAATTTCCGTTATTATGCCTATGCTTTACGAAGGTAGACAGCATAAGCGTACTACCCGTGAATCTCTTGACTGTGCCATGTCCCTTCAGGAGCTTGTAAACATGGGCGTTACAAACATCATCACATTTGATGCACATGACCCCAGAGTACAGAATGCTATTCCTCTCAGCGGTTTTGACAACGTAAGACCTACATACCAGATGCTCAAGGCTCTTACAAAGCGTTACCCCGATATCAGCCTTTCCAGTGATGATATCATGGTTATCGCTCCCGATGAAGGTGCAATGTCCAGAAGCATGTACTACGCATCCGTTATGGGTATCGAGCTCGGTATGTTCTATAAGCGCCGTAATTACTCCGTAATTATCGACGGTAAGAACCCCATTGAAGCTCATGAATACCTCGGCCGCGACATCAAAGACAAGGACGTTATCGTTGTTGACGATATGCTCGCATCCGGCGACTCTATTCTCGACGTATCCCTCCAGCTCAAGGAAAAGGGTGCAAAGAGAATATTCCTATTCGTAACCTTCGCTATCTTCACAAGCGGTTACGAACGCATCCAGAAGGCGTACGACGAAGGTCTCTTCACACAGATCTTCGCAACTAACCTGGTATATGCTCCCGATGAGCTTCTCCAGAAGCCTTGGTTCACACAGGTAAATATGTGTAAGTACGTTGCTTACATTATTGATACACTCAACCATGACGAAAGCATCAGCACTCTTCTTAACCCCGTTAAGAGAATTCACGCTCTGCTTGACTCCCAGGCTGAAAAAGTTGCAAAATCCAAGGAAGAGCAGCTCGCGCTTCCCAAGGAAGGCAACTGATAAACTTACAAAGTCAAGATGCCAATTAATTTGGGCATCTTCTAATAACTCTTTGGAGATAAACTGTTATGATACAATTTAAGAAGACTGTGGCGTCTTATATCGAAAAGGCAGTAAATGTATCCTTCCCCGGAAGTGAGCTTACCGCCTCCGATTTTGCCGCTATGCTTGAATATCCCCCGGACACTTCCATGGGTGACGTTGCGCTTCCTTGCTTTAAGCTCAGCCGCTCATTCAGAAAAGCTCCCCCCATGATTGCGGAAACTCTTGCCGCAGGCGAATACGGTCCTGAAATCAGTGAAGTTAACGCTGTTTCCGGTTACCTTAACTTCAAGATCTCAAACGATTACCTTACGAAGGACGTGCTGAGCGCCGTTCTTGAAAAGGGCGAAAAATACGGCTCCAACGAATCGGGCAAGGGAAAGGTCTGCGTTCTTGACTACTCCTCTCCCAACGTTGCAAAGCCCTTCCATATCGGTCACCTCGGAACGACCGTTATCGGTCATTCCCTTAAGCTTCTCCATGAGTTTGCAGGTTATGAATGTATCGGTATCAACCACCTTGGCGACTGGGGCACACAGTTCGGTAAGATGATAGTTGCCTTCAGAAAATGGGGCAATAAGGAAGAGATCGAAGCGTCGGGTATTGACGGGCTCGTGGCTCTTTACGTGAAGTTCCACGCCGAAGCTGAAGCAGACCCCGCCCTTGAGGATGAAGCAAGAGCAGAGTTCAAAAAGCTTGAACAGAACGATCCCGAAAACATCGAGCTCTGGAAGTGGATAATCGGCATCAGTCTTAAAGAATACGAAATTACTTACGGTCAGCTGGGAATTACCTTCGACAGCTACAACGGCGAAAGCTTTTACACAGATAAGATGCCCGCACAGGTTCAGAAGATAAGAGATGCAGGCATCCTTAAAATAGATGACGGCGCGTCCATCGTTGACCTTGAAGAATACGGCATGCCCCCTTGCCTTATTCTTAAGAAGGACGGCTCAACTCTTTATCCCACCCGTGATATAGCGGCGGCAGTGTACAGAAAAGATACGTATAAGTTCGATAAGTGTATCTACGTAACCTCTGCAGGGCAGAGCCTTCACTTTGCGCAGTGGTTCAAGGTGGTTTCTCTCATGGGTTATGACTGGGAAAACAGCCTTATCCACGTTCCCTATGGCACGGTAAGTATCGACGGTGCAAAGCTTGCCACAAGAAGCGGAAACGTAGTTCTTCTCCGCGACCTTTTCCAGCAGGCAATAGATAAAGTAAATGCAATTATAGACGAAAAGAACCCCGATCTTCCCAATAAAGCGGAAACTGCCGAGGCCGTCGGTGTCGGTGCTATAGTCTTCCATTATCTCTTTAATAACAGAATTAAGGATATAAACTTCAGCATGGATGCGGCTCTCAGCTTTGAAGGAAACACAGGTCCCTATGCACAGTATACCTATGCAAGAACCTGCAGTGTACTTTCCAAGGCGGGCGATTTCGACCGCAGTGCGGTTCCTTCCTTAACAGAGCCGGATGAGGCTGAGCTTCTTAAGGTTCTCGCCCTCTTCCCCGAGAAGGTTGAAAGCGCAATCAAGGAATACGAGCCCTCCGTCATCACACGTTACATTATTGAGGTTTGCTCTGCATTCAACCGTTTTTATCATAACTGTCAGATCCTTTCCGCGGAGGATGAAGGTGTAAAGAATACACGTCTTCTTCTTACGGAAGCGGCAAAGATCACTCTCGGCAACGCATTGAGACTTATATGCCTCAAGACTCCCGAGAAAATATAAGAATTATCTATATAGTTTTAGAGGTGTATTATGTCAGGACACAGCAAATGGAATAATATCAAAAACAAAAAAGAAAAGACCGATGCTCAGAAGGCTAAGGTATTTACAAAGATCGGTAAGGAGATCGCTATCGCAGTTCGTGCAGGCGGTCCCGACCCGAACGTCAACAGAAAGCTCAAGGACCTTATCGCAAAGGCTAAGAGCCTTAACGTTCCCAACGATAACATCGAGCGTTCCATTAAGAAGGCAAGCGGCGCAGACAGCGTTGCTTACGAAGAGATCGTATACGAAGGCTACGGTCCTTCCGGTATTGCCGTAATCGTTGAAACAGCAACAGATAACAGAAACAGAACTGCATCCGAAATGCGTCACTACTTTGACAAGTACGGCGGAAACCTCGGTCAGAGCGGCTGCGTATCTTATATGTTTGACGACAAGGGCGTTATAATCATCACAAATGAAGACGGTGACGTTGACGAAGATGCTCTTATGGAAACGTCTCTTGAAGCAGGTGCGGCTGACTTCATGGCAGACGACGGCGTTTTTGAAATCTATACGGAACCCGATGACCTCGATGCAGTTCGCGAAGCTATCGAAGCCAAGGGATATAAGATCGAATCCGCTGAGCTTGACAGAATTCCTCAGACATATATCACCCTTGAGAGCGAAGACGATATCAAGAACATGAATCTTCTTATCGAGCACCTTGAGGACAATGATGACGTACAGGAGATCTATCACAACTGGGAAAACAGTGAAGACTGATTTTAAGCAGTGCTTATTCGGCGGTATTTTGCGATACCGCCGAAACATGTTTTATAACAAATTATTCATATCGGCATACGGGGGTTAATCCGTTTGTCGTGGAGGTGTGTGTGAAATATATTTCTTTTCCCGGACTTGGGATCGAACCTTTCAGTATTGATGCAGAAGCTTTTAATCTATTCGGTATCTCTGTAATGTGGTACGGAGTGCTTATAGCAACCGGTATGGTCCTTGCATTTATATATGCGCTGACAAGAGCAAAGATCGAAAATATTAAGTCTGATGATATATATGATCTCGGAATTTTTGCAATTATATTCGGAGTTATCGGTGCAAGGCTCTACTACGTTATCTTTGAATTCAAAACGTTCATATCCTATTCTATAGGAGCCACCCTTCGTAATATAATTGATATAAGAAACGGAGGTCTAGCCATATACGGCGGTATACTTGCGGGATTTCTGACTGTTCTTGTGGTTTCCAAAATCAAGAAGATACGCTTTTCAACCCTTCTTGACGTTGTTTCGCCTGCGGTAATGATCGGCCAGATAATCGGGCGCTGGGGTAATTTCATAAACGTTGAAGCTTTCGGCGGAGAAACTTCGCTCCCTTGGAGAATGGGTATTCTTTCTTCATTTGACGGAGGCGAGTCTTTCTATTCCGAAATGTTCGTTCATCCCACGTTCCTTTATGAATCCCTTTGGAATTTACTGGGCTTCATTTTAATACACGTTTTCTATAAAAAGAAAAAATTCAACGGCCAGGTATTTCTTTTCTATATGACCTGGTACGGCTTTGGAAGAATGCTTATCGAAGGGCTGAGAACAGACAGCCTTATGTTAGGCCCCGTTAGAGTATCACAGGCTCTTGCGGCGGCAACGTTTATTCTCGGTGCAGTGCTGATGATAATTAATTTAAGAAACCTTAAACGATATAACGAAGCAGTGTCCGTCGAGGAAAAAAAGGAAGAAATAATAGAGTAAGTCAGGAGAGCATTATGGCTAAAATTATAGACGGAAAGCTTATTTCCGCTAAGGAAAGAGAAATTATTGCAGAAGAGACTGCAACACTTAAAAACAGCGGTATAACCCCCGGTCTCGCAGTTATCATAGTAGGTGAAGACCCTGCGTCCAAAGTGTATGTCCGCAACAAAGAAAAGTCCTGCATTGAAGTGGGATTTAACTCTTGGGTCATAAGAATGCCCGAAGAGACAAAGGAAGAAGAGCTTCTTGCAAAGATAGATGATCTCAATGCAGACAGCGAGGTCGACGGAATTCTCGTTCAGCTTCCTCTCCCGAAGCATATTGACGAAAAGAAGGTAATAGCGGCTATTTGCCCCCAAAAGGACGTTGACGCTTTCCACCTTGAAAATACAGGCAGAATAATGGTTGGAGATTATAAATACCTCCCCTGTACTCCTGCAGGTATTATGACAATGCTTGAACATGAAAATATCGACGTATGCGGTAAGGAATGCGTAGTAGTGGGAAGAAGCAATATCGTAGGTAAGCCCATGGCAATGCTTCTTCTCAACAAGAGCGGCACGGTTACTGTCTGTCATTCAAGAACCAAGGACCTTGCCGAAGTAACACGCAGAGCCGATATTCTCGTTGTTGCAGTCGGCAGAGCTGAGTTTATTACGGGCGATATGATAAAGCCCGGTGCGGTCGTTATTGACGTAGGCATAAACCGTTGTGAGGACGGAAAGCTTCGCGGTGACGTTCATTTTGAAAGCGCGGAAAAAACTGCATCTGCAATCACTCCCGTTCCCGGAGGAGTAGGTCCCATGACCATAACAACACTCCTCAAGAATACTCTTACGGCCGCAAAGGCAAGAGCAGAGAAGTCGTTGAACTGATCGACAGGACATATACCGTTGTCGAATTGACCATAAAACTACCGTATTTATTGCGCGTTTTGTTATTTTGTTACTATTTTTGAAAAATGTAAAAAACAGCTTGACAATATTATCATTAGGTAGTAAAATATATGGTGCCGCATAATGGTTGGTTATAGAAAAGCTTTGCTTACCAACGTTAGCGAGACATAATGAAAGAGAGGTGCTTTTCGTGTTTGCTATTATCGAAACCGGCGGAAAGCAGTACAAGGTCAGCGAAGGCGATTTCGTATTCGTTGAAAAGTTGAATGCTGAGGAAGGAACAACAATTGAATTTCCTGTTCTCGCAATATCTGCAGATGACTGCCTCAAGGTAGGAACTCCCGTGATCGAGGGTGCGAAGGTTAAGGCTACTGTTGTTAAAAACGGTAAGGCTAAGAAGATCTACGTAATGACTTACAAGCCCAAGAAGAACGAGAAGAAGAAGCAGGGCCACAGACAGCCCTATACCAAGGTTCAGATCACAGCTATCGAAGGCTAAGGTAATGACTCGTATCACTTTTTATCGACGCGGCGGAGTATTTTACGGCTTCCATGAGATCGGTCATTCAGGCTTTGCCGATGCAGGGAACGACGTTCTTTGTGCGGCTATCTCATCAATGACGATGCTTGTTGTGAACATAATCGAAGTTTCCTTTGAAACCGACGTTCAGTATCTCATTGACGAAGAGAAAGCAAAAATCACGGTGACTGTTCTCGGTGCACTTCCCGAATATGCGGAGGACGAGAAGAAGCAGTTTGCTGCTTCGGGGGTTATCGAAGGCTATTATAACCAGCTTCGTGACCTTATGGAAGAGTACTACGAATATCTGTCCGTTGAAATCAAAGATGATGAAACAGTTGTCTGAAAAAACTAAATTGCGGAGGAAATGAAAATGCTTAGAATTAGCTTACAGTTCTTTGCTCACAAAAAAGGTGTGGGCTCCACAAAGAACGGCCGTGACAGTGAGTCCAAGCGTCTTGGCGTTAAAAAAGCAGACGGTCAGGCTGTACTTGCCGGCAATATTATCGTAAGACAGAGAGGCACAAAGATCCATCCCGGTAACAACGTGGGTAAGGGTTCTGATGATACTCTGTTCGCTCTCATTGACGGAACAGTCAAGTTTGAGCACATCGCAAAGGGCAGAAAGCAGGCAAGCGTATACGCTGCTGAATAATTGCACGTTGCATATGTATAAAAAAGGAGTCCGTAAGGGCTCCTTTTTTACATATTTTTTCGAATTCTTTCAAGTGCGCCTTTTTCAAGTCGTGATACCTGGGCTTGTGAAATTCCAATCTCCTCGGCTATCTCCATCTGTGTTTTACCGTTGAAAAAACGCATGTTGATTATCTTCATTTCCCTCTCATTAAGCTTCTTCAGAGCTTCTCTGAGAGCGATATCTTCAAGCCAGTTATCGTCGGTGCTGTCAAGGTCACGAACTTGATCCATAATATAGATCGAATCGCCGCCGTCATTGTATACAGGGTCGTATAAGGAAACAGGTTCTATTATAGCTTCTATCGCCTGGGCCACATCTTCGGGCTTTTCTCCAAGCTTTTCGGCAATTTTTTCAATAGATGGCTCTGCGTTCATTTCCCTTTGCAGCTCTTCTTTCATTTGCAGTGCCCGATAAGCAAGATCGCGGACTGAACGGCTCACTCTTATGGTGTTATTATCGCGGAGGTAACGCCGTACCTCGCCTATTATCATAGGAACAGCATAGGTCGAAAACTTTACGTCAAGGTCGGTGTTGAAATTATCAATAGCCTTTATAAGGCCGATGCAACCAACCTGAAAAAGGTCGTCCATATTTTCGTTACGTCCCGAAAAACGCTGAATAATACTCAGAACAAGTCGGAGATTTCCGTCAATAAGCTTTGCACGCGCCGCTTCGTCGCCCTCTTTGATCCTGTCAAGGAGGTCTTTTTTTTCGGCATCACTCAGAACTTTTAGTTTTGAGGTGTTGACTCCGCATATCTCAACCTTGTTATACTGCATATTCCCACCGCCTTTTTATCGGTTGTAAAATTCACTGATAAAAGTATTGCCGATAGGAGTGTGATGTTATGCAAATACAATATTTGAAAAATCTGGTTAAAGCTTTTGAAACTTTGTTATTTCAGCATATCCGGCATGCTCTTTACCATATTTTTTATTGAAATGCCGTAGCCTTTCTTTGGGTCGCTGATAAAAACATAAGTAAATTGATGATACCTACACCTCAAAGTCCTCAACACTCAGCTAAATATAGCGGAAAAAGCCCATATTTCGGTAGATTTGAGAGCGAATTGACCTGTTCAGTTC
>SVTQ01000044.1 GCA_015063695.1 Oscillospiraceae bacterium
ACTCTCGCGCCGGTTATCCCGACCTACACCCTTAGCAGGGGCGCCTCTTCGGCCTCTTGAGTACTTCTCCGTACGCTGTCAGCGGTCGTCTCAGAACTGACAGCCTAATTATTATACATAGTTTAGCCCTGCTTGTCAATATCTTTTCGAAAATTGACAGCAAATTTTTTATTATTTTACCACTTCTATGGATCCGATGCCGTAACGTTTGAACAGCGAGATCTCTGTTTCTCCGATAAGCTCTCCGCTAACGGCTATTGGAACTGCGGGAGGGCAGGATACTGAGGGGGAGGCACAGACCCTTCCGATCGCTTTTTCTACGGGAACAAGCTCGTTTTCTGCAAAGGTCGCCTCCCGGATCGACATCACCTGCTTTGCATATGCAGGTGTAATTGAAAACGGTGCGATGCTTTCCCTATGCTCTATATTCTGAAAAGCATTTAAAACCTTTTCAAAATCTTCGTCAGTATTGCGGGGGCTTGTCATAAGCACGACGTATTCGCAATCACAGAATTCAGCTTCTACTCCACTGCTACGAAGAATATCGCCAAGGGCATCTCCGCTGTATCCCATTTTTTCGGCATTGACAACGATCTTGCATGGTTCAGAAGCTTCAACAGAAATACCCATGTCTGCCAATTCCTTTTTGCAAGCGTCGGTTTTTGCAACACAATCCGAAAGCTCAGATTTGAAGCACTCTGCCATATATTTGTTGCAAAGATCAAGACTCCGCATAATAAGATATGAGGGGCTTGTCGATGCAAATAATGAAAGTGCGCTTCTTGCTCCCTTTACAAACTCAGGGTGATCCTTTGAAACGTGGAGATATGCGCCACCCGTCAGCACGGGGAGTGTTTTGTGTGCGGAATCCGCGCACATTGCAGCACCCAAAGCTATGGGATGAAGGGAATGCTCAAGGAAGTTAAGATAAGCCCCGTGAGCATTGTCTACGAGAAGAGGAACTCCTGCCTCGCGGCATACTTTGGAAATTCCCGAAATATCTGCAATATTTCCGAGATAATCGGGTGAGGTTATATATACGGCGCAGGGCTTTTCGACTGTTTTTGCAAGAGCAGATCGGACGTCCTCCGCGCTGATGCTGCAGGCGCAAAGATGTGAATAATCCTTGGGATAGAGCCATTCCACTGACAGATCAAGGAGCGCACATCCGTAAACGAATGCCTTGTGAACATTTCGTGCCGCAAGGATTGTCTTGCTCGTGCCTTTTGAGACAAGGGCAAGCATCGCCTTTATTGCAAGAGTAGAGCCCTCCGTGCAGTAGTAGCTGTGCTCTGTGCCAAAAAGCTTGGAAACGCTGTTTTCACTTTCATTGATTATTCCGTCAGCAGAATAGAGAACGTCAGCACCTGAAATTTCCGTAATATCGTATTTTTCAATCTCTCCCACACCCTTGTGACCGGGCATATGAAATCGGGAGGAATTTGATTCTATGTAGCTGTCGATAAAATCGGCGATAGGAGTGTTCATTATTCTTCTTCGCTTTCAGCTACCTGCATCATAACAGCGCACTCGATACGCTTTTTGAAAAGCTCACAGCCGTACTCGTACACGCCCTGAATAGAGCCTGTAGCGTGGTAGGAGTTTGCAGCGCAGCCGCCGGAGCAGTACATCCTTGCCCAGCAATCGCGGCATTCCTCTCTTGCATATGCATTGCAGGAGCGGAACGAATCCTGGCACTCCTTGTTTTGAACTCCGTCCCATATGTTACCGAGAAGGAATTTTGGATCTCCTACGAACTGATGGCAGGGATAAAGGTCGCCCCAAGGGGTAACCGCCATATATTCGGTTCCGGAGCCGCAGCCTGTGATCCTCTTATAAATGCATGGGCCGTTTTTCAGGTCAAGCATGTAGTGATAGAAGGTAAATCCGTTTCCTGCCTTTTTCCTGCGGATCATTTCCTTTGCAAGGATCTCATACTGCTCGAAGAGCTTGGGAAGATCCTCCTCTGTAAGAGCATAAGGATCGTCGGGAGGGCATACCACGGGCTCCATGGAAAGCTCTGTGAAGCCGAGATCAGCCATATGGAAAATATCGTTAGTAAAGTCAACGTTGTTGTGGGTGAAGGTGCCGCGCATATAGTAGTCGCGGCCGCCACGTGCCTCAACGAATTTCTTGAACTTGGGAACGATAGTCTCATAGCTTCCGCGGCCCTCGTGGTCAACCCTGAAATGGTCGTTGATGTGGGGGCGTCCGTCAAGGGAAAGAACAACGTTTGACATCTCGCGGTTGCAGAATTCGATAACTTCGTCGTCGATGAGAACGCCGTTTGTTGTAAGAGTGAAGCGGAAGTTTTTACCGTGTTCCTTTTCGACGCTTCTTGCATACTCAACGAGGCGCTTTACAACGTCCCAGTTCATAAGAGGCTCTCCGCCGAAGAAGTCAACCTCGAGATTTCTTCGGGTGCCGGAGTTTGCAATAAGGAAGTCGAAGGCCTGCTTACCGACCTCGTATGTCATAAGAGCGCGGTGACCCTGATACTTACCCTGGCTTGCAAAGCAGTAGGAGCAGTTCAGATTGCAGGTGTGAGCAACGTGAAGGCAGAGCGCCTTTACTACGTTTGATTCGTTCTTGTAGCTGTAAGCCAGCTTTTCGTATTTGTCCTCGGAAAAGAGCTTGCCGTCCGCCTCAAGAGCCTTGATGTCCTCGATGCATTCAAGAACCTCGGCTTCGTTAACGTCAGGAAGATGAGCGTACTTTTCAAGGATAGCGGAGACGATTTCCTCAGTTGAGTGCTCTTTGTACATAGCGATGATATCGTAAGCCACCTCGTCAACGGTGTGAACGGAGCCGCTTGCGGTATCAAGAACTATATTATATCCGTTAAGCTTATACTGGTGTACCATTTTTTTATCCTTTATGTATACAAATTAAAACGCTGTCTTATAAAAGACAGCGTTTTGAAGAGTCGAAAAAACTTATTTGTCAGAGTTCTTGTTTTCGCACTTCTGGTTAGCAACGCCGCAAGAAGTCTTGCAAGCGGACTGGCAAGAAGTCTGGCACTCGCCGCAGCCGCCGTTCTTTGCGGACTTAGCGATGTCTCTTGTAGCGATAGTCTTGATTCTGCTCATTTTGGTATACCTCCAAATGTAATTCTTTATGAAAGGATTATATCACAATAATTTGCGGGTTGTCAATAGAAATGTAAAAATAGCCACTTAAAAGAGCGCGGGAAATTTGCCGCCCTTGAATCTTTCGATAATGCTTTCGGCGCAATATGTGATAAATTCAAGAGCTTCTCCGTAGCTGTAGTATTTCGGTGCTGATTCTTCGCATTCGGAAATGAATAGCTTGTTTATAACCCAACTCTTACTTGAGTTGGTCTCTTCTTTTGTTACCATATCGGGAATTTCAATATCCCAAACGGCAGAAAGAGAGGCTTTAACGTCATTTTTGAAAGGGTATTTTGCCATTATCTCACGGTCTATGATGTCCATATCGTGAAGAATAGCTTTTGCAAGCTCAGGCCCTTCGGTGGCAAGTCCGTCCGTGTCCATAGCATCGACCATCTTTTTTCTCAGACTTATGTTAAAAAATTCATCGGTCACAAGATGGCAAACGTAGCCGAGATAAAGATCGTAATCGTCACCTTTTTCACTCATATTCTCACCAATAAAAGAGATCAGTCTTTCGTGGAAGACACATACCTTTTCGGGGTTCTGAAAATCAGCACCGCCGATGCCCACGGTGAGATGAGTGTGTTTTTTTAATTCTCTCGTGTAGCCTGCCCGCGCGTGGATCGCATCGGGGGCGATATTTCCGCTGTAAAACAGGGGCAAGTTAAATTTGTCGTTACCGAGCCGCTCGCAGATAAGATCTGCAACGGCAAGATGTGTAGCAGTACCTGCCATGGTTTTCTCCTTTTAACAAATGGTTGTGAAATATTGAATACAGTCGTAGGGGATGATCGCCTCTACAGTACATCATTTAACGCCTATCAAATAAATCTTGTTTTCAAATTTTCCTCTTTCGGAAGCCTTTCTGTCAGCTTCTTCAATTATTTCCGAAAGAGAAAAGCCTTTGTGTTCTGCCATAGCTCGCACTACTTCAAGAAGATCGGCAAGCTCCTTTTTTGTTTCATCAAGATCATCAGCCGTTTTAACTTCATCCAGTTCTTCCAATGCTTTCTCGAAAAGTGAGCTCCAATATTCTTCATCGGTAAGAATTTTTGTTACTGGTTTTTCGCCTTTAGCTTCAATAATTTCGGGGATCCTGTCCCGAACGAGTTTATTGTATGTGCGTTTCATCACATCCACCCATTCTCTTTCATCCAATCGATGGAGCTTTTCAAGCCGTTGGAAGTTTTGACCTCTAAAACAACACTTGCAGAGCATTCCTTTGCTAAGGTGAGATAATCGTTGAGATTCAGCTCGCCCGTGCCGAGGGCAAGATGATTTTTCTTATCTTTGGCATCATGGAGATGCATGTGGCAAAGATCATTTTTGTTTTCCAGAATATAAGGCTCATCAAGACCTCCGCACGCGTGGTTATGACCTATATCAAAAGTGAGAGTAAAGCATTTTGATTCGAGGAGTATTGCCAACGCTTCTTTTTGAAAGTCGTGAAAACCGTTGCAGTTTTCAATGGTGATCTTGATATTTGAATCGCCAATAGCATCTTCGCACATAGCTTT
>SVTQ01000025.1 GCA_015063695.1 Oscillospiraceae bacterium
CGGTGTACTTATGCTTGCCAAAAAAGCGGCACCCGACGTTGACATTCACATATCCACTCAGGCGAGCACCGTTTCTGCCGCGACCTGCAGAGCATGGTATGAGCTTGGCGCAAAAAGAGTTGTTCTCGCAAGAGAACTTTCCCTTGAGGACATAAAGAACATAAGAGCAAACATCCCCGAGGACTTAGAGCTTGAGTGCTTTGTTCACGGCTCAATGTGCATCGCTTACAGCGGAAGATGCCTTCTCAGCCAGTATTTTGTGGGCAGAGATGCAAACCGCGGCAACTGTGCTCAGTCCTGCCGCTGGGTATTCAGACCCTCCGATAAGGCAGACTTCTCCCACGCCGACCTTGCTCTCGGCGAGGCGGAAATGACGGTTTACGAGGAAAAGCGTCCCGAATACACGCTCCCCGTAGTTCAGTCTGAGGGTGACACCTTCGTTATGTCAAGCCGGGACATGTGCATGATAGAGCACATCCCCGAGCTTGCAAAGGCAGGAATTACAAGCTTCAAGCTTGAAGGAAGAGTAAGAAGCGCGTACTACACGGCAGTAGTTACAAACACCTACAAAATGGCTCTCGACAGATATTTTGCCGATCCCGAAAACTATGAATACGACCCCGCCTGGCTCCGTGAGCTTTGCAGTGTGAGCCACCGTCAGTATGACACGGGATTTTTCTTCACGTCCCCTCACGAAAACGCAAATATCGTAAACGATATGGGTTACATCCGCGAAAAGGCGTACCTTGCAACGGCTGTTTCCGACAGCGATGAGGAGGGTTTTGCTCTCTTCACCCAAAGAAACAAGTTTGTAAAGGGTGACCCCGTCGAGCTTCTAACCATAGGAAACACGGGAATTCCCTTTGTTTCCGAGGAGCTGACCGACGAAAACGGCTCTCCCATTGAGTCAACTCCCCATGCTTCTATGATTTTCCGTCTTAAGTGTCCTGTACCTGTTAAAGAGGGGGATATCTTAAGAGGTGGAGAATAATCTATTATTGAAGGTACTTAAATGCTTATATTAGAACTTTTAAAAGCCGTTATTCTCGGCATAATTGAAGGAATCACCGAGTGGCTTCCCGTTTCTTCAACGGGACATCTGCTCCTTTTCAACGAGATATTCCCTCTCGCTCAGGACCGCTCCTTTACCCACATGCTGGTTGAGATAATCCAGCTTGCCGCTATTCTTGCGGTCGTGGTCTACTTCTTCGGGAGACTTAATCCCTTCTCGGGAAAGAAGACGGCAGAAGAAAAAAAGAGCACCTGGGTGCTCTGGTCAAAGATCCTCGTTGCAGTTATCCCCGGCGGTCTTGCCGTGGTGCTTATGAAGATATGCGACATCGACCTTATCGATGATCCCTTCATTATTGCAGCAGCGCTCCTTGTATACGGTATAGCGTTTATCGTAATTGAAAGGCTTAAGAGGAACAAGGCTCCGAAAATTGAGACCGCCGATGACATCAGCTACAAAACAGCTCTTTACATAGGTCTTTTCCAGGTGCTCTCCCTTGTGCCGGGCACAAGCAGAAGCGGCTCCACCATTCTCGGCGCCATGCTTTGCGGCGTTTCCCGTACTGCCGCCGCAGACTTCACCTTCTTCCTTGCTATCCCCGCCATGTGCGGAGCTTCGGGTATTGAAGTTCTCTCCTACGCCAAGGACGTCCTCGACGGTGAAGCTCAGCTTTTCGGAGGCGAGCAGCTCCTTATCCTTGGAGTTGCTATGATAGTTTCCTTCCTGGTTTCTCTCGTTGCCATCAAGTTCCTTATGGGATTTGTTAAACGCCACAGCTTCGAGGCATTCGGTTGGTACAGAATAGCCCTCGCTATCCTTGTAGTTCTTTATTTTACTGTAGTTAAGTAAGTTTATTGGGGGAACTTTTAAAAAAGTTCCCCCAACCCCCTTCAAAATTTTTTGAACGGGTTTGAAAGACCAAAATAACAAAACGGCTCACATGAAGTTTCGTAACGTCTAAACGAACTCATGTGAGCCTTTTTCTATTATTCTATTTCTTCATCAGCGTCTTCAAAGTCTTCGTCTTCAACGACGGGTTCTGTGACAACTGCTTCTTCAGGGGCGGGAGTTTCGGGGAATTTTGCTCCGCAGAAGGGGCAGAAAGTATATCCGTCGTCTCCTGTTTTTCCGCACTCCGCACATCTTATCTTACCTTTCAGAACAAGCTTTTCCTGTTCAAAGGCTTCAAGCTGTTCTGTGAGATTTTCGATAGTGGCAATATCTATGGCAAATTCTTCCGATGCGCCGCCCTTTGAATAGAGGTCGTAATATTTTCTGCCAATCTGAGCATAAACGCCCTCGATAAGCTCCTTTGTTTCCTCTATACGGGCATTAATTCTCGCAAGACCTGCAAGGTCCTTTGTTTTCTTAACCGCAGACCTGCCGGTTTTTGAAATAGTTTCCTTAATGTTTCCTATAATATCCATAATATATCCTTTCCAAAGTAACTGATTGCAGAAAAAGAGCAAATATTATTATAAGTATACGCAAAAGGCTACCTTTTGACACTTCCCTTTTAAAAATCAGTGGTACTTGGGAAGCCAATCTCCGTGAGTTTCAATAAGGTCATCGACCATAGTCTTAATTGTATCGATATCAAGCTCGCTTCCCGTATGGGGGTCAAGCATAGCCGCATGATAAATATGCTCTTTTTTAAGAGTTCTTGCTGCTTCCATCGTCAGAAGCTGAACGTTTATATTTGTCATGTTCATAGCCGCGCACTGTACGGGGAGCGCGCCAACGTAGCAAGGATTGATACCGCGGCCGTTAACGAGGCAGGGTACCTCAACGCAAGCTTCTGCAGGAAGGTTGGTGATAAGTCCTGTATTAAGAACGTTACCGCCTATCTGATAGGGCTTATCGCAGACGATTGCCTCCATGATATAGGATGCATACTCTTCCGAACGTTGATGTTCTTCCTTAGCTCCGGTTTCAAGAAGCTTTTTATACTCCTCCTTCCATGCATTTATCTGGTGGATGCAGCGGCTGGGATATTCATCAAGAGGTATTTTATAACGTTCAATAAGCTCGGGATACTTGCTTTTGATATAGAACATATTATACTCTGCGTTATGCTCACTTGATTCGGTGCAGTAATAACCGAAATTCTTGATATAATCGTATCTTACTCTGTTATAGCAGGTGTCCTCTTCCATTCTCTTAAGGGCTCTTTCCTTGATCATGGGATAGAGGTCAACGCCATTCTTATCCTTTATCTCAAGGAGCCATGCCATGTGGTTGATACCTGCAATAAGCTCTTTTCTGCCTTCAAGCTTATCACCCATATCAAGATCCCAGAAAAGGTGTTTTGAGCATACCTGGACGCTGTGGCAAAGACCGACGGTCTGAATGCCCGAATATCTCTGAACGTAGCCCGAAAGCATTGCCATGGGGTTTGTGTAGTTGAGAAATACAGCATCGGGACATACCTCTTCCATATCACGGGCAAAGTCCATCATTACGGGAATTGTACGCAGAGCGCGCATGATACCGCCGATACCGAGAGTGTCACCGATGGTCTGGCGAAGGCCGTACTTTTTAGGCACTTCGAAGTCAATAATTGTACAAGGGTCATAAAGACCTACCTGAATTGCATTTACAACAAAATTTGCGCCTCTCAGAGCTTCCTTTCTGTTTTCAACACCGAGATAGCATTCTATTTTACCGTAGCCGCCCTTTGCCTTTCTCATTGCTTCAAGGATTGTGCGGCTTTCTTCAAGGCGCTGTCCGTCAATATCGTAAAGAGCAAAAACGCTGTCGCGAAGAGACTCCGTACACATGCAGTCACCGATAACGTTACGTGCAAATACCGTACTGCCTGCACCCATAAAGGTTATTTTCATTTTTAGTTCCTCCATACCACTTTTCGTGAAATATCCTATAAAAAGAAAAAAATATCACCTATTTATAATATATCACACAAAAACATCATTGTAAATCATTTTTACAAAATAATCTGCAAAACTAATTCTTTCGGAAGGAAAAAGCCCCCGACCGCTTTTGCAGTCGAGGGCAATAAAAGCTGATATGTAAATTAGTCTTCGTCGTCGTTCTGGTGAGCAGCGATGATCTTCTGAGCTTCGTTGCCGGGAACTTCTTCGTAATGGTCGAATGTAAATGTGTACTTACCTCTACCCTGAGTCATAGCCTTGAGGATAATTGTGTAGTCCATCATTTCAGCCTTGGGAGCTTCAGCTTCAACGATCGTGTAACCGCTTCTCTTTTCATCGGGATTCATACCGAGAACGCGGCCGCGGCGCTTGTTAAGGTCACCCATAACGTCACCAACCATGTATTCGGGAACGGAAACCTTGAGGCTGCCGTAGGGTTCGAGAAGAACGGGACGAGCCTTGGGAAGACCTTCCTTATAAGCGATCTTTGCAGCAAGCTTGAAGGAGATTTCGTTGGAGTCAACGGGATGGTAAGAACCGTCGTAAAGGTCAGCAGCGAGGTTAACTACAGGGAAGCCTGCGAGAACGCCCTTCTGCATTGCTTCGAGAAGACCCTTTTCAACTGCGGGGTAGAAGTTCTTGGGTACGCTGCCGCCGACAACGCTCTGTGTGAAGGTAAGTCCTTCTTCTTCGCCGTGGCTGAAGCGAATTCTTACATCGCCGTACTGACCGGAACCGCCGGACTGCTTCTTATGCTTACCCTGAATTTCAACTGTGCCGTTGATCGTTTCACGGTATGCGATCTTGGGTTCTGCTGTAACGAGGTTTGCACCGTAGCGGTTCTTCAGCTTTGCGAAGATAACGTCGAGGTGGATATCACTCATACCGTAGATGAGCATCTGCTTTGTTTCAGCATTGTTTTCATATACCATTGCGGGATCTTCTTCAAGAAGTCTTGCGATACCCTGTGTGATCTTATCTTCACCGCCCTTTGCAGCAGCCATGATAGCCTTGCACATATAGGGTGTGGGGAATTCTGTCTTCTTATATTTGATCTCAGCACCTGCTGTAAGAGTGTCGTTTGTCTTTGTTGCGTTCAGCTTCTGAACAACACCGATATCACCGCATACGAGAGAGTCAACTTCGATCTGCTTCTTACCCTTCATGATATAGATGTGACCGAACTTTTCGGAAGAACCGCTTGTTACGTTGTTAAGCATTGTATCCTTCTTGAGTTCGCCGTTCATAACCTTGAACATTGTCTGCTTACCGTACTGGTCAACAACTGTCTTGAATACGAAGATAGCACATTCGCCGTCAGCTTCGATAGCCTTTGCTTCGCCGTTTTCAAGAGTCTCGTTCTTCTTAGCTGTGTGACGGGGGAAGGAGCTTACGATTGTGTCCATAAGTGCGCGAACACCCCAAAGGCTGGGAGCGCAGCCGCAGAATACGGGAACGATATCACCGCGTACAAGACCTTCGTGGAGAGCTGTTGCAGCTTCTTCGCTGGAGATCTCGCCTTCTTCAAAGAACTTTTCGAGGAGCTCTTCGCTTGTCTGAGCAGCAGCCTCGTCAAGCTTTTCCTTATACTGAGCAGCAATTGCTTCGTATTCGGGAGTCATAGCAACTATATCTCTGTGGCCTCTTTCCTTGTTGTAAGTGAAAGCTTCCATTGTGAGAAGGTTCACGAATACGCCGCCGCCAACGGGAACGAAGATGGGGCATACGCTTGTACCGAAGCTTTCGGAAAGCTGGTTGAATACTCTGTCGAAGTTTGCTTCGGGATCGTCAAGCTTATTGATGAAGAATGCGCGGGGAAGCTTTGCTGTTTCAACATATTCCCATGCGAGCTCTGTACCAACTTCCATACCTGCCTTACCGTCAACTGCGATGATAGCAGCGTCAGCAACGCGGATACCTTCCATTGTGTCACCTACAAAGTCGAGGTAACCGGGGGTGTCGATGATGTTGATCTTGTGTTCCTTCCACATGATGGAAGCAACGGATGTAGAAATACTGTAGCCTCTGGCAATTTCTTCGGGGTCAAAGTCACATACGGTGTTACCGTCTGTTGTCTTACCCATTCTGTCAATATCCTTGGCTGCGAAAAGCATAGCCTCAGCCAGAGTTGTTTTACCGCTTCCGCCGTGACCGAGCAGGCAGACGTTACGGATTTCTTTTGTGGTGATAGCCATAATAATGTTACTCCTTGTATATAGGTATCTAAAAATTTTTTGAGTTTAAAAAAGTCTGAACCACGGGGAGCCGCAGCAGACGTTACTTAGTTATTATATACTAATTCCACATAATTTTCAATAGTTTTGCTTATATTTTTGACAACTTGTCACATTATCCAAAGCAAGCTCATACATTTTGGAACATTTTACAAACTCAGCTTTCTCACCTGTATAATGTGCATATAAACAAATAAAATATATCGTAAAAAACGCACAAACAAAAATGTCGAAACTAAAAAAGCAGGGAGACGTCTGCCTTCCTGCTTTTCTCTTCAGAGCGTTTTGCTCGTATAACCTTAACAGCTTTATATAAATATATGATAAACCGAGCTTTTCGGTAAAGCCGCCTTTGCCGACGGCAAGCTATCTTGGAATAAACAAGTAATTATTTTGCGTAATCGTATACGCGGCTTTCTCTGATAATATGGACTTTGATCTGTCCGGGATATTCAAGCTCGCTTTCGATGCGCTTTACGATATCTCTCGCAACAAGGCACATCTGGTCGTCAGTAATGACTTCGGGCTTGACCATAATTCTTATCTCACGTCCCGCCTGAATAGCAAAGGCCTTATCAACACCGTTGAATTCCTTTGATATCTCTTCAAGCTTTGCAAGACGCTTGATGTAGTTTTCAAGGTTTTCTCTTCTTGCTCCGGGTCTTGCCGCTGAAATTGCATCAGCCGCCTGAACTATCATAGCTACAAGAGTGTGAGGTTCAACGTCACCGTGATGAGCTTCGATCGCATGGATAACATCCTTGTTTTCCTTGTATCTCTTGGCAACGTCAACACCGATCTGTACGTGAGAACCTTCGATCTCCTGGGTAAGAGCCTTACCTATATCGTGGAGAAGACCTGCTCTCTTTGCAAGTGTGCTGTCAATTCCCAGCTCATCAGCGATGATACCGGAAAGAATGGATACTTCGATAGAGTGATTAAGAACGTTCTGACCGTAGCTGGTACGGAACTTGAGTCGACCGAGGAGTCTGATCATTTCGGAATTGAAGCCGTGGATGCCTGTTTCGAAAGTAGCCTGTTCGCCTGCGCGCTTGATGGCTGTTTCAACTTCCTTTGTTGCTTTTTCAACCATTTCTTCAATTCTTGTGGGGTGGATACGTCCGTCAGAGATGAGCTTTTCAAGAGCAATTCTTGCAATCTCTCTCTTAACGGGGTCAAAGCTTGATATTGTAATAGCTTCAGGTGTGTCGTCAACGATAAGGTCAACGCCTGTAAGCGTTTCAATTGTGCGGATGTTTCTTCCTTCACGACCGATAATTCTTCCCTTCATTTCTTCGCTGGGAAGGTTTACGACAGACACTGTTACGTCGGAAACATGGTCAGCGGCACAGCGCTGGATAGCGAGAGCGATAATGTTCTTCGCTTTTGTATCAGCTTCGTCCTTGAACTGTTCCTCGAGCATGGTCATTCTCATGGCCTGTTCGTGTCTTACTTCATCGGTCATCTCTTCGATGAGCTTGTCTCTTGCCTGTTCGCGGGTCATACCTGAAATTCTCTGAAGAGTTACGAGTTCTTCGTCCTTCAGACGCTGAATTTCAGCAGCCTTTTCCTCATTTTCCTTGATCTTCTTGTTAAGAGCTTCGTCCTTCTTTTCAAGAGTTTCTGTCTTCTTATCCAGGTTTTCTTCCTTGGTAGCTACACGGCGTTCCTGTCTGGAAAGCTCGTTGCGACGTTCCTTGATCTCCTGGTCAAACTCGTTCTTGGACTTGAGAATTTCTTCACGGGCTTCGATAAGAGCTTCCTTCTTCTTGGATTCAGCAGACTTTATTGCCTCCTCAAGAATTTTCTTAGCCTGAAGCTCTGCGCTTCCGATTTCAGCCTCGGCAACCTTTTTTCTGATTGCAATACCAATAGCGATACCAACGGGAATACAGACCGCAAGACAAATCACCGCAGTGATTATGATCGGTAAAAAGTAATTCATCCTTGCACCTCCGTTTCTTTTAAATTTATATGAATCGTCATAGGGTTCAAAAAGACTTCCCCATACTACATATCACATTACATTTTACATCTTTTCATCTATGATGTCAATAAAAAAAGCAAAAAAAGTCTGCCCTTTTAGGGCAATTACCATAATAATTTGATAATACGCGCTAACAATAATAAATATATCAGAGAACACAAAGGAGACTTAGCGTGACAAACAAAAATCTTATTGAATTTTATTCGGAGACCTGCCGCCCCTGCAAAATTATGCTTCCCATGGCGGAGAAGGCGGCAAAGGAGGCGGGAATTCCCGTTTCAAAATATGAAATCGTAAAAGAAAGTGAAAAAGCAGAAGAATACCGTGTGAAAAGCGTACCGACGCTTATTCTCATGAGCGAGGGCGCAGAGGTCAGAAGACTTGTGGGCGCAGTTTCAAAAAACGAGCTTGAAAATTTTCTCAAAAGCTGATTTTTAATATTCGAAAGTATTATATAAAATTCAGCAAGCAATTTTGTATATGTTGCACCCCCTATTGTTTTGACAAAATACGCACTTTGTGATATACTGTGTTAGAATTAATAAGCGTTGTTTTTTCTATGGAACAAAGAATTCGGCGTTGCTTTCACGACTGAAACGAAGCCTAAGATTATTTATACGGGTATACAAAATGCTTGAAAAGATCACCTCTCCCGCAGAGCTTAAAAAGCTGAAAAGCAGCGAGCTTCCAAAGCTCTGCGAGGAAATAAGAGAAAAAATAATAGAGACCGTCAGCGAAAACGGGGGACATCTGGGCTCAAATCTCGGTATTGTTGAGACCATTGTTGCCGTTCACCGTGTTTTTGACACTCCCGATGATGCCCTTATCTTTGACGTAGGCCATCAGTGTTACGCCCACAAGCTTCTGACGGGCAGATACGAAAGCTTTTCCACCCTTCGCAAAACGGGCGGAGTCTCGGGTTTTGTAAATATTGAAGAGTCGCCTTATGATCCCTTTACCGAGGGACACAGCGGCACTGCCCTCTCTCAGGCGCTGGGTCTTGCCACCGCAAAAGAACTTTCGGGCAGCTCAAACTACGTTGTCGCAATAATCGGAGACGGCTCCTTTACAAACGGAATGATCTACGAGGCGCTGAACAACTGCAAGGCTGCAGGCCGCCGTCTCATCATCATTCTCAACGACAACGAAATGTCCATTTCAAAGAACGTGGGCGGTCTTTCAAACCATCTTACAAAGATACGAACCAGCAAAAAGTATTTTGCCATAAAACACAAGATCAAGAAGAATTTCATAAAAATCCCTTATATCGGCAAACCTCTTACAAATGCCGCACGTCACGTGCGTGACTTTATAAAAAGAGTTCTTGTTTCCGAAAATCTCTTTGAGTGCATGGGGATCGACTATATCGGCACCGTTGACGGGAACAATATTCACAAAATGCTCTCCGTCCTCGAAGAGGCGAAGACGAAGGATGTCTGCACCCTTGTGCACATACATACAAAGAAGGGCAAGGGCTATGCTCCTGCGGAAAACACCCCCGAAAAATACCACTCCACGGGAAAATTCGAAAGAGGTTCGGGCGAGGCTCTTAAAGCTTCATCCGAAAGCTTTTCATCCGTTTTCGGAAAAACGGTATGCAACCTTGCAAAAGAGGACTCCCGTATATGTGCCGTAACCGCCGCTATGGAGGAAGGCACCGGACTTCTGCCCTTCAAGGAGAGCTATCCTTCAAGATTTTTTGACGTAGGTATTGCGGAAGAGCACGCGGTGACCTTTGCCGCAGGTCTCTCAAAAGGGGGTCTTCTCCCCGTTGTGGCACTTTACTCAACTTTCGCTCAAAGAGTTTACGACCAACTCTGGCACGACGTTGCAATTCAGAAGCTTCCCTTCGTGCTCTGCCTTGACAGAGCAGGAGCGGTCGAGGGCGACGGTATCACACATCAGGGACTTTTCGATGTTTCGGAATTTTCGGGAATTCCCGGAATTGAGATATATTCCCCCGAAACCTACGGCGAGCTTGAAGAGTCTCTTCGCCGTGCGACCATGAATAAAAAACTGAGCGTTGTAAGATATCCCAAAGGATGCGAGTCCGATTATGACAGAAGCGAATTTTTCTCAAAGGGAGACTACACCATGGCGACCCTTGGCGAGGGCGTACCCTTTGCGGCGATATGTACTTACGGCAGAATAACAGAAAGCGTATATCTTGGCGCAAAAGCTTTCCATGAAAAAACGGGTGTTCCCGTAAAATTCGTAAAGCTCGTGAAGATATATCCTCTCGACAAAGAAGCTCTCAGAGACGAGCTTTCGGGCGCTTCTGTTATGTACTTTGCAGAGGAAGGCATCGAAAGCGGAGGTATCGGCGAAAAACTTGCGTCATTTATGAGTGAAATTCACAGCGGCGCAAAGACAAAGCTCCGCGGCGCAACCGATTTTGTTGCCCACGGAAGCCTTTGCGATATCAACGAAAAGCTGGGCTTTACCCCTTCCGTTGTTGAAAACGACATAGAGAGCCTTTGGAACAGCTTGCTTTCCGAAAACAAGGAGGCGGCAGGGGTGATATGAAGAAAATAACACTTGATGCAAAGGCTAAGATAAATCTCTTTCTCGAAGTGACGGGAAAAAGAGAAAACGGATATCACGATATTGAAAGCATCATGATGCAGATACCTCTATCCGATACCGTTACACTCCAAAAAACGAAAAACACGGGAGTAACCGAGATCGCTTCCGAAAGCACAGAATGTGCAAGGGTCAGCGATTTTTGCGCCCTTGACCCCAAAGAAAACCTCTGCTACAAGGCGGCGGAGCTTTTCATGTCAAAGCTTTACAGAAGCAGAGAAAAAGAAACAGGGATAAAAATAACAGTAAAAAAAAGAATTCCCGTTAAGGGCGGTATGGCCGGAGGCAGTGCCGATGCGGCGGCTGTTTTCAAGGGACTCAACCTTCTTTTCGGAGAGCCTTTTTCTACCGATGAGCTCTGCGATATCTCCTCATCTCTCGGAGCAGATATTCCCTTCTGCATAAGAGGAGGGGTTACCCTTTGCAGCGGCATTGGTGAGATAATGACACCAATCAGAACTACTGTCCCCCTTCACGGAATAGTTACCCTTGAAAAGGACGAAAAGCTCTCGACAGGAGCGGCGTATTCCAAGGTTGATGCCCTTACGAACAGAGAGATAAAGAGCGCAGACAAAATCGTTTCTGCTCTTGAAAAGGGCTCGGCAGAAGACGTTGCCCGTGAATGCTTCAACATTTTCGGTGTCGCCTGCGGTTATGACGACGGAGGAGCCCGTATTCTTCTTGAAAACGGAGCTTTAAATGCTACTCTCAGCGGCGCAGGCCCATCGGTTTTCGGGCTTTTCGATAATTCCGAAGCTATAAAAAAGTCGAAAAAAGCTCTTACTCTCGCAGGATATCCTGTTTTTGAATTTTAATTAAATAAAATTTGAAGCCGGTCTTCTTCAAATGAAGGCAGACTGTAAATAAATCTATTATTACACAGGTGGTGTTCCATTTGAAAAACAGAAATAAAACAAGCAAGTCAAAAGGTGGATTTTTGAAGAAAAAGAACGTTACCCTCTCCCCCAAGGTATATTTTGTTAAGGCAATGGGATCAATGGCGACGGGTCTTTTCGCTTCTCTTCTCATCGGAACTATCTTCTCGACCCTCGGAAAATTCATGGTAATTGAGACGATCCCGACGGGAGATTTTGCCTTCTTCTTCAAAGCGGTAAACTATGTCGGTGAGCTTCTAACGCAGGCAGGCTCCTACGCTTCTGCGGCGGCAGGTGCTGCTATCGGTGTTGCAATAGCTTATGCTTTGGAAGCTCCTCCACTCGTTCTGCTCTCGGCGGCGGCTGTAGGTATTGCCGGCAACGGCATCGGCGGGACCTTTATTATTGACGGTGCCGAAAAAGCCATAACGGCAGGCCCTGCAGGTGCATTTATTGCAGTTCTTATTGCAACGGAGCTCGGCAAGCTTGTTTCCAAAGAAACAAAGATCGATATTATCGTGACTCCCAGCGTTTCAATTCTCTCGGGTGTCGTAGTTGCAAAACTGCTCTGCCCCTACATAGCTTACGCAATGTACTATCTCGGAAGCTTCATAAACTATGCGACTGAGCTTCGTCCCGTAGAAATGGGAATCATCATTTCCGTTCTTGTAGGTATTGCTCTGACATTACCCATAAGCTCCGCAGCTATCTGCGCCATGATAGGTATCTCGGGCGTTGCAGGCGGTGCGGCTATCGCAGGATGCTGCGCTCACATGGTGGGTTTTGCAGTTATCAGTTACAAAGAGAATAAAACCGGCGGTCTTATCGCTCAGGGTCTCGGCACTTCTATGCTCCAGATGGGAAATCTTACGAGAAAACCCATACTCTGGCTTCCCGCTGTTATCATCTCCGCAGTTACAGGTCCTCTTGCAAGCGCACTGTTCAAGCTTCAATGCGAAGGAGTTAACGCAGGTATGGGAACCTGCGGTCTCGTTGGTCCTCTCGGAATAATCACCGCAAATTGCGAAAAAAATACGCTTTACTATATCGGTCTTGTTCTCGTTTGCTTCGTTATCCCCGCAGTTCTTGCCGCAATTATCGGCTCACTCTTCAGAAAATGGGGAATTATCAAAGAAGGCGACTTAAAGCTTGATTTGTAATTTTTAAGATATGCCAAAGAGATTTTATGATACAAACAGACCTATAAAGGTCACTAAGAATCTTCCCGAAGGAGTGGCAGACAGACTTCCCGAAGAAATTTCCGACGAGAGCAAAAGAAGAGAATTCTTTATGGGTGAAGCCCTGAAGCTTGCACGCCTTGCCGCTGAAAACGGTGACGTTCCCGTCGGGTGCGTTATCGTGCGCCATGACGAAATAATTGCCGCCGCCTATAACAGACGGGAGGCTGATAAATGTGCTACTTCCCACGCTGAAACGATTGCCATATCAAAAGCCTGTAAAGGGCTCGGCGGTTGGCGTCTTGTAGCATGTGAAATGTTCGTGACCCTTGAGCCCTGTCCCATGTGTGCGGGTGCAATAATGAACGCAAGAATTCCCAAGGTCTATATCGGCGCACCCGAAAAGAAGGGCGGTGCCATGGGCGGTCTTTTTGACTTATTCTCTTTCGGAGTAAACCACAAGCCTGAAGTTTTCTCGGGGATTCTCGAAGAAGAATGCGCAGCCGTTATGCAGAAGTTTTTCAAGAAAAAAAGAAGCTGACAATCGGCATCAAAAAAGCGGTATGAAATTTGCCAAGGCAAATTTCATACCGCTTTTGGTTTTACATATTAATACTGAATAAGAGATGTATTATTTACAAGCCCCTTATTTTCATTGAAGATCTGTCTCATATCGTTCATATTACCTGCACAAACGAGGTAGCTGTACTCAATGGGCTTGCCTGCTTTGAGGGTCATGGTGCGAAGAGGAGCGAAGTAGTTTGTTGAAGCGGCATTTTCGCTTGCGCTTCCGTCAAACATAAAGCGTCCTGCAACGATCTCTTCTGCACCGGGAACGTAGAGCCCTACGCCGAATCCCGTTGAATCATGGAAAGCAAACCAGTTTTCATTACCGCTTGTAATGTCGTAATACTGGCTCTTGTTTCCTGCCCAGAATTCAAGGTTCTCATAATCTGTATAAGCGCCTCCGGTCCAGGGAGAGTTGCCCGTGTACATACTGAAGGTATCAAGAGCCGATACCGTATAGAATGCGGGAAGCTCTTGAGCCGCTTTTGTATGAGTATAGGTTGAGAAGTCAACGAAGCGGTTATATACTTCAAGGAAATCTTCATGGAGAACATAATTGTTTTCCATGTAGCTGGGAGTAAGATGTCCGTTATGTCCCCAGTCCATAGGTCTTGTCTTTACGTATATTACGTCATCGGAAATAGTGAAGTCCACAAGTCTCGATGGATTTCTTGAAACGTCACCGCCCTGTACAGGGTTATATCTCCAAGCCTGTCCGTTCATAAGACCCATTTCATAAGGATCCCGGTCAATGCCGTAATAAGACTGCTGAATAAGTCTGCCTTCATCGTATCTGTTGAGAAGGTTACCGTATTTTTCTATGCCGTCGTTGAGTTGTTCATAATGGGAGATGCCTCCGCCCATGGAGAGAAGCACACCGACCTTGACGTTTTCGTTTTCAAGAAAGATGGTCTCGCTGTAGTTATCATAATCCTCGGTATTTATTGCCTTGAGGGAGAAGGTTGAGGAGGATGCGGAAATGGGATAGAGTACGATGGACTCGATCTCCGTTGCCATCTTGCCGTCGAAGTAGCCGAGAATAAGGGAGGTGAACGTTTTAGGCGCAGTTGTTGCTTCCAGGAAGAATTCATCGGAAACAACGGTGCCGTTTACATAGTAGTTTATAACGCCTCTTGTAAGGGTTGAAGCGGTATAGGTGAGGGTGAAGCGGTCAAAGGGCTCCTCGGGCTGATTGTCGGGAAGCACTGAGAGGTTATTGGGATATGTGAAAGAGTCGCCCGACGTGCCGTTATAATAGCCGTAGGATACCACAGTTGTTGTACCGCTCATGGGGATTATCTGCTGACCTGTCACAAGTGAAACGCCGTTCATAAGTCTGTTGGCTGTATTCACCTTATAGGTTGCCGCCCTTGCCGCAGCATTTGCGTTTTCGGAAAAAGTTACACTGCTCAGACAGAAGCTTTCTCCGTTTGCAAGGCCGGAAATCCTTATAACAAGTCCGCCAATACTTCCAGTCCAATCGGGATCTTCCTCAAAATCAAGGTCTGCATATCCCGCGGATGCACCTGCGCTTGCGCTGAACGTGCGCTTTGCGCTTTCTATCTCCTTGCCGTCTGAAAGAAGGGTCACTTCAACCTGCGCCGCCTTGTCTGTCATATAAACAAAGCCTGCGTGCTTATAAATATCCGCAGAAAGAGCCTTATCTGAAAGGTCAAGGGTCACCGTTACCTCACCGTCTGTCGTTGAAGTAACTGCCGCGGCAGTTTTCGTGCTGTCAAAGGAAATATCGGCAGTTTTTGTGCTGACTGTTTCCATTTCCCTTACGTTTGCAACTATCTTTTTTATTATCAGAGTGTCTTTTGAAGTTATTTCGCCGTCTCCGTTAACATCTGCCGCATTGGAAATAGTGTCTAAAATACCGGAAATATAGCGTTTGATCTTGAGAACATCTTTTGCGGTCACGTCCCCGTCACCCGTTACGTCACCGAGAAGATACTCCTCACCGCTTGAAGTAAGTCTCGCAGTGTCGTCTTCGCTGTCAAACACTATAAAGGAGTTTATGCCGGCATAGGTGTTTGAAAGGTTTCCGACGACCTTTGCGCCGTATTCATTCGCCTCGGACTGAGTTTCAAAGAGAGCAACTGCGTGAAGACTAAAGCTGTCACCGGCTTTATAATTACCAAAGGGGTCTATGCGGATGCTGTTTACGTCGCCCGACCATTTTGCCATACCGCCGACGTAAATAGTCTGACATGCCCACTCTCCCTTTACTGCGGTGAACTTGATGCTGAAGTCCTCACTCTCGCCCGTCTGAGCGGAGGTCGTAAAAAACACCTGGGTTTCGGAGGTATTGGAAACGGTTTCGGGAACTTTATAAACTATTGTAACGTATTTATACTGATTTGCGGAAAGACCGCTTCCTGCGTAGGATATTCTCGCCCAGGGGTCGCCGCCGAGGGATACGATATCGGTGCATCGGTCTGCTGTATCAAGGGCTACGGAAACGCTGTTTTTTCCTTCAATAAGGGAAACTATCGCCTGATTATTAAACACGAGCTTTGTAAAGTCAATGTCCTCTCTGTCGTATTCCAGAGCGGTCTTGAGCTTATCGATAGCCGCTTTTGCATCAGCAAGAGCTGCTCTCATTTCTTCCTCTGTTTCGGCAGATGTTATGAGCATTACCGCCGCTTCTTTTATAGCCTTTATCTCGGCCTGCTCCTCTGCTCTGTAGTCGGCAAGGTCTGCGTATCTTTCGAGAGAGGAAAGGCAAACGCTTCTTGTTTCCTCAATGTCGGAGAGAGTCATGGTTGCCATTATCGCCTGTGTATAGAAACGGATAAAAAAGTCGTTGGGGTGATTTACGTTGTTACTTGTCATATCCACGTACTTCTTGGCACTTACCATATAATCATGGATCTCCTGCATATTTACAAGAGCAACGCCCTCCCCTTCAAGTCTCTCAAGAACGGAAATGTACTGTTCGTGAAGACTGCTTGACATGGGAGTTTCTCTGTTGGGAACGCAGGGAGCCATAAGAATGAATTCGCAATTCGGATTCATTGTTCTGACAGATGCTATAATTGAACGCATATTTGCTTCGTATGTTGCAACGTCTACTCCGAGAGAACCGTCGTTAGTGCCGAAGCCGAGAAATACAAGATCGGGAACGTATTTTGAAATATTTTCATAAACGTTTTCAGCGCCCCACGCGGAAACTGTACCGCCGACTGCCGTATTTGCATAATCAATAACATTATGATTATATTCCTTTTTGAGAGCGGCTATCGTCATATCCGCCCAGATGGGCATGTTGGGATTTACCTTCACATATGAAGATGCATCGCATCCGTAGGTTACGCTGTCACCGTTGAACACAACGACAAGCCTCTCGCCGCTTTGAAGCTTTGCGTAGGTATTGGGGAGAAGGTGAAGCTTACTGCCGATAACGGGTCCCTCCCACGTGTCCTCGTGGGTATAGGTAACATTTAGCTGAAGCTTATGGAAATCAGCCATTCTGTTAACGTTGGTCCAACCGCCGTCATTTGTAGCTATCCAATAGGTCGTGTTTTTGGGATCTGTATACGTCTTATAGTTGCTGTACGCATACCTGGGAATGCTTCCCGTAGGAAGAATGATAAGCTTTCCGTCTGATATAGTATAGTCAACTCCGTATTTGTATACCTTTCCGAGGGTTCCGTCGCGAACGGAGATAATTCTCTTGACGTCGTACATGAGGGTCATTGGAGGAATTGAACCGTCGGGATCGCAAAGAGGAAATACGCTTTCATTATAAACAACGTTGTCCTTCCAGTATTCTGTGAGATAAGTATCCTGGATATACCCCGTGCTCGCAAATATTCCTTCGGGAATATCACTTACATAGCCGTTTGCTCTTGCGGTATGCTTTTCGCTTGCCGCTTCTGCCGCTGCCGCGCTGTTACAGAAAACAACAGAGGAAACGTAGAAATAGTCCAGTACCTTTCCTGCCTGGAAAACGTCAAAACGGATGCTGTGAACAGCTCCCGTCCAGAAGGAAACACCGCTCATATCGATTATCTGAGTCTGATATTTGAAGGACTTGGAATGCTGCCAGATAACACTGCAGCCTGCCGTGGGTCCCGCAATGCTTCCCGCGCTCATAAACAGCTCCGTTTTGTTTGCGGTGTCTGCGTTTGTAACGGGAACCTTATAGGTTATTACAACGTACTTATGGGTGTCGGCAGAAACGGAAGCCGCACCTTCAACGTTGAGAAGCACGTAGGGGTCGACGGCAGTAGTTACATAAAACTCCATCGCCTCTTCATACTGATCATAAGACACATTCAAGTTGTTGGGGTGCGCCCAATACTGAACCGCATCCGCGCTGTCAAAGACCAGCTCCACCGAGCCGTCAGCCGCAAGGCTCTTTTCGGGAGATGCGAAGCACATGCCCGTTATGACAGTGATGAGAGCCAGCGCAAGGGACAGTATTCTCTTGATACTTGTGTTTTTCATAATTTCTCCTCTCTGATAAGTTAAATCTTCCGGAAATTACGGGTACCCTTTTTACGGGTACCCGAAAAATTTTAATTATTGTAGTTTTCGAGAGCCGTATTGTCAACAAGATCTCTGTTTACTCTGAAGTTTTCTCTGATCTCAGTAAGTGTACCTGCAGAGAAGATGTAGCTGTACTCAAGGGGCTTGCCGCTTATGAGCGTAAGGTATCTTCTGGGAGCCACGTAATTTGTGGATGCCGCCGCAGGGTCAGCGCTTCCGTCATACATAAACTTACCTGCATGATATGTATAAACTCCGGGAACGTAAAGACCTACGCCGAAACCGGAATTATCTACCCATGCGCTCCAGAATTCTGAAGTGCTCTTGAGCTCGAAGGCCTGGCTTGAAGTCTGACCCCAGAATATAAGGTCATCGCGGTTGATGAGCGTGTCGTTTGTCCAGGGTCTGTCGCCGTTGTAGTAGGTGAAGTTATTGAGAGCGGAAATTGTGTAGAAGGCGGGAAGCTCCTGCCAGCCTACTGTATGGGTGTAGATTGAGAAGTCTACGAAACGGTTATATACGTGTACGTAATCTTCTGTAAGGGTGTAGATATTTTCCATATAGCTGGGTGTTGCCATATTTACCTGTCCCCAGTCCATAGGTCTTGCCTTTACGTAGAACTGTGTGTCGCTGATAAATTCGAAGTCGATGATACGGGAGATATTATTGAGCTTATCGCCGCCCTGAACGGGGTTGTAGCCCCATGCTCTGTCGGTCCAGTATCCCATGGGATAAGGCTCTTTATCGATTCCGTAGTAGGACTGCTGAATAAGTCTGCCTACGTCATAGTTATTGAGAAGGTTGCCGTAGGATGCGTTTCCGTCCTTGAAATATTCAAGGTAATTTACGCCGCCGCCCATAAGAAGGTCAACGCCCAGTTTGTATTCTTCATTTTCAAGGAAATAAGTTCCCTGCTCGAATTCTTCGAACTTTTCTCCGGTAATAGCGGAGATCTTAACGGATGCGCTTGCCGTCTTGATGGTATAGAACTCGATCATTGTAATACGGCTTGCGTACTTTCCGTCAAAGTATCCGAGGATGAGAGAGGTAAATTCCATAGTCTTACCGCTTGTGTTTTCAAGGAAGAATTCATCTGCCTTTTCAACGCCGTCAACCATGTAATATGCAATACCTCTGACTATTGTGTTTGTCGAGTATTCAAATCTGAAACGGTTGAAGAGCTGTTCCTTGCTTGAGATAACCGCAGTCATCTGGCCTGCGAAGGTATAAGTTCCGTCTGCAGATACGGAGGATGCGTCATAGAATTTGACTGCACTGTCCGTTCCGTTTATCTTTATCTTTCCGTCAAATACCGTGCTCGCGCCGCTGATACCTCTCTCTGCCATTCTTTCCTTTGCAACAGCGGTTGCCTCTGCTTTTGTGGAAGCAAGACAAAGGGAGTCAACGTACATAGCGTCGCCCTTCTGGCAGTTTGAGAAGTAGTCAACTCTTATCATGTAAATATCGCCCTGCCAGTATGCAACCTCTGTGAGAGGAATGATAAGAGAGTGATATGCGCCGTCCTTGACGGGAGTAAACTTGATGCTGTAATTTGCAGTGGGCACCTTTATGTCGCCTGCGCAAAGGAACATTTCTGTTTCCGTAGCACTTGAAGAGACGTTTGAAGGCACCATGTAAGTAAAGATTATGTATTTACATTCGTCAGCACTTACCCCAAGGTCTGTATAATCAACGGGAGACTGAGGGTCACCGCCTGTTACTGTAAGGGCCAGGGCATTCTCTGTTTCACTATAAACCGCATCCGTATTATTGATTGCTGTAAGACAGTCAAGAGACTTTGCACTGTCAAAAATGATCTCGTGCCTTACCGCAGGGACAGCACCCTTTTCTCTTTCGGAAACAACAGCGGAAGCTGCTTTCTTTGTTGCCGCGAAAATAAGGCTGTCAATATAGAAACTTTCTCCCTTATCAAGGTTCATTTCAGCTCTTACCGTGTCAAAAGTTTCCGCGCCGCTAAGATTTACGGTCATGCTGTGGCTTACACCGTCTGCAATAAGGTCAAGCTTTACGGCAAAGGAGCCGAAACGAAGGGTAACTTCGGAATTCTCTGTTTCGGGAAGAATATAGGAGAAAACTGCAAAAGGATAGTCTTCGGAAGATACTTCAGCACCTGAAGAAATACTTACAGCGGGCATTTCGTACTTTGCAGTGACCCTTGCCGCCTTCATATTATCCGCATAGACAACGGATGCGCTTGCAGTATTGATCTCACAACCAACCATACCCGCAAGATGCTTTTTCAAACAAAGGACGTCCTTAGCGTTTGAGTCTCCGTCGCAGTTAACATCTGTAGCACCTACAACGATATTCTTTGCTATTCCCAGCAGGTGTTTTTTCAGAAGGAGAGAGTCACGGACCGCAAAAGCTCCGTCTCCGTCGATATCTCCGGGTACCACTTTACCCTCTGTGGGAACTATCAGCGCGCTTTCGGCCTCGCTCTTAAAATCAAGTGCCGAAAGATCCTCTACGCCGGCAAAAAGCCCTATGGGGGAAAGTGCAAACAAAATGCAAAGCACAAGGCTTACACACTTCAAAAATCTCTTCATTGCTTCTCCTTACGGGGCGCCGCCCCTATGTGTACAAAAATTCATTTTATATTATATATTATTTATCATAAAAAGTCAACTGCACAAAGTTTATTTGTGCAAGTGGCATAAATTATTCTTTGCATTTTGACACAACCAACAAATTTAATTTTATAAAAAAGAAGTTTCCGGACATTTTGAGCCCGAAAACTTCTCCTAATGTTTATAATTCTAATTATCAAGTCTCTATCAAACAAGATGAAATCTTATCTAACAAAATTTTTTCACATTGTTTGTTTTGCCTTGTATGCGGAAAGTATAAAATTTTTAAAATCCTCTGCCTTATATTTCCATTCCCATTTTTTGATGGATTCCAAATTTTCAGCAGACAATTCTTTAAATACACGCTTGTTATCAAGAAGATATTTCAGCTTTGACTTGAGACATTCCACACTGCGATCTTCCATAATCAACGACTTTTGCTTTTCACCAAACAAATCGGGAATAATTCCTACATCAGTACTAATAACAGGAATTCCGCACGCCATAGATTCCAAAGCGGGATTAGGCGTACCCTCAGCCTTGGATGCACAAACATACACATCAATTTTTTCGTAATAATTGACCATTTCATTAATGGGGATTATTTTGCTAACTCTGTCTGATGCAAGAAATTCAACATTATAGCCTTCCGAGCGAAGCTGTTCAACGGCAGGCTTGATAATGGTATGAACCCCTTTATAGTCATCCGTATTACCAACCCAATTGCTGTTTCCGACCCAACCAACGACTACAGGGCGTTCTCCAAGCTTTTCAAGTCTTTCAAGATTCTTTGGATAGAAAACCGAAAGATCCGTTCCGTCAGTAATTACACACTTTGGTGCATGGGAAAGACCCAATCCTTCGTATATATTCTTTAACTTCTCTGACGAAACATAGTAATTCTCTATTTCACTGCAAAGCAGACGCGTAAAGTCCACGTCATCTTCAAGGAAAAGATGATCATATACACATGTAGTTATCAGCTTAGGACGAATATATTCGTCAATAAAGGAAGCAACGTCTCCGCCATATGCAGTTACAGTTTGCTTTAAATCTCCTCCGAGATAACTTATAGCAAGACCTCGACAGAAGAAATGAACGATATCAGAATCCGAACACATGAGCCACATGAGTGCCACGTTTGAATCGATCTTTGACATTGGGATAATTTCAATGTCAAAATCTTTGATTTCAGCTTTGAAATGACGGGCGATATTTGCATATGCCCAATTCTCTACGTCAACAACAAGAGCAACCTTCAACTTTTTTTCCATAAAATCTCCGTTTAACCTCTCTTAAGCCTAATGAGGCGGCGTCTTACTTTTAATACAAATCTGACAACACGAGACTGGGCCTCCGCCTCAGTCACCATACTACGATTTAAAAAAGCCTGAAGATTCTTCTTTATGTACTCGTTTTCGCATCTGAGCTTTTTATTTTCAAATTCAAGCTCCTCAATAATTTTATCCTTATCCATTTTCTCCAAACCATAACGGTCAATGCCCGTTATCTTTACAGTATTGTTTCAAAACAGTAAACAGCTTAAAAATCTTTCGTTACCGATTACGCACGTCCCAAAATACGTCTGAGCTGATGTTCGTATTTTTCAATAAACATAAACATTCCGCGTGTCATTCTATGGAAATTGATCTTTGTACCCACTATACTGGGATGCTTATAAAAATAAGGATGAGCCTTCAATTCTTTATCAAAGTCACAAAAACCTTTTCTGGAATGAAGTTCTGTTGTTACAAGCTGATAATGAGTCAGAATCATTTTCACAATTATCTTATGCTCAAGAAAACTTCTCTTTTCGACGGAAAGATTCGGAATAGTATTAAAAAGATTAATAATACTAAGAACCATTTTGCGATGTATGGGGAACTTTCTGCTAAGCACCTGGGGCGATACGGACTGGCCTTCTCTGCCTATAAGGTAGTTATAAATATCAAGCGGATAGTATACAAGTGTATCTATATTTGCTGCAACATTTACGTTCCATTCCATATCATCGTAAAGCATCTTTTCCGTTGTTTTGAAAGCTCTGCGGCGCAGCATTTCTACTTTGTACGTAGAGGTTGAAAGCAGAGGTCCCCAATCATTGAATCCATAACCGTCAAAACACAGATCATCAAAATGATATTCTATTCCTGGAATAAGGAATTCATACTCGCGATGAGGAATTGAAAGATTCGTCGCTGCTTGGTCTTCAATATAATTATTAAGAACAACGTCCGAATCACAATTTTCCAGTATTTCCACAAGTTCGGAGAACTTTTTGGAAACTACAGTATCATCACCGTCGATTATCTTGAGATACTTACCTCTTGCCAGCTCAACACCAACATTGAGGACGGAGCCGTGCCCGCCGTTTTCCTTATCAATAAGACGAACGATAGAACCGTTTTCTGTTGCTGTAAGCTTTTCAAGCATTTTTCCTATTTCAGAAGTTTTATCTTTGGAACCGTCATTTATTATAATAATCTCAAGCTTATGCGCATTCTCGTGGTCAACAAGAGACCATACTGTGTGTTCAAGATACTTTTCAACATTATAAGCAGGAATAATAACCGTAAGCACAGGGGATTCTAAGGCAGGTTTGAACACTCTGAGAGGCTCTATTCCCTTCTTGTCATCCTCTTTGAAGAAGTCAAGTTCTCTCTGAATAGCATTGTCGTATCCGTAAATAGCACGGATATCTTCAGCCATTCCCTTGCCGATAGCCTTAAATTCATCGGGGTCATAATAAAGCCGTTCAATTACGTCAGCGTATTCCTTATAATTTTCCTGATTGCAGAGAGTATTGTACTTAGGATATATTTCCTGTTCAACACCGGGATTTTTTGTTGAAACAACCGCGCATCCGGAACATGCCGCTTCGCAGGAAGAAACAGCCTGAGAGTCAAATCTCGTCGGGAACAGGGCAATACCGTGAGTACGGTGAACTTCGCTTATTTCCTTGTGGTTAAGGAATCCGCGATGGAGATGAACATTGGGATACTTGCGAAGGGGATTGGTAATTACTTCGAACAGAGGCCCGTCTCCGTAAAAATCAAACTCCAGATCCTTAAAGAAAGGACGTCTGCTTAGCTCATGAACTATATGAACGTCTATATCAAGAGCATAAGTAAATGGATTATCAAACTTTCTGAGAACAAAGATCTTCTTTCGGAGTTCCGGATCATGATCTCTGTAAACGAACGTATCGGCATCGATAAGACAAGGAAGAATTTTGGCGTTCTTATACTTTATTCCGATAAGCTCTTCGCTTCGCCTCTGGGTCCAGGGAGTAACAAAGAACCACGTAACATTGGGTCTGTCGTTATAGCGTTTTATTACCTCATCCTTCTTTTCAAACAGTTCAAGAAGGTCTGTCGTTATCTTTTCAGGAGGCATGAAATAAGAACTGGTTATCTTATCCCAATCCCTATAAAGTGTTTCCGCACCGTGGAGATAAAAATACAATTTTGTCTCGTTCAAGTGGATCTTGTCAAAAACGTTTGCAAACTTTTCGTTGAAGAAATGAACCAGAATCCTATCATATTTTTTTCTCCAAAGAAGCTCGCGTAGGAACCCAAACGTTGCATTTACAACTTCTACTCCTTCAAAACTATAAATTGAAGTTTCAGAAAAGTCGTTGATAGCCGCTACGTCCACATTCCAACTGAGTTTTTTATATTCATTTACTCTGGTATGGACAAAACCGCACATATAACGGTTTTCATCTGAGGGGTATCCGGGAGAAAGGACGAGAACGTTGCCTTTGAAATGATTGTCAAGTACCTCAGTATCAACCACTTCCTGCCTTACGTCCATCGCATCTATTTCAAATTCACACTTGCCTCTTATGTGAAGAGCAAGCATAAACTTGTCTGTGGGAATATTGTTGGTATATTTAACATTGTTGAGAGATACTCCAAATATGGACGCTCTTTTTTCGGAGAGGATCTTCATAACGGGAGGCTTTGTAACGTGTCCGGAAATCATCTTGCCCGAAAACTCAAATCTGCAATAGTTACTCTTTTTCTTATAAATCTTAGGGAAAAGAACAACGCTTTCACCTTCGGTCTTATTGAAAACAGTAATTTTACCGCCGCTTTTTTTTACTTCAACATTGCTATTATTTGTTACAGTACCGTTTTTAAAATAATACATAACTCATATATCCACATTTCTATAAATTTTTTCAAGTTTTTCAGAATTACTGTTTGAAAAATCCTGTGAAGGAACTTTTCTTGCAGTCCCTCCAAGAGCCTCCGCCATTTTTTCTGCCATTGATTCCGCATTTTTATCTGAAATATAAGCATTTGAAGAATCTATTGCAAAAAAACCGTCAGAAGCAATCACGGTGGTTATTATCGATACACCGAGCACGGCTGCCTCAGAATACACAACGGGAAAGCCCTCATAATCAGATGACAGCACAAGAAAGTCCGCTTTTTTTATGTAGGGATACGGATTGGTTATCTCACCCATGAAACGTACAAAGGCCGTTATACCAAGCTCACCTGCATATTCCCTATACATTTCCCCGTCCGGTCCGTTACCGATTATCCAAAGTTCGATGTCCTCACGCTTTGAACAAACAAGGGAAACGGCCTCAAGAAGCCTTTTAAGCTTTTTTGAAGTGTCATCAAGACGGCCCACAAAAACAAATATCTTTCTTTCGCCCGAATAGGGAATATCAACCTCTTCGTCAGAAAGCCTTAATATGTTTTTTTCATCAACAAGATTTCCGAGCGTCATAAAACGTTCTTCAAGCTCGGGATATATTTTGGCGGTCCCGCTTCTTCCGCTTTCGCTTACAAAAAGTACCTTTTTGTACCCCGCAATCCCGATTGAATCGTAAAAGTGCTTTGCTTTTTCAAGATCTCCCGAATACATACCTACGTAATCGCTGTGAACGTAAAGGGCACAGTTATCGGAGGCAATTTTTGCAACTTTTTCACAGGGGGCGGAATAGGTAGCGTAACAGCAGGAAAAGTCATACTTTCCGCCGTGCTTAAGCTTAAAAATTATTCTGCGTATAAGGTTTATCGCCTTACGGACAAGGGGAATGGCAAAATCCGACACTTTATATTCAATTACCTTTATTCGCTTATCAAGCTGAGAAAGCAGTGGCCCTTCAGCTTTTTCAAGAACAAGAGTAACATCAAAAAGATCTTTGTCAATGAAAGAAAGCAGAGTAACAAGTGCCTTCTCCATTCCTCCGACACTCAGATCCTTTGATGAGAAAAGTATCCTTTTTTTGCCGTTTGTTTCACAATTTATTATTTTATCATTCATTCTGTTTTATCACAGAAGGTTAAGTGATTTAAGATATTCGTCGCACACGATAACAGCGGGTCCGACCATCTTTACCTTACCGTGGTCAAGCCATACCACACGGTCGCAAAGAGATTTAATTGATGCGGCGGAGTGAGAAACGTAAAGTACCGTTGTACCTCCGGAGATCATGGATCGCATCTTTGATTCACTCTTCTGCTGGAATGCCGCATCACCAACCGAAAGAATTTCGTCAACAATAAGAATTTCGGGGTCGACTATGGTAGCAATAGAGAATGCAAGACGGGCAATCATACCGGATGAGAAATTCTTAACGGGAACCTCCATAAAATCATGAAGTTCGGAAAACTCAACTATTTCGTCATACTTGCTTTCAAGGAACTCTTTGTTATAACCCATTACGGCACCGTTAAGAAATACGTTCTCTCTTGCTGTGAGATCGGAATCAAAACCAGCACCAAGCTCGATCATGGGGCAGATATTTCCGCCTACTTCAACTGCGCCCTTTGTAGGCTTCATAACGCCTGCTACGATTTTAAGAAGGGTGGATTTACCTGCACCGTTTGTGCCTACAAATCCCATTACCTCGCCTTTTTTTATTTCAAAATCAACATCTGATAGAGCCCAAAATTCGTTCTTCTCTTTATTCTCTTTTCTTTCTTTCATCTTAGCAGGAGAAAACATATCTACTACAAACTGTTTTAGAGAAAAGTTTTTCTCTATGCCAAGATTAAAACGCATTGAAACATTATTTACTTTTATCATAACATTTCCCTTTTCTGTATTTTTCGTCAGCCCTGAGCCAACCGTTTATATATTTTTAAACCAATTCAAACCTACAGATTAACATCTGCTACGAAAATCACACGTAATAAATGAATTTATCCTGATTCTTCTTGAATATTACAATACCAAACAAAAGTACAAGTACCGCGGAGGCACCACAATAGAAGAAATAGATCAGTTCGGGAATTCTTCCTTCTATGATTATACATCTTGAGAAGTTAATATACTGATATAGCGGATTGCACTTCATTATAGCAAGTAAAACGGGATTCTGAATAAAGCTTATATCATACATTATGGGGGTCATATAGTTGAGAATGGTAAGAACTATTCCGTAAATGTAGAACATATCGCGAAGGAATACTGAAACAGTTGAAAGTATGAGACCCACTCCCAAAGAAAACAGGAATAAGCACAGGAATGAAAAAGGTAATGCCAGATGGGCAAGACCTACGACCATATTATATTCGGGAAAACGCAACATTTCAATGACAATAATCGCATAAAGAGGAATCAATGTCAAAAGGAAATTAATCCCGACCACAAGACACTTTGAAAGGGGGAAGATATACTTCGGTATGTATACTTTATTTAAAAGTGAAAAGTTGCCGACTACAGAGCTCATAGACAGATTTGTGGCTTCACTAAAATAATTGAACATTACAAGACCGCTCATCAAATATACTATGTAGCTTCGACCTTCTACCTTGAATTTAAACATGTTTTCGAAGACAACTGCCATTACCATTGTCATCAATACAGGGTAAAGTACGCTCCAAAGCATACCGAGAACAGATCTCTTATACTTGACCTTGAAGTCCCTTGAAACAAGCTGTTTGAGCAGGAAACTGTACTTTTTGAAGTTTATCCATGTTTTCTTTATCATACTTCCATGTCCTTTCTCTGTCTGCTTTTTCACTGTATTACCCCAATGAGGGGCGGCTCAGCGCAGACATACTGATACCATTATCTCATAGAATTATACCACATTTTAAAGAGGATTGCAATATAATTTATGTTAAATTAGTTTTTGATTTATAGCGAAATAAATTTCAATGGTCCTTGTCAGCGGTTGACAGAAACGGAAGGTTATGTTAAACTTATAATAGCTAAATATGAAAAAATCGGGTCGGCATAAGCCTTTCCGTCATGAGGTACTTGTTATGAATACCACCATAAGACAAATCGATATAAATATGCCTGCGGCAAGGATGAACGGAGAGAGCTCTCTCCCCGCTCTGGCTCAGCTCAATTTCTGGCACAGAAAGGGCGACACAAATCTTCCCGAAGAGGACGGTCTTTTTATCGGCTACGGCCACATCCCCTCTCCCTTCCCTTACAGAATGCAGGATAAATATACAAGAGAGCTTTATGACTCCGTACAGCATGCAGTTGTTCTTGAAAACGAATACCTGAAGGCCACCTTCCTTCCCGAATGGGGCGGAAAGCTCATGAGCCTTTTCGATAAAGAAGCAGACCGCGAGCTCCTTTCCGTAAACCCCGTGATGCGCCCCTGCAACCTTGCTATAAGAAACGCATGGACCTCGGGGGGCATTGAATGGAACTGCGGTATTTTCGGCCACAACGTCCACACCTGCGAGACCTTCTTCACCACAACGACGGAGCTTGAGGACGGGACTCCCGTTCTCCGCATGTACGAATACGAAAGAATACGCATGGTCGTTCAGCAGATGGACTTCTTCCTTCCCGAAGGCTCTAAATTCCTTTACTGCAGAATGAGAATAATCAACCCTCTTTACGAGGTCGTTCCTATGTACTGGTGGAGTAACATTGCGGTGCCCGAAACTCCCGGCTGCCGTGTTATAGTAAACGGTGACGGCGCTTACGTTCAGGAAAACAACATCTCCCTCGTAAACATCCCCGAGCACGACGGCTTTGACGGAACTCGTCCCGAAGACATCCCCAATTCCATGGACCATTTCTACAAGATCCCCGAAAAGGCGAGAAAGTTTGAAGCTCAGCTCGGCGCTGACGGCTACGGTCTCATTCAGACCTCCACCTCCATGCTCAAGGGCAGAAAGCTCTTTGCGTGGGGCAACGGCCCCGGCGGTGACAGATGGCAGGAATATCTGACCGTTGACGGCTCCGAAGAAAGATATACGGAAATCCAGGCAGGCCTTGCATATACACAGTACGAATGTATTCCCATGCCTCCCAAGACGACCTGGGAATGGCTTGAGGCATACGGCGCCATGAGTGCAGACCCTGCAAAAGTTCACGGCAAAGACTGGCAGGCGGCAAAGGCTGACGTTGCAGACAGGCTGAATGCGCTTCTCACAGAAAACGCTCTTGAAGAAATGCTTGATGCGACACGTTCCATGGCAAAGGCTCCTGCAACAGGAGAGCTCCTCTTTAAAGGCAGCGGATGGTGCGCCCTTGAAAATATGAGGCGTGCAAAAGTCGGTCTTCCTCTTATCGCGCCCCACCTTGACTTCGGTGATACAGGTGCGGAACAAGCTGACTGGGTAAGTCTCATGGAAACAGGCTCCATTCCCACCCACGATCCCAAAGAAGTTCCCGTTTCATGGATGCTTCAGGACGACTTTGTTCGTATGCTTGAAGGTGCCGTCGAAGGTGCTGACAAGGACAACTGGTACACTCACCTTATGCTAGGTGCCGCTTACTGCGCTAAGAACAGACTACTTGATGCTTACAATGAATTTGAACGGTCATACGAGCTTGAAGAATGCGCTTACACCATGTTCTGTCTGTCGCAGATAGCAAGACTCTGCGGCGGCGCAGAGGATGCTGCAAAGAAGGCTCTCGCGGCTTCTCTCATGCTCCCCTCCGACGAATCCCTTGCCAAGGAAGCTATGGCGCTTCTCAACAGTGCGGGAATGTATTCCGAAATCATGGAGCTTTACTGCAGAATAGCGCCCGAGCTTCGCAGTATCGGCAGAGTTCGTCTCTACGTTACTATTGCAAACATCAAGCTCGGCAATATTGACGATGCTGAAAAGGTTCTGTGGGAAAACGGCGGTCTCGTTGTTGCAGACATCCGCGAAGGTGAAAACATCATCACCAACATCTACCTCGATATTGCGGAAGCAAAGGCGCTTCGCGAAGGCAAAGAATTTGACAGAGCAGAAGCTGACGTACCCGCAATCTTCGATTACAGAGTTTCCCAGAGAAGAAAGAAGAAAAAGTTACAGTAAGATAGGATCAAGGGGGCTTTTCGAGAAAAGCCCCCTTAAAATCCCCCAAAAGCTTTTGAACAGGGGATGTTTTTAAAATACAAAAGCGGTATGCTGACCCAAAAAGTCAACGTACCGCTGTTTTTTATTTCAGTAAAAGCTTTGAAAGCGCTTCAACGCTTTCGGCAATACTTTTTGCTCCTGCGTTTTCGAGCTCTTCTCTGTCGCCGTAGCCGTAAAGCACGCCGATACAGGGAATACCGTGGACTGCCGCGCCCTTTACGTCATGCCCGCGGTCACCTACCATGACCGTTGAAGAAAGATCGGCATTGCCAAGCTGTTCGAGGGCATAGGCTATGACGTCGTCCTTTTTCACTCTTGTTTCGTCAAAGGTCGCACCTGCCACAATGTCAAAATATTTCATAAGATCAAAACGTTCAAGTATTTGTTTAGCAAAGAGCTCGGGCTTTGACGTTGCAAGAACAACCGTATTTCCTGCCTTTTTCAAATCAGACAGAAACTTGTCAATGCCGTCGTACACAACGTTTTCAAATATTCCCCGCTCTCTGAAATATTCTCTGAAAACTTCCACCGCTTTTGATCCTTCATCCTCGGAAAACCCGTAATACTTTCTGAAGGAGTCTGCAAGGGGAGGCCCGATAAAGCAGTAAAGCTCGCGTCTTTCGGGCGGTTCAATGCCGTATTTTCTGAGAGCATACGCCACGGAATTGGTTATTCCCTCGGCAGGGTCGGTAAGAGTTCCGTCAAGATCAAAAAGTATAGTTTCGTACATACTAATATCCTCATAATCAATAGGCTCAGGATAGCTTGCGTATTTTTACATAGCTAACAGTGAGCCGTCAAGAAAATTATACCTCTGTTTGTTTTCCCTAAACCCCTTTCAAAAGTTTTTGAAGGGGTTTAAGGGGAAACTTTTCTCAAAAAGTTTCCCCTTGAAATAAAGGATTTCGCTCTCTGCGGAGAGCGACCAAAGGTGCCCTTTGGAATCCCTGAACGCCTTAGTATTTCGCTCTCTGCGGAGAGCGACTCGGGGCGCTGCCCCAAGACCCTGCGAGTTTTTGAAAAAACTCGACTAAAACTTTTGACGGGCACTCAAGGTGAAGTTATTCAAGCTCGAATGCGCCTGTATAGAGGCTGTAGTACTGACCCTTTGCGGCGATAAGCTCGTCGTGGCTTCCGCGCTCTATAATTCTGCCGTGGTCAAGTACCATGATAACGTCGGAGTTCTTGACGGTGGAGAGTCTGTGGGCGATAACGAAAACTGTTCTGCCCTTCATAAGGCTGTCCATACCCTTCTGAACGAGAGCTTCCGTTCTCGTATCGATAGAAGAAGTCGCCTCGTCAAGTATCATAACGGGCGGATCTGCAACTGCGGCTCTCGCGATGGAGATAAGCTGTCTCTGACCCTGAGAAAGATTTGAGCCGTTACTTGTCAGCATCGTATTATAGCCCTCGGGAAGTCTTACTATAAAGTCGTCGGCTCCCGAAAGCTTTGCTGCTTTTATACATTCCTCGTCCGTTGCATCAAGGTTACCGTAGCGGATATTCTCCATTACGGTGCCCGTAAAGAGATTTGTTTCCTGCAGAACTATACCGAGAGAACGGCGGAGGTCGGACTTCTTTATCTTGTTTATATTAATTCCGTCGTAGCGTATCTTACCGTCCGCGATATCGTAGAAGCGATTGATAAGATTTGTAATCGTTGTCTTGCCTGCGCCCGTTGCGCCTACGAAGGCAACCTTCTGTCCGGGTTCTGCAAATACTGTAATATCATGAAGAACGGGCTTGCCCTCTTCGTATTCAAAGTCAACCTCGCGAAGTCTTACGTCTCCACGGAGCTGTGTATAGGTAACGCTTCCGTCGGCGCTGTGAGGATGCTTCCAAGCCCACTTGCCCGTGTGCTTTTCAGTTTCGGTAATCGTTCCGTCTTCGGCAATCTCTGCGTTCACGAGAGTAACGTAACCGTCGTCTGTCTCGGCCGCTTCATCCATAAGAGCAAAAACTCTCGATGCGCCTGCCGCCGCCATAACGATATGGTTTACCTGCTGCGAAAGCTGGTTGATATTACCCGTAAACTGCTTTGTCATATTGAGGAAGGCAACGATAATGCTTATTCCGAATGCTTTTCCCGAAATGCTGAGGTTGGGAGCACCAAAGAGAAGAAGAAGACCTCCTGCAATGGCAACGATAACGTACATGATGTTACCGATATTCATAATGATGGGGCCGAGAACGTTGGCAAAGCCGTGAGCTCTTTTACCGTCCTCGTAGAGAGCCTGGTTGAGCTTATCGAAATCCTCTTCGCTCTTTCTTTCGTGACAGAAGACCTTTACGACCTTCTGACCGTTCATCATTTCCTGAGCAAAGCCCTCCTGCTTACCTACTGAGTTCTGAAGCTTGATAAAGTATTTTGCGGAACCGCCGCCTATCTTGCCCGAGACCATCATCATGGCAATAACGCCCAAAACGAGAAGAAGAGTGAGCCAAACGCTGTACCAGAGCATGATACAGAAAACGCTCAGCACCACAACGGACGCTCTGATAATAGTGGGAAGAGTCTGTGAGGAAAGCTGTCTCAGCGTATCAATATCGTTGGTATAGATACTCATGATATCGCCGTGACGGCGCGTATCAAAGTATTTTATGGGAAGGTTCTGCATTCCGTTAAAGAGAGTTTTTCTCAGCTTTGAAAGAAAGCCCTGGGTCATATAAGCAAGAAGCTGAGACTCAACCGCCATGGCAATTATGGAGAGAACGTACATGGAGATAAGGAAGGTTACCTTGGGAACTATCTCGGCACTTGCCGCCGCCCAGTCTCCGCCGCCTGCCCATTTTTCAATGGCAGCGGTCACCTGCTGAATGAATATTGCGGGAATGGAGGATGCCACCGCCGCAAAGATTATACAGAAAATGATAATGGGGACAAGAACGGGATAATACCCAAAGAGCATCTTTACAAGTCTTCCAAGGATCCCCGGATTAAATCCACCGCCGGGAGGGCCCTGTCTTTTTCCGCCTTTTGCTGCATTATTCTTCATCGCCGTCACCTCCCTTTGTCTGTTCTTCATATACTTCGCGGTAAATACCGTTTGTTCTGAGAAGCTCGTCGTGTCGTCCTGCGCCTACTACGGTACCGCCGTCCATTACAAGGATAAGGTCTGCGTCCTCAACAGAGGAAATTCTCTGAGCGATAATAATCTTTGTGGTGTCGGGAATATACTTCTTGAAGCCCTCTCTGATAAGAGCATCTGTCTTGGTATCGACTGCACTTGTGGAGTCGTCAAGAATAAGGATCTTAGGCTTTTTAAGAAGTGCTCTTGCGATGCAGAGACGCTGTTTCTGACCGCCGGAAACGTTTGTGCCGCCCTGCTCGATAAAGGTATCGTAGCCTTCGGGGAAGGAGCTTATAAATCCGTCAGCCTGGGCAAGGACACAAGCCTCGACCATTTCTTCGTCTGTGGCATTTTCATTACCCCATCTGAGGTTGTCCTTTATGGTTCCCGAGAAAAGGGTATTCTTCTGAAGAACCATGGAAACGCTGTCGCGAAGCGCGGTCATATCATAGTCACGCACGTCAACTCCGCCTACTGTAACCGAACCTTCGGTTGCATCATACAGACGGGGAATAAGCTGAACAAGGGAGCTTTTACCGGAGCCCGTACCGCCGATAATACCGACCGTCATACCTGACTCGATCTTTACGTTGATTGCCGAGAGGGCATTCGCCTTTGCGCCCTTTGAATACTTGAAGCTTACGTTTTTGAACTCAACTGAGCCGTCCTTCACTTCAAGAACGGGATTTTCGGGATCATGAAGCTCCGGCACTTCGTCAAGCACTTCGCAAATTCTCTTTGCGCTTTCCGCAGACATCGTTATCATAACGTATATCATGGAGAGCATCATAAGAGACATGAGTATCTGGAAGCCGTAGGTTATCATAGCGGATATCTGACCCACGTCAATACCGTGCTGACCGAGAATAGCCATCTTTGAACCGACAAGAAGGATAAATGCCATATTGAAGTAGAGACAAAGCTGCATAAGGGGGCTGTTGAGAACAACTATTCTTTCAGCCTTAAGGAAATCGTTTCTGATATTATCGGAAGCCTTACCGAACTTCTTTTTCTCGTATTCTTCACGTGAGAAGCCCTTTACAACTCTCATAGCCTGAACGTTCTCTTCGATGGACTCGTTGAGCTTATCGTACTTTCTGAAAGCCGCACGGAAAGCGGGCATTGCAAATTTTGCTATAAGAAGAAGACCGCAGGCAAGAACGGGAATTGCAATAACAAAGGCTGTTGCAAGGGCTCCGCCCATAATATATGCCATAACGACCGAGAAGATAAGCATAAGAGGGCTTCTTATCGCCGTTCTTATTATCATCATAAAGGACATCTGAACGTTGGAGATGTCTGTTGTCATTCTTGTAACCAGAGAAGCGGTTGAAAATTTGTCAATATTAGAGAAGGAGAAGGTCTGTATTCTGCGGAAGATATCGTGACGAAGATTTTTTGCAAAGCCTGCAGAGGCATCGGCGCAGGTAAAGCCTGCAATACCGCCGCAACAAAGGGAAAGTATCGCCATAAGGACAAGAAGCAGTCCCGTTTTGACAAGCACATCCATTTCTGCTCCCGCTTTTATCTTGTTTACAAGATCAGCAGTCATAAAAGGGATGAGAGTCTCTATTATCGCTTCTCCCACAATGAATATCAGCGTAAGAATCGTAGGCTTTTTATACTCTCTCACGCATGAAGCAAGTTTTTTGAGCATTGGAGTTCCTTTCTTTTTGTATCTTTAGTATACGCTTTCTTGCGCCAACTGCAGCACAAAAAAGATACTTATTTTAGTTTACTTTATATTATAAACCTATATTATTTTAATGTCAATATTGCAAAGCTACAAAGAAAAGTATAAATTAACTTAAAAAACTAAAGTCCAAAAAACTCCGCAGGAACTTTCTGCGGAGTCAGAGTGTAGACAAAGTCTACACTCTGAGTCAGACTGAGAGAAACGCAGGTAGATTTAGAGCTTTTTTCCTCGTAGGCATAGTTGCCTATGGTAGAGGAAAAAATGCTCTAAAAGCAGATGTGGC
>SVTQ01000026.1 GCA_015063695.1 Oscillospiraceae bacterium
GGACCCCAGCACGTGGTCCCCTTCGTCCCTTGGGGCCCCCGGGAAATCGGAGTTTACGACGATTTATGGGGAATGGGCACTCAGGAGAAGGCTAATCTAAGGATCCCGCCAAACATTCCCAAAACGGAAAAACCGGATAAGAACGGGAAGTCCTTATCCGGAATAAACCAATTATTTCGCAGCTGCACGACGCTTGTTGAACTTGTCAACACGTCCGCCGGTATCAACAACCTTCTGCTTACCTGTATAAAAAGGATGACACTTTGCACAAATTTCAACACGGATCTCGCCGTTAGCATCGCCCTTAGTGGAACGGGTCACAACAGATTCGCCGCAAGCACAACGGATAGTTACTTCCTTGTAATCAGGATGAATTCCAGCCTTCATTGTTTTCACTCCTTATAGTATTTCAGTTACCATGGCATTATATCACGTTTCAAATCAAAAATCAATACCTTTTGTCAAAAAAATTAAACTTCGCCATAAAAAGTTTTTACTGTCCCCGATTTCCACCCTTTCTTCCTTATATCTTATCTTTTATTCTCTCCCGAAGCTTCCCTATTATTTTCTTTTCGAGCCTTGAAATATAGGACTGCGAGATCCCCATCATGTCGGCAACCTCCTTCTGAGTGTATTCCCTCTTTCCCGAAAGACCGTACCGAAGCTCAATAATATATCTCTCGCGCTCCGAAAGCTCCGAGACCGCTTCCCTCACCGCCTTCTCATCCTCGCTTTTTTCCATGTCTCGGCTGACAGAATCCTCCTCACTTCCGAGAACGTCGGAAAGAAGAAGCTCGTTGCCGTCCCAGTCAACGTTCAAGGGTTCATCGATGGAAACGTCGTTCTTGTGGGAAGCGCACTTCCTTATATACATAAGTATCTCGTTTTCAATGCATCTTGAAGCATAAGTTGCAAGCTTGATATTCTTGTCGGAACGGAAAGTATTTATTGCCTTGATAAGCCCTATTGTTCCAATGGAAATAAGGTCCTCAAGACCAACCCCCGTGCTCTCAAACTTCTTGGCAATATAGACCACAAGGCGCAGATTGTGTTCAATAAGCACAGTGCTTTTGGAGCGGTCTGCCTCCATCTCCATAATAGCCTCCGCCTCTTTTTCCGGGGAGAGAGGGGGCGGAAGCGTATCAGGACCGTTTATATAGTAATCCTCCCCCGTCTCCATAAAAGCGGTCATTATCCGCGCCACAAATATCTTATAGGAGACGACCGCATCAAGAATTCTTTTTTTAAGTATCATATAACCTCCGAATGTCATAATTACGTAATCACCGACTGCGGCACAATGCAGTCAAAGCCGCCGTAGCCGTCCACGTCTTCTATCACCATAACCGCCCGAATGGGCTTTCCTCTTCCCTTTTTTGTCTTCAAAAAGATCCCGCCGGTAACGATTCCCCAAAGAAGCTTTGCTTCTCCGACACGCCGCACACTTACAACACGTACCCGTCGCCTTGTATCAGGTGAAAGCTTTTCCGCATCCGAAACTTCACCGCAAAGGAGCTCGGCATCGGCGCATCCCGAAAACAGAGCTTTTCTCACAAAAATAACGGGAAGCCCCGATACAGGCTCTGTTATAAGATTTCCCGTATCAACCAAAGCAGACGCTTCCACCTTTATGCCAAAACAGCATATATCAAGATAACACTCTCTGCTTTTCGGCGCACTGCCCATTATTTTAAGTATCCACCGAGCCAAAAGTGCTCCCACGGCAAAAACAAAGACCGCACCTCCCCCATTGTTTCGAAAAGTCGGAATTTCACCTCCGCCGAGAGAGCAAACGAAAGTAACAGCCCCTGCAAGAAGAGCACCTATACCCCAAAGAAAAACCGTGTTCTTGAGATAGACCTTCACAGAAAAGCCAAGCCCGATGCAAATCAAGATCATAAGAAAGCTGACGACAAAGCTTATAATAAATGAAAGAATCCCCGAAACCCCGAAATAGGTCATTATGACCGCAGACAAAGCACCCACAGCCGCCGCCACAGTCCCGCGAAAAGCAGTAAATCTGCGCCCCACCAACCGAAACGTCAGGTAAAGGGAAATAAAATCCATTGAAAAATTTATAAGAAACAGAATATCCGCATAAAGAACAGTTTTCAATCCTTCCTCCCGGGTAACCAAAACCCATTTACTGCCTCATTATACACCTTGGCGCCGCATTTTTCTGTCAAAAAAAGAGACCTCCAATTTAATATGTAGGGACAGGCGTCCCCGACTGTCCGATTGCACACCATATTCTTCCTTTATTCCGCAAGAATGATATACGAAGCATTGTATTGATATAATTCCAAATGCCGTATGCTTTACGGACAGTCGAGGACGCCTGTCCCTACAATTAATTAAAATGAACTACCTTGTTATCGCCAATACACAAAAGAGACCAACTCTCACGAGTTGGTCTCTCAGTATAAAAGTTTTCGCCGCCCTTTTACAAAAGGGCGCGGGGTGCAGGGGCAGAGCCCCGCATCTGCAGGGGAAAGCGGGAAGACCCCGCTTTTCCCCGCAAGTTTAATACCTTAGTTCATAAGGTCTGCGTAAGGATTTTCGTATCTGTTGAGATCGGAAGTGATGTATCTGTTAAGGTTAACAGCGTGCTTGGGGTCATCAACAGGGTTAGGTCTCTGACCGGGGCCTGCATACCAGTCTTCCCATCTGCCGGAAACAACTTCAAGATCGAACCAGCCGAGAAGAGGAGATTCGTAGTAATTCTTGCTTCCGAGGCTTGTAACGTACATACCGGGGGTGAAGTTGTACATCTGCATGAGACTGTAAACGTAGTCATATCTTGACTGCCATTCTGCATCACCTGCAATGCTTCCCTTTTCAGCGAAAGCACCGCAAACAGCGAGGAAGTACATGGGTATGCTCATCTTGTTGATCCTGTCATAGTAAGAGGAATCACTTTCAGCTCTTGCATTTATAAAGAGCTGATCCATTTCTTCAAAGTGCTCATACATGTAGCTGAGACTGTAAAGGTTGCCGGGCCAGTCGTAGTTGTTGGTGAAGCAGCCGGCTTCGTCGCCTGCTTCTTCAGCCATGTAGATGTATTCCTTAATATATTCCCAGCCGTCGCCGTAAGCGTATTCAAGGAATTCATTGAGAGTCTGGTCAAATTCTGCTTCGCTCATGTAGGGATCCCACATACACTGAGCTGCCAGATAGTCTCTGATAGGCTCGAAGGTGAGAGCTCTGTTGGAGCCGCCGTAGTTACCTTCATAGTAGATACCGTCAACGCCGTGTTCAGCAAGATATCTGAAGTCAGCTCTGATGTTGGTGATGTTGGGACAGGGAGCTATGAAGTAATAGAAGTTGTAAGCGTAGTACCAAACAAAGATCTTGCTTGCGATCTGTGCCCAGTATTCAAAGTAGTATCTTTCTTCCCAGTTGGTAAAGCCCATGGTGTTACCGTAGTCGGAGCAATCATCGGAATCAAAGGTGTGGTTGTTACATCCGTTCCAGCAGTAAGTAACTACAACGCCTTCGATGGGCTTTGTAAGCACGGGAGGAATACGCGCGGAGCCGTAAGCGATGAAGTAAATTTCCATATCGGGCCATACGTCGCGAACTGCTTCTGCTACGATATTGTCAAAGCGTGTGATAGTACCTGCAACGGACTTTTCAGCCTGATATACAGACTTACATTCTGCACAAGAACAGTAATTTTCGTTATCGTTCCAGGATACGGAGAGACGAAGGATAGTTGTACCTACCTTGTAGGTGCCGCCTTCCCAGCCCTGTCTTTCATTGACAAGGTTGATGCACCAGTTGATAGCAATATTCTGGTTTATCCAGTTTGAAGGAGCGAGACAAGGCTGTTCGGCGCCGCTGATTCCGAAAATATATTCGAAGGAGTGAGCGTTGATCCAAAGGTTACCGTCACCGAAGCCATACTTGTTGTTAAGAAGCATAACGTTACCCGTAAAGGAGTTGAGACAGCTGCCTACGGAAAGCCATGCAGCAGTTTCATCGTATGTGGAGTTTGTCCATTTCAGAGTATGAACGTCTCTGAAGGTGAACTGAGGCTCATAGGTTTCGTTAAGACCTGCAGGAACGTTTACCTTACCCTGGGGAAGGAACTCATCAGAGCCGTATTCCCAAAGACGCATACCGAGATACTGTTTTGCAAACTGCATGACCGCATACATGTTACCGCGCTGATAGCCGCCGATCATGTAGAAGTCACCGTTTTCGATCTTCCATGTGTAGCCTTCCTTGCCGTGTGCGCCGGAAGCATCATGAACGAGATAGATGTGGTGCTTTGCAGAAGGAGTATAGGTTATGTTGAGCTCATAGCCCATAGCCGCCTGAATGAAATTGCGGAGCTGACGGGAAGCATAGTGATAGTTCTCGTAAGCATAGAAGCCTTCCTGAGGGTCAGCTACAACGATATCATATGTTGAAATATCGTTGCCTGCAATAAGAAGCTCGGTAACAGCCTTGTCAGCTACAGAGCCGTTTAAAGCGGACGTAACGCCTGCAAGATACTGCTTCATAATAATAATATCTTTTGCGTTAACATCGCCGTCACCGTTTATATCGGCAGCAGCAACGTTCATAGAGTGAGTCTGAACAGAGGAAACGTACTTTCTCAGAAGGAGAGAGTCAATAGCGTTGATCCTGCCGTCGTTGTTCAAGTCACCTACAGTCGTTTCAACTGCTGCTACGGGAGCTACGGATGCAAAGATCGCACAAGTAGACAGTAGCATAGCAAGCGTCAAAACAACAGAAAGAAGTTTTTTCATTATTTCGCACACTCCTATAAAAATTTTTATACGTATATATTATACTAAAGCGATTTCCTTTTGTCAATAAATCGGCAAAAAACAAAGTACAAGTATAATACATTTTCTACAATTTACACACAAAATACACCTTGTTTTAGCGCATGTTCAACAACACCCCCCTATATTGCCGATAAAACAGCCGCTTTTCCTTTACGTTATCTCTGTTTGTTTTTTGTAGGGGCGGATTCTATATCCGACCGCGGCAAAACGCGCAAAAGCCGACGGCGAAAGGTGTGTTGTTCTTATCAGAGAAAATGAAATTATTTCATTTTCGACTAAGAATAACCGGCATCTCATTTGTATGCACAAATGCAGTTGGTCGGTAGCCCAAAGCCACTAACAAGAGAACCCCAAGCCGTCTTACGACAGCCCCCGGACCCCTTATCAACAGAAAAGAGAAGATTCGTTTATTACAACGAGTCTTCTCTTTCATTGTATTCTGTAAACCACCCTCAGTGTGCGATAGGCTCCCTCCATGCCCATTCCCGAAAACTTTCGCAAGCTCAGATTACCCGTTCATCCAATTTGCCTTCTCCTGAGGGAGAAGGCTGGGGTCCTCAAACAGACTTGTCTGTTTGGGGTTCTCAGAAGGGGGACCGCGTAGTGGTGGATGAGGAGTAGCTTTAAGTTAAAATAGGCACCTCATCCGTCAGACTTCGTCTGCCACCTTCCCCCACTGGGGAAGGCTATGGTGGCGGTAAGGCACCTTTCGCAAAAGTCGGAAGTTTCGACAAGCCTATAGGCTCAGCGGGCGAAAGGTCCTAATGGGGCCGGTGTTCCTGACTTTGTCTGTTGAGTGATATGCTGACTACCGTCAACGTGATATTTTCGCTTTGCGAAAGTGATATTAAACCTATCGGTTTAGTGATATTCTATTCGCCATAAACTGTCCGAAGGACAATATCACTATGCGTAGCATCATATAACTGCGGCGCAATATCACTCGCCAAAGGCGAATATAACTGTGGCACCCTCCGTAAGGAAGGTGCCACAAGCCGTCGGCTTACTTTTAATTATTTGACATCAAGCCAAAATCCTACAACTTAAGGAATAAGTGTATCGTAGGGATTTTCGTATCTGTTAAGATCTGCTGTGATGTATCTGTTGAGGTTAACAGGATGCTTGGGGTCGTCAGCAGGATTGGGTCTCTGACCGGGGCCGGAGTACCAGTCTTCCCATCTGCCGGAGAGAACTTCAAGCTCGAACCAGTTGAGGATAGGAGATACGCCGTAGTTCTTTGCAGGGAGGTCGGAGTAGTAAACGCCTATTCTGAAGCCGTGGTTCTGCATAAGGCTGTACATATTGTCGTAAACTGCCTTAAGTGTTGCATCGGAGGAGATAGAACCGCCCTTAGCGATGTAACCGCCGCAGAGTGCGAGCCAGTATGCGTGGATGGAGAGACTGTCAATTCTGCTGTGGTAACCGGAAGCGGATGTTGCCTTAGCGCTTTCGAAGAGATTTGTTATAGTGTCAAGGTTTTCGTACATGAATGTAAGGTCATACATGTTACCGGGCCAGTCATAGTTACATGTGAAGCAGCCTGCTCTGTCACCTGCTTCGTCAGCGAGGTAGAGATATTCCTTAATGAAGCCCCAGCCTTCGCCGTAAGCGTGTTCAAGGAATTCATTGATGTGCTGCTGGAATTCGCCTTCTGACATGTAGGGATCCCATGCAACCTGAGCCATCATGTAGTCCTTAAGAGGTTCGAAGGAGAAGCCCTTGTTGGAGTCGCCGTTACCTTCAAGGTATACACCGTCAACACCGTGTTCAGCAAGATATCTCATATCTTCTCTGAGGTTGAGGATGTTGGGACAGGGAGATACGAAGTAATAGAAGTTGTATGCATAGTACCATACGAAGAGCTTGTCAGTGATCTTGGACCAAGCTTCAAAATAGTATCTTTCTTCCCAGTTTGTGAAGCCCATGGTGTTACCGTAATCGGAACAGTCATCAGAACCGAACGTGTGGTTGTTACAGCCATTCCAGCAGTAGCAAACAACAACGCCGTCGTTGGGTCTGGAGAGAATGGGAGGAATACGGGCAGAGCCGTATGCGATGTAGTAGATTTCAAGGTCCCAAGTGGAACGGATGTCAGCAGCTACAGCGTTAGCAAAACGTGTAATTGTACCTGCAACGGACTTTTCAGCCTGGTATACGGACTTACATTCTGCACACCAACAGTAATTTTCGTTATCGTTCCAGGATACGGAAATTCTTGTAAGCTCCTGACCGATGGACTGATGCCAAGTAAATCTTTCCTCAATAGTGCTTCTCCACCAGTTTGTACAAGTGTAGAGATTCATCCAGTTGGAGGGAGCGAGACAAGGCTGTTCGCCTGCACCGATACCGAAGATGTACTGGAAGGAGTGAGCGTTGATCCAAACGTTACCGTCAGCCCAACCGTACTTAGCGTTAGAGACAGAAGGTCTGTCTGTATGGGAGTTGATACCGTTGAATATGCAAAGCCATGCAAGAGTATCATCACCGCCGCCGTCACGAACGAAGCCCCATGTGTGAACGTCTCTGTATGTGAACTGAGGAATATACTTGTGGTTAAGACCTGCGGGAACGTTTACCTTACCCTGGGGAAGGAAGTAGTCAGTGTCATATTCAAAAGCGCGGAATCCGAGGTATTCCTTGATGAAGTTGAATACGCCGTACATGCAACCGCGGCGTGTACCGCCGACGATATGGAAGTCGCCGTTTTCATTAACGATCCAGGAATAACCTTCTTCCTTGTGTGCACCGGAAGTATCAAAATCAAGATAAATATGCTTCTTGTTAGCGGAAGCACTGTTTACAATGTTAAGGGTGTAGCCAACTGCATCAGAAATGAAGTTTCTCAGCTGACGACCTGCGTACTGATAGTTCTCGTTTGCCCAGTAGCCTTCGGGAGCACTGGAAAGAACAACGATCTCATACTTAGAAATATCTTCGCCTGCGATAGTGAGCTCAGTAACGGCCTTATCAACGACCTTACCGTCAAGAGCTGCTGTAACGCCTGCAAGATACTGCTTTATGATCACGATATCTTTTGCATTAATGCTGCCGTCGCCGTTAAGGTCTGCGGCTGCTTCGTTAAGGTCGGATGTCCGAACACCGCTTACGTACTTTCTCATAAGGAGAGAGTCGATGGCGTTGATGTTACCGTCATTGTTCAGGTCACCCGCTGTAGTTTCTACTGCTGCTACGGGAGCTACGGATGCAAAAACTGCACATGTAGACAGAAGCATAGCAAGCATCAAAACAACTGAAAGGATTTTTTTCATTATTTTGTACACTCCTATATAAAATATACTGTTTGTAGTATACTAAAATAACCCTCTAATGTCAATAAATTATCTTCAAAAAACTCTTTACGAATGTGCATTTCCACAAAACGCACATTATACACAAGCGCATTTTGTGCAATAACAACAAATAATTTTTATTTTTACTTATCAAAAAACAACTAAAAATGATAACTTTTAAAATTTTCTCTCCCTTTATCACACCGACCGCTCCCCGTCACCGCCGAATCTCCTCATCAAACCACCGAAAATCTACCTTTCCCACACTTTTCTTCATTTATATTATAAAGGAGCAAAAATAACACCGACCGTCGTTGCGGGCGGATAATCAAGTAAGGCACCACACGTCCAACCAACGTGCATATTCCCCGTTATTTGTAGGGGCGAGCATCGCTCGTCCGCAAAAGAAAAGCCATCCTTCCGGATGGCTAAACTTTTATACATTGTTAATTATTAATAGTCAGCAGAAAGACCAAGCCAAACCATGGGATTTACACCATACGCTCCTACTTGTTTGTTTTCTCCGCCGAGAGCGAAATAACCGTGCGATACTTTAGAACTTCCCTTTGCATAATACGTTACGTTGCTTGGGCTTGTAAGGTAATCATACATACGGTTATATTCCTCCCAATACCAACCGTAGTTGTTTTTCTGACTCCAAAGAGCAGACAAACCAAGGAAGTCACAATGAACTCTTGCTCTGAGAATAAAATCTTTCTGTCTGTCTTTTTTAGCAAACTTATATGCGCTTGAGAAGAGATCCTTCATTGTCTCATAGTTCTCTGCATAGTAGCTCTTGCTGACCATAGTCCAGGGATAGTCGTAATTGTTTACAAAGCAACCTACACCGTCGGTAGCAGCTTCATTCATAAGAAGGTACTTCTTGATGTATCTCCAACCATCGCCGCAGTATTTTTCAAGCCACTTATCCATAAGCTCTTCATATTCCGCTTGACTCATATAAGGATTCCACATAGCTTCTGCCGCCAGGAAGTCTCTCATTCCTTCAAAAGCATAGTCGGCAGTATCACTTTCAAAATAGATACCGTCTACGCCCGCATCCGCAAGGAGTCTCATATCCTTAAGGATATTGAAATAATTGGGAGTGGGACATACATAGAAGTGAACGTTTGTGGGATAATACCATACGTAGAAATCAAAAGCTTCGCCATTCTGAGCTTCAAGAGAGTTGGAAAGTGCACCGAACTTGCTAATTCTTTCCAGCTCGCCGATACTGTTGCCGGTTCCGTTTTCATAGTATTCTATATTAGGCTTTACAGATTCAACCTTTGTTACGGGGCTGGGGGTCTTTCCTACACAGCCTGCTCCGTCAAGAGTGTGGTTGTTACATGCGGATGAACAGTAACACAGGACCATATTGCTTCTGGGAAGATTATCAGGACTTGCGGCAAAGAAAGCTTCGGGATATGTCCTGTCATAGAGAATGGAGAATATCTTCAGCTCATCGCCATATATATCATAGAAATAATCCGCAACCTTATTGAGAAACTCAAAATATACCGCATTGAAGCAACCGTATGTCCGATACTTGCCCATACATGTTTGACAATCACAAACGGTGTTATGGTCCTGCATGGAGCAGGATATCTGAAGAAGCTGTCTGTTCAACCCTAAGCGCTTATCAAAGTCCCCCTGATGCGCCGCGATGTCCGCTTTGAGAGAAGCTATTACCTTACTAAAGGTACTATTGGGGTCATTCGGATCGGTGGAGCTGAGACAAGGTGTTGCTGCCTTCGAATTATCGAGGAACATATCATTTGTTCCGTTGTAAGCAGGGTTAGGATTGCAATAAGCATAAATGGAGTGCGCATTGAACTGACCGATTCTGCCGATTGAGTATCCATAAGTATAATGGTTAAGACCACTTGTGTCAGTCGTACCGTAACCGTTTATCTTTCTTCTGCTGGTGTAATTGTGAGCTGCATATACGCCGGTATTATCGCCGGCTATATTTTTTGAATAACCGACCATAGCTCTGTATTCAAAGCCGGGTTTCTGAGTATCGTCAATACCGTTGGGAATATCAAATGCGTTTGGGGCATCATCATAGTTACCGGAACCGTTTGCGAAAAATTTACCCTGAAGGTACTTTTCCATAAACTCGGTAGTACCGTAGATCATACCTCTCTTGGAGGAAGCTCTTATATATACGTTACCGTTTTCAACCTTGATATTGAAGCCGTCTTCGCCGTAGGTCGTTTCGTCAACAATAAGCTCGATTCTGTACTGATCGTTTGTTGCCTGAGAAGTAGTTTTGATATTGTTGGCACCAAATCCCACATGGCAGAAACCACCAATAAAAACTCTCATCGAACGAGCAGCGTAGTGAACGGGGTTAACACCGCCATTGGGTCTGTCCCCACTTGCACCATAATAACCATCCTCCGCATCAACAGACCAGCCCTCATCCTTCCACTCATCAGGGAAAATAATCACGTAATTCTGAAGGTCATTACCCGCAATAGTTACAATAGGTTTATCTTCAAGGTCACCAACGTCCTCAAGACTCTCAATCGCACCGACGAGATACATTTTCATATAACGGATATCTTTTGCCGTCAGATCTTCGTCTTCGTCGAAGTCAACGATATGTATATCCTCCTCGGGCAGCTCCAAGGCACCCGATATCATCTTTCTTACCTTCAACATATCCTTAACGGAAACAACTTCGTCTCCGTCGATGTCTCCTTTTACGCCGCTCGCTACTGCCGCCTCAACTTTTGCCGCTTCGGGGAAAAATCCCACGGAGGAGATCAGCATCAAAGCCACGAGAAGGAAAGATATAATTCTTTTCATGTTTCGTCCTCTTTTCCAAGTGCTTTGCACTTTAGATTTATATTGAAAAATTAAAATTGTCTTAAATTAAGATCACGAACCGAAGTTCTCAATACCGAACTCTCTTGCTATAACCTTGGGAATAAGGGTGTTATCGATAATGCCCGCAAAATTCTCACTTCCGCCGCCGATAGAAAAAATGGGAACGTTAACGGTGGTGTGAGTGTCCGTCGTAAATCCGCCTCTTTCATTCATGCCGCCTGTTTCGTGGTCAGCGGTGATGATAAGAAGTGTGTCGGGATTTGCCGCCGCAAATACCATAGCGTATCCAATAGCCTTGTTGAAACGGTTCATTGCGAGAAGAACGCCGCCTCTGTCCTTAAGGTGAGCATAAGTATCCGTGTGAGACTCTTCTATCATAATAAAGAAGCCGTTTTCGTTGTTGGTGGAGAGGGTGTCGAGAGCGTTCTTTGTGTCCTCGGGAATATTGTCGTTCATCTCACCCTTGAGGATATCGATATCCGTGAGGGCATCCTGCTGAAGCGCAATTTCGTCGTAAAGCTTACGGCTGTTGATATGTACCGTAAAGCCCGAAGGAGTTGCGCCTTCCTTTATCTCGGTGGTCATAACACCGGTCTTCTTACCGATAGCCGCAGAAGCTTCTCTGATATTGAGAAGTCTGTTTCCGTTCTTATCAAGACCGAGGTACCCGTTCAAGGTTTTAACACCCGTCGCAAGGGCAGTTGCCGCCGCCGCACTGTCAGTGGGCGTTGTACCGCCGGACTGCTGAGTTGTTACTGATTCAGTCTTTACCTGACCGATAACGGGAAGTCTGCGTGCAAAGAACTCCGTATATTCGGGACATCTGTTTGTGTTGGCGTTGTTGAAGAGTGTACCGGTTATATGATTGTGACCCATACCGTCGCCTATCATAAGAATAGCATTGTTAACGTCTCTCGCTTCGTACTTGAAGGGTGTGCCGTCAACGGGAAGATTGTAGATATCGCAGTTCTGAGCCGTCTTGTCTGCATCGTAGGTAACGTAGTCGTGGGTAAACTTGCCGACACCGCCGCCTATCATATAAGAGTTACCGAGCATAACGACCTTATATCCGTCAGCCTTGAGCACGTACTCGTCAGCCGCGAGAACACAGTCAGCCGCCGCCTCAATGCTCTCTTCTCTGTTTGTTGCGCCTATAAGAATCTCGTAAGGCTCTACAGCGGACGCATCGTCCTCTATGTCAAGCTTGATTCCGGACTTATCGTTAACATAATCAGCAAGAAGCTCAGCCGCATAAGCAGTCATGGTATCCGCACCTTCGGGAATAACGATATCGTATTCTTCAATGCTGATCCCGTAAATAGAAATGGACGCAAGATATCTGTCTGTAACGGGAGTGGGGTCAATTTCATACTGTTTTGCAAGATGCTTTCTGAGAAGAAGCGAATCAACCGCGGTAACCTCGCCGTCACCGTTTATGTCAGCCGCCTCGTAGATCGCATCAGCCTCGCCGAGGAGGATTATCTTTCGCATAAGAAGTGAATCCTTCGCATTGATCTTACCGTCAGCGTTCAGATCTCCCATTCTGTATGCGGCGCCGCCGCTTACGGGAACAGAGAAGCAAAGGGAGCTTACACAAAGCATCACCGCAAGAATAAGTGAAATTATTTTCTTCATTCCGACCTCCGCCTTAAATTATATGATTTTGCGTATATATATTTATTATAATATATCATATATTGGAGTAAAAATCAAGATTTTTTGTAAATTTAACCATAATATAATAACGGGAGGATATAGAATCCTCCCCTACAAATTATACCTATGTCCATCATACCGTAGGGGAGGGGTATCCCCTCCCGCAAATTACCGCAAACACCCGTCCAACATCAATCAAACTTCGCAGGGCGGAAAAGAAGCCTTCCCATCGCTTTCGCATTGAACGGAATAAGCGGATATAGATAGCTCTTTCCTCCAAAGGTGTTGTTTGTGACTATAAGCACAAGCCCCACAAGAATACCTGCAATAAAGCCCCAAATGCCGAAAAGTGCGGTGAGAAGAAGGGTCAGCATCCGAAGATACTTGAAGGCATAGCCGAGAACGTAGCTCGACTGGGTGAAGTTTGCAATGGCGACAAATGACATATAAAGAATAACGTCTGGAGAAAGCCAGCCCACCTGCACCGCGAAGTCACCGAGCAGAAGTCCTCCCACCACCGACAGCGAATTGGAGAGGGTGTCGGGAGTGTTGAGTGAGGCGAGCTTCAACCCGTCAAGGGCAAATTCCGTCAGAAAGAGCTGAACTATAATGGGAAGCTGCCCCGGATCCCGAGGAATAAGAAAATCGAGCCACGGCGGAAGCACCGCCTCATTTTTCAAGGCAAGATACCAGAGGGGAGTTGCAACAACGGAGAGCCAGAAAACGAAATGCCTTATAATTCTCAGATAAGTTCCCGTGAGAGGGGGGAAATAATAGTCGTCCGCCTCCTGAAGAAAATCGAAGATCGACGTGGGGAAAAGAAGCACCTCGGGGCTGTTGTCACAAACAAGAATAACGCTGCCCTCAAGGACAGAAGCCGCCGCAACGTCGGGACGCTCCGTGATCCTTATTTTAGGGAAAGGATTGAGCCAACCTTTTCCTATTATACTTTCAATAAGGCTTCTGTGTCCAAGCACCACCGAGTCGGTCTTAAGGGCAGAAAGCTTTTCCCGAAGCTTTTTTACAAGCTTTTCGTCGGCGCGGCCCCGAATATAGCAAAGGGCAAGGTCGGTGCGTGAGCTCTTCCCTGCCGAGGCGTATTCCACCGCAAGCCTCGGGTCTCTTATTCGCCGTCTGAGCATGGCGGTGTTGAATAGCATGGTCTCAACGAAGCCGTCGCGGCTTCCCCTCATGACCTTGTCGTTTTCGGGCTCTGAGGTCTCACGGGCAGGATAAGTTCTGAGGTCTATAACAAGAGCATTGGCATCAAAGCCCTCGCAGAGAAAAACGGTGCACCCCGAAAGAACGGAAAACACAAGACTGTCAATGACGTTCTGAACGTCTACCTCGACGGCAGGCACGGAAGAAGCCGAAAAGCGGCTCGCCGCCCCCTCGCTTTTGTCCCCGAAATCCTTCACCGTTGAAAAGTGCATCATAAGCTTCTGCATGGACTCCGCCTTTACGAAGCCGTCAATATAGTAAAAGACCTGACGGACGTTTCCGAAGATAGTCTCCCTCTTGATTATGTCGAAATTTTCTTTAACCTTCAGTATACCGTCAAGACGGGACACGTCAAGCTCAAAATTACCGCTTAATTTTTCCATACTTCACCACATAAATCTTTTTTCATATCTTTCCCCAATTAACACAAAAATACACATCGTCTAAAAAAACAAACAGAGACCGATTTTTCGAAATCGGTCTCCGTTCAAAAGTTTTGATCGACCTTTTTTAAAAGGTCGTCAGGGTGTGGGGCGGACAGCCCCACATATCATTTATTCTTAAAAAACTGATAAAAATTACAGGGAAGCATACCGTTATAAAGCTTTCTCACCTTGTCAGCCTTCCTTCTGAAAAGGCGTTCAAAGCCCTCGTGGGAGGTAAGAACGTAGAACTGCCAGTTCTCAAGCCGTCTGAAGGCATCGCCCATGTCGCGGTAAAGCCGTTCCGTCTCCTCGAGGGTAAGAAGTCTCTCTCCGTAAGGAGGATTTGTAACGACAGTCCCGCGCATTCCGTCGGAATCTATGTCAAGAGCATCCATCTCGCAGATGCTCACAATATCCGAAACTCCCGCCCTCTCTGCGCTGTTCATGGCAATTTCAACACATCTCGGTTCAATGTCGGAGGCGAAAGCCCGGAAATCGGTCTTTCTTATAATATTATCCCTTGCCTCTTCCCTTGCCATATCGAAATATTCGGCGAACAAAGGAAACTCTTCCGACGCAAAGCCGCGGTTCAGACCGGGGGCGATATTCTTCATCATAAGAGCACCCTCAATGGCAATGGTCCCCGAGCCGCAGAAGGGGTCGCGGAGAAGAACGTTCTCACGGGGACGGGACAGCTTGACGATTGCCGCCGCAAGGGTCTCTCGGAGAGGTGCCTCCACTCTCTCGGGCCTGTACCCTCTCTTGTGAAGAGGAACTCCCGACAGGTCTATCATAAGAGTAAAGCGGTCCTTGAGAAGAAAAAATTCAAGCTGATATTTTATTCCCGTCTCGGGAAGTGTCTCCATACCGTAAGCGGCACCGAGACGCTTTGCCGCCGCCTTCTTGGTTATCTTCTGAAGGTCGGGCACGGAAAAGAGCTTACTCTTAATGGAATGACCCTTCACGGGAAAAGCATCATCCCTTCCGATGATATCCTCAAGGGGAATTTCCGAAACGTTGTCAAACACGTCGGAGAAGGTGTAAGCCGCAAAGGTCGCAAGGTTAAGGTACACCCTCTCGGCAAATCTGAAATTTATGTTGGCGCGGGCGCAGAGAGAAGCATCCCCCTCAAAGGTGACCCTTCCGTCAATAGTCTCAAGACGGCGTGCACCGAGAGCATCTATCTCCGCACCGAGCAGTGATTCAAGTCCAAAAAGACAGGTCGCAGTGTATATCAATTTTTGCCGCCTTTCCAAATCTTCTTCTTTTCTTCGGTCCTGTTCTTTACTTCATTAAGAACCTTCTTCTTAAGAGTGAAGGTAAATCTGCACCACTTGCCGTATTCACTCTCCACACTTATCTCTTCGCCGTGAGCGGCAACGAGAGTTTTTACAATATACATACCGAGCCCAACGCCCTTCTTGTCAAGGCCTCGGCTCTTGTCTGACTTGTAGAAACGGTCAAATACGAAGGGGAGATCCTCCTCGGAAATACCGATGCCCTCGTTGTAAACACTTATCTCAGCCTTGTCCCCTGCATCGCGGATGGCAATTTCATACCTTCCGCCGCGGTTTGAAAACTTGATGGCATTGTCACAGATATTGAAAAGTATCTGATGCACCGCATCCTTATCCGCCATGACCTCGATGCGGTCGTCGTCACACTCAAAGGAAACGTCAAGCTCCTTTTCGTCAAGGCGCTGTTCGTTGGAAATAAGCACAATACGGGCGAGCTCACAAACGTCAAAGGCAGCCACGTCAAGCTTCTTCTGTCCCGACTCCATGCGCGATATCTCAAGAAGAGAGGTCACAAGACGGGAAAGTCTCTTTATCTCGGAAGAAACTATCTCAAGATAATGCCTTTCCTCCTCGGGAGGAATACAGCCCTCAAGAATTGAGTCCACGAAGCCGCCGATGGTGGTCATGGGAGTTCTCAGCTCGTGGGATACGTTGGAGACGAAGGAGCTTCGCATGTATTCAAGGTTTTCAAGTGACTCCGAAAGGCTGTTGAAGGACTTCGAAAGCTCTGCAACCTCGTCGTTTCCGCGAACCTCGATCTTTCTGCCGAAGTTGCCCTTTGCAAATTCCTTTGTCGCCTTGTTCATCTCTCTCAGGGGCTTGGTCAGCCTTTCACTGATAATGTAGACCATAACGAGAGAAACAAGCATAATCCATATACTTGACATCATAAGGGTCATAATGGTGGACTCAAGAATAGCGTCAATACCTGTATGGAAGGTGACGGCAAAGACCGCCCCCATATAATCTTCCTTCACCTGAATGGGAACGCCCACGGAATAGCTGTAGCCCGACAGCATACCCTCAAGATCACCGCTCTCCTCAAGGGTCTCTCCGCGCTCAAGACGGACGGCAAACTCCCCGGGAAGAAGGGCATTTTCGGGAGCCTCCTTCAAGGCAAGGGCAGGGTCCGCCTCTCCCGCCGTTCCGATAGCAACGATCCCGCCCTCTTTGTCACAAACGAAAAGAGTGATCTCAGGCTCGTCAACGGAAAGATAGTTCACTATCTTCTGAAACTCGTTTACGTCACCTTCGGTTATCGCGGAATAGTCCGCGCCGACGTAAACAGCCATGGCGCCCGCAATATTACGCAGCGTGGAAAACTTATCGTCCGTAGCATACTTTCCCACAAAGGAAGTCACAATGGACGTAAGCACGATAAAGCTGAAAACTATTATCAGCATAAACGCCGTTATATACTTAAGGAATATACTCTTAAACACAAAAAAACCTCGGATCCAAAAAAATAAATGACCAACGTATCCCTTGTAGGGGCGACCATGGGGTCCTCAAACATTCTCACGAATGTTTGGGGTTCTCGGGGCATCGGTCGTCCGCAAAATAAACACCCGACCAACACATACCTTGTAGGGGCGACCATGGGGTCCTCAAACATTCTCACGAATGTTTGGGGTTCTCGGGGCATCGGTCGTCCGCCGCTTAATGTTAAACGGGCACGTGCGTTAACACATGCCCGAAAACGAATGTTTTCAAAATCAGCCGTTGTGCTCAAATTTGTAGCCAACGCCCCAGACTGTCTTCAGCTTCCACTTGGGAGAAACGCCCTCGAGCTTTTCACGGAGTCTCTTGACGTGAACGTCAACTGTTCTGGAGTCACCGAGATAATCAAAGCCCCAGACCTTGTCGAGAAGCTGGTCTCTTGTAAATACGTGATTAAAATTAGATGCAAGGAAATAGAGAAGCTCAAGCTCCTTGGGAGGAATATCAACAGCCTTGCCGCAAAGCTTCAACTCGTACTTCATAAGGCTGATCTCAATATTTTCAAACTTGACGACCTCATCGTCATTCTTCGTTTCCTTTGCGGAATAACGGCGCAGAACAGCCTTGACACGTGCTGAGATCTCCTTTACGTCAAAGGGCTTGGAAATGAAGTCGTCAGCGCCAAGCTCAAGACCGAGGACCTTGTCAAAAACTTCACCCTTTGCAGTTACCATAATAATGGGCTTCGCGGAGAATTCTCTTATTTCACGACAGACCTGCCAACCGTCCTTTTTGGGAAGCATGATGTCAAGAAGAACGATATCGGGCTCCTGAATACGGAAGGTGTTTACCGCCTCGGCTCCGTCGTTTGCAACTATAACCTCATATCCCTCGTTTTCGAAATAGATACGAAGGAGCTCACATATATTAAGGTCGTCATCGACTACTAAAATTCTGGTACTCATCATTACACCTCTGGGAATATCTAATTAACTATAGTTAGCATACCATAAATAATTGAAATTGTAAAGAACTTTCTACATAATTTTCCACAGTTCGTTAAACTTCAGTTAACCGTCACATCAAAAACACAAAAGCGCCAAAAAACAAATTCCGAGGAAAAAAACCGAAATATCTTGATATTAGGAAAACTTTACTGTATAATTATATCTCAGTTAAGAAAAATCTAATCAACCGGAAGGAATTCAATATATGAAACTCGGTATTATCGGTCTTCCCAACGTAGGTAAAAGTACTCTTTTCAACGCTCTGACAGGCGGCGGCGCCCAGAGTGCGAACTACCCCTTCTGCACCATCGACCCTAACGTCGGCATCGTTCCCGTTCCCGACAAGCGCCTTGACAAGCTTGCAGAGATGTACTCCCCCGAGCTCTATACTCCCGCGACCATCGAATTCGTTGACATCGCAGGTCTCGTAAAGGGCGCGGCAGGCGGAGAAGGTCTCGGAAATAAGTTCCTCTCCCATATCCGTGACGTTGATGCGGTCATCCACGTTCTGCGCTGCTTCGAGGATGACGACATCATCCACGTTGAAGGCTCCGTTGACCCCATCCGTGACCTTGAGACCATCAACCTTGAGCTTATCCTCTCCGATATGGAAATGCTCGAGAGAAGAATTGACAAAACAAGAAAGCTCATGAAGGGCGATAAGACCCTCGCTGACGAGCTTGCGGTTTTCGAAAAAGTCTATAAGTGGCTCGAAGAAGGTAAGACAGCACGCTCCATGGAGCTTGCTCCCCATGAGCTTGCCCTTTTCGACGACGTTAACCTCATCACAATGAAGCCCGTTATCTACGCGGCAAACGTAGCTGAAGCGGAAGCTGCAGAGGTATCCCCCGACAATCAGTTCTATAAAGACGTTTGCGCCCTTGCCGAAAAGGAAGGAAGCGAGGTCATTCCCGTATGCGCAGGCATCGAAGCGGAGATCGCAGAGCTTGATCCCGAGGAAAAGGCAATGTTCCTTGCAGACCTCGGCATCGAGGAAGGCGGACTGTCCCGTCTTATAAAGAAGAGCTATTCCCTTCTCGGCCTTATCAGCTACCTGACGGCAGGCCCCAAGGAAGTCCGCGCATGGACCATCACCAAGGGCACCAAGGCTCCTCAGGCGGCAGGTAAGATCCACTCCGACTTTGAGCGCGGATTTATCAGAGCCGAAATAGTTGCCTACGACGACCTTATGGCGTGCGGCTCCATGTCCGCCGCAAAGGAAAAGGGCCTTGTGCGAAGCGAAGGCAAGGAATACGTAATGAACGACGGCGATGTCACCCTCTTCAGATTTAACGTGTAAACACAGAACCGAATTAAACACAAATCCCTCGGAAACAAAGCTCCGAGGGATCTTTTTATCAGCGGTACTCTGTAGGGGAGGGCCTTGGTCCTCCCGTCTTAATCGCAAGGCAACTTGGGATTCTCTTATCACAAATGAAGTATCAACTTCGCAAACTGGAAGTAAATAACCAGCGAGAGAGCATCAACGATAGTGGTGATAAACGGACTCGCCATGACCGCAGGGTCAAAGCCTATCTTCTGTGCAAGCATGGGGAGCATCGCGCCCACAAGCTTCGCGATGAATACCGTCACCACGATGGAAAGGCTTATTATCAGATTGACCTGAAGAGTAATCTCGTCGTTTCCGAAAAGCATACCGTCAACAAAGATTATCTTCACAAAGTTTACCGCCGCAAGAGTTGCGCCGCAAAGAACGGAAACTCTTATCTCGCGCCATATAACTCTGAAAAAGTCGGAAAATTCGATCTCATCAAGGGAGAGACCGCGGATAACGGTAACGGAGGACTGGGAGCCGCAGTTACCGCCCGTACCCATAAGCATGGGAATGTAAGCAATAAGCACGCTCGCCGCCGCAAGCTTCGTCTCAAAGCCTGCGATTATCTGACTTGTGAGAGTAGCCGAAAGCATCAGAAGAAGAAGCCACGGAATTCTCTTTCTCCATGTCTCAAAGGTACCCGTTTTGAGGTAGGGCTTGTCGGAGGGGAGAATAGCCGCCATACTCTGGATATCCTCGGTGTCCTCTTCGCTGATGACGTCCATCGCGTCGTCGAAGGTGACGATACCCACAAGTCTCTCCTCGTTGTCAACAACGGGAAGAGCAAGGAAGTTGTACTTGTCCATGGAACGGGCAACGTCTTCCTTGTCGTCATGGGTGTTAACGGAAACTATCGCCGTCTCCATAATATCGTCAAGAACGGCATCCTCGCCTGCAAGTATCATTTCCTTAACGGTAATAACACCCTTGAGGTGGCGTTCACTGTCGGTTACGTAACAGGTGTAGATTATCTCTTTTTTCTCGCCTATCTCGCGAATTTTTGCGAAAGCCTCGCCAACAGTCATCCGGGCTCTCAGATGAACGAACTCGGTGGTCATGATAGAGCCCGCACTGTCCTTGGGATAGTGGAGAAGCTGATTTATCATGTTGCGCTTCTCGGGGCTCGCCTGCTTCAGAATTCTCTTAACTATGTTTGCAGGCATCTCCTCGATGATGTCAACGGTGTCGTCCACGAAAAGCTTGTCAACAACGTAACCGAGCTCCGCATCGGAGAATGCCTCAACAAGGACCTTCTGCACGTCGGTGTCCATTTCAACGAAGCACTCAGCCGCAAGCTCCTTGGGGAGAAGACGGAACATGAGAGTAGTTTCGTCGTCGGGAAATTCCTCGAAAAGAAGGGCGATATCCGCAGGCTCCATGTCCTGAAGGATAGCTCTTATTCTCGAATACTTCTTCTCTTCAATAAGAGCCTCTATCTCTTTACAGAGGTCTTCATAAATTTCTTCAAACATAAATTTCCGACCTCCATAATTACTTTACCTCGTATTCTTTCACAGCTTCAATTATTCCGTCAAGAGCCGCCTTCATATCGGGCGCTCTGAAGGAAGCAGTACCCACAACGAAAATATTGGCTCCCGCCTCAGCGCAAAGTGCCGCCGTTTCGGCATTGATGCCTCCGTCCACCTGAATGTCAAGAGAGGGCGCCATCTTTCTTATTTCTCTGATCTTCGGAAGCATATCCGCCATAAAGCTCTGACCGCCGAATCCCGGCTCAACGGTCATAACGAGAGCCATGTCGATATAAGGCAGAAATTCTTCAATATCGGATGCAGGGAATTTGGGGCGAAGAGCGAGAGCCGCCTTCATGCCCGCCCCTCTTATATCCGAAAGTATCTTCTTTACCTCGTCAGCCGTTCCGATATCGTGGTGAACGGTAACAATATCAGCTCCCGCCGCCTTAAGCTCCTTTATATACTTACCGGGGCAAACGGTCATCATGTGAGCGTCAATAGTAAGGGACGAAACACTTCTCACAGCCTTTATAAAATCAAAACCGAAACTGATGTTGGGCACGTAAACACCGTCCATAACGTCAGCGTGAAGCATGTGTGCACCTGCTTTTTCGGCGCGTATCATTTCCTCTCCCACCTTCAGCATGTCAGCCGCAAGGATGGAGGGCGCAGTTTTCATTATCATAATATCATCTCCGAATTTCAAATTTCGACGCACAAAACGTCATGCGCGACATATCTTGATATCAGGCAGCCATAACTGCCACGAAACAGTTTTCTCCGACAGAAACAGCGCAGGGTGTTCAAAATAAAGGACGTAAAACGGTACGCCGGTTTTGTCGGATCATTATATAAAGCCTTCCTTCGGGAGGGCTTTAAAAATTCCCGTTGGAGGAGAGGACACGCCCTCTCTCCACAAGTAAACAAACCGCATGTGCGGCAATACCTTCAAGACTTCCCGTAAAGCCCATCTTCTCTTCAGTCGTAGCCTTCACGTTTATCTGTCTCGCCTTTATGCCTGCGTTTTCCGCAAGGGTCTTTTTCATGTCCTCAATGTAAGGAGAAAGCTTCGGAGCCTGAGCAATTACGGTGCAGTCAACGTACTCAATTTCCAGTCCTACGCGGCGGATTATCTCCACCGTTCTCTGAAGAAGAACCATGCTTGAAATATCCTTGAACTCTCCGTCCGTATCGGGAAACTGCTTCCCGATATCGGGAAGTCCCGCGGCACCGAGGAGCGCATCCATCAGCGCGTGGGCAAGCACGTCTCCGTCGGAGTGAGCCGCCATGCCGAAGTCGGACGGCACCGTCACACCGCCGATAACAAACCTTCTGCCTGCCTCATATCTGTGGGCATCATATCCGTGACCAATTCTCATTTCAAACCTTCCTCTCTTTGCGAAAGAATAAACTCGGCAAGGGCAAGATCCTCCCTCGTTGTAAGCTTAATGTTATTCTGACCGCAATCGCAAAGCTTTATTTTAACTCCGAGCCGCTCCGCCATCATGCAGTCGTCGGTGACGGTCACGCCGTCCCTTTTTGCCGCCTCGGCAGAACGTCTGTATATATCAATATCAAATATCTGAGGGGTCTTCACAAGCCAGACCTTTTCTCTGTCAACGGTGTCCTCGATGATACCGTCCCCGTCTGCTACTTTAACGGTATCGACCACTCTCTGAGCCGCAGCAGCCGCTCCGAATTCAAAGGCGGCAAGCACCGTATCCTCAATAATTTCGGGGGTAACAAGGCACCTTGCCCCGTCGTGGACAGCAACGTATCTGCAGCCTTCGCTCACTGCGCTCACCCCATTTACGGAGGACTCCATTCGGGTGGCACCGCCCTCGACAATACGGCTGACCTTGGATAGGGCATATTCCCTCACGTAAGCCTCAAGGACGGGGAGCTCTTCCCTTCTGCCCACAAGAATTATCTCATCAATAAGGGCGCACCTCTCAAAGGCGAGAACCGTTCTCACAACGGCAGGAACACCGAGGACGGGAACGTTCTGCTTCGTCCCGTTTTCATTTCCGAAGCGAGAGCCGACACCTGCCGCAAGAATAACCGCAGAGCATCTTTTTTCAGTTTTTTCCATAAGCAAAAACGCCTCCCCTCAAAAGCAAAATGAAAGCGGGCAATACCTCACCCTATTATACTATACGTTACATTGTAACACTTTTAATAAAAATTGTAAACCCCATTTTTGCCATAATCTGTTGAAGTTTTTTTCACAATATGCTAAAATCGGAATATAATTATTAAGAATTTACCCACAGGTCAAGGAGTTATTATGAGAATTCTCGAAAACCTCGCACCCGAAAGAGTGTTCTACTATTTTGAAGAAATATCAAATATCCCCCGCGGAAGCGGCAACGAGGAGGCAGTTGCAAAGTATATCGAAGGCTTTGCAAAGGAACGCTCCCTCGAAGTGATAAGAGACAAAAACAACAACGTATTTATTAAGAAGCCTGCATCAAAGGGCTACGAAAACGCCCCCGCAGTGCTCCTTCAGGGACATACTGACATGGTCTGCGAAAAGAACGAGGCAACGGTCCACGATTTTCTCACAGACCCCATTAAACTCGTCCTCGACGGAGACACCCTCACCGCAGACGGCACAACTCTCGGAGCCGACGACGGCGTTGCAGTTGCCATGATGCTCGCCCTTCTTGAGGACGAAAAGGCAGTCCACGGCCCCCTCGAATGCCTCTTCACAACGGAGGAGGAAACGGGGCTCGGCGGTATGAAATCCTTTGACAAATCCCTTATCACCGCCAAATATATGATAAACCTTGACTCCGAGGACGACGACACCGCAGTTATCTCCTGCGCAGGGGGCTCAAGATGCGATTTTCTCTTTTCTGATATCCCCCTTGAAAAGTGCAACAGCGAGATAACTCTCACCGTAAAAGGACTTATGGGCGGCCACTCGGGGGCAGATATCCATCTCGGAAGAGCTAACGCCAACAAGGTTGCCGTAAAGCTCCTCTCGGGAGTTGAAAACGTCCGTATCATAAGTATTAACGGCGGCAGTAAAGATAACGCAATACCCCGTGAATGTACAATAGTTTTCACCGCCGACGATCCCATGGAGGTTCCCGATATCATAGAGGAAAACGCGGAAGAAGTAAGAGCCTCCCTCTCTGATGACGACAAGGGCTTTGACGTTACCTGTACGTATAAGCGCGGCAATTTCCACTGCTTCGCCGAAAAGTACAGCCGCAGCATCATAACTCTTCTCTCCTCTCTTCCCTACGGCGTGATCGACATGAGCCGCACCGTCGAAGGACTTGTTGAAAGCTCCTCCAACCCCGGTGTCGTTAAGACCGAGGGCGCAAACGTAACGGTGGTCACCTCCTCGCGCTCCTCAGTTGAAGCAAGACTTGATGCCATAGAAAATACACTGGACAGCCTTGCAGAGTTCACAAAGGTCACAAAGCACAGCCACCGCGACAGATACCCCGGCTGGGACGTGACCGAAAACTCCCACCTCCAGGAAAAATATAAGGAAACTTATATTGAGCTCTGCGGCGAGACACCCAAAATAATGGGCATCCACGCAGGCCTTGAGTGCGGACTTATCAAGAGCGCACTTCCCGAAATTGACATCATTTCCGTTGGCCCCAACGCAAAGAATATCCATACCCCCGACGAGAGCCTCTCCGTCTCCTCGGTAAAAAAGCTCTGGGATATTCTCCTTTCCCTTCTTAAGAAGCTTAAATAGACCAACATAAACGATTGACATAACGGGAGGATATGGAAATCCTCCCCTACGAAGGGATTTGACGTTCACCGCACGTGATATAACAACGTATTATTTCATCATTCATTCGGTAGGGGAGGGCCTTGGTCCTCCCGCCGAATACAAAAATATGCACCTTTCGGACAAGGTGCATATTTCAGACTGAAGACAAACTCGGTATAACGCAGATGTGTGTGCAAAAATTAGATGTACCACACTTTTCGCGGCGAAGTACAACTAACATACAAGAGGCGGGCAAAATGCCCGCCACATCTGCTTTTGGCGAGTTTTCCTCTCTACCGTAGGTCACTACGCCGACGAGAGAAAAATCGCCAAATCTACCTTCGTTTCTCTCAGTCTGTATCAGAGTGTAGACTTTGTCTACACTCTGATATGCACCTTTCGGACAAGGTGCATATTTTTGTATTTCCCCGAATATATATGTAACAAAAAACCACGGAGGAACCAATATGTTCGTATATTCGGTAAAAGGAAACACATTAAAGCTTGCAGGGATAATATGCCTTGCCGCAGTTCTTATGCTCACACTGCTTCTTCTCGTTCCCGATAACTCGGAAAACATCACTCCTCAGGACGAAGCACAAGCAGTTGCCGCAGAGGGGGAAAACACGGAAACGGGAGAGGCGGAAACTGAAAAGACAGAGGACACCGCCGCCCCCGAGGAAAACAAAACAAAGGAAGAAAAAACGAACTACAATAAGATAAAGACCAACGAGGACAGAATAAAATTCCTCGAGCAGTTCGGCTGGCAGGTTGAAAACGAGCCCGAGGAGGAGGTCACGGTAAAGATCCCGAGAACCTTCGATAACGTGCTGAATTCCTATAATAATATCCAGCTCCATCAGGGCCTTGACCTCACAAAATACTCGGGCAAGGAGGTCTCAAGATACACCTATAAGGTCACAAATTACCCCGACTACTCAGGCGACGTAAAAGCAAATATCATCGTCTACAGAAACAGAGTTATCGGCGGAGATATCTGCTCCGCAGACGTTGACGGCTTTATAAAGGACTTTACCTTCCCGACTTCCGCTTCAGACGACGCAGTTGCAGAAGAAGCTCCCGATACCACCGCCGACACCACCGCACAATAATAAAACTGCCCGACGGAAGTCGGGCAATATAACTGCACGAAATGCAATATAACTGTGCGAAGCACAATATCACTGCGCGAAGCGCAATATAACTCGCCGAGGCGGCATTAACGCCTCGGCGAACTGTTATCTGCAGGAGTTACCGTTGCAACCGCTCTTAGGTGCAAAAGACTCACAGTCAGTACACTTAACTTCCGTGGGGTTTGCCTCGTGTGTGCCGACCTGAATTTTTTCAAGAGCACAGTAGTTAGCATCACCGCAGTGGTGAGTGCACTGAGTTACGGTACAAGCGATACAGTGATTAGCCTTTTTGTTTTCCATCTTAAAAATTCTCCGTTCAAAAAACTTTGGGACTAATAAGCCCGTATTTATTTTGCTCACCTTAACGTCTTTTATGCTCCCACAATATTCCTTTAAAGTTTATTTAAGGTCATTGCATTTTTCAAAAAAAGTGGTAAAATGGTGAGTGTAGAAAAATGTCGAAAATGCCGACCTCTTTTTTATGGCATTTCCCCTGTACAAAAAGGAAGTGACTTTCATTTTGGAAATTCTCGGAAATATAATAAATATCCTCGATGCAAGAATGGAAACACCGCAGCCTTACGGCTGGTTCCACCTCATGTTCTTCGCCCTCTCAATAATAGGCGGCATCGTGCTTTGTATCGCAAGACCGAAGGGTGACGAAAAATTTGTAAGACGAATGATCCTCACCGTCTCCCTTACGGTTCTGATACTTGAAATATATAAACAGTTCAATTACAGCTTCAGCTACGACGGCTCGGCAATAACCTTCGATTACCAGTGGTACGCATTCCCCTTCCAGTTCTGCTCCACCCCCATGTACGCAGGACTTCTTGCCGCACTTGTCAGAAACAAAAAAATACATAACGCACTTTGTGCCTACCTCGCAACCTTTGCGCTTTTCGCAGGGCTCTGCGTAATGCTCTACCCCGCCGACGTATTCATCTCCACCATAGGCATCAATATCCAGACAATGATATGCCACGGCACAATGCTCACCGTGGGAATATACCTTCTTGCCACGGGATACGTAAAGAGCGAGCACAGAACCGTCCTTCGCGCCATCCCCGTTTTCGCGGCGTGTATCATCCTCGCTATGATAATGAACGAGGCGGCACACCTTTCGGGACTTCTTGAGCGCGAGACCTTCAATATGTTCTTTATAAGCCCCCATTGTGAAGGAACGCTCCCCGTATACTCAATAGTTCAGAAATACGTCCCCTTCCCCTTCTGTACTATCATCTATATAAGCGTATTCTCCCTTGCCGCCTATGTCATTCTCCTCATTTCAATGGCAACGAAGAAACTCGCATCAAAAAACATTAAAAACAACAAGCGAAGCCTCGCAGGGGAGGGGCTGTGCTGTGAGGATTTCATTTGAAATCCGAGGAAATGCCCTTGGGGTACTCCTCACGTTGCAGAGCGTTAAAAGCATAGATCATCACAAAACCCCAAGCCGTCTTATGACAGCTTGGGGTTCACTTTATTAAGCTAACAGATTAACTCTCTGCTCAATCAACTCCGCAAGAACCTTTTTCATATCACAGGGCATATATGACTCCATACACATAGTAATATATCTATCCTTAAGATTTGCGATCTTTTCGATCATCTTCTCAGCAGATCTGTCCGAAACACCAATCGCTTCAGCAAAAACAAGAAAATCCTTCCTTCGGATATTTTGCTTTTTACCGTTGACCGTAAGTGCCATCTGTTCTTTATCGGAAGGAATAACAACGTTTGTCGAAAGCATATCATAAGCGGCAGACAGAACGTAGCTTCCGCTTCCCTCTGCGGTTTCGATAAGCGAAAAATTCTTCAGATGCATATCGGAATTTCCCACCGCAAAAGAAAAAACGACTCGCAAAAACAATTCCGTTGCATCAAGTCCTTTAACGGAAGAGTGTGCAGAAATGATCTTCCCGCAACGTTCATAGGATCCGCGGTATTTATCTTCGGTAAGTCTGCCGTCGAGCTGACAAAAATCCTCCATTGCGAGAATTTGCCCTTCTCTTCGATCAATACGCTTTGTAATATACGCAAAGGCATTATCCTGAGAAGGCAGTCTGAGCAAAGCATAGGGCACCGTCTTGATACCGCTCGCCTCTGCCATCTGCATTATAAGAAACTCCATTTCGGGCAAGGCGGCATATTCGTCTGCCTGTGGCTTAAGAATATACCCTGTAGGATAATTTACAAGAGTCAGACGGGGACTTTCCTCAAGGGAAAGATGCAAGGAAAGCTTTTTCTGCACTCCGGGAACCGTAAAGCCCTTCGTGGTGTTATCAATGGCGATCTGATTTAAAACCTCTTTTGAAACGTCAATATCGGGAAAATCAGCCGTTCCAAAAAAAGCTTTTACACAGGATCTATGCCACCCGTGCTCATTTTCGGTTCGAAGCGTTTTTCCGCAACACAAACAGTAACTCATTCCTTCACCCCCTTGATCCGGACGTTCCCTATAGGATCCTTACATGCAACAAGAAGAAGACCAAAGCGATCTTTTCGATCGATCTTCCAATTGCGGCTTACAATATCAAGAAGCCAGCCTTCGGGAATGAGCCCGTCAAAAAAGGCAAACAAAGTTTTTGAAGTGTATTCTTCCTTACGAACAGGCAAAGTAAGACTTACCGCCGAAGGCTTTTCACTTTCAAGATACCTTTCATCATAAACGAAGGAGTAGCCGAAATCTGTTTCCTTCAATGTTCCCGCAAAGGTATTTCGCACGTATACGTAAGCAGTTCTGTATGCCTCCATCAGTCATCCTTCCTTCCCGGAACCGCCTTCATGCCAAACATTGAAAGCGCCTGATTGACCTTATCCATACGGACGGTTTCCTTCCCCCTCTCAAGTTCACGGACAAAACGAAGCCCGAGACCGCTACGGATAGCAAACTCTTCCTGAGTGAGCCCCGCCTCTTTTCTTTTCTGTTTAATAAATTCAGCAATAGTTTCCATACATATATTATACACCCCATCGGGTACAATGTCAACATTTTTATTGATATTTATACCCGATGGGGTGTATTTATTCGCAATAATCAAATTTTATACCCGAAGGGGTACGTTTACGACAAAACCGTATAATCAAAATCGGTATAGATACCGTCCGTCACTATCTCGATATCAAGGGAGCCTTTTCCCATTGTGAGCCTTTTCGGAATATGGAAGTCGCTGTCGGCAAAGGCAAAAAACGTATTGATATTGCAGGTGTTCCATACACCCGCAAGCTCACCGTCAACGTATACCTTTGCGTTTGCATTGAAAACTGACTGATCGTAAAGTCTGCGAAGCACAACGCCGTCATTTTCGGGGTCGATGGCAACCTTGAAGCAGATTTTTCCCTTTTCCGTTTTGTAACCTGTTTCAAGGAGGGGACGGGCTCTCATATCACTCTCAAGTCTGCCCTCGAGAGTATACTCTTCTCCGTCCGCCCTGTAGCCGTGCATTTCGCGCGAAGCCTCACTTGAAAGCCTGATATAGTCAGTCTGCCGATAGCCCGACACCGCCTGCCTGTAAGAGAAGCAGGTGGTGGTGTAATCGGAGAAATTCTGATCCACAGCACCGTGCTGAACGTCAAGCTTTATGCCGTTTTCAAAGGCTATGGGCATGTCAAGAAAATATCTGTAATACATAATGGGATTGTCAAGAGACTTTCTGAGGTCACAGTCGCCCTTGATATATACGTCGGTCAAACAGCCCGCACAGGGAGACTCATACTTCATGTTGGGCCAATAACATCCGAGATAAATATCCTCCGTTCCCGTACCGTTTATGGAAGGAGTTCTCTCGCCGTCAATATAGAAATGCTCGTTACCCTCGCAGTAGCTGCCGCCGACACCCTTGACACAGCTCTGAGAAAAACCGACAACGTGGCCTCTGCCGTAAAACTCACCGATGTTCCAGTCGGAGAAAAGAACCGTCGGGCCCTCTCTGTGGTCAGCGTAGAAATGTCCCGTTTCTTCCCTGTTATAGTTGTTTTCGTCAATAACAACGCCGAACTCGATGTCGTAAGGGTCCTTTGAAAGATTTACTATTCCGATATATACCTTTTCAAAGAAAGGCATGGGGAGATAAAGAGATGTCGTGACGTATCCGTTTTCACGCTTTGAGGTAAGAACGTAAGAGTCTATGTCCTCCCATGTGCAGGGCTGAGCAAAGAGCGCAGGAACGGGACAGGCGATCTGAGGCACACGGGCATGGTCAAAACAGATATAGAAAAAGAGCTTTGAAATATCCGCATCCTCGGGAACTCTGAGGGTCATCTCACTGATAACTCCGGGCTCCTCAAGGGTAATAAGGTCGTTGTAGTGACCTCGCATCTCATATTTTTCGAGCCTTGCCTTTGATACTCGCTTTTCGCTGAAGGCATTTTCATAAATTTCCTTCTTTCCGAAATCGGGAATAACTCCGTCAGCATAGCTTTCATACATAATATGATAGTAGCACTTTGCCTTTTCAACGCCGCGGGCAATTATTCTGAGTCCGTTCTCGTAAGGTATCTGAATGAAGCAGTTACCGCAGCGGCAGTCCGCCTCCTCCCAGTGGCCTCTCTCCTCAAAGGTGTTGCCGATACCGGAAAGACCCTCGCACTCACCGTTGAAAAATCCCCAAAAGGTGGACTTATACCGAGGCGTTTCCTCTCCTCCGAAATAGAACTCAAGAAAAGCCTCCTTGGGAGGCACCGCCATCCATATACTTTTAATACATCCGCATCCGCTGTCCTCAAAAATAACGGACGTTTCCGCATCTATATCGTAAAGGTAGTGGCCCCAGTCTTCGTTTTCATATCTGCGGTCATAGCTTGAGACCTGCTTTACCCTCCTGCTTCGGGAAAGTATAGGTAAACTCATTAAGTCAAAATATTCGTACATAATAGCCTCCGAAAAGGTGTTTTTAATATTATCCTGCAAAAAAAATCAAAAGACCATTTTTTGCTCTGAGCTCTTGCGCTGTTCAGTTCATGTTAAGCTGAACGCATCTTTACAAATACAAAACGTAATCCTCTTTATGATAATTGCCGAGATATTTATCGAGAATGGCTGTGTTTTTATACTCAAGAGCCTTTTCGGGGCAGCTTGAAACGCACCTTAAACATCTGATACATCTCGAATTTATTTTCCCATTCCGAATCGCCCCCACGGGACACTTCTCCTCACATTTTCCGCAGCTTGTGCAACGGTCATTTTTAGTGATCTTAACACCGATACGGCTGCGAAAAGCAGGAAAAATATCAGCAAGAGGATTTTTAAAAGCCTTGGGAATACGTATTTTTTCAGGCTTGTTTATTCTCTCTGCAATAGGAAAAAGAAGCTTTGTGTCAAAGGATATGTCGCCGTCAAGGAAGGTGTGTCCCATAGGAATATACGCCCCTGCAATAACCTCACCGCTCACAATATTCTGAGCTTCATAAAGCACGTTGCCGTAGGATATCTTCCCATAAGTTGCAATAAGCACAACGTGCTCTGCCCTCAGCTCTTTCAAAAAGCTCTTAACGGGCTTTGGAATGTTCTGACAGTAAACGGGAAAAACAACAACAGCAACCCCGCACGTCAAAAGACTTTCGCCCAAAGCTCCGATTTCTCTTATCTCACATGCCAACAGTCCTGCCAAAGCCCTTGAAACAGCAAGACTGTGACCGCTACCGGAAAAACAGTAAACCACCGTCATATTTCGTCACCCAAAAATTGGCGCATAATAGCGCACTCAGGTATCTCCTCAACGGAAAATCCGAGTAAATGCTCCATTTCATAAAGAGACTCTTCCTTCGTTCTGCCGCAATTACGGCTGGCGAGGGAAAATTCAAGAGCACTGAAAGGTATCATCTTACTCTTACAATGGTAAAACCTCAAAAACTGTGTGTGATCCTTGCACTTTTCAATTTTACAGCTCGTATGAAGCGCCTTGTTTTCATCTGCCGGAGGAACCCAGCCGCACTCGTTAACAAGAATACTTTTCACCGCGTTCCAATCATATTTTCCGCCGCATATTTTATCAAGATCAACATGTACAAACGCAGGCACGTTACCCGTTGAGGAAGATCTCCTGATGCTTTTTGTGAAGGGTGGAAGAAGCTCGGGAACTGCGCGTATAGCCTCTACAATACCCGAAACAAGCTCATTTTTATAACCCGAGTGCTTTAAAACGATATTATCTCCGTATGCAAGCTGCTTCATAGTCATAAGGGTTTGAAATTGTCCCTGCTTCAGAGGCGGATGAAGGGTAAGAACGCGCACCACATTCATAACAAATGTCAAAAATCGGCTGTTTGCAAAAGAATAGGCGATTTTGGGAGCCATGTGATTATAGTAAAGTCCCAACATCTGAACGGGCTCATTTCCGGCGGCAAAATAAGGAACTCTGTTTGCCACAAGCTCGGGATAAAATAAAAGATATGCAAGGGAAGGACAAGCACAGGTATTGCCGTTTAATGAATAAAGCTTTTTATAAAACCTTCTCAGAACATTTTGACTGACTGAACGCGAAATAAACTCCACGTTGCCAAAGATCTTCTTTGCATTTTCAATACTTTTTGCCGCGCTGTCGGAAATATACGGTATTTCCCATGTCAACGCCAAAACACGCAGTCCCTTCACTTCGGAGAGATAGTAAAGCAAATATGCAGAATCCTTACCACCCGTGTAAAACAAAGCGATATCAAACCGTGATTTTTTACTGCGAGGGATCTCATCCACAAGCGGAACCACGCTCTTAAGCTCTTTCACATCGTTTGCAGTCTGACACATGGGGCAAAGTCCGCTTTCGTCAAACTCAAGACCGGGGATGATAAAATCATTTGCAAGACAACGGGAGCAAAATACAGCCTCGGAAAGGCTTTTCGGAACAGTTTTCAGTTCGTTTTCAAAGACCACCTGCTCACCGATCAGTTTTCCAAGCACCGATATTTCATCTTCGCTCAGCTCACGCGGCAAGGAAGAAAGGATCCTCGCCTGCTTCTTTGAAACGGCAACGTCATTCTTAAACAGATTGGGCACACTTCGCAAACCGTAATAATGCAAATTCTTATTTTCAAGCTTCCACCTGTTTTGAATATGGTACATTATCATCACCCCTTTTTTAAATTATAACAGAAAGTACTCTCCAATTCAAGCCGCATTTCAATGTACAATAATAGAAAAACAGCTACATAAAACAGCAAAAAAACAAAGGGGGGTTCGGTGAACCCCCGACCACCCCTCTCGCTTCGCTCGGGGGGCGTATCATACACTGATTCAAATACAATAACTTGAAATAATAAAAGCAGGTATGCCAATCGGCATTCCTGCTTTTATGCGAAAGAGCGACTAAAAGGTGTATAAGTTGGGGAAAGAACGACCAAAAGTAATGTGGTTTTAAGAAAGGTCACGTGTTGTGTATTTAGTTTGGTTGAGATAGTTCTGCAAAGCAAGAAAGCGAAAGCGTTTATTGCCTGAAAAAAGGTGATGGCTAAAAAAGTTACTAACATACATCT
>SVTQ01000045.1 GCA_015063695.1 Oscillospiraceae bacterium
AATTCTACTCATAATTTCTACAAAAAGTGTGATACTAACAAAGAACAAAAACAACAACTCGTCCCAGATAAGGACCTTGGTAGTGTCGTACTTTTTGGATGGAACGAGGCTTGATTTGAACAAAACAAAAAAACCGAAAACCCGCATAAATACTGGGTTTTTGGCACATTTTTAGAGTAGAGAAAAGGAGTAAAATATATGAAAGCAACAGGAATAGTTAGAAGAATTGATGATTTAGGCAGGGTTGTTATCCCCAAAGAAATCAGAAGAACAATGCGTATCCGCGAGGGTGACCCTTTAGAGATATACACTGACCGCGAGGGAGAGGTGATTTTCAAGAAGTATTCGCCCATTGGGGAGATGGTGACCTTTGCCGCGCAGTATGCGGAGACACTTTACAAGACCTGCTCTCTTGCGGTGATAATCTGCGACAGAGATGCAATTATCGCCTGTGCAGGTATTTCCAAGAAGGAATACACGGACAGAAAGTTGTCAAATGAATTTGAAAAGATCATTGAAGACAGAACCCTCTACCGCGCTGCTTCGAGAGATGCGGTCTATGCAGTCGACGGTGCTGATGCTCAGATAAGCTGTGCCATGCCGATCATCAGCGACGGTGATATTGCGGGATGCGTTGCATCGGTGGTTATCGACGGCGCGCCCCGCGAGATAACGGGAGACGTTGAAACAAAGCTTATTCAGACAGCGGCCGGCTTTCTCGGCAAACAGCTCGAGAGCTGAGAAAGAATAAAGGCGGCGGGAGCAAGCCCCCGCCCTACAAGAGATTTCAAAGTCTAACGTAGGGCGGGGGCTTGCTCCCGCCGATCAACATATTTTAGTAATAAAACAGAAAGCCCTTTACAATTTACTATTTTAGTGGTAAACTTATTCCCGTGAGTTCGCAAAATCCTCACAGACCGAAGTTCGGTCGTATCAAAACTACGGAGAACAGAATAATGAAAAAGAAAACGAAAAACATTACGCACGTGGGCGTTATTGCCGCTGCGTATACCGCGCTCACCTGCGCATTCGCCTTTGCCGCATCGGGCGTTATTCAGGTCAGGGTTTCGGAGGCCCTTTGCATCCTTCCCTACTTTACGCCTTACGCTATACCGGGGGTAACCCTCGGCTGTCTTTTCTCAAACATCATTACAGGTGCCATGACCTTTGACGTTATCTTCGGAACACTTGCAACCCTCATCGGTGCTATAGGCTCCTACCTTCTAAGAAAATGGAAATGGGCAGTTCCCATTCCTCCAATTGTTGCAAACACTCTTATCGTTCCTCAGGTATTAAAACTTGTCTACGGAGTTCCCGAAGCAGTTCCCTTCCTTATGCTGACAGTGGGAATAGGAGAAATTATCTCCGTGGGAATTCTCGGAATGATACTTCTCTTTGCTCTTGAGAAGCACAGAAAAAAACTGTTCGATAACTAATTTACATAAAAGAAAAACTATCCTTTTTGCCGTGTTGGCATTTTAAGGATAGTTTTTTGTTTATTTTGCAGTTTCAAGTTTCTTAAAGTAGCACGACCCGTCTTCTCTTTTAATTATAAGTGCTTTATAGACGGGAGAGGTGACCTCATCGAGAGTATTCTGAAAAGAAATACGGTACGTCTTTTCCGTTTCCTCGCAGGAGAGGATATTTATGTTCACCTTATATTCCACGGGCACAGTGAGGGCGGTATACGCCTGAACCTTTTCGAGGTAAGTAAAAAGGGTACTGCTCTTATGAGAGAGCTTTGTATTTCCGCCGAAGTAGGTATAAACGAAATCCTCGTAATCCTCTCCGGGGATTATTGAGAGAAGCTGAAACTGAGGATATTCAGCAGCCGCCTTATTTATAAGGTCGGGATTTCCCGTATATTTGGCAAATGACGTACAAAGCATGTAATTAAGAATTGCATCTCTGCACTCGGAGACCGCATCACCCGTATTTTCAAACTCGGGAACCATAGGATTGTTTACCGATAATATCTTCACCATTTCCGCAAGCTGCAAGGCAACGTCGCTGTCGGAGGCATGGTAAGTGATAACGCTTTCGCTTTCGTAATCGTGAGTATCAAAGCCGAGAGCGTTAAGGAGCGCATCGGAAAGGACGCAGGAGGACAGTATACACGCACTGATAACTATACAAACAAAACAGAGCGCAAAGCGAATAAAGCTCTTCATTATCAATATCCTCCTTTCATTTTAGACATATATCAAAAACTGTATTGGTTTTTTAGACGCGCGTAAAATATTCAACTGATAGTCAGAATACCTTTAATAAACGCATAGAGTTCATCGTAGAAGAAGTAAGTCAGAACTGCCACTGCAACAGCCGCCGCTGAGAAAAGCAGAATTGAGCTGAGATGGAACTTCATTTTTTCCTGAGGCGCAGGAATAAACTTCATTTTTACAAGCAGAGGGGTCACCGCGTTGAAAACAACTGCAAGGATCAGCACCTCGATGGGAAGAAGCAGAACGTTCTTTGCAATTCGGGGCACCATATATACGTATACGCCTTTTCCGTAGCTGATATTCATCACAAACGAGGTGAGAAGCATATTACCGAAGACGTTTACCAGTGCTTTGGTCGTCAGAAGCCTGCCGAGGGTGATTTTCGCCCTGTAAAGGACGACTGAGTAAAAGAACGCGCATATCATCTCAACAACGGTAAAAAGGGGCATAAAACCGCCCGTTTTGGGAAACAGCGCAAAACCGAGGATGTCGCTCACTGCTCCCGATATGAGAGACAGAAGCGGTCCGCATATTGCGCCCGACACTGCGTTGATGGGAAAGCCCACGTGAACGTCTACGGAGCCGAGGGGCAGATAAACTCCCTTGAGGGCAACTCTCATGGCGATGAGCACGGCGCAGACTACAAGACTTCTTACGTTGTAGATTTCAGATGCCGCCGCTTTCCAGTAAGCGAGACTGAAGGGCGATGCAAAATCCGGTCTTTCAAAAGTTTTTTTCATAAAAATACCTCCCATATAGGATCCCTGAGTATCATCTATGGAAGGTTTATATCTCTCACAAATGACAGCGGGATGCGATATTCCGGCCGCAATTTTCTCACCTCGGTGAGAAAATTTTCGTCCCGACGGCAACTCCCCGTCCGTCAGGCACACAGGCAAAACGCCGCGCCGAAAGATCTACTCTGTTTTCTCTGTTTTACAGTATACTACTTAATTATCAAAAAAGCAAGGATTTTTTGCCCGTTATTCTTAACGGAGTAAATGGTGCAGTATGTAACCGAAAGTCGCAATGCCTTTCGGTTACTGCTGTTTTTAGGCATTGGCTGTTGCCATTTGCAGTTCCATCGGTAGTACCGCTATTGTGGACACTGCCGTTTCGGAGGTTGTGCGAGGTTTCGGTTGGAAAGTATAATGGATTTCGATATAGTTTCCGAATTCGCGTGAGAATTTTTCCTCTTTATCATATACATCGCTTCTCTGAAAGGTAACGTAATTTACATGAACACATTTCCAAAAAACGATCACTCCTTCCGCATCGGGTATATAGTGTTACCAAAGAAACTTGCAGAAAATACAAGGAAAAGCTTAATTTCTTTTCCTGCACTGTTCCCGCCTTTTAACAACTCGTTGTTGCAGAACTACCAAACAGCGGTGATTTCGAACGACATATCAACCGAGTCAGACGTTCAAAATGAAAAGATTTGAACAAATAGCAAAGGGCGCCGCTTTTTGAAGCGACGCCTTCACATTACTTTATAGCTGCTTGAGGTCAAGGTCATATAAAATGATTGAAAATCTTCCTTGTCTTTAAACCCTTTTCTCTCATAGCCGGGTTCAGAGTGGAAGGACAGAATCCGTTCTTCCTCGTTTAGCCAGCACACATACTCTTCATTCTTTATACTCATATCATTCCACACGCATCATACGATATCCGACACCGATATGAGTTTGAATATACTGCGGCGAATCAGGTGCAGACTCCAGTTTCTTTCGCAGCGTTGCCATAAACACACGCAGGGACGCAACATCGTTATCCCAACTGCTACCCCAGACCTTTTGGGTGATGAAGGTGTGAGTCAGAACCTTACCCACATTCTGCGACATCAAGCACAACAACTTATATTCAATGGGCGTCAGATGCAGCTCTTCCTCATCGATAAAGGCACAGCCTGCGGCATAGTCGATCTTAAGCTTTCCATTCGTAAATACCGACTCATTAGCTCCGGCATTTGCCTGCATCATAGCAAGTCTTCTGCCCGTTACACGAAGACGTGCAAG
>SVTQ01000027.1 GCA_015063695.1 Oscillospiraceae bacterium
ATAATAACCGAAAGAACCCTGAAAACATCGGGGTTTTCGGGGTTCTCACTATTGCCTTTATCTTCCGTTAAATTCCGCCAAGTTCGTTTTTTGACACTTGACTCGAAATCAGTTTGCGGGCAACCGCACGTGGGTTCGAATCCCACCGTCTCCGCCATCTGAAGACACCATTGAAATCTGAACCCTCAAGTTCGGACTCAATGGTGTTTTTATCATAAAAACCAGTATTTATGCGACTTTTCGAGGTCGTATTTTCTTTTTACCACTCGGACTAAAAACAGAAAAATCCAAATTTTGCAATTCAAAAATTCAAAAATAATCCTTTTCGAACCCTTCATTCTGACTGCACATGACTTATAAATCCTCATATTCCAAGGCATATTCCTCTTCCTTCTATGCCGGAGTCTTGTATTGCAGTTTTCGGTGAGGACGCTTGGTGTTGTAGAATATTATGTACTGGTCTACTGCTTTGCGAAAGTCCGCTTCAGAACGGTATTTCGTCCGATATAGTTCTTCACGTTTCATTGAAAAAAAGAACGACTCCATGACAGAATTATCGTACGGGACGTATGAACGAGAGAATGAGTGTGTGATTCTTAATGATTGAATATAATCGTTCATCGTTTTTGAACGATAGTTACCACCTCGGTCGGTATGGAAGATCAAGTTTGAATCCGGTTGACGTTCTCTATAAGCAATTTGAAGAGTTGACTTTACAAGCTGCGTACTGTTGGTTTTACCAATTTTATATCCTACAACCATACGAGAAAACAAGTCAATGATTGCGCAGATGTAATAAGCGTTTCCATTATACTTGAAATAGGTAACATCACTGACCCACACCTCGTTGGGCTTGTTTGTGTCAAATTCTTGGTTAAGGTAATTTTTGTGTTCACGTCCTTCATCCTCGTACAGTTTCTTTGCTGATTGACGAATGCTTACCAATCCCATGTCACGCATGAGAGAGCTTACCATTTTTTTGCTTGTCTTGACCCCTTCGTTTTTCAAAACAGCTGTGATTTTGGCAGCACCGAAGATCTGATTGTTTTCATCAAAAATCTCTTGTATGCGAAGCCGTAATTCCTCTCGACGTTTTGCATACCACGTGTTGTCTCTTTTGTTACGGAGAACATGGTTATAGAATGTTCCTCGGGGGATGTCAAACGCATCACAAATAACGTGTACATTGTATTTCCCGTAAAGCTGTTCAGCAGCATATAGCCGCTGTTTCAATGGCGATTTCGCTGTACAGGTTGAAGATTTCAGAATTTTAATGATACTTTCCAAACGTGCAACCTTGTTTTCAAGCAAATGAAAATTGCGAATGTTTACTGTCTTGCGCTTGTCAGCTTCTTGTTCCTCATGGTACGCACGGAGCCAACCGTAAAATGTACTCTTAGGTATGCCGGTATCAGCAAGGATATTTACTGAGGGTTCACCAGACATAAACCGATCAATGACTGCTTGTTTTTCTTCTTTTGCGTAATTTTTCATATTTCAACTCCTTTATTGAATGTTCCGATACTATTTTACGATATTTTACAAAGGAATTGAAAGAAATGCTGAAATATGGTATAATAATTTATATGCAAGGAGGATAGTCGTATGGGAAAACGAACATATGAAGATGTTGCAGAATATGTCGAAAGGCAAAGTCAATATAAATGCAAAGTTATAAGCGCCAAACCCGAACAACATTTCAATGATCTTGGTGTCGATGTTACAGTATGGAATGTTAAAACAGACACAGACGGTACATGGTGGGTTGTGGAGGGCGATACTGTTCCCATGAATCTGTATCCACAAGGTGCATATTATTTTGGAACAGATGAGGCATACTCATTTCATACGGGGATAATGCAACGGATGCAATCTTCAAGAGCGCAATACAATCCTGATGATTACATTGAAGCAGCTACATTAGGTACAGAAATAGCACCTCAACTCTTACGCAAACTAATGATTACAATAACTGCATATTACACTAACAGAATTTTGTGTGTCCATCTACGCGATATAATTGATGTTGCTTTAAGTTCATTTACGCTCCAAATTGAACCACCACAAAAAGCATTCGCCATATACTGATTAGGGTTGGCGTGTTGAAATCTTTTGACGATCCGCATGTTAAAATTGTTCATTCAGGATCTTGTTATATACAGTTTTACCGATTTAGCCTCATCTATCTCTTGGGTTTATGGTAGATCTATGAAAAGGGAAATACTGATTTTTTTGTAAAGTGTGGCTATTATTTTACTCGCAAATTTTGTTTGGCAATTAACAAAAAATTTACACAAAAGCACTATTCATTTGTGATTACATATTGAATATATTGGACTTTTGTGATATAATATATAGTATTAAAGTTTGCAACTGTTGTTCCTGTTATGCATATACTGCTTTTGGTGTATGCATTACCACAGAGAATATGGCAATTTAATGTTACTTTGTTGTAGCAACCATATCTCGTGAGATCATGAAGGGATATACTGATACATTTATGTTAACAGAAAAATATAAAGATTTTATCGAGAATACTGCGCTTAAATTCCAAAGCAATTTTAAAGAAACTAAGGAGCCTAATAAATATAATTACTTGGAAGTGCAAAAATGGCTTGAAAGTATGGGTGCCGAGTTTCGAAAAGGTGACGGTGATTATACAATAGGCAATGTTATTTATTTGAGTTTTTTTGATAATGAAAGACTCAACATAAATGACAATATGGAAAACACAAAAAAACTTTTTCATGAAGTTTGGCATTTCATTTCAAATAGAATCAATGGAATGCAAAATCAAAACGATGAGGCAACACCTATTCAGTCTAAACCTGATTATTACAACGATAAGCCAATTCAAGTGGTTGAGATTTCCGCAAATTATTTTTCAAGAGCCATGTTGCTTCCAGAAAAGAATTTTGTGCAATCAGTGATGAAAAATTTAAATGTCAATGGTTCTTGTGACATTTTTGAAGTAGCTAAAGAATTTTGCGTTTCATATGTTGATGTAATCGCACGAGGAAATGATTTAAATATATGGAATACAAAGGGTGGACGACAATGAAAAAAATTGATATTGATAATGATACAGTTATTTCCTTTTGGAATGAAATCGAACAAGGGGCATTATCAATTAATTATAATACAGCAGAAGGGTTAACAAGTCCTTCTGCAATTTTAGATTTACCCACTGATGATGTTACTGAGGTATATTTGTTTGCGAATTTCGACATCTGTAATTTCACGAAATATAAGAGAGAACATCATAATTGGATCAAACTTCTGCAGAAGTTTCTGTTAACCACATCAAGTCCTTCAAACGATTGGACAGTCACAAAATTTTGGAAGTTTAATGGCGACTCTCTCACCTTTAGAAAAAAGGTTGGTAGTGTAGATGAAATATGTCGATTTGTGGACCAAGCCCAAGATCATTTGGATAAATTGCAAGAATTCTTAAATGAAGATAATTCTACACATAAAAATATATATGTAAAATCTGCCGTATGGATCGCCGGATTCTCAACCAATGAGAGCCGGGTGGTGAATAATACAAAATTTTCCAAATCCCCCTTTGGTGAAGAATTTGTAGGCGAAAATATTGATGAAGGTTTTAGGTTGAGCTCATGCTCAAAGGCTGGTAAATTGCTCATTGATCCCAAAATTGTAGCCATCATATCACTATTTTTCGCTGTTTTCGATATTATAAACAAATATGATGAGAATTTTTGGGATCTTAATTCTTTTCGTCAAGACTTAAAGAGTGACATTATCAAGAATAGCTTATCAATATCATAGCCATCTAAATATGTTAGAGGGGTTTCAGTCCAGCCTTTTAGGTAACGTTCAAGCATATATAACCATTCTTCATCGCTGAATCTGATGCTTGGGAAGTCAAAGATCATTCTAACAATCCTTCCAATTCCGCAAGACCCGCCGTAATCTGCATCTCCAATTCGTGTAAATCCGTCATGATTTCGGCGGTAGAAGGATATTCCACGGGAGTGTATTCAGTCTTTTTGTACTTATTGATAGAGAGGTCATAATCGTTACCGACGATCTCATCTTTGGGCACAAAGAAGGATTTTTGGGTTCTTTCTCTGCCTTCTTCAGCTTCGAGATTATGGAAACGTGCAATAATATCGGGGATATCGTTTTCTTTTACCTCAGAACGTTTATCGTCAAGACTAAAGCCATCGGCTTGCATATCATAGAACCAAACCTTATCGGTGCCGCCGTGCCCTGTTTTGGTAAAAATCAGAATACCGGTTGATACACCTGCGTAAGGCTTAAAAACACCACTGGGCATGGAGATAACGGCTTCAAGGCGGTTATCCTCAATGATTGCTTTACGAATATCCTTATGCGCTTTGGATGAACCAAAGAGAACACCGTCGGGAACGATACATGCACATCTGCCACCAATGCGAAGCATACGCAAAAACAGTGCCAAGAAGAGAAGCTCCGTTTTCTTGGTTTTACAGACTTTTAAAAGGTCGGTTGAAACAGTATCATAATCGAGGCTGCCCTTAAAAGGAGGGTTAGCGAGAATAAGAGAATATTTGTCTTTATCGGGGTTTTGATCGGAAAGGCTGTCGCGATATTCAATGAAGGGATGCTCTACACCGTGGGTCATCATATTCATTGCACCAATACGAAGCATAGTTCTGTCCATATCGTAACCGAAGAACATATGATTCATATAATGGTCTTTCTTCTGCTTGTCAAAGAATATTTCTTCTTTGAGGTTTTCTTTCAGATATTCTCCTGCAGTTACCAAGAAGCCGCTTGTTCCACATGCAGGGTCACAGATCACGTCGTCTGCTTTGGGCTGCATCATCTCAACCATCATTTTGATAATATGGCGAGGGGTACGGAACTGACCGTTAAGACCCGATTGTGCAATCTTATTGAGAAGATACTCATACGTATCTCCGCGAACGTCTTTATCCTGCTCTTTTGCCATAAGAGAATATATCTCATCAAGGGCATCTACGACTTTGGAAAGAAGAAGAGGTGTCGGCAGTTTAAATATGGCATCATCCATATATTTTGAATAGGCGCTATCCTTTTTACCGTCAAGATTTTTGATAAACGGGAACACCAATTCCAGCATGGTGGAATACATTTTCCCAGCAGGGAAATCGCGGAATACCGACCATTTAAGCTGACTTCCATCGATTTTGCGCTCGCCGATAGTGACCTCGCCTGCAAAGATGCTCTTATAAGGAAGCCCAAGCATAGCGCTCTCTTTTGCGCGGAGATTATCCGAATCATCAAGGTCACGAATAAACATCAGATATGTGATTTGCTCGATAACATCCAAAGGGTTAACAAGTCCGCCTGCGGCAAAAACATCCCAAAGACCATCTATTCTATTTTTCAGTTCTCCTGTAATCATAGTTACTTTTCCTCGCCTTCCACAACAATTTCCATAATATCTTCCATATTACAGTTAAGCGCAACGCAAATTTTGCAAAGTGTTTCGACGGTAACGTTTTCACCTTTGCTCATTTTTGTAACGGTATAGTTACTGATATCTGCAACTTTAGCAAGGTCTTTTTTCTTCATATCGTGGTCAATTAAAAGCTTCCATAGTTTTTTATAACTAACAGCCATAAGTACACCTCATAAATAATATAACTTAACAACATAAGTATATCATCACAGAACAGTTTTTTCAACAAAAAATATAGCGATAACTTCATTTTCTGCCAAATAAACAGTTTTTCCTCTCTTTTTTGTAAGATTTCAATATGTTAAATATAGATACACACTCATAAAATTCAAACAGGGACACGGTATCGTGCCCCTGTTTGTGGTTCATTCTATTCTATCGCAGGTAAACCTAAGTTTACCCTTTTTTCTTTGTTTTGGATGCTGTGGTGTCTGCGGAACGAGGAGTGCCGATAGATTTACGGCGTTTAACGCGTTCTATCTCTCTCATAAAGGTCTCAACGTCGCGGAATTCTCTATGGACCGATGCGAAGCGGACGTATGCCACGTCGTCAAGACGGAGAAGCTTTTCCATCGCCATTTCACCGATCTCGGAGGAGGTTATCTCGCGGTGAAGGCCGTTTAAGATCTCATACTCTATTTCATTAGCTATCTTTTCGGGGTCAACGGGGCGCTTCTGACACGCCTGGAAAAGACCCGACATAAGCTTATTTTTATCAAAATATTCCTTTGTTCCGTTCTTCTTCAGCACTACGGGGTGGAACGCATCTATTACCTCATAGGTGGTAAATCTGAACTTGCAGTCAAGACATTCTCTTCTTCTTCTGATGCTGTTATTTTCGGGAACGGGTCTTGAATCTATTACCTTGATATTTTCAGAGTCACAGGACGGACATTTCATTGTTCTACCTCCGATTACTTCCTGATTGGATGGTATAAATAAAATTTGTAAACACTACATGTAGTATACCATTGTTTTTTACACTTGTCAATAATTTATTTGGTTTAAATTGCATTTACGGGAAGAAAAGTGTGAAAAAAGAGGTATTTCCGTATAGCTTAAGGTAGGCGATATTGACAGCTCGAATTAAAAATGATAATATTATATAGAATTATATCAGTTTTTATTTATGGGGAGGTACCCGATGTTTAAAAAGGCTGAACTTGCACAGTATCTTGAATGTGCAAAAATCACAAATACCCACGGAATTGCAGGGGCATTGAAGCTTGAATGCAGAGCTGATTCCCCCGAGGTTCTTGTTAAAATAAAAACGCTTTACCGCAAGGTGAACGGTGAATACGTTCCCATGAAGGTTTTGAAAGCTTCCGTTCACAAGAACATGGTTCTTGCTTTCTTTGATGGAATTACAACTCCCGAAGAGGGGCTGAAGTACAAAAACGAAGTACTTTATGCGGACAGAAGCTCTTTCCGTCTGCGCCGCGGTGATTTCTTTATTGCCGATATTATCGGACTTCCCGTTTACGACGTTAACACCGGTAAAGTTGTGGGCACTATGGACGACGTTCTCGCTCCCGCTGGTCAGCAGGTCTACGTTATAAGAAAGCCCGACGAGGATATCCCCGAAGCCGAAGAGGGCAAAAAGCCGATGAGGAAGACCTTTATGGTACCCTGCGTTCCCGAATTTATCAAAAAGGTCTCCTTCGGTGAGGACTGCGATGCCGGCGTTTACGTTTCCCTTATTGAAGGAATGGACGAGGTCTGAAACTAATGAGAGTTGATATTATGACCCTTTTCCCCGACCTTGTGGAAACGGTTCTTTCCGAGAGCATCATCGGCAGAGCAAGGTCTGCGGGGCTTATTGACATTCGCACCTACAACATCCGCGACTACTCCGAGGACAAGCATCGCCGTGTTGACGACACCCCCTACGGAGGCGGAAAGGGTATGCTTATGGCGGCGCCCCCTATTTACAACTGCTTCAGCGCGGTCAAGGCTGACGGCGCAGTCGAGGGAGAAAAGACAAAGGTTTTATACATGTCTCCCCGCGGGAAGACCTTCAACCAGCAGATGGCGAGAGAATTTTCTGAGTTTGACAGAATTATTATTCTCTGCGGTCACTACGAAGGTGTTGACCAGCGTATTATTGATGAGATCATTGACGAGGAGCTTTCCATCGGAGATTACGTACTGACGGGCGGTGAGATTCCCGCCTGCATTGTAACGGATGCGGTTTGCAGACTTATCCCCGGCGTTCTTGCCGATGCGGAATGCTTTGAGAAGGAGTCCTTCGAGGACGGACTTCTTGAGTACCCTCAGTACACCCGTCCCTTTGAATTTCACGGTGCTAAAGTTCCCGACGTTCTCATATCGGGGCACCATGCCAACATTGAAAAATGGCGTCATGAAAAGGCTGTGGAGATAACAAAGAAGAACCGTCCCGACATGGCTGAAAAGCTTCCTCCCGAGGAAGAGCCAAAAAAGAAGAGACGAAGAAAAAAGAAAGCGCAAACTGAAACGGCTGAAGCTCCTTCGGAAGAGACGAAAAGCGCAGAATAAAGATCTCAGTTCATGCCGAAATAGGCAAGGACGCCGTTTGCTACTCCTTCGGCAAAAAGTGAGGGGCTGTTTGCCATCAGCGCCGCATCCGACGGATTTGTGATGAACCCGAGCTCAATGAGCGTTGCGGGCATTCTTGTACGGCGAAGGACGTAAAGCGACGGTCTCGCAAAGACCCCTCGGGTCTGAAGGCCCGTTGTTAGGTTCAGTCCTTCAAGGATATTTTCCGCAAGAGTCTCTGCCCTTCCGCCGAGGGAATAGACGTAAGCTTCCGAGCCCGAGGCACTGGTTATTTCCGATGCGTTGGCATGGAGGCTTATGAAGATATCCGCGCCCCAGCTGTTGGCATCGTTTACTCTTGCCGCAAGGGATGAGGCAACCGACGTTCCGAGCTGTGTCCCTGCTGTGGGTCGTGAAAGGCGCACGTCGAAGCCCTCGCCTCTCAGTATTTCTGCGTTTATCTGACCTATTTGATAGACAAGGTCCTGCTCTCGGTAGCCGTTACCCTCTGCTCCTGCGTTGGGATTTGTGGGGTTGTGCCCCTGGTCTATGTATACTTTCAGTGCCATATACTTCTCCTTTGAGTTGATTTCATAATGAAGTATATGAGAAAAAACAATTTTTGACACAAATTCGGTGTAATCTATGAAAGAACTTCAAAAACTGCTCAGCAGAGTCCGTGCTGCTGTTGAAAAATACAAAATGCTGAGTGACGGTGACAGAGTTGCGGTCGGCGTTTCGGGAGGAAAAGACTCCCTTGCTCTGCTCGTCTCTCTCGTTGAGCTTCGCAAATTTCTCGGCGTTGATTTTGAGATAATCGCTTTGACCCTTGACATGGGCTTTCATATCTCGCCTTCCATAAATGCTCCCAAATGTGACCACGAGGAGATCCGCGAGCTTTGCCGACGTCTTGGTGTTGAATATATCGTAAAGCAGACGGAGATAGCTAAGGTTATTTTTGATATAAGGAAAGAAAACAATCCCTGCTCTCTCTGCTCAAGAATGAGGCGCGGTTCTCTTGCCGATGCCGCAAAGGAGCTCGGCTGCAACAAGATCGCTCTCGGCCATCACTTTGACGATGCCGCCGAGACCACCATGCTCAATCTCTTTTTCGAGGGCCGTTTCGGCTGCTTCTCGCCCGTCACCTACATGTCGCGCTCCGATATGTACGTTATCCGTCCCTTCGTTATGACACAGGAAAAGGTGATAAAATCCTTCGTGAAAAAGGCAAGCCTTCCCGTTGAGGAAAGTCCCTGCCCTGCCGACGGCAACACTCAGCGCGCCGCCATGAAGGAATATCTCTTCACCTTCGACCGCGAGCACCGCGGCCTCTATCGCCGAATCGTCGGCGCCCTCGAGCGCGGCGAGATCGACGGCTGGAAGGGAGATTAGTAATATTAAGGGGGAACTTTCTTCAGAAAGTTCCCCCTTAAACCCCTTCAAAGACTTTTGAAAGGGGTTTTTATTTGCAATCTTCATCTCTGTTAGAAGGAAACCTCACCTCTGTTGGGGCGCAGAGAAACGAAGGTTGAATCGGTGGTTTTTCTCTCGTCGGCGGCGCAAGGGGTCCTCAAACAGACTTGTCTGTTTGGGGTTCACGCAGATATCTACGTCAGAGAGGAAAAACGCCGATAGCAAAAAACGGCGGTCTTTCGACCGCCATTTCAAGCTATTATAGTATTAAATCACGAGGCAGAGATTACACCTAAAGCAATAAACCTGTTTTTTGCGGTGTATCCCGTTTACCTAGCCCCCTTAGTAAGAGATTTCGTCCATTATCTTATACAGATCAATGAAGTTCTGATGCTTAGCGTCGCAAGTAGCCTTCATTTCAGCGATCTCTTCTTCGCTGTACTTATCAAGGTCGCCCTCTCTCAGCTTGTTCTTATACATTCTGTCTGTGATAAGAGCAAAGTTGATATCCTTGGTAACGATCTTGCCGCCGCATTCGCAAACAACGAGGTCGCTCTTGCCTGCAAGGAGCTCTTCAACGGCTCTTGTTGACATTCTTGCAGCAGTTACTCTGTCGCGGAGTGTGGGAGAGCCGCCTCTTACTACGTGAGCAAGACGGGCGAACTTTGTTTCGATACCTGTTGCTTCTTCAATTCTCTTGGCAAATGCTTCGGAATAGTGGGGGTTGCCTTCAACAACTACTACGATGAACTGACGCTTGCCTTCTGCGCGGAGCTTTCTCATCTTTTCCATGAGTGCTTCTTCATCGAAGGGCATTTCGTTGATCATACAACCGACTGCACCGCATGCGATAGCTGTGTTGATGGCGATGCCGCCTGCATCTCTGCCCATTACTTCAACTACGTTACAACGAGCGTGGGAGAGACATGTGTCGCGGAGTCTGTCGATCATCTGAACAGTTGTGTTCATAGCTGTGTCAAAACCGATCGTATAGTCTGTTGCCGTGATATCGTTGTCAATCGTACCGGGAATACCGATGGTAGGAATTCCGCGGTTGGAAAGGTCGGTAGCACCTCTGAAGGTACCGTCGCCGCCGCAAACGATAATGCCGTCGATACCGTGCTTCTTGCAGGTTGCAACAGCTGTCTGCATACCCTCTTCTTCCTTAAATTCGGGGCATCTTGCAGAATAAAGGAAGGTGCCGCCGAGATTTATGATGTTGGATACGTCACGTGCGCCGAGGGGCACGATCTCGTCGTGAATAAGTCCGTAGTAACCGCCCTTTACACCTACAACTTCAACACCGTGTTCGATTGCGCTTCTGGTTACCGCACGAAGTACGTTATTCATACCGGGAGCATCACCACCGGATGCGATTACGGCTATCTTTTTAAATTTCTTTTCCATGATTTATACCTCTATATATTCCGTGTTAATTATTTATATTTTTACAAATTAAATACATTTTAATACATCTGCAGAAAAAAATCAAGGGAATTCAGGGAAATCTTTTCAAGTATTGTAAAGTTTTGCCTTATTATGTTTTATATTGTCCTATTATTTCTCAATTTAACAAGAAAAATGTGAAAAATTGCCCTTTGACCATATTCTTAATCTCCGAATCTGCGTTTAACTTTTTGTTCCTGCACTTATTATTTTAAGCGCGCGTGTAAAGAATAGTTACTGTAGCTGTATTGACATTAGAAAAGTAATTTGATAAAATTAAATGATACAAAGAGCCGTTTTTTAGGAGGTGTGCACTGTGCCGAAATATGTGAAGATCCGAGGCGCCAGAGTAAACAATCTGAAGAATATTGACGTTGATATCCCGAGAGACAAGCTGGTGGTGCTCACCGGTATGTCGGGCTCGGGCAAATCCTCTCTCGCCTTTGACACCCTTTATGCAGAGGGTCACAGAAGATTTGTGGAGAGTCTTTCCTCATACGCCAGAATGTTCCTCGGTCAGATGGACAAGCCTGACGTTGACTCCATTGAGGGCCTTTCCCCCGCTATTTCCATCGACCAGAAGACCACATCAAAAAACCCCCGTTCCACAGTGGGTACGGTCACTGAAATATACGACTACCTCAGACTTCTTTACGCGAGGATCGGTATTCCCCACTGTCCCGTATGCGGAAGGGAAATTCTTCAGCAGTCCACCGACCAGATAATAGACAAGATAATGTCGCTTCCCGAAGGAGAGCGCTTCATGGTCCTCGCGCCCGTTGTAAAAGGAAAGAAGGGCCGCCACGAAAAGGTTCTCGAGGGAGCAAAAAGGAGCGGATATGCAAGAATCCGCATCGACGGAATAATCTACGACCTTTCCGAGGATATTTATCTTGAAAAAAATAACAAGCACAGCGTTGAAATAGTAATTGACCGACTTGTTATGAAGGAAGATGTGCGAAGCCGTCTTACAGACTCCGTTGAAACCGCCCTTCGCGAGGCTGAGGGCGCTGTGATAATCGCTACAGTTCCGAGGGAAGGTGACGGCGAGGACATCTATTTCTCCACAAGTTATGCCTGCGAGGAGCACGGCATCAGCGTAGGTGAGCTTGAGCCAAGAATGTTCTCCTTCAACAACCCCTTCGGAGCCTGTAAGAAGTGCTCGGGCATCGGTATTATGCGCCGCATATCCGTAAAAAAGATAATTCCCGACCCTGGCCTTTCCCTTCTTGACGGAGCCATTGCAGTCAACGGCTTCAAATCCCTCGGCCCCGAGACCTGGTCAGGCCCCCTCTTTGAAGCCGTGGGAGAGTTTGCAGGCTTTACTATGGAACAGCCCCTTAAAACCTTCAGCGAAAAGGCTATGCACGCCCTGCTTTACGGCACGGGAGACAAAATATTTGACGTTGTAAGAGGCTTTGACGGCTACTTCCGTGAGCAGAAGGTAAAATTCGAGGGTGTAATCAACATTATCACCTCAAGAATGAACGGCCAAAGCCCCATGCACGACAGTGAATACTACGAGCAGTTTTTCGAAGAGCTCCCCTGCCCCGAATGCAGCGGCTCACGCCTTAACAAGGTGGCCTCCTGCGTAACAGTCGGCGGCAAGAATATTGCTGAGTTCTGCGATATGGGCATTGATTCCGCTCTTGATTTCATAAACAGTCTGACACTTACGGATACCGAAATGCAGATAGGAAAAGAGATAATCAAGGAGCTAAAGGCAAGACTCAACTTCCTTATAAGCGTAGGTCTCGATTATCTTACTCTTTCACGCCGTTCGGGTACTCTTTCGGGCGGTGAGGCTCAGAGAATAAGACTTGCAACACAGATAGGCTCTTCCCTTGCGGGAGTGCTCTATATTCTTGACGAACCCTCCATCGGTCTTCACCAGAGAGACAATTTCCGCCTTATAAATACCCTCAAGTCTCTGCGCGACCTCGGAAACAGCGTTATCGTTGTCGAACACGACGAGGAGACCATGATGGCGGCTGACTATATTATCGACATCGGCCCCAAGGCAGGCGTTCACGGCGGCGAGGTAGTTGCCTGCGGTACACCGAAGCAGATCTGCGCCGATAAAAAATCAATTACGGGTGCTTTCCTTTCGGGCAAAAGAAAAATTTCCGTTCCCGAAACAAGGCGTAAAGGAAACGGAAGCTTTCTCACCGTAAAGGGCGCAAGAGAGCACAATCTCAAAAACGTTGACGTTAAAATCCCTCTCGGCTGTTTCGTATGCGTTACGGGCGTTTCGGGCTCGGGCAAAAGCTCTCTTGTAAACTCCGTTATCTACGAAACCCTTGCTTCAAAGCTCAACCGCGCCTCCACATGGCCCGGCGACCACGACGAAATACTCGGACTTGAAGCACTCGACAAGATAATCGCCATCGACCAGAGCCCCATAGGCAGAACTCCCCGTTCAAATCCGGCAACCTATACGGGACTTTTCACCGATATCAGAAATCTTTTTGCCAAGACTCCTGCGGCAAACATGAGAGGTTATTCCTCCGGCAGATTTTCCTTCAACGTAAGAGGGGGAAGATGCGAGGCTTGCGAGGGTGACGGCGTTAAAAAGATAGAGATGCACTTCCTTCCCGACGTGTACGTCACCTGCGACGTCTGTCACGGAAAGCGATACAACAGAGAGACTCTCGAGGTTAAATACAAGGACAAGAATATTTCCGACGTTCTTGAAATGACCGCCGAGGAAGGAGCGGAATTCTTCTCGGAGATACCGAAGATAGCTTCAAGACTGAGACTTCTCTGTGACGTTGGTCTCGGGTATATCAAGATAGGCCAGTCCTCAACCACCCTTTCGGGCGGCGAGGCACAGCGAGTAAAGCTTGCAACGGAGCTTTCCAAAAAGAGCACGGGCAAGACCATCTACGTTCTTGACGAGCCCACAACGGGACTTCACGCCGCTGACGTTGAAAAGCTTATTCAGATACTTCAGCGCCTCGTTGATGCGGGAAACACCGTTCTTGTCATTGAACACAATCTTGACATCATCAAGACTGCGGACTATATTATCGACCTCGGTCCCGAAGGCGGGGACCGCGGCGGTACGATAGTTGCAACAGGCACTCCCGAGGAGGTCGCAAAATGCGAGAGCTCCTACACGGGTCATTATCTGAAAGATAAGCTCACAAAATAATACAAACTGCAAAGCCCCCGAAGCCAAAAAACTTCGGGGGCTTATCATATCAGGTCAAAGAGAGCTCGCGCTCTTTTTTCTCATCTGCCTTCTTTTTTGAAAGCATCGCTCTGCACAGTCTGTATATTCCGTAGGACATAAGGACAAACAGAACATCCATTACGGTCACTATCGCCATATAGAGTATTTTCGTAGGCACGACACCCATAGAAGCTTCAACGGACTGCCTCAATGCCTCGAGGGGAGGAACGTTACAGGTGTAAAGATTGTTGAAATTCGTCTTCAGAAGCTGAGCCATAGTTCCCGCTATCACGTTGAATACTACAGTGAATACGATGATTGGCTTTATATCTTTTTGCGACGGCTCATGGAGGTCAAGGAAAACTATCAGAAGAAATTCAAGCATAACGATATTATGGAAGGCTACCGTATGGAAACAGAAGAAGTTTTCGAAAAATCTCGTTACGTCACTTGCCGAATAGATAAGAGAAGGGTAGATAAGCATCAAAACAAAGACCGAAGCGCAAATCGCCGCAGTTATTCCTCTGATTCTTTCGCTGTACTTACCTTTATAAAATGCCATAAGAGGAAGCATGAATATAAAAAGCGAACAGAAGTGGAAGGGCAGATGGTAAAGATCATAGCCCTTTAAAAGGGAGAGGGTCTGCTTTCCTATCTCAATAATAACAATAATGCAGGAGAGCACCTGGAAAGGAATCATACGTGCCTTCAGGCTTTTCTTTCCGAGAACAAGGCGAAGCGCAACGCAAAGAATAAACATAAAAACGGTCGACGGAATAAGCGTTCTGATATGCTCGGGAGTCCAAAGTCCCACGTAATCCACCTTCTTTTGATTAATTTATTCACACCACAAATCATACCACACTGCAAAAAATTTTGCAAGAGGGTATCTTCTTATGATTTTTTTAAGAATAAATTCTCACATCATAATTTTTATTGATTTTTTAAGATAAAGAGTATATAATTAAAGTGACGAAAAACAAAGAAAGAAAACGAAAAATGGAACACACAGAGTACAAGCCCTATCTTAAGGACATAACGCAGATATCAAACGAACAAAAGCTCGAGCAGATCATGCGTGAGTCTGCTCCCTTCATGCGCCTTATGCGCTATTATAAGTGCGCCATGATGGAGATCGAAACGAAGCTCAACGTCCTCAACGAAGAATACAGTCTTGAACACGATCGAAATCCCATAAGCAGTATAAAAACGAGACTCAAAAGGCTTCCCAGCATCGTTGAAAAGCTTGAGCGCCTCAATCTCCCCATGAGCCTCGAAACTGTTGAGAGGGAGCTTTGCGATATTGCGGGGGTCCGTGTTATCTGTCCCTTCCTCGATGACGTTTACACCCTTGCAGAAGCCATTCTCAAGCAGGACGACGTCACCCTTATCAGAAAGAAGGATTACATAAAGAACCCCAAAGGCAACGGCTACAGAAGTCTTCACCTCATTGTTGGAATTCCGATATTCCTTGCAAAGGAAAAACGCATGATGAAGGTGGAAATTCAGCTCCGCACCATCGCCATGGACTGCTGGGCAAGTCTGGAGCATCAGATGAGATACAAAAAGGATTTCTATTTCTCACCCGAAATGGAAAAAGAGCTTTTTGAATGCGCCGAGATGAGCGCAGTGCTTGACACCCGCATGGATGCCCTTCGAAAAGAAGCCTTTCCCGAGGAAAACCAATAATAAAGAGACCCTGAAGCATTCCTTACGGAATACTTGAGGACCACCGGTTAACAAAAAGCAACCCGAATCGGAATGACACCGATTCGGGTTTTGTTTTTAAATATCCAAAACGATTCCGTGGGGTTCAAAGTTTCCGTCACAGAGGAAAACACGAACACCGTAGTCCTTGTGCGCTTTATCAACACCGAGAACGCGAACCGTCAGCTCTTTTCCTGCCATTTCTTTTTCAACGGGGAAATAATAAGTATAAAAGCTGTCCGCTTCAAAGGAACGGGTCGCATAGCACTCCCAGGCATTTGTTCCGTAGCCGGGAGCGCGGTCGGGAGCACCGAAATATACTCCGTCACATTCAAGAACAGCGTATGCACCCTCTCTTCCGTGAACACCTTCAAGGCAGACCGAGAGATAACACCCATCTCTGAAGTCCTCTGCGGAAACTTTTACAGAAAGCTCCTTGCTGTAAAGGACTTCTCTGCCGCAGGGAATAAGATTGTTTGCTCTCGGGGATTTCAGTTCTATCTCCGTACCGTTTTTGACAAGGGTGATCTTATGGATACGGTCAACGGGACGGGGCATACGGAAATAGCGAATTTTTCCGCCCACCTCATATTCAGCAAAGCTACGGCTTCCCGAAAAAGTTTTAAAGCTGTGAAGATTTGAAACGATGACTTCCTGATCTTCACGGTAAAGCTCTCCGTTTTCTTTAAGTAACGAGGGCCTCCAGCCTTCAAGATCTATGGAAAAATCACACGCATCGGGTACTTCCTGCTTTGCAACGGCAGCAAAATAACCTTTTTGTTCCGTATCGGATGAGAAAAATTCAAAGCGTACTGCATCCGCTTCATATACGTCACCGAAGTCAACTCGCAGACATCCGCCGTCAACACGGAAGCCGTCATCAAGGAAGAAGGTCTTTGATATGCCGTCAAAGAAGGTGTCCTCCTTTCCGTCAAAGGCAAAGACGCTCTCGCAGCCTCTCGCCGCATAAGTTTTCTGAGCGAAAAAGGCATCTCTTGCGGCTTTAACCTCAGGAATATTCGTCTCTCCCGCTCTCTTAAGTGACCTTGCTTCAAGAGAGTCGTGATCCTGTGCGAAAAGCGCCGTTTCAAGCTGTTTTTCGCTGTTTTCCGGAACAGGTGCAAAATCATAGGCTCCTGTCTCGCCAAGAAGCTTCGGGGCTCTCGCCGTACTGTCAAAAGCTTCCGTTTCACAAAGCTCACGTCCGTCAGTATATTTAACCGCGCCTTCCGAAGAAATAAGCTTTACTTTATCGATCTTCCCGTTTTCGTCCTCATGGAGAACCTCATACTCACAGCCTTCAAGCATAACATCGGCAATTTCAGAGGCGCACACCTCAAACAGGAATGCGCGGAAGCTTTGAAGGGGCAGAGTTACCGTTTCACCGTAGTCAAATTCACCCACATATTTTTCAAAGGGATGGTGGGCGCACACCGTAACCTTTTCGCAAGGCTCAAGTCCGACGGACGCGTCAAGGCTTATCACCAGATCTTTCTCATCCCAGCTCATATTGGCGCCCACAATAAGCCTTCTCTTGCCGTCGCCTCTTGAAACGGTGCCGTTTTCGTCAAGGACAAATCCCTTGACAAGAATATCACGGTGTCTTCTGTGAAGATTAAAAATACGGGCAAGACGGGGCTGCTCAAAATCACGGAGAAGCCAGGGGTTGCCGTATATCTCGGGAGCGAGAAGAAGACATCTTGAAAAGCTTTGAATTATAAGATCATCCTCAAAATAGTCAAGGTGGGAAGAAAGACAGACCCCGTGATCCTCGGTGAGGCGTACCATGCCCGGAGTCTGACCTCTGTCCATGATAAAGGCTCTGTGGTGAGGCGCTGTCATACTGTTTGAGATATGAACGTCAACGTAGGTCTCAAGCCCTTCCCAAAGAGAGGTGGTTGCATACTTTTGCGCCTCGGGAGAGAGGGGTACACGGTGGTTAAGAAGAATAAAATCGGGCAAGTGACGGCGGCATTCTTCCATCATTTCTATAAAATACTTTTCGTGCTCGGCCTTCAGAATACCGCATACCGTATCGAATTTGAACAGCGTAAAATTATGATCCCGGGCAAGTGAGACCAGCTGCTCTTTTCTTGCCGCCGCACTCTCCTCCGTGTCACCGTAGCCGTCAATTCCGCCCCAGATCCCCATTCGGCATCCGAGAGACTTCGCTTTTTCCGCCACGGGGCCGTACCCTATCGGGTACTGCTTTTTTATTTTCGGGGAATTTTCCGTCTCGTAAGTTCCCTCGGCGCCGTCAAGATTTCCGGCATCCAATGCGTAGATATCAAGCTGCATATTGTAGGCTCTTTTCATGTACGCGAAGTAGTCAAGATTTATAAGGGTCTGCTCTTCGGTTGAACCTTCATTGGTACTGCTTATCCATGAAAAATATTCACTTTTGGACGGAGTGCTTTCGTCTGCCCCTGCATATTTTTTCTCTTTTTCCATATTTTCAAAATCCTTTAATCAAAATAACCGTGATAGGTTACAGTAAGGGAGCTTTCGGGGAAAAGACGGGCATACAGATCAATAAAATAATCGTCGGTCATGCTTGCGATATAGTCAACGACTATCTGATTAGGCTCCGTTTCCTCATAAGGCACTTCCCTCTTGTAGTGAGCCATGTTAACGTAATCGATATGGTGAGTGAAAATAAAGGAGTCGGCTTTTTTCGAAGTCAGCTCCGAGAGAAGCTTTTCGTACATCTGCGCCATCATGGGCTCTACTGTCTTTCCCAGCTTCTCAGTCACCTTGCCGCTTTTGTAGATGTATTCGTAGTTGTCCGCCTTGGAGTCCCGAAGAGCATCGAAATGCGCCTCATCAAGCTTAATATAAGGCTTTCCGTAGCTGTTTTCAACTATGTTTACAATAAGGTTGTTGATTATTTCTGCATTATGCACTCCTATAGCGCCGCCCTCAAAATCGGAGCTTCCCATAAGTCGCGCCCTCTCGGCATCCTGCCTGTCCTTGCCGAGATAGGAGATTATGTCGGATATTCTTACAACACATCCCTCAAGGGTGTCCGGCATAAGCTTTTTTATGTAGCTTTTGTCGACGTAGCACTTTTCGATTTCCCCATCAAATTCCTCAAAACCCGAAAGAGCCCTCGGTCTGTACTCACAAAGCTCCATTTCACCGTTGTGGGCTGCAATACCGTTTAAGGTCTGAAGACTTACGTTGTAGGGATATATCCTGTCAAGAACTCTCACGGAATGAATATTGTGGCTGAAGTGCCTTCCCGTTTCTCCGAAATAAAGCTTGTCGAGAAAATCCTCGCCTGCGTGACCGAAGGGCGTGTGGCCTATGTCGTGACCGAGAGCTATTGCTTCAATGAGGTCAAGGTTAAGCCCCAGCGCCTTGCCTATGGTACGGGCAATTCGTGAAACAAGCTGAACGTGAAGTCCGCGCCTCGTTATATCGTCATTCTTGTAAAAGGAGAAGACCTGCGTCTTGTCTGCATATCTGTTGTAGTAGGGACAATGGATTATCTTGTCAATATCGCGGATAAAAGCCGTTCTGAGAACGTTTGCCTTGTCTCGGGACGGATTTCTTCTTGCAACGTTTTTTTCGTCAAAGCCCGTTTTCGGCACACTGCCGCACTCTCTGTCGCGCGCTATTCTTTCCGAAACTTCCTTTGACAGCATTTCATATTTCAGCATATTATCCCTCCTTTCATGTTATATAATAATTATGGCATAAAAACTGTTTTTTTTCAATCCCGACTAAAATAAATATTTTCTGTAAGCTGTGGAAAAATCCGAAAAATTGTGATATTATATATACGTAGATCTTTATCACCGAAAGGAGCCCCCTATGATCAAAACAGACAGCGCACTATTAAAGCTTCGAAATATCGACCCTTATCTTGCGCCATACCTTCCCGAGGTGAAGATGCACCTTGACAGATATAACGATAAAAGATACGACCTTGCAAAGGACGGCTCCCTTACAGATGCCATAAACGGGCATCTGTATTTCGGCTTCCACCGCACCGAGGACGGCTGGGTATTTCGCGAATGGCTCCCCGGAGCCGATGCCGCATGGCTTTACGGTGATTTCAATAATTGGGACAAGTTTGCCTGCCCCCTTGCAAATATCGGCAACGGCGTTTGGGAGGTTAAGCTCAAAGGCAAAAATGCCCTGAAGCACGGACAATTTGTAAAGCTTATCGTTGGTCGCGAGGGTATCTCCTTTGAGAGAATTCCCGCATATATCAGACGCGCCGTTATGGACGAAAGAGATTATAAGCTCTGCGGACAGATATGGGAGCCTGAAAAGCCCTTCCGCTGGACGGACAAAACGTGGTACGGCAAAAAACGCCCTGCCGCTCCCCTCATTTACGAGGCTCATATCGGTATGGCTCAGGAGAAAAACGGTGTCGGCACATATCTTGAATTTGCAGAGGAGACTCTTGAATGGGTAAAGAAGGCAGGCTATAATACAATTCAGCTTATGGCGATACAAGAGCACCCCTACTATGCCTCCTTCGGCTATCAGGTAACCAATTTCTTTGCGCCCTCCTCCCGTCTCGGCACTCCCGAGGAACTTAAGTTCCTTATAAATAAAGCTCACAAAATGGGAATTGCCGTTCTTCTTGACGTAGTGCACAGCCACGCATGTCCCAACGTCGGAGAGGGACTAAGCAGACAGGACGGTACCGACGGTCAGTACTTCCTTGAAGGCGGCAGAGGCTGGCACTCCGCATGGGAAACAAGATGCTTTGACTACGGAAAGACCGAAGTACTTCACTTCCTTCTTTCAAATCTTAAATATTGGCAGGACGAATTCCACTTCGACGGCTTCCGCTTTGACGGCGTTACTTCCATGCTCTACGAAAACCACGGACTTGGTGAAGCCTTCACAAACTACGGAATGTACTACTCCCTCAACACAAACGTTGATGCGGGAAACTACCTGCGCCTCGCAAACGAGCTTATTCATGAAAATAATCCCTGTGCCATAACCGTTGCAGAGGATATGAGCGGTATGCCCGGAATGTGTCTGCCCCTCGAGAGCGCAGGCATGGGCTTTGACTACAGACTCTCAATGGGTGTCCCCGACCTTTGGATAAAGCTTCTCAAAGAACAGCCCATGGAAAACTGGAACGTTATGCACCTCTGGTATGAGCTTACCGCAGGCAGACCTCAGGAAAAGACAATCGGCTACAGCGAAAGCCACGACCAGGCGATGGTAGGCGATAAGACCATTATCTTCCGCCTTGCGGATGCAGAGATGTATACTGGAATGTGTAAGAATTACCATTCTCCCACCATGGATAACGCCATCGATATGCACAAGCTTATCCGCTTCCTCACCCTCGCTCTTGCAAACGACGGTTACCTTAACTTTATGGGTAACGAATTCGGTCATCCCGAATGGATAGATTTCCCCCGCGAAGGCAATAACTGGAGCTACCACTACGCAAGAAGACAGTGGTCCCTTGTTAAAAGCCCCGACTATAAATACGAATGGCTTGCAAACTTTGACCGCGAAATGATAGCCCTTGCAAAGAAAGCAAAGCTCCATGCAGGAGGAAAGCCCCAAAGCATCTGGCTTGACGGCGATAAAAACCTCATTATCTTCGAGCGCGGCAAAAAAATCTTCGTCTTCAATATGCACCCCACACAGTCTGTTGAAGATATTTTCGTCAGCTGTCACCTTACGGGAAAAGGCGATTATAAAGTATTGTTCTCCTCCGACGACGAAGAGTTCGGCGGACAAGGCAGAATTTCCAAGGACTATATCTACACCGCCAAGGACACAAAGTACGGAAACGGCTTTGAAATATACCTTCCCTGCCGCACCGCAGTTGTGCTTGAAAAGGTGAAAAAGAATAAAACAAAATAACACGTAAAGAGCCTCAGAACACCGCGTTTCGTTTCGAGGCTCTTTTGTTCGTGCTCAGAAAAATTCCCGCTGCTGAAACTTTTTGAAAAAAGTTATTGACAAAACGGATAAGTTCATATATAATATTATGGCAAACGAAAAAGAAACGGCTTTCGTTTGTTACGGAGAAGTACTCAAGAGGCCGAAGAGGCGCCCCTGCTAAGGGTGTAGGGCGGGTAACCGTCGCGAGAGTTCAAATCTCTCCTTCTCCGCCAAACAAAAAAGACCATCACCTGATGGTCTTTTTTTGTTTCTCGGAGGAGATTTGAACTCGAGCGACGGGTGCCGTCGGGAGCTTCATCGAGCTTGCGCTGCCGGTGGCAGATGAAGCAAGCCGATGAAGTCGCAGTGGTCGAAATTCCGTCACGCTCCAAGTGACATAGGAATTTCGGGTACCACAAGCGAGCTGCGAAGCAGGGAAAATCTCTCCTTCTCCGCCAAACAAAAAAGACCATCACCCGATGGTCTTTTTTGTTTCTCGGAGGAGATTTGAACTCGAAGCGACGACGTCGCGATGAACAAGACTTGCATTCTGCAGAGCGCAGCAACGGCAGAATGCTTAGTCGCTGTCATGCGGAGCGTATGCGTAGCTGAGTTCAAATCTTTCATTTTGGTTTTGGATTTTAACTCGAGCGACGGGCACCGTCGGGAGAACCGCCGAACTTGCGCATCCGGGGGATGATACAGCAAGTCGGCGGTGTCGCAGTGGTCGAAATCACGCCGCGCTCCAAGCGGCATTAGTGATTTCGGGTACCACAAGCGTGAGACGAGCGCGTCCGGTGGACGATGAAGGCGACCTATGAAGTCGTAGCGGTCGAAATTGCGTGCCGCTCCAAGGCACATTAAGCAATTTCGGGTACCGCAAGTGGGACGAACACGAGCGCTGCCAGTGGCAGATGAAGCGAGTGTGAGGAGTGGCAGCAACTTGGGTTCGATTGACCTAACTTATTAAGGGAAAAGCGAACCCTTAGTTGCAACAGAAAGCGTAGCAGGGAAAATCTCTCCTCTTCCGCAAATCAACCATCGGTTAACAAAATATATCAACTATCGCTTTACTTTTCTTTTTTCATTTAGTATAATATAATCAGTTCCAAAGCACTAATTCTTTCGGAGGACTGTTTCTATGTCAACTTTGAAAATCGGAGATAAAATAAAGGAAAAGAGAAAAGAACTCGAACTAACTCAAGAGGCTCTTGCCAATATGCTGGGTGTATCAAAAGCCGCTGTCAGCAAGTGGGAAAATGAAGAAAGTTACCCCGATATAACTATACTTCCTCAAATAGCGCAGTTATTCCATGTAACAATGGACGAGCTTTTCGACTATACTCTTGAGTACAAGCCTTTAAACATTGTTAACGAATATCACTTTGGATTATCCCTTGGCAATGTGGATAAGCGAATTTTAGATTATGGAACTGCCAAAGAGTGCGGCATCTACAAAACCGGAAGCACGTGGGAAGTCCGTGTTCATTTTGTATCAACAGAAGATAAATTCCCACACATATTACAAAAATACATAAATCCCGGAGTTCTCATAGACGGTTACAGCGTAAGAATTGCTGACGGAAAGATCATTGATGACGATAAACCCAATAAACACTATGTATGCAGTGAAAAAGTTTGGGAATACAGACATACAGATATAAATTACCTCAAAAATATGCTTAAAGAACAAACCGAAATGGGATATAGTGAAGAAGAGGAGGATTAATGATCTCTTCATCCGCCTTAGCTTCAAACAACACACCCTAAAGCGTTTCCAGCAAAGAACTATACTTAAAGCAACAAGGATCAAAAATGAAAAACTACATCCTCCCCGACTACGCGAGATGCAATCTTAATATTTCATCCACTCTTGCCGAGTTTTTAGGCGCACCAAACACAAAACCCACGCTGCCCTTACTTGAAGAGGAGCTGAAAAAAGGCTATGAAAAAATAGTTTTTATCTGCTTTGACGGGCTGGGCATATACCCTCTCAAAAAAAATCTCCCGGAAAATGATCTTCTGCGCCAAAACATAAAAGACATCCTCGTTTCCACCTTCCCTTCAACAACTACAAATGCCACCACCTCCCTGCTTACCAACAAATATCCCCTTGAACACGGTTGGTTTGGCTGGAGTATATACTTTGAGGAAATAGGAAGAAACGTTGATATCTTTACCCTCGCCGATTCTTTAACGGGCGAAGCTCTTCCGAGAGAAAAATGTCCTCTTGAATACTATGCTTACTATTTTGATGAGGGAAACGGCGACTACGAAATAAACACCGTTTTTCCGCCCTACATAGGCACTTTTCATCCCGAAAGAAACACTTCCGCAGAAAGTCTTTCCGACTTTGAGGCGGCAATTAAAAAAGCCCTTGAAAAGGAAGGACGGCAATTCGTTTACGCTTACTTTGACGACCCTGACCATACCATGCACCGATGCGGAGTTTCAAGCAACGAGGCAAAGAATGTCATTGAAAGCATATCAAAAACAGTAGAAAATTTATATGATACGGCGGAAGATACACTATTTATAATTACCGCAGACCACGGACAGATCGACGTGGAAGGGTACGTTGAATTCTACAAGGATGATATACTCTCCGACATGCTTATAACTCCGCCCTTTATGGAGCCCAGAGCCGCCGCCTTTACCGTGAAAGAAGAGCGACGAGGTGACTTCGAAAAGTATTTTCCGAAAAAATACGGAGAGGATCTCATGCTCTTCTCCACGGAAGAACTTATTGAAAAAGGCTGGTTCGGCCCCGTCGGCGACAAGGCGCACCTGCTTGGAGATCATATCGCCATCGGCACGTACACCCACAAGCAGGCGCTCCTAAACAGCTCAGACCCTTGCTTATTGGGACATCACACCTCGCTAACCGAGGAAATGGAAGTTCCGCTTATAATTTTGAGTAAAGATAAAAAACATCTTCAAAAATGATAAATCCCCCGAATTTTCGGGGGATAATTTTTTTGACAAAAATCCTTAATTATTTAAACTTTGCGGAATATATATTCCCAAAAACAAACACTATCATATTGATAGCAATAAAACCCAAAGAGGCTAAGTCCATAAAATTATCAAAAGCATGGGTAAAAAGACCTATAACCGAAACAAGGACGCAAAGAAACCCGGGGATAACAGCATACTTGTAAGCATCAAGATATTTTTTCACTCTGTCGGGGTCCACTGAGTTTTCAAGAAGCCACGTGTTAAAGGGCATCTCCTCACGGCGGAGCATTTTAAGCTGTTTTCTTTCAACGATCTTCTCAAAGGGTATACCCGAGACACTGTAGGCAATATCAAGAAGCCATCTGCAGGTCATTTTACTCATAAGGGCAAATACTGAAAAAATAATAGTATAGCCAAGTGCTTTTTCGTTAACGGGCATCGTTTTCTCCTTTCAAAAACATATCTTAATACCTCTTTTTCGCATAACCGCACCTGCGGCAAAGCTCCTCGCAGACCTTCCCTTTTTCAAGGGATCTTTTTAAATTTTGGGCTCTTTCCGATGAAAGTATCTCCGAAAGAGGTCTTTCAAAAATATTTCCAAGGCTTACGGCACCGTCGGCATCAAGACAGCAGGGGACAACAGTTCCGTCGCTGAGAATTCCTATCTGATCGCGAAGGCCGTAGCAGGAATGGGCATCTCCAAAATCCTCTCCGTTGATATCAGGCCAGTCGAACTTTTCACCCCACTCAAGAAAGACCTTTTCATCCATCTTGTAACCCGAATATATCTCCTTCCATTCACCGTTGAAGGATTCGTGCATCTTTTCTAAAATCACTGAATTAAGACTGTCGGCACCGCCTGCGTTCCAAAGGCGCATAACGCAGATAATTCCCTTTGCGGAGGCCTTCTTGCAGAATTCAAAACACTCTTCAAGATAGCTCTCAAGGGATATTCCCATCTTGTTTGCCTCATAAGCATGAAGAGAAATGCTGACCTTGTGAAGAGCCGCGGCACTCAGAAGCACGTCCTCCTTTTTTGAAAGAAGGGTCCCGTTGGTGGTGAGAATTACGCGAAAGCCGAGATTTTTTGCTATCTCAAAGAACTCCGCAAGGAGAGGATGAAGAAGAGGCTCACCCATAAGATGAAAATAGAGATAATCGGCAAAGGTGCGCGCTTCAGACGCCGCTCTTATAAATTCTTCTTTGGTCAAATACTTTATTTCCCTTTTCGTCCCGTGACAAAAATCACAGGCTAAATTACAAGTATTTGTAATCTCAAGAAATACCTTGTTAGCCATAATCATCCTCCTTTCAGCCAAACTCTTTTTAACAATTTTTGAAAGAACATCAAAAGCTTGAATTCTCAAATTGCTGCTCTTTCAAAAAATGTTAAAGCTTGATCCTTTTTGCTTATCAATAACTTATTCCCCGTTCAAAAGTTTTTGAAAGAGGGGCGCGGGGAGAGAACTTTTTTCGAAAAAGTTCTCTCCCCGCTTATCCTAACTATTTGTAACTATTACTTAAGCTCAACTGCTTTTTTTGCCATAGCGGCGATAGCGGCAGCGTCAAGACCGAAGAGAGAAAGAAGCTCTTTTGCGGGACCTGAACGGCCGAATTCATCATTTACACCAACCTTGAGCACGGGTGTGGGGCAAGTTTCGGAAAGGTATTCGGAAACTGCGCTTCCGAGACCGCCGATAACGGAGTGCTCTTCGGCTGTAACGATAGCGCCGCACTTCTTAGCGTACTCAAGAACGAGAGCGCCGTCAAGGGGCTTGATGGTTGCCATGTTGATAACTGCGGCATCAATGCCTTCAGCCTTCAGCATTTCAGCGGCATCCATAGCCTCTGCAACTTCAACGCCGTTAGCGATGATAGCAACGTCAGCACCGTCCTTCAGAACGGAGCCCTTACCAATCTCAAATTTGTAATCTTCAGAATGAACCGTGGGAACAGCCATTCTGCCGAAGCGGAGATATACGGGACCGTTGTGATTGATAGCAGCTTCAACTGCGCCGCGCGCTTCAACGTCGTCAGCAGGACAGATAACTGTCATACCGGGGATAACGCGCATGAGAGCGAAGTCTTCACAGCACTGGTGAGTTGCACCGTCTTCACCAACGGTGATACCGCCGTGAGTTGCGCCTATCTTAACGTTTACGTGAGGGTAACCGATGGAGTTTCTTACCTGCTCATAGCTTCTGCCTGCCGCAAACATTGCGAAGGAGGAAGCAAAGGGAATCTTACCGGAAAGAGCAAGACCTGCGGCAACACCCATCATATTGTTTTCTGCGATACCACAGTCAAAAAATCTTTCGGGATGCGCCTTCTTGAACATACCTGTCTTTGTAGCCGCCGCAAGGTCAGCATCAAGAACTACGAGGTTTTCATATTTATCGGCAAGCTCAACGAGAGCCTTGCCGTAGGATTCACGGGTTGCGATTTTTTCTGCCATGTCAAGTATCCTCCTTATGCCTTAAGATCAGCGATTGCAACTTCGTACTGCTCTGCATTGGGAGCGGCACCGTGCCAGCTTGCCTGGTTTTCCATAAAGGAAACGCCCTTACCCTTAACGCTCTTTGCAACGATAACGGTAGGCTTGCCACTGCATTCCTTTGCGCCCTTTACGGCAGCTTCAATGGACTCGAAGTCGTGAGCATCCGCATCAATAACGTTCCAGCCGAAAGCTTCGAACTTTTCTCTGTAGGGAGTGGGGTTCATAACGTCAACGATTGCGCCGTCGATCTGGAGGCCGTTCCAGTCGAGAATGAAGCAGAGATTGTCGAGCTTATAGTGAGCGGCAAACATAGTTGCCTCCCATACCTGACCTTCCTGGCTTTCGCCGTCGCCAACTACTGCCCATACACGGCGGCTTGATCCGTCAAGCTTTGCCGCAAGAGCCATACCGCAAGCCGCGGAAACGCCCTGACCGAGAGAACCTGTTGACATATCAACACCGGGAACCTTCTTGAGGTCGGGGTGACCCTGAAGATAGCTGTTACTCTTTCTGAAGGTCTTAAGGTCGGAAACGGGGAAGAAGCCCTTGTGAGCAAGAGTTGAATAAAGGGCGGGAGACGTGTGACCCTTTGACAGTACAAGTCTGTCACGGTCGGGGTCTGCAGGGTTTGCAGGGTCAACGTTCATCTCTTCAAAATACAGATAGGTAAGGATATCCGCAACGGAGAGAGAGCCGCCGGGATGGCCTGATGATGCTGAATGTACCGCATCAATGATACCTACACGGATGTTTCTTGCGAGCTCTTTGAGCTCACACAGTCTTTTT
>SVTQ01000028.1 GCA_015063695.1 Oscillospiraceae bacterium
AAATCCCTCGTTTGCGGAGCAAACATATCGAGCCGTAGGCATATCGAGTTGCGCTAGCAACATATCGAAAATCCCGTTAGGGATTTATCTCGATGCGTGATTTGTCCGTTAAGGACATCACGCATAAAAAGGCGAGCTTTTTTCTTTTATTGTGAATACAACAAGGTTCCCGGGGTACCCGCCCGCAATTTTAATTGCGCATGGCGGGTCGGGTTCTTATTCAACAATAGTAATAGACTTAATAACAACGGGGGTAAAGGGTGTTGTTCGCTCTCCCGACATACCTACTGTTACGGGCACGTCTGCAACTGCATCGAGGGTATCAAAGCCTTCAATGACCTTGCCGAATGCTGCGTAATCGCCGTCAAGGAAAGTAGAATCCTTATGGCAGATAAAGAACTGACTGGATGCAGAGTCCTTTACGTTAGTTCTTGCCATGGAGATAACGCCTCTTTCGTGTGAAATAGTGTTATTAACGCCATTGGACTTGAATTCACCCTTTATGGTCTTAAGGCTTCTGTCGCCCATACCTGTGCCTGTGGGGTCTCCGCCCTGGATCATAAAGCCTCTGTAAATACGGTGGAATGTAAGGCCGTCGTAGAAGCCGTCCTTTACGTAATTCAGAAAATTCTCAACTGTAATGGGAGCAACCTCGGGATAAAGCTCGAGGGTCATGGAGCCGAAGCCTTCAATTTCAATTTTTATCATAATCTCTGTCTCCTTATTATCTTTAGCATTACATTGATTTTAGCAGAAAAGACGTGTCTTGTCAATGTGATTTATAAGTTTGCAATTATTACATATAATATAAATATAATGACTTTGGGGGATGTGAAATGAAAAAAGACACTCTTCGAAATACCGTACTATGGTCTGCCCTTATCGCCTTTATAATCCTCGGAATATGGCTTTTCGGAAAATATCTTTTTGCAGGTATTCTTCCCTTTCTTATTGCTTGGCCCCTGTCACGCCTTATCCGTCCCGCCGCTTCATACATTTCAAAAAAAGCAAAACTCCAAAGGAATTTCTGCTCTGTTATTCTGATTTTTCTCGTTATAGGCTTTGTAGTGCTTGTTGTGGGTTGGCTGATTTCTACCCTAATAGCAGAGTCGAGGGGGCTTCTATCCTCGCTTATCTCAGCCCTTGAAAAAGAAGACAACGTTATAAGACGGGCAATGGACTACTTCGGCGGACTTAAGGAGAAATTTCCCTTTATAAACGGTGATAATAACAGTGCCGAACAGATATATTCTACGCTGATAAATACCCTCGGCGACACTCTTACACGCACTGCATCCTTTTTTGCAGAGTTCGCATCGGGAGTAATCATAAAGCTCCCCGGCGTTATTTTTGCTCTTGTTACTGCCGTCATTGCCCTTTTTTATTTTTCCATGGACAACGGAAGCCTTAACCGCGAGATAAAAAGCATTCTCGGCGAAAAGCTGACGAAGAAGCTTTCCTATTTCAAAAGGCGGGCTGCTGCGGCATTTACAAGCTACCTCAAAAGCTACATGATAATTATGCTCATAACCTTCGCGGAGCTGTTTTTAGGCTTTGTTATTCTTCGTATAGAGTACTCACTGCTTCTTGCCTTCTTTATTGCAATTATTGACGTTTTGCCCGTTATCGGCTCAGGCACCGTAATAATCCCTATGGGACTTCTGTTTCTCGTTACGGGAGATATAAAACGCGGCGTGGGTCTGCTCGTTCTTTGTATTATCATGTATATTGTAAGGCAGATAACCGAGCCTCACGTTCTCGGAAGCGTTATGGGTATTCACCCCGTAATATCACTGTTCTCCATCTATCTCGGATATATTATTTTCGGAGTGGGCGGAATACTTTTTCTCCCCCTTCTCACTTACGTGGCGCGTGCCGTATTTTTTGATAAGAAAAACCCAAGCATTCCTTGTGGAATACTTGAGGACCCCATGTAAGAGAACCCCAAGTCGTCTTGCGACAACTTGAGGACCCCTTGTTAGAGAACCCCAAGTCGTCTTGCGACAACTTGAGGACCCCTTGTCAAAAAAACGAAGGACACACCGTAGCGTGTCCTTCGCGAAAGGTAATTTATTAATTAGTCTTCGTCAACCAGTTTGATGAGAGCCATTTCAGCTGCGTCACCGCGACGGGGACCTAACTTATAAATCTGTGTGTAACCGCCGTTTCTGTTTGCATACTTGGGGGCGATTTCACTGAAGAGCTTTGCAACAACTGCTTCCTTGGTGATGTACGCAAGGGCTGCACGGCGTGTTGCAAGTGTATTCTTCTTACCGAGAGTGATCATCTTCTCAGTTACACTGCGAAGTTCCTTAGCTCTGGTTACTGTTGTTGTAAGAGAACCATTCTCAAGAAGGTATGTTACCTGACCACGCAGCATTGCGTTTCTGTGAGCTGTGGTTCTGCCGAGTTTTCTTGTACCGGGCATGTCTTATGTCCTCCTTTGCAAAATTTATTCGTGGCGAATATCATTCGCATTTTCAACCCGAATGTTTGGGTCATTCTTCCTCTTTCTTCAGCTCGAGGCCGAGAGAATGAAGCTTCTGGATAACTTCATCAAGCGATTTCTTGCCGAGGTTACGCACCTTGATCATTTCTTCTTCAGTGCGGTTTGTAAGGTCCTCAACGGTGTTGATGCCTGCACGCTTCAAGCAGTTGAAGCTACGTACGGACATTTCAAGCTCCTCAATGGTCATCTCAAGAACTTTTTCCTTAATAGTTTCCTCACGCTCAACCATGATTTCTGCGTGTTTTGCCTCGTCCGACAGATCGACGAACAAGTTGAGATGCTCGTTGAGTATCTTGGCTGCAAGGGAAACCGCTTCTTTTGCTGAAATTGTTCCGTTAGTCAGAAGTTCAAGGGTCAGCTTATCGTAGTCTGTTACGTTTCCTACACGGGTATTTTCTACTGTGTAGTCTACTGTGTATACAGGTGTGTAGATAGAGTCTGTAAAGATCGTACCGATGGGTGCGGATGCATCGGAATTTTCACGGGCATAAAGTGCCTTGTTGTCCTCGCTGGATACGTAGCCGCGACCGTGAGAGAATGTGAGTTCCATGTGGAATCTTGTGTTCTCACTTACAGTTGCGATCTTCCAGTCGGGATTGAGAATTTCGATATCAGCATCGCCAACGATGTCACCTGCAGTTACTTCGCAAGCACCTGTTACGTCGATGATAACAGTCTTGGGAGCATTGCAGTAGAGCTTAGCTCTGATGCCCTTTACGTTTACAACTATCTCTGTTACGTCTTCTTTAACGCCTGTTACAGTGGAGATCTCGTGGAGTACTCCGTCGATCTTTATATTTGTTACGGCAACTCCGGGAAGGGAGCTGATGAGAACTCTGCGGAGAGAGTTACCCAGTGTAACGCCGTATCCTCTTTCAAGAGGTTCGATTACAAATTTACCACTTGTACCGTCTTCGCTCAGATCCATGCCGGCGATATTAGGCTTCTCTATTTCAATCATGTGTGTTAACCCTCCTGTTTTCAATTTATGAAAATTATTTATCCCGCTTTTCGCAGGTAGAGTTGTTTCTTTTCGCAAATTGATGCCCAAAACTCCAAATCGCGCCTGCTTGAGCGATCCGAATTCCGGACACTCAGCAGGTTATTATTTGGAATAGAGCTCGATGATAAGCTGTTCGTTGAATTCAAAGTCAACGTCTTCTCTGTCAGGAATAGCAATAACCTTTGCGGATACTGCTTCTGCATCTACATCAAGCCACTTGGGTGCGTTTGTGTCTGCAATGTTTTCGATAAGGCCCTTCAGCTTTTCGGAAGAACGGCTCTTTTCCTTAAGTGTGATAACGTCACCAACCTTAAGAATGATTGAGGGAATGTCTGCCTTCTTACCGTTGAGAAGGAAGTGTGCGTGACGAACAAGCTGTCTTGCTTCCTTACGGCTGGATGCCATACCCATTCTGTAAACAGCGTTGTCGAAACGACGTTCGAGAAGGGAGAGAAGGTTTTCACCTGCGATACCTTCCTTCTTATCTGCTGCTACATAGTACTTCTTAAACTGCTTTTCCTGTACTCCGTAGTAACGGCGTGCGGTCTGCTTTTCTCTGAGCTGGAGACCGTATTCCTTTACTGCCTTACGACCTGCGCCATGCTGACCGGGAACTGTTGCACGTCTGGAAAGTGCGCACTTCTCGGAAAGGCAACGTTCGCCCTTAAGGAAAAGCTTTCTGCCTTCTCTGCGGCAAAGCTTGCAGGAAGGTCCTGTGTATCTTGCCATAAACTTAATCCTCCTGTTTCAGTATATCATACACGGCGACGCTTGGGAGGGCGACAACCGTTATGAGGAATGGGTGTTACGTCTTTGATAAGTGTGATGTTAAGACCGGTTGTTGCGAGAGCACGAATTGCTGCTTCACGTCCGGAGCCGGGGCCCTTAACATATACTTCAAGAGTCTTCATGCCGTTTTCCATTGCAATCTTAGCTGCAGTTTCTGCTGCCATCTGAGCTGCAAAAGGAGTAGACTTTCTGGAACCTCTGAAGCCGAGTTCACCTGCAGATGCCCAAGAAACTGTGTTTCCGTTAACATCGGTGATTGTTACGATAGTGTTATTAAATGTGGAGCTGATGTGTGCCGCACCTTTTTCTATATTCTTACGGTCACGACGCTTCTTAATAACCTTCTTAGCTACCTTTGCCATAGTCAAGTTACTCCTTTCTTACTTCTTCTTGTTAGCAATAGTCTTTGCGGGACCCTTGCGTGTTCTTGCGTTGGTCTTTGTACGCTGACCTCTTACGGGGAGGCCTCTTCTGTGTCTTACACCACGGTAGCACTTAATTTCAACAAGACGCTTGATGTTAAGAGCTACTTCACGGCGAAGTTCACCTTCAACCTTATAGTTGTTTTCGATCTCGTCACGAAGCTTGGAAATCTCGTCTTCGGTCAGGTCCTTTGCTCTCTTGTCAGGGTCGATGCCTGTCTTTGCAAGGATATCCTTGGAGCTCTTAAGGCCAATACCGTAGATATATGTGAGGGCGATTTCTACACGCTTCTGATTCGGAATATCAACACCGGATATACGAGCCATGTGTTTATTTCTCCTCTTTACTTAGATTTTTTGACTTTATAAGTCGTGTCGGCTTTATGCCTCTTTTGAACAGGGTTCGTTATCAGCCCTGTCTCTGCTTGTGCTTAGGATTGTCGCAGATAACCATAATGCGGCCATGTCTTTTGATAATCTTGCACTTTTCGCAAATTTTCTTTACGGAAGGCTTTACTTTCAAAGTAATAGACCACCTTTCATAGTAAATTTATCGCGTACTTCGGATCTTTCCGATCATTTTTACTTGGTACGCCAAGTTATTCTGCCCTTTGTAGGGTCGTAGATGGAAACTTCCACCGTTACCTTATCGCCGGGGAGAATTTTTATATAGTTCATTCTGAGCTTACCGGAGATAGTCGCTGTTACGATCATATCATTGGGAAGCTTTACCTTAAATGTTGTGTTGGGGAGAGCCTCAACTACGACTCCCTCAAACTCAATTACATCATCCTTGGGCAAGATATTATCCTCCTAAAACTCTGGCTTAATACTTATTGTTTGATCATGCTTCCGAACTGTCTGTATCATTTTCACGATACGGTTCAAGTTTTTTCCAAAGCGCCTTGTTTGTAAGTCCTTCGACTTCAATCGCGGCGTCTGACAGAAGGCTTAAGTGACACAGCTTCTTCCGCTTTGGCTTTTCAACTTTTCTTTTTCTGCCGTCCGCCACGAGAGCATACCGCCCTTCGACGTTCAGCACTGCCATTATTCGTCCTTTGTCACGGCCCCTTTCGGAAACTGTGACCGAACCTTTTTTTACCTCTGTCATTTTACCTCTGTCAGCAGTATGGGTCCGTCCTCGGTGATAGCAACTGTATGTTCGTAGTGAGCACTCAGCTTGCCGTCTGCCGTTTTAACGGTCCAACCGTCAGGAAGCATTATGACCTTTGAGGTACCAAGGTTTATCATGGGTTCAATGGCTATTGTCATTCCTCGGGTCAGCTTTGCTCCGCGTCCTGCAGTTCCGTAGTTTGGAACGCTGGGGTCTTCGTGGAGAGCCATACCAACGCCGTGTCCTACAAATTCCCTTACTGCGGAGCAGCCCTGCGACGTTACGTAAGCATCGACTGCGGAACCGATATCACCGATACGGCCTCCGATCACCGCCTGTGCGACGCCTTTTCTGAAGCTCTCTTTAGTAACTTCAATCAGCCGCATCGCTTCATCGCTTACTTTTCCGACGGGAAATGTGTTGGCGCTGTCACCGTGAAATCCGCCGATATAGGCGCCGACGTCGATCTTTACGATGTCGCCTTCCTTAAGATATCTCTTTGAGGAAGGAATTCCGTGAATGACTTCATCGTTTATACTGATACATGCACTGGCAGGAAATCCGTTGTATCCCAGGAAAGAAGGACGGGCCCCGCATTTCTCAATGTGAGCGCGTATCTTTCTGTCGATCTGTTCCGTGGTAACGCCTTCCTTTACCATTTCACCTGCAAGGGCGAGCGCCTCACCGGTTATTCGCCCTGCAAGCATCATTTTTTTAATCTGTTCGGGATTTTTAATTACTATCATGATCTTCTCGCTGTCACTCTTATGCTTCGAGTGCCGCTTTGGTAAGAGCTGTTGTATCTTCCAGTTTTTCCTGGCCTTCAACAATTTTCAGAATTCCCTTGGCATTGTAGAAATCCTTGAGGGGTTCTGTCTGTTCATGATAAGTGTCGAGTCTGCTCTTAACAACCTCGGGCTTATCGTCTGAACGAATTGTGAGCTCTTCGCCGCATGCGCACTTGTCGCCGTTGGGTGAAGGATTAAATACTACATGGTAAGTCGCACCGCATGCTTTGCAAACTCTGCGTCCGCCCATGCGTTCAAGTATTCTTTCGTCTGCTACTTCGATACTGATAACGTCGGTTATCTCAACTCCCATTTCATCGAGAGCCGCCGCCTGGGGTACAGTGCGGGGGAAACCGTCCAGTATGAAGCCGCCTTTGCAGTCAGGCATAGCAAGTCTTTCCTTGATTATGCCGATTACAACGGAGTCGGGAACGAGGGCACCGCTGTCAATATATTCCTTGGCAGCAAGTCCCATTTCCGTGCCGTTCTTTACGGCTTCTCTGATTATAGCGCCTGTGGAGATGGCGGGGATACCGTAGTCCTTTGAGATTATCTCAGCCTGCGTACCCTTGCCTGCTCCGGGAGCACCCAGAAGTATAAGTTTAATTTCCCGTGTCATACTTTGCCCTCGCCGATTACTCAAGGAAGCCCTTGTAGTGACGCATTGTCATCTGGCCTTCGATCTCTCTTGCTGTTTCAAGAACAACACCTACAACGATGATGATGGAGCTTCCGCCGAATGCGAGTTCGCTCATAAGGTTACCTGTACAAAGGTTGATTACGAGAGGAAGCACTGCGATCACGCCGAGGAAGATAGCACCGATAAGAGTAATGCGGTTTGTGATCTTTCTGATATATTCTGCTGTGGGTCTGCCGGGACGGATACCGGGAACGGAACCGCCGTTCTTCTGGAGGTTATTTGCAACTTCAACGGGGTTGAAGGATATTGCTACGTAGAAGTAAGCAAATGCAATAATGAACACCAGTGTAAGAACTGCATACAGCCAGCTTGTTGAGTTGAAAAGTCCTACAAACTTCTGCCAAGCGCCGCCTTCTTTACCGGGAGCAAACATAGCGATGGTTGCGGGGATAGAGATGATGGAGTTAGCGAAGATGATAGGCATAACGCCTGTCATGTTAAGCTTGATAGGAAGGTTGGAATTCTGTCCACCGTAGATCTTACGGCCGACAACCTTCTTGGCATACTGAACGGGAATTCTGCGTTCGCTGTCTGTCATGAATACAATGAACATTACCATGCCGAGACCGATAAGAACGGATGCAATAGCGATGATGATGCCAACAGCGAGGGAAACAGCTTCGCCTTCAGCGGTAACTGCCTTGCCTGTTACAAAGTTCCAGAGCTGCCCAACGATTGCGGGACCGCGGGATACGATGTTTGCGAAGAGGATCATGGAGATACCGTTACCGATACCCTTATCGTTGATCTTTTCTGCAAGCCACATAACGAGAGCGGAACCTGCGCAGTAACAAGAGATGATGATAACAGCACCGAAGAATGACTTGCCGTTATCCGTAATGATATTGTTATTCTTCAGCATGAAGTAGTAGCCGATACTTGTCATAAGACCGAGACCAACTGTTACAAATCTTGTGATCTGGTTGATCTTCTTCTTACCTTCCTCGTCCTTGGAAAGTCTTTCAAGAGCGGGGATAGCTACTGCAAGAAGCTGCATAACGATAGATGATGTGATGTAGGGTGAAATACCCAGTGCAAACAGTGTAGCTGTTGCAAACGCATTACCGGAAAGGATATTCAGGTACTGCAGAATAGAGCCGCTTGTGCTGGACATATATGTTGACAGGATGTTTGCGTCAACAAAAGGTACAGGAATTGCAACGCCTATTCTATAAAGTAAAACAATAAATGCGGTAAACAGGAGCTTCTCGCGAAGGTCTGCTATTTTCCAGGCATTTGATAAAGTTTTGAACATCTTACTTTACCTCGGCCTTTCCACCTGCAGCTTCGATCTTTTCCTTAGCTGTTGCGGAAAATACCTTTGCTTCGACAGTGAGTTTTTTGGTAAGTTCGCCGTTTGCAAGAACCTTGAGACCGTCAAATGCCTTGCTTACGAGACCTTTTTCCATCAGCACATCGAGATTAACTGTTTCACCGTTTTCAAAGTTGTTAAGTGCGCCAACGTTAACGATAGCGTACTTAGTAGCAAATTTGTTATGGAAACCTCTCTTAGGAAGTTTTCTGTACAGGGGAAGCTGACCGCCTTCAAAGCCGGGACGTACACCGCCGCCGGAGCGAGCGTTCTGACCCTTGTGGCCCTTACCTGCTGTTTTACCGTTTCCGGATCCGGGGCCTCTACCTTTACGGAATTTTGCCTTTACGGAGCCTTCTGCGGGTGAAAGTTCGTGGAGCTTCATGGTTTATCCTCCTTACATAGATTCTGAATTAAATTTTTGTGAAAGAGGACTTACGCCTTCTCCACGCTTACAAGGTGAGAGATCACCTTTACTTTGCCTGCGATCACAGGACCTTCTTCATGGATGACATGGTCACCGATCTTACGAAGGCCGAGAGAAGCTGCAGTTGCCTTCTGGTTAGGCTTTGCACAAATCAGGCTCTTTACAAGAGTTACTTTTACTTTTGCCATTTCAAAATCCCCCTTAGCCTATTACCTTGTCTACGCTGATACCACGGGTCTTTGCAACCTCTTCAGCTGTACGAAGAGACTTGAGACCTTCAAATGTTGCCTTAACAACGTTTGTGGGGTTGTTGGAACGCAGACACTTTGCTCTGATGTTCTTGATACCTGCAAGCTCGAGGACTGCACGAACAGTCTTACCTGCGATAATACCTGTACCGGGAGCGGCGGGCTTCAGAAGAACTGAACCTGCGCCGAACTGACCGAGAACTTCGTGAGGAATTGTTGTATCCTTGAGGGATACTTCTATCATGTTTTTCTTAGCATCTTCGATACCCTTGCGGATTGCTTCGGGTACTTCAGCTGCCTTACCGAGACCGTAGCCAACGTGACCGTTTTCATCGCCTACTACCATGAGGGCAGCGAAACGTGCAATACGACCACCCTTAACGGTTTTGGATACACGGTTTACTACTACGAGCTTTTCCTTGAGGTCGAGCTCTGCAGCATTAATTCTTTTTGCCATGTTGTTTCTCCTTAAGAATTTTTTGTTTAATTGGTTTGTAATTAAACAGTGTACAAACCGGAGCTCTGTGGGGTTGCCGCCACTTTTGTGACGACTCGGTGCCTTAAGCTTTATTAGAACTTAAGACCGCCTTCACGGGCACCCTCTGCCAGTTCCGATACACGTCCGTGATAAATATAACCGCCACGGTCGAATACAACCGTTTCAATACCTTTTGCAAGTGCCTTTTCAGCAATTGCGAGACCGACCTTCTTAGCAGCCTCCTTGTTGCTTCCGATTCCTTCAAAGCCAGCTTCAAGTGTAGAAGCGGAGACGAGGGTTATACCCTTTGTATCATCAATGATCTGGGCACTGATATTCTTGTTTGAACGATATACAGCAAGTCTGGGACGATCAGCTGTTCCGGAAATCTTGGAACGAACTCTCTTATGTCTCTTAAGACGCTGAATATTCTTATCCTTCTTTGTAACCATAACATTTGTCTCCTTTCTTTATTATTTACCGGCTTTTCCGGCCTTACGACGAATAACTTCGTTTTCGTACTTAACGCCCTTACCGTGGTAGGGTTCGGGAGGTCTCTTGCCGCGGATCTCCGCTGCGATCTGACCGCACTTCTGCTTGTCAGCACTCTTTACAATGATCGTGTTGGGATCGGGTACTTCAAAAGTAACGCCGTCTCCTTCTTCAACATTGATGGGGTGAGAGTAACCAAGGTTAAGTGTAAGAGTTGTACCTGCCTTAGCTGCTCTGTAACCAACGCCTACGATGAGGAGCTTCTTCTGATAGCCCTTGCTTACGCCCTCTACCATGTTAGCGATAAGAGTTCTTGTAAGACCGTGAAGGCTTCTCATAGCTGCTTCGTCGTTGGGACGCTTAACTGTGATAACACCTGCATCGCATGCGATTTCCATTTCAGGTGTCATTGTCTGTGTAAGAGTTCCGAGAGGACCCTTTACAGTGATCTTGTTTGCTTCTTCGATTTTAACCTCTACCCCTGCAGGTACGGTAATCGGTTCTCTGCCTATTCTTGACATATTCTTTTCCCCTTTCCCTTACCAGACAAAAGCGAGAATTTCGCCGCCGACCTTTTCGCGTCTTGCTTTCTTGTCGGTCATAATGCCTTTTGAAGTTGATACGATAGCGATGCCGAGGCCGTTCATAACCTTGGGCATGTTTTCATAGTTGGAGTACATACGGAGACCGGGCTTGGATACTCTGCGAAGACCGTGAATAACCTTCTGCTTGCCTGCTTCGTACTTGAGAGTGATTCTGATAACACCCTGCTTGCCGTCTTCGATGATCTGTACACCCTTGATGTAACCTTCGTCGAGAAGAATGTCGGCAATAGCCTTCTTCATGTTGGAAGCGGGAACATCAACTGTGTCGTGTTTTGCATTGTTTGCATTTCTGATTCTGGTCAGCATATCTGCAATAACGTCTGACATCTGCATAATAATTTCCTCCTTGTCATGCAAGTAAATAAATTCTTGCTACCGCAGCTTTCTGCGGTCGCTCATCGGTGGTTAAAACCGTTCCCCGAAGGGACGGTTTTCCTTTCGATGCGGAACGCCGGATAATTTTTTGTTACCCTTCCGGCTCTTACCAGCTTGCTTTTCTTACGCCGGGAATTTCGCCTTTATACGCGAGTTCACGGAAGCAGATACGGCAAATACCGTATTTACGAAGGTAAGCGTGAGGTCTGCCACAGATCTTGCAGCGTGTGTATTCTCTTGTGGAATACTTCTGCTTTCTCTGCTGCTTTAAAATCATTGACTTCTTTGCCATTATTTATCGTCTCCTTCTTTTGCAAAAGGTGCGCCCATAAGTGCGAGAAGCTCACGAGCTTCAGCGTCTGTCTGAGCTGTTGTTACGAATGCGATATCCATACCTCTGATCTTATCTACCTTATCGTATTCGATTTCGGGGAAGATAAGCTGTTCCTTAAGGCCGAGAGAGTAGTTACCTCTGCCGTCGAAAGCGTCGGGGTTGATACCCTTGAAGTCACGAACTCTGGGAAGTGCGAAGTTGAAGAGTCTGTCGATGAACTCGTACATCATTTCGCCTCTGAGAGTTACCTTTACACCGATCTTCATGCCCTGACGAAGCTTGAAGTTAGCAACAGACTTCTTAGCGTATGTTGCGATGGGCTTCTGGCCTGTGATGAGCTGAAGGTCGCCGATGATGGCATCGATTGCCTTTGCATTTTCCTTTGCTTCGCCTGCACCAACGTTTACAACAACCTTGTCAAGCTTAGGAATCTGCATTACGCTCTTGTACTCAAACTTCTTCATGAGTGCGGGAGCTACTTCATTCTTATACATATCTCTGAGTCTAGCCATTTTTACACCTCCGCATTATTAGAGTGCGGCGCCGCACTTGGCGCAGACACGAGTTTTCTTGTCGCCGTCGATCTTAGCAGCGGCTCTTGTTGCCTTACCGCACTTGTTGCAGTAGAGCTGTACCTTGGATGCATACATGGGAGCTTCAGCTTCCACGATGCCGCCTGCCTCCTGGGGAGGTCTGGGCTTAACGTGCTTCTTTACGATGTTTACGCCCTCAACGATTACTTTACCTTCCTTGGGGGAAACTTCAAGCACTTTACCCTTCTTACCCTTATCGTCACCGGAGATAACGATTACGGTATCATTTGTCTTTACATGTACTTTCATCTTTTCTTACCTCCTGATTACAGAACTTCGGGTGCAAGGGAAAGGATCTTTGTATATTCCTTTTCACGAAGCTCTCTGGCTACAGGGCCAAAGATACGTGTTCCCTTGGGGTTTTTGTCGTCATTGATGATAACTGCTGCGTTTTCGTCAAACTTGATATATGAACCGTCAGCACGGCGAATACCCTTTGCACTTCTAACGACTACAGCACGTACAACATCACCTTTTTTAACAACACCGCCGGGTGTTGCCTTCTTAACAGTTGCTACTACAACATCACCGATGTTTGCATAGCGTCTGCCGGTACCGCCAAGCACTCTGATGCACATAAGTTCTTTTGCACCGGTGTTGTCAGCTACCTTCATATATGATTGCTGTTGAAGCATAGCTAATTTGTCCTCCTATTTTTATTTGCACGCTTTTTGACGTGCTCTCAAGAGTTTGTGAAGTGTTAATTACTTCGCCTTTTCAATGATCTGAACAATTCTCCATCTCTTTGTCTTGGAGAGGGGTCTTGTTTCCATTACCTGAACCTTATCGCCGATACCGCATACGTTATTTTCGTCGTGAGCGTGTACCTTTGTGGTTCTCTTAATGATCTTGCCGTATGTGGGGTGCTTTACATTGTCAACGATAGCAACAACAACGGTCTTATCCATCTTGTCGCTGACAACCATGCCCACTCTTGTTTTTCTCAGGTTACGGTTTTCGTTTGCCATCTTGTGTTACCCCCTTACGCATTTTTCTCGGTAATGATCGTCATTACACGAGCGATATCCTTTTTGACATCCGCAATCTTGTGAGGGTTGTCAAGCTGGTTGATCGCGTGCTGGAAACGGAGTTTGAAAAGCTCGTCCTTAAGTTCAGCGAGCTTCTTTTCCAGATCCGCAGCGGACATATTTCTGAGTTCTGTTGCTTTCACCGCTTAGCCCTCCTGTTCCTTATCAAGCTGCTCCTTAGTGACGAAACGACACTTAATGGGGAGCTTATGCATTGCGAGACGCATAGCTTCTCTCGCTACTTCTTCGTTTACGCCGTCCATCTCGAACATTACGCGACCGGGCTTAACAACTGCTACCCAGTATTCAGGTGAACCCTTACCGGAACCCATTCGAGTTTCAGCAGGCTTTTCTGTGATGGGCTTGTCAGGGAAGATCTTGATCCAAACCTGACCGCCACGGCGGATGTAACGGGTCATAGCAATACGGGCTGCTTCGATCTGGTTGCTTGTGATCCATGCGGGTTCCATAGCTACAAGACCGTAAAGACCGTTTGTTACCTTGTTACCACGATGAGCTTCGCCCTTAAGACGACCTCTGTGGACTCTTCTGTATTTAACTCTCTTAGGCATTAACATTAGTGAGTTCCTCCTTCTTTGGGGGTTCTGGGACCTCTGTTCTGGGGTCTGCCGTTACCGCGACGCTCACCGTTGTTTCTGTCGCCGAAGTTACGTCTGCCGCCTCTGTTGTCACGGCGGTCACGTCTCTGACGGCGTTCTTCGGTAGCTGCTGTCTTGGTTCTTGCAACCTCGGGGAGAACCTCGCCCTTGTATATCCATACCTTTACACCGATCTTACCGTATGTGGTGTTAGCTTCCCAGAAGCCGTAGTCGATGTCAGCACGGATTGTCTGAAGCGGAATTGTACCGTCATGGTAGTGCTCGGAACGTGCGATTTCTGCACCGCCGAGACGACCGCTTACTGTTACCTTGATACCCTTAGCGCCCATTCTCATGGTGCGGCCGATAGACTGCTTCATAGCACGGCGGAAAGATACACGGTGTTCGAGCTGGCTTGCGATGTTCTCTGCTACGAGCTGTGCGCAGAGATCAACGGGCTTAACTTCAACAACGTTTACGGATACAGGAGCGTTTACCATCTTTTCGAGCTCAACTCTGAGCTTTTCGATGTCTGCACCCTGACGTCCGATAACCATACCGGGCTTAGCACAGTGAATGAACACTCTTACCTTACCTGTATTGTCTCTTTCGATTTCGATCTTGGGAACGCCTGCTGCCTGGAGCTTGTTCTTGAGGTATTCTCTTACGTTATAGTCGGATACGAGGATATCGCCGAATTTTTCATCTTTTGCGTACCATCTCGAATCCCAATTTTTAATTACGCCTACACGGAGACCGTGGGGATTGACTTTCTGGCCCATAATTCGTTATCCTCCTTAATTATTTTTCTTTTACCGCAATGGTAATGTGGCTTGTTCTCTTCAGAATTCTGTCTGCGCTACCCTTACCCCTGGGCATGATTCTCTTGAGAGTCATACCGGGTGTTACGAAGCACTCAGAAACGTAGAGCTTTTCACGATCCATTGAGAAGTTGTTTTCTGCGTCTGCAACTACTCTGTCAAGAAGCTTTATGAGATGTTCGCTTGCAGCCTTGGGTGTATTCTTGAGAATACCTCTTGCTGTAGCAACATCCTTGCCTCTGATAAGGTCAAGTACTATCTTAACCTTGCGAGGGGAGATGCGGACAAATTTAAGGTATGATCTTGCTTCCATAATTATCTCGTTTCCTCCCTCTTATTATTTACCGTTGTTGGATGTCTTGGAGCCTGCGTGACCCTTAAAGGTTCTTGTAGGAGCAAACTCGCCGAGCTTGTGTCCAACCATATCCTCTGTAACGTATACAGGGAAATGCTTTCTTCCGTCATGGACAGCGATTGTGTGTCCGATGAATTCAGGGAATATTGTAGATGCTCTTGACCATGTCTTGAGTACTTTCTTTTCCCCCTTATCGTTCATAGCGCAAATGCGTGCATACAGCTTTGCTTCGACAAAGGGTGCTTTCTTTAAGCTTCTGCTCATTTGTTATGCCTCCTTCCTTACTTGCTGTTACGACGTTTTACAATGAACTTGTCGGTTCTTGCCTTCTTGTTACGTGTCTTGAGACCGAGTGCGGGTTTACCCCAAGGCGTAACAGGTGTGGGACGACCGATGGGAGACTTACCTTCACCACCACCGTGGGGGTGATCGCAGGGGTTCATTACGGAACCGCGAACTGTAGGTCTGATACCCATGTGACGCTTCTTACCGGCCTTACCGATCTTAACTGTATCATGCTCGATGTTACCAACCTGACCGATCGTAGCTACGCAGTCCATACGGATGAGACGTACTTCGCCGGAAGGAAGTCTTACCTGAGCCATTTCACCTTCTTTAGCCATCAGCTGTGCCTGAGCACCCGCGGAACGAACGAGCTGTCCGCCCTTGCCGGGATAAAGTTCGATGTTGTGAATGAATGTACCTACGGGGATGTTCGCGATAGGAAGTGTGTTACCGGGCTTGATGTCGGCATCAGCACCTGTGTAAAGAACGTCACCGTCTGTAACTCCTGCGGGAGCGATGATGTAGCTCTTGTTGCCTGCTTCGTCCTGAAGAAGTGCAATGTAAGCTGTTCTGTTGGGGTCGTATTCGACACCGATTACTGTAGCAGACTTAACGCCTGTACGCTTAAAGTCGATGATACGGTACTTCTTCTTGTTTCCGCCACCCTTGTGACGAACTGTGATTCTACCGTAGCTGTTTCTACCGGAGTGCTTCTTCTTGATCTCGATGAGGCTCTTCTCGGGAGTAAACTTTGTGAGTTCCTCGAAGGAAGGAACTGTCATATGTCTTCTAGCCGGTGTGGTAGGCTTATATTTGATTGTAGGCATCGTCTATTCCTCCTTCTCTTAGTTCATACCCTCAAAGAATTCGATCGTCTTGGAGTCAGCAGTCAGTGTTACGATTGCCTTCTTCCAAGCAGCAGTGTAACCTGTGCTGTAGCGAAGTCTCTTGGGCTTTCTCTTCATGTTGATTGTGTTTACACATGCAACCTTTACGCCGAACAGTTCTTCAACTGCCTTTGCGATCTCAGGCTTTGTTGCAGTCTTTGCAACCTTGAATGTGTACTTCTTATCAGCTGTAAGGTCCATGGACTTTTCAGTGATAACGGGTCTGATGATTATATCCTGAGCGAATTTCATGCGTTGTACACCTCCTGGATTTTGTTTGCAGCATCCTGTGCTACAACGAGAGTTTCGCAGTTCAGTATGTCATACACGTTGAGTGTATTCCACTGAGTTACCTTAACGCCGGCGATGTTCTGAAGGCTACCGATAACGACCTTATCGTTTTCGGGAAGAACTACGAGGCTCTTCTTGCCAGCCTTGATGTCAGAAAGCATCTTAGCCATTGTCTTTGTCTTGTATTCAGCACTTGCGATCTTGTCAACTACGATCATGTTGCCTTCAGCTACCTTAGAAGAGAGAGCACTGAACATAGCAATTCTCTTAACCTTCTTGTTGAGCTTAACCTTGTAAAGGCGGGGCTTGGGACCGAGTGCGATACCGCCGTGTGTCCACTGAGGAGCACGAGTTGAACCCTGACGAGCTCTGCCTGTACCCTTCTGTCTCCAAGGCTTCTTACCGCCACCGGAAACTTCTGTACGTGTAAGCGTGGACTGTGTACCCTGTCTCTGGTTAGAGAGGTACGCTACTACTGCCGCGTGGAGGACAGGTGCATTTACTTCGGCACCGAAAACCTTGTCGGAAAGTTCCATTGTTCCAACTTCGCTTCCTGCCATATTAACTACTTTAATTTCGGGCATTGTTATTTCCTCCTTTCGACTTATGCTTTAACGCTGTCGCGGATGAATACGATACCGCCGCGAGCACCGGGAACGGCACCCTTAACAGCAACGAGATTCTTTTCTGCGTCAACTTTTACTACTTCAAGATTGAGAACGGTTACCTGTTCGTTACCGTACTGACCTGCCATCTTCTTGTTCTTGTACACTCTGGAAGGACTTGAACAAGCGCCCATGGAACCTACTTCACGGTGTACAGGACCTGTACCGTGTGTCATCTTAAGGATGTGGTGACCCCATCTCTTAACAGCACCTGTGTAACCACGACCCTTTGTAATGCCTGTAATGTCGACCTTTTCACCAGCGGCGAAGGTATCGGCGGCCACTACATCACCGGGATTCATAGCTGCTGCATTTTCGAGACGGAATTCCTTGAGGTGTCTCTTTGCGGATACGCCGGCTTTCTTGAAATGTCCGGCTGCGGGCTTTGTGACCAGTTTTTCTCTGATGTCTTCAAAACCGAGCTGTACAGCATCGTAACCATCAGTGTCAACGGTCTTCTTCTGAACTACATAGCAGGGGCCGGCTTCGATCACTGTAACAGGGATCATTTCACCGTTTTCTGCGAAGATCTGGGTCATACCCAGCTTCTTTCCGATAATTCCTTTTTTCATTTTTTCTTTCTCCTATTAAAGGTTATTGGTTGATGCATCTCAGTATTTCGGGAGCCACCCGTCAGCACCAACGTGACCTTACCGTCATCAAGCTGCCTCTGTCGGCGTACCGGCTTTGGGACTGCGCTCTGTACGGCGGGGTTTGGCTTGGATTTTTGTCAACTTAGATCTTAACGTCTATGTCAACGCCTGCAGGAAGCTCAACGCTCATGAGCGCTTCTACAAGCTCCTTAGAGGGCTTGCGGATCTCAATAAGTCTCTTATGAGTACGCTGTTCAAACTGCTCGCGGCTGTCCTTATACTTATGAACAGCACGAAGAATTGTGATGATCTCCTTCTTTGTGGGAAGGGGGATAGGACCGGATACTTCCGCACCGTTTCTCTTTGCGATATCAACGATCTTTGCCGCTGCTGCATCGATGATGGTGTGTTCGTAGCTGCTGAGTCTTACCTTAATCTTTTCACTTGTTGCCACCTTGGTTTTCCTCCTTAATAATTATTAGCAAGTGGATTGTACACGCGCTCGGGTGTTTCCAAGCTCTCCTCAAAGTAACCGGATACGAACCGTGAGTAACTACGCATTCAGATCCGGGGAGTCGAAGCCATACCGCACACCTGCGGCAAACACCGAAGGTGGGTACATTCTGTTCCGTTTTTCGGGAACAGGCTACACGCGAATTACCTGTCGCTGTGACATTTGGCGACAGCAACCTCTCATGTAAACCGCACTATGCTTGATAATTGTATCATATATATAACAGAATTACAAGACCCTTTACTAAATTTCTTAAGAAAGAAAATACAGAAGTTTATATGATTTTTTGCCTTATTTTTTGTAAAATATGCACAAAGATAAAAATTCCCGTTGATACGCACGGAAATATATGGTATACTGTGAAAAACCCAAAAAACACAGAAAAGAGTGACTGTTTTGAAGACTGTAAAACCGATTTTTTTCATTATTATATTAATATGCTCACTTATCTTCGCCGCGGTGGGGGGCGCCCTTCTCTTCTATGCCATGAATTTCTGCTACGATGCAGAAATACAGCATTTCGTTTCAAAGGCTCCCGCGGTAATAGGCTTCTCTGCCGTTTTCGTCGCATCGGCAGTTCTCAGTGTCGCAACGTATTTCACCGCAGGAAAACATACTGTATTTAATAAAAAGGAAGGTTTTTCCTTCCCCGGAACCTTTTTATCCGTTCTCTCTGCATGTTTCTGCATTTATTTCGGATACATGACCTTCAAAAACGGACTTGCCGAAGGAAAAGAATTTATAACTCTATTCCAGATAGCTTTTTCATTCCTTTCAGCACTGTGGTTCCTGCTTGATGCTTTCGGGCTCACCAATAAGTCGGGCTCCGTAAAGCTTCTCTCAGCGGCTCCCGCGCTTATGGCAACGTTCATCACCTCCTATCTTTATTTCACACCCAACTACGCGATGAATGCTTCCATCAAGGGTACCTGTGTCCTTATGTCAATAGCTTTCATGCTCCACTTCATTGAATACTGCGGTGTAGTTCTTGAGGCTCCTTTCAGTGCAAGAAAGTATGCGGCGGCAACAGTACTCTCAACCGTTATCGGAGGTTCCGTTTCTCTTGCACTTCTCGGTTCCGTTATTTTCAACTTCAGCGGATTCAACTATACAATGCTCACCTGCTGTATGTTCGTAGTCCTTTGGCTCCTCTCCGTATTCACCTTCGCTGAATATGCCGCAGGCGCAAAAACAGTCCTTCCCGAAGAAAAAACAGAGGAAGAAGAAACAGCGAAAAACGAAGAAGAGAGTGAAGAGGTTATCGAAAACGATACCGAAGATGCCCCCGAAAACAAGACTGAAGAAAACGGCGAAGAAGACAGCGACGAGCTTTACGGCGATGATGAAGACGATGACATCTATCTTCCTCCCGTAGAATTTGACGACGAGGACGTTTCCGAAAAGGAATAATATTACTACTATATAAATAATGAAGAAAAGCGTGCTGTACCCGCTCGGTACGGCTCGTTTTTCTGTAAAGGATAAATATATGACAGCTCTCAGTGTAAGCGGACTCACTTTTGAGGTGGGCACAAAAGAAATACTGAAAAACGTAAGCTTCTCCATAGAAGAAGGGGACAGGCTTGGCATTGTCGGGGTCAACGGCTCGGGCAAATCCACACTTCTCAGACTTATCACGGGCAAGTATGATGCCACAGCCGGAGAGGTTTATATAGCAAAAAACTGTTCTGTCGGCATGATGGAGCAGGACGACGCATTCAATATCGTAACTGCCCAAGGCGGCGCAGATTTTGAAAACACCGTACTGTCTCAGATGTACGCCGCGTTCCCCGCTCTCTGTCGCGACGAGAAAAGAATAACAGAGCTTGAAGCCCTTCTCCAGACTGCGCAAGGCGAAGAGCTCGAAAAATATACCAAAGAATTCACAGAGGTCAATACCCGTTTTATTGACGGCGGAGGACTTCACTATAAATCAAGATGTAAAAGTCTCCTTACAAAACTCGGCTTTGACGAGAACTCCTACAGCCGTCCCGTTACAAGCCTCAGCGGAGGGGAAAGAGCAAGACTTAACCTTGCAAGACTTCTCTACAGAGAACCCGATATCCTCATTCTTGACGAGCCTACAAACCATCTTGACACAGATACATTGGAATGGCTTGAAGGCCACCTTTCAGTTTACAGAAAAACAGTTCTCGTGGTAAGTCACGACAGATACTTCCTTGACAAGGTAACCACAAAGACCCTCGATATCGAGCACCACGGCGCAAAGCTTTACGGAGTCCCTTACAGTGCATACGTAAAACAGAAGGAAGCTGACCGCGCGGCGGCAGAAAAGAAATATATGCTTCAGCAAAAGGAGATCGCAAGACTTGAAGCGTATATCGAACAGCAGCGCCGCTGGAACAGAGAAAGAAATATTATTGCGGCAGAAAGCCGAGAAAAAGCTATTGCCCGCATGGATAAGGTGGAACGGCCTCAGGATGCACCGGGGGCAATAAAGTTCAGCTTTACCAAAAGCGGGGAAAGCGGGAACGACGTTCTGAACGTAAAAAACCTTAAAATGGGCTTTGGAGACAGAACTCTCTTCTCGGAAGTCTCCTTTGAAGTAAAAAAGAGAGAGCATCTGTTTATCCTCGGCGCCAACGGCACGGGCAAATCAACTCTCCTTAAGATACTCCTCGGAAAGCTCCACCCAACGGGAGGAAGCTTTGAATTCGGTTACAACGTAACCATAGGCTATTACGACCAGGAAAACCAGAACCTCGACATGACAAAAACAGTCATTGACGAGATATGGGACACCTATCCCGAAATAAAGGAAGCAGACCTTCGAGGCGTACTTGCGGCATTTATGTTCAAAGGAGAAGATGCTTTCAAGCAAGTATCCGTCCTTTCGGGCGGTGAGCGAGCAAGACTTACTCTTGCCAAGCTCATCCTCTCGGGCATGAACCTTCTTATTCTCGACGAGCCCACAAACCACCTCGATATTCAGTCAAGAGAAGCCCTCGAAAATGCTCTCGAAGGCTTTGACGGAACTATCATCGCAGTTTCCCACGACCGCTACTTCATAAAAAAGCTGGCAAGCCGCGTTGTGGAAATAACCGATAAAAACATAAATAATTATATCGGCGGCTTTGAGGACTATACCGCGGCACGCGAAAAAGCCAAGGAAGAGTTAAAGCTGAAAAAAGCCGAAAACGCCCCTGACCTTTCAAAGGACAGCTCGGTTATGTCAAACAAAGAGCTTTATCTCAAGAGAAAAAAAGAAAATGCAGAAGCAAGACAGGCCGAAAAGCATAAAAAACAGGTTCTTGCGGAAATAGAAAAGCTTGAAGCCGAGCTTGCGGAAATTTCCGAGGAAATGTACGGTTCTGCATCCACCGATTATACAAGAGTTGCAGAGCTTGACGAAAGAAAGAACAAAATAGAAGAACGATTAATGGAGCTTTACGAGGAAGAAGAAAACTTCTGATACGAAAGCTCGGAAAGGATAAAACATGAAGCTGTTTGTTGACGATATGCGCCCCTTTCCCGACGAGATAGGATGGGCTTGTTCAAGGAACTACCGCGAAGCAGTATCCGTCCTTGAGAGGCACGACGTCGAATATGCCTCTCTCGACTATCATCTCGGCGCAGGAGAGAGTGGACTTGACCTGCTTGAATGGATGTATGATAACAGAATTCGAATTCCTCATATCAATATCCACAGCAGTCACCCCGTGGGAAGAATGAGAATGAAGAGCTTTATCGAAAGATTTATGCCTTACACCACGGTAACCATGGAGCCCTACGAATATTAAAAATATAGCCCAAAGAGAACAAATCTCTTTGGGCTATATTTATCAGAATATAATAACGGGCTTTCCCGGGGATATGATGTCCCCTTCTATTCCGTTTACCTTTAGAATACGGTTCTTTGACGCGTGATATCTTTTGCAAACGTTCCAAAGGCTCTCCTCCGAAGAAGGATAGTAGACCTTTACCCCGCTTCCCACAGCGCCGTGGGGCTTTTCCGTCCCGAGGCGCACGGCGGTCACAAAGCGCGCCCTCTTCTTTTCAAGAACCTCGAAGCTGAAGAAAAGCTCAGAGGACGCGGATATCTTATCACCCATTATTTTAGCCCCCGAGGTCAGAACGGAAGGAGCAACTCTGCTTTGAAGCTCTGCTCCCTCGGGTGAACGAAGAAGCGGAAGCTCATATTTGAATGGAATTTCATATTCACCGCAGGCGTGCTCTTCTGCGTTCCCGTATACGACCTTCAGCTTAAGGGCACCCGTGGCATAAAGCTTTCCCTCAACATTTATCACCTGTACCTGACCGACAGAGGACTCTGTATCGCAGACCGAACAGCCCTCGGGAGCATTTTTAAGGTCAAAATCTCCCGAAACGGAAAGCTGACCCGAGCCAAAGGAAACGGCACCGAGAATTTCGCACTCCTTCGTTTCGCAGCTGCTTTCAACCTCCGTTGAGTAAGCGTCACGGCACAGTGATATTTCTCTTCCGCAAAGAGCCTCAGCTTCAATATCGTATTCTGCGTTAACAGTCCAGCATCCTCCCGTTTCCGAGGGCGTAACACTGACAGAAGCAACTCTGCCCCAGGCTCTCGCCGATGAAGGAAGTGCTATATCTCTTACGGGAACCGTTATTTCGAAAGGAAGCTTTGTTTTTTTACATACGGCAATACCGTCATCGCTCATGAAAAGACACTTTACGTATACATCGCCTCTTACAAGCACTCCGTCAGAATTTCCTTCACAGTAAGAAACGCAAAGAGAACCTTCGCAGGACAAAGGCTCTTCTCCATCAAAAGCCGACATCTCACCCGTTGCGGAGCCCGTTGTCATTCCCTGACAGCGCACAACGGAGTCATAGTCCGAGCAAAGCCTTTCAACGGAAACAGAAAGGTCAAGAGGTGCGTTTTTATCATCACCGCAAAGAACTGTGTTATCATCACACACGCGGTCATCACTCATGATGCGGCTTCTGAGCCTTGTTTTTATATTAAGGCTCCGAGGCCCCGTCACACGGCAGGATGTGTTTTCCATTTCGCAGTCAACAAAAAGCTCTCCGACATCCGAAACGGTAACGGGCAAAGCCGTGTCAGCACTGTACTCGCAAACAAGGGGCGAAAAGGAGAGCTTTCCGTCACTTCCAAGGTAAAGCACCGAATATGTAAGGGTTCCCCCCAGTTCGAGAACGTTCCCCGACAAAAACTTAGTTTCGGGAAGAACCGACGGCGTAACGTAAAGAAGCCTCTGAATTTCGGGCAGGTAATCGGGCAGAGAAAAATCCCCACCACCTTCGTGCCCGAAGGACATATCCATTTTAAGCGCAGAGCCTGCCCTGCACTCTTCCCTCTTATCAATATCCATAATAAACCTCCGAATGTTTTTTTGTACAATTATATTACGGAGGCTCCCGTATTATTACTCGTTTTTTCTGTAACAACGCAAAAAATACCCAAGCGCCTGCTTGGGTATTTCTATGATTATTTCTTTTTGAAGATAAACCTCTTCTGTACAATATAATTTATTATGTACATTGCGGCCTCGGATACGGGAACAGCGATCCATTCGGGAACCGACAAAAGACGGACAAAAAGCTCAAACAGAAGAGCTTTTATAAGGAAGGACACGATAGCAAGACTGTAATACTCCGCCGCAGCTTTAACAACACCGACTTCGGAACGGAACACCCATACTCTGTTCAGCGTAAAGTTGATAAAGGAGCTGACTATCCACGCAAGAACAAGTGCGCACTCCCTGTGGCCTGCGGTCACAAGAGTATGAAGAAGTCCTTCACCAAACAGCGCAGTTTCTCCCGTAAACACAAAGCCAAGAAGAAGCAAAAACAGTGCGTAATTTATAAGGAACGCCAAAACGGAAGAGGCAAAATACTTAAGTATACAGGAGCATTTGAAGATGATGGAATATATTTTAAAAGAGTCCTTTACCGCATTGAAATGGGAGCTTTCGTTATCGTTTTCGTAAATAGTCTCTATCCGGACCTCATGTATGGGAATTTTCTTTTCCGCCGCATACATGAGCATTGTCATTTCATATTCATATCTGTCGCCCTCAAGAGAAGAAAGCTCTTCAAGATGGTCGGTTGAAAAACCGCGAAGCCCGGTCTGAGTGTCATAAACCTTCGCGCCCGAAGCTGCGGCAAACACCCATCTTGTTATGGTGTTCCCCGCCTTGGAACGGAAAGGAACCTTTCCCGTAAAAGCTCTTGAGCCAAGCACCAAGCCGTTTTTTTCGCGAAGGGCATCTGCAACCTTTCCGATATCCTCGGGAGTATGCTGACCGTCGGCATCTGCAGTCACAACGTACTTCACGTCGGGAAAAAGCTCTCTGATACGAGCGAAGCCGTACTTCATGGCGCCGCCCTTTCCCTTGTTCACAGGGTATCTCAGCACAGTGGCAAAGCTTTCCGAAGCTGCGAAAACATCGTCAAAGGCCGCTCCGCCGCCATCGTCAACAATAAGAACTTTATATTCACCGCAAAGCTTCTCCGCCAAAGCAGATAGCCTCATATCCGGTTTATAGGCAGGAATAAGAACTAAAGTATCCATTCTTACCTCCTTAATTAATCTTAATAAACACAATTTCAACTTTTATATAAACAAATATGCCAAAACAATTTTACCATTCTTTAAATCAAGTGTCAAGGGAAAAGTCCACTCACGAAATTGTTTTTGTCACGCCTACGGCATGTGACCGTCCTTTCGATTCCCCGTCAAATACG
>SVTQ01000029.1 GCA_015063695.1 Oscillospiraceae bacterium
GCTCTTATGTTCTTTATGTCCTCAAGGGAAAGTTCTCTTGCAAGAACAACTCTTTTTGCGCCAAGCTCATACCATGCTCTGCAGGTCGCGGCAGAAACGGTGCTCGCCTGAGTGGATATGTGAATGTCAACGTCGGGTGCCGCTTTTTTGGCAAGCATAAGTACACCGAGGTCGGAAACTATGACCGCATCCACTTTTATGCTGTTAAGGTATCCGAGATATTTTTCAAGGATACCGTATGCGCTGTCGCGGGGCATGATGTTAACTGTCACGTAGAGCTTTACGCCTCTTTCGTGGCAGAATTCAACGGCAAGTTTCAGTTCTTCATCGGAAAAGTTGCCCGATGCGGTACGCATTCCGAACATTTCGCCTGCAAGGTATACGGCATCTGCGCCGTATCTGACGGCGGCTTTGAGTTTATCGAAATCTCCTGCGGGAGAGAGTATTTCGGGTCGTTTAAATTTCACTTTTTCAGTTTCTTCTTTCTTCGATCATGCGGTTTTTAAGCTCCCAGAGCTCGTCTGAAAGGTCAACGTAGTAATCGTGGGGGTTTTCAAAACGGAGAACCTCATCCCACATGGTTTCAATTTCCCTTGCACAGTAGGCTCTCACATCCTTCATTTCAGGGAATTCATAGACAAGCTCACCTTTTTGGAATATGGGAACGAGAAGCTCGCGGAGAGTGTAGTTCGTGAAGGTCTTTTTCTTCCATGTGTAGTGAGGATCGAAGATTTCAAGAGGCTCGTTTTCGTTAAATTCTTCGTCGTAAAGGCAAATCAGGTCAGCTTCCGCTTTGCCCGTTTCTTTAGAGTATATTCTGTAAACCTTCTTGAAATGAGGGTTTGTGATCTTTTCTATATTTTCACTGACTTTGATTTTGGGTGTGATAAGACCGTTATCTTCAGTTGCAGTCAGCTTGTAAACGCTTCCGAATACCGCGTCACTCTTGGCTGTTATAAGTCTTTCGCCGACACCGAATGCGTCAATGCAGGCACCCTGTCTTATAAGCTCGGTGATGATATATTCGTCAAGGGAGTTGGAAGCGGTAATTTTGCACTCGGTAAGTCCTGCATCGTCAAGCATCTTTCTGACTTTTTTGGAGAGATATGTAATATCGCCCGAGTCAAGTCTTACGGCACAGGCTCTCTTTCCCTGAGGCCAGAGAACTTCCTTTATCGCGCGAATGGCGGAGGGAACACCCGATTCAAGTACGTTGTAGGTGTCAACGAGAAGAGTGGGGTTATCGGGATAAAGCTTACAGTAGTTCTTGAAGGCTATATATTCGTTATCGAACATCTGTACCCAGGAGTGAGCCATTGTGCCGCCTGCGGGAACCCCAAAAAGCTTGTCCGAAATGGTGCAAGCAGTCCCATTTGCGCCGCCGATATAAGCCGCACGGGCACCGTAAACCGCAGCGCTTTCACCGTGGGCACGGCGGGAGCCGAATTCGGAAACGGTTCTGCCCTGAGCAGCCCTTGAAATACGGCTCGCTTTTGTGGCAATAAGGGACTGGTGGTTTATCTGCAGAAGGATATAAGTTTCAATTATCTGAGCCTCAATTACAGGTGCTCTGACTACTATAATGGGTTCGTAGGGGAATATAACGGTTCCTTCGGGAACCGCCCACACGTCACCTGTGAAGCGGAATTCCTTGAGGTATTCAAGGAATTCCTCGGGAAACATGTTTCTGTTTTTGAGATATTCGATATCGGATGCGTCGAAGCGGAGATCCTTTATGTACTCTGCGATCTGCTCAAGACCTGCGGCAATGGCGTATCCGCCCTTGTCGGGATTCTTTCTGTAGAATACGTCAAAGTAGGCTATCTTATCCTTCATATTGAGATTGAAATAGCCGTTGCCCATTGTGAGCTCATAGTAATCGCACAAAAGTGCCAAAGACTGTTTTTCCATCATAAGTTTATCCTTTCACCTAAAAATGACAAAAACAGAGAGGAAAGACTTCACTCTCTGTTTCAGTACATGACAAGGGTTCCCGAGGGTACGAAAACTGACGGGTTTCTCTTGCCTTAAGCAGTATTATTCAGCAGCTTCAGCTACTTCAACTTCGAATTCGTCATCGAAGCTGCATTCGGGAATGAAATCATCGTCGTCATATTCGTCGCAGAAGCAACCGTCGATGCAACTGTCGCAATCTTCGCCGCAGTCAAATGTTATCTTAAAATATTTTTTGAACAGCTTGTAAGCAGTGATAGCGATAGCAGCAACAGCAGCCGCAACACAAGCGGAAATAATAACTATTTTCCAAACGTTAACTCTTTTTTCTTCCATGATAGTCTACTCCTTTTTAAGTAGTTTTCGGATACCACCGTAGTATTATTATAACACATTTTTCCGCAAATGCAATATAATATTCTTTAATTTTTTTAAAATTAGCCTTGGACTATCCAAAAACAACGCTTTTATCTGATGTTCTCGGGTTTAATTCCTATAACTGCGCCCATGGTGCCGCGCTTTCCGCCCGTTGCCCGGTGGGAATGGAAGACGTCGGGAGCGCATACCGAACAGAAAGGCGAGACGTCAACGTTTTCCCTTTTGATGCCCGCTTCTTCAAGTATTTCCATATTCATTGAAACAAGGTCGGCAAAAAGCTTTCCGTCTTTTTCTTTTATGTGACGCTGCGCAAAATCCGCGCCCTTTGCGGCTGTGACGGATTCTTTAAAATCATCCTTCACCTCAAAATGACAGCTGTGGATGCACTGACCGATGGCAACTTTAATTGTTTCGGGGTCAGCGCCGAGGGATGTCATTTTTGAAACGGCTTCTTTGCCGATGCCCGAAACGGTGCCCTTCCAGCCTGCGTGAACTGCGGAAACGACGGGGGAGCCGTCCTTTTTCTTTCCGTAAAGCAGAATGGGCGTACAGTCCGCCATTCTTATTATAAGCGTCATACCGGGCATGTCGGTAACAAAGCCGTCCGAGGGAGACGTGTTTTCTCTGTCAACTCCCTCGTGTGCATCTTTTTTCGTAACGTATCTGACCTCGGCGGAGTGAAACTGAGGAGAGCCTACAAGGCCTTCATAAGATGTCTCTGTATAGGCGCAAAGCAGTTTCATGTTTTCCCTTACCGTATCATCGCTGTCGCCCAGAGTAAAGCTGAGGTTCATCGTTTTCGTATGTGGAAGCTCGCTTTTTCCGCCCGCTCTTGTGGAGAAGCCGTGGCCTATTTCGGAGCTGTCAAGAAAAGTGCTTCTGTATACGTTGTTTTTAAGGTAAAACATGAACTTTTTTCTCCTTTGTCAGTTTCCGCCTGAGCAGGTTCAGATGAGTTCTTTTATCTTCTGATTTATTCTTTCTCTTGCAGAGAGGATATATTCATCGGAATGAGGATATTCCTTGAAGGTGATGGGGGGAATTCCGTCTTCAAGTATCTCCATGACCGCGTCGCGCCCCGCAAGGGATTCGAGAAGTCTCATGGCGCGAAGGTCTGAGAGTGCCTGAGTAAATCCTACGAGGTGAAGTGTCTCAAGTGCTGTGCCGTCAGCGGCAGGGTATACGGAGAAGGCATCTCCCGCAGGTACGAAGTAACCGCCGTCCGTGCAGTGGTAGGGATCAATGGGGGCGACGGAATGCTGGCTGTAATAGAAGTTGTAGCCCCACTGTAAAAATCCTGCAATATCAAACTTGAAGAACTGTGTTCCGATAATTCTGTTTCTCGCCTGAGGCATTGCAACAAGTCTGTTTGATACCTTTGTATGCTGACAGCAGCAGTAATATGTCCAGAGATCTTTTACACCTGCTTCAAGGTAAGGCTCCATATGGTCGATGGATACAACGGGTGTGTTGAGCGCACCCTTTTGATAGAAGGAGAAGTCGGAGAGGGCATCCATGATAACGCAGTTTTCAAGAAGGTCTTCAACAACCTTTTTAACCGCAATATAATTTTCAAGCTTGTCTGAACCGGGTTCATCGGAAAGGTGGAAAACGCTTCTTTCGAATACGCCGAGCTCAACGAGTACACTCTTGAGGGCAGGAAGGAAGGCGGAGAGGAATTCTTTGTATTCTTTGCCTGTTGCATCTGTTTCCCATCCGAAGATTTTTTTGTATTCGCCGTCAACCGTTGCCATTACCTTGGGTGCGTGTTCTGCGCCCCACTGTGTAAAGAGGTGGGCTATTTCAAAATACTTTACTCCGAGCTCTTCGCACATCTTAACGAAACGGCAGAGCTTTTCGAAGCCGAAGGAGTATTTTCCGCCGTCAAGGTATACGTCCACAAGCTGAACAGTTGGACGTTCTCCGCCTACCGCTGTGTCAAGGGCGGGGGTGAGAACGGGGGTAAGTATCATGTTGATACCGTTTTTAACGGCAGTTTCGATAAAGTTTGCCATTATCTCCCAGTGTCTTTCTCCGAAGGTCTCGACACCGTAGTAGGTAGCAAGGCAGTCTGCGTGGAACCACTGTGTGATTTTGATCTCCTGTGCGGGAAGGACAGCATCGATGATCTCAGCTTCAAAGACCGTTTTTGCGCATACTTCTTTCTTGTCGTCAAGAAGAACTATCTCAACGGGATAAACGCCTGCCTCAGCGTCCTCGGGTACTTCTATGTCTATCCAAAGGCACATGTATTCGTCCTTGAAGGCGAAAAGCTGGTCCTTCTCTGTAACGGGCACCATAAGGTCGGGGTAAAGACCGGGCTCGCGGCTCATGTAATAGTCGTCAGCATCGATCTTGTACATGGGCATTCTGACAGGCACTGTGTCAACGCGGCTGATACGCACGTAAGGCGCAAGAGGACCCTCTGCTTTTGCGAAAAGGACTTTTTTTACGTCGCCCTTCATGTCGCGGCAGGTGTATGCAACCTGATATGAAAATCTTTCGCCCTTCAGCATTGAGCCGCTGTTGTATTCCTTTACGTCCTCAACCTTTTCGTTCTGAAAATGTTTTTCGAGGGACGATATGTTTTTTATTATGATGGTTTCCATATTTCTACTCCGGATCTGAAATGTATTATGTATGTATTTTAACATATCCTTCCCGTCATTACAAGGCATTTTTGGGCATTTTTGAAGCAGGATTTTTCAGCTCCCTTCAATGTTAAAAAAATGTAAATAAAAATGAATTTTTATTGTGCATAAAAGCTCTTATATGATATAATAATACTGAATTTGGGTTTTTTGGCTCAAAGCGGTATTTACAAAAAATAAAAATAAATAAATTAATCTCACAAGGAAAGGAAGAAGATCATGTTACCTAATTGGTTTGTATGCGTAATCGGTATGGGAATCGTATTCTTAGGCCTCCTCGGTCTGGTTCTCATTTGCCAGCTTCTCGGTATTGTCTGCGCAAATGCGGCTAAAAAAGCACCGGCGGCTCCTGTGGCAGCTCCTGCGGCGGCTTCCGCTGAAATTCCCAACAAGCAGGAATTCATTGCGGCTGTTTCCGTAGCTATCGCAGAAGAAATGGGTGAGGACGTTTCCGCGATCCGCATCACTTCCGTCAGAAAGATCTGACACATCTGAAACGTGAACGGAAGCTCCGTTCAAAAAGCTCGGTGCGAAGGCGCCGAAAAACAAACAAGAACAAAATCATTCAGCCGAAAACGGCACGGAGGAAAAAATTATGAAAATGTATAAGGTTAACGTTAACGGTACAATGTATGAGATCACAGTAGAAACATGTGAAGCTTCTGAAGTTAAGAGTGCTCCCGCAGCAGCTCCTGCAGCGGCTCCCGCTCCCGCAGCAGCACCCGCAGGCGGCAAACAGGTTTGCAGCCCTATGCCCGGCACTATCCTCGCAGTAAACGTTCAGAACGGCCAGTCCGTAAATGAAGGCGACGTTCTCTTCATCCTTGAAGCAATGAAGATGGAAAACGAGATCATGGCTCCCTGCAGCGGCGTTGTAACGGTTGCAACTTCCAAGGGCGCAACAGTTGAAACAGGCGCAGTGCTTGCAACTATCGCGTAAATTCCGATAAAGTCTTTGCGGAACTGTTCCGCTGAAAACCAATCACAAAACAAAAGTCGGAAAGATCCGACATGGAGGCTAATATGACAAAAAGAATACTCAGTATTCTTCTCTGCCTTGCAGTAATGCTCGGAACTGTTATCGGATGCGCTTTTACAGCTTACGCAGCTACTGAAGCCGATCCCGAAACAGAAGCAGTAGCAGATGCTGCTCCCGAAGCGGTAGCTCCCGAAACAGAGGCTCCCGAAGCAGAGGAAGAATCCATCATTATCAAAAGATATACATACGATGAAGAAACAAAAGAACTGACACTGACTATCGCCAACAAGGGCGAAAAGATCGCAAACTCCGTTCTTTATCTTTGCTTCATCGACACACTTACAAACGCTATCACTCCCGGTTATAACGGCGCTCTCGTAAGCTTTGCCGCAAATAACCTCGTTCCCGTTTCTCAGGAGCTTTCCGTTCCCATGGCTGAAACAGGTGAGATCGGCGAGGGCGCAGCAAAGGACGTTATCTTCAAGGGTGTTGAATTCACACCTGCTGAAGGCTCCGAAGAAAAGCCCGTAATCGGCGCAACCTTCCTTTATATAACAGAGAGCGAAGCAGTTATCGCAGGCGACGGTTCCCAGAACGGAACTTCCGTTATCTATTTTGATAACGTACTCGTTGGTGACGAAGCTCCCTCTTACGGTCAGGTAGTTGTAAACTTCCTTAAGCAGACAGGCTTCTCCATGCTCTTCAATAACTGGAAGAACATCGTTATGATCGTTGTAGCATGCGTTCTTCTTTACCTTGCTATCGGCAAGGGCTTTGAGCCCCTTCTTCTCGTGCCTATCGCTTTCGGTATGCTTCTTACAAACCTTCCCGGTGCAAACATGTTCCACGAAGCTCTCTTTGCAAACGGTCACGTTCACTGGGAGCTCTTCACAGCAAGCGAAAGCTTCACACCCGGTCTTATCGACTATCTCTACCTCGGCGTAAAGCTCGGCATCTATCCTTGCCTTATATTCTTCGGCGTAGGCGCGATGACAGACTTTGCTCCCCTTATCGCAAACCCCAAGAGCCTTCTTCTCGGTGCGGCGGCACAGGTCGGTATCTTCCTTGCATACACAGGTGCGCGTCTCTCCGGTCTCTTTGATGCGGCAGAAGCTGCTTCCATCGGTATCATCGGCGGTGCCGACGGCCCTACAGCTATCTTCGTAACCTCACAGCTGGCACCTCACCTTCTCGGCCCCATCGCTGTTGCGGCTTACTCCTACATGGCTCTTGTTCCTGTAATTCAGCCCCCCATCATGAAGCTTCTCACAACAAAGGAAGAAAGAAAGATCAAGATGGTTGCTCTCAGAGAGGTTTCCAAGATCGAAAAGATCCTCTTCCCCATCGTTGTAACTATCTTCGTTGCTCTCCTCGTTCCTTCCGCGGCTCCCCTCGTAGGCTCTCTTATGCTGGGTAACCTCTTCAAGGAATCCGGTGTTGCAGAAAGACTTTCCAAGACGGTTCAGAACGAGCTTATGAATATCGTAACCATCTTCCTCGGCATTTCCGTCGGTGCAACCGCAACGGCTGACACCTTCCTCCGCCTTGAAACACTTGGTATTCTCGCAATGGGTATCGTTGCATTCGCATGCGGTACAGCAGGCGGACTTCTTCTTGCAAAGTTTATGAACCTGTTCCTCAAGGAAAAGATCAATCCCCTTATCGGTTCCGCAGGCGTTTCCGCAGTTCCCATGGCAGCGAGAGTTTCTCAGGTCGTTGGTCAGAAGGAAAACCCCTCCAACTTCCTGCTCATGCATGCTATGGGCCCCAACGTTGCAGGCGTAATCGGTTCCGCGATCGCGGCAGGCGTACTTATCGCACTGTTCGGCTGATAAACTATGCGCTTTTTCACCCCGTGCCGTGTTTTTGATAACGGCATGAGGCAGTCCGCATGAATTTCAGAAATAACCTTTCCCGAATAAACACGGGAAAGGTTGCTTCAAAGAAAGGATATAAAATAATGGCAAAAAAGCTTAATATAACAGATACGATTCTCCGTGACGCCCATCAGTCACAGGCGGCAACGAGAATGAAACTTGCCGATATGCTTCCCGCTTGTGAAATTCTTGACAGCGTAGGCTATTGGTCTCTCGAATGCTGGGGCGGCGCAACCTTTGACTCCTGCATGAGATTTCTTGACGAAGATCCTTGGGAAAGACTCCGTACACTTAAGAAGGCTATGCCCAACACAAAGCTCCAGATGCTTCTCAGAGGACAGAACCTTCTCGGCTACAAGCATTATGCCGATGACGTTGTTGATGCTTTCGTAAAGAAGGCTATCGAAAACGGTATTGACGTTATCCGTGTGTTTGATGCTCTCAACGACCCCCGTAACATGGAAGCTTCCATGAAGGCTATCAAGAAGTACGGCGGTATCTGTGAAGCTGCATTCAGCTACACAAAGAGCCCTGTTCACAGCGAAGAATATTTTGTAAACCTCGCTCTTAAACTTCAGGAAATGGGTGCAGACGTGATCTGTATCAAGGACATGGCAAACCTTCTTCTCCCCTTCGAGGCATTCTCCCTCGTTAAGAAGCTGAAGGAAGCTGTTTCCATTCCGATCCATCTCCATACACATAATACAACGGGTACAGGCGACATGACTAACCTCATGGCGGCTATGGCAGGCATTGACATCGTTGACTGTGCTCTGTCCCCCATGGCAAACGGTACCTCCAACCCCTCCACAGAATCTCTCGTTGCAACCCTTGCAGGTCACGACAGAGATACAGGACTTGACCTCAATAAGCTCAGCGAAGCGGCGGCTCATTTCAGAAACGTTGCCGACAAGCTTAAGGCAGAGGGAATTCTTGACCCCAAGGTGCTGAACGTAGATACAAAGACTCTTCTTTATCAGGTTCCCGGCGGTATGCTCTCCAACCTTCTCTCTCAGCTGAAGCAGGCGAATGCAGAGGATAAGTTCTACGAAGTGCTTGCAGAAGTTCCGAGAGTACGTGCAGACTTCGGTTATCCTCCCCTTGTAACTCCCACCAGCCAAATCGTAGGTACTCAGGCAGTTCTCAACGTACTTATGGGCGAAAGATATAAGATGGTATCCAAGGAATCCAAGGGCCTCCTCCGCGGTGAGTACGGCGCTCTTCCCGGTGAGGTTAACGAAGAAGTCCGCCGCAAGGCTATCGGTGACGCGGAAGTTATCACCTGCCGTCCCGCAGACCTTCTTGAACCCGAGCTTGAAAAGTACCGCGCTGAAGCAGGCGATCTTGCAAAGTGCGAAGAAGATATCCTCTCCATCGCTATGTTCCCCCAGGTTGCGCCCAAATTCCTTGAAAAGCGCAACAGCGGCAACATCGGAAAGAAGGAAGAAGCAAAGGCAGAAGAAGGCGGCGTAAGAGTTCTCTACGTTGACGACAGAAGCTAAGCTGTTTCATACCATTATGCAAATATAAAAATAGGAGGCATCTTTCGTAAGGTGCCTCTTGTTTTTTACTAACTTATATTTAACCCGATATTTATTTAGTGATATTCCGCCATCGGCGGAGTGATATTTTCGCTACGCGAAAGTGATATTGAAACCTACGGCTTCAGTTATATTCTATTCGTTCAGAATTAACGCCCGCAAGGGCATATCACTGCCGAAGGCAATATCACGCTCCGAAGGAGTATATAACTCGTTCGAAGAACGAATATAACTGAAAAAAGCACTTCCGAAGAAGTGCTTTTTTCTGGCTATGTGCTACAAAAAAGATATTTTAGGCATTATTGAATATGAATTCGAACTCTTACAGAAAATGAAATCCTTGCTGACGCAAGGATGAAATCAGCTAACGCTGATGAAATCTTCGGCGTTTCGCCTCAGATGAAATTAAATCCGCCTACATCTCCAGCCGAAAGGCAGATTTCATCGCGCAGCGATTTCATCCACCGCAGGTGGATTTCTTCCGCCATCGGCGGATTTAGTTGAAAAAAGCAAGTCTTGCGACTTGCTTTTTTCTGGCTGGGATAGCAGGGGTCGAACCTGCGACGCGAGAGTCAAAGTCCCGTGTGTTACCACTACACCATATCCCACTATTCTTTGAAAGTATATCACAAGGTCGGGAGTGTGTCAAGATTTTTTGAATGGAATTTTATAAAAACCGTTGACAAGTTGCAAATAATCTATAAAATATTATATAAGGGAAGCTGTGCGTTAATACCTATAATAGGTCGGTGACGGCTTCAATATGAAATGATTATTAAAAAGTGCTTTTACACGGAAAGAGGGAAACACTATGTATTTTGATTTTGTTGAAAAAGTTGTGTTTGAGGGTGCAAACAGCACCAATCCGCTTGCATTCAAGTACTATGATGCAGACAGAATTGTGCTCGGTAAGCCTATGAAGGAACATCTTCCTTTTGCTATGGCATGGTGGCACAACCTTTGTGCCGAGGGCTCCGATATGTTCGGCCGCGGCACTGCGGACAAGTCCTTTGGTGAAACTCCTGCAACAATGGCTCACGCAAAGGCAAAGGTTGATGCAGGCTTTGAATTTATGACAAAGCTCGGTATCGAGTACTTCTGCTTCCATGACGTTGACCTTGTTCCCGAATCGGAAGACATAAACGAAACAAACGCACGTCTTGACGAGATCACGGATTACATTCTCGAAAAGATGAAGGAAACGGGAATCAAGTGCCTTTGGGGTACTGCAAACATGTTCTCCAATCCCCGTTTCATGAACGGTGCGGGAAGCACAAACAGCGCTGAAGTCTACTGCTTTGCGGCGGCTCAGATCAAGAAGGCTCTTGACCTTACCGTTAAGCTCGGCGGCCGCGGCTACGTATTCTGGGGCGGCAGAGAAGGCTACGAATCTCTTCTCAACACAGACGTGAAGTTTGAAGAAGAAAATATTGCGCGTCTTATGAAGATGGCAGTGAATTACGGCCGCAGCATCGGCTTTGACGGCGACTTCTTCATTGAACCCAAACCCAAGGAACCCATGAAGCATCAGTACGATTTCGACGCGGCAACGTCCATCGGCTTCCTTCGCAAGTACGGTCTTGACAAGGACTTCAAAATGAACATCGAAGCCAACCACGCAACCCTCGCGGGTCACTCCTTCCAGCACGAGCTGAGAGTTTCTGCGGCAAATGGAATGCTCGGAAGTATCGACGCTAACCAGGGCGACCTTCTTCTCGGTTGGGATACAGACGAGTTCCCCTTCAACGTATATGAAACGACAATGTGCATGTATGAGGTTCTGAAGGCAGGCGGCATGAAGAACGGCGGCTTCAACTTTGACGCAAAGAACAGACGTCCCAGCAACACAGCTGAAGACATGGTATACGGCTTCATCCTCGGTATGGATACCTTTGCCCTCGGTCTTCTCAAGGCTGCGGCAATTATCGAGGACGGCAGAGTTGATGCTTTCATCGCTGACAGATATGCAAGCTTCGGCGAAGGTATTGGTGCGAAGATCGTAAGCGGAGAAGCGACACTCGAAGAGCTTGCGGCTCATGCTGCAGAGCTCGGCAAGTGTAGTACCCCCGGCTCCGGCAGACAGGAAATGCTTCAGTCTGTTGTAAACTCCATTCTTTTCGGTGAAACAAAATGAAATACGTAATTGGTATTGACCTCGGTACCTCTGCCACCAAAACGGTGCTCTTTGATACCGACGGTAAAGAAATAGCTTCCGCTTCCCGTGAATATCCTCTCTATCAGCCTCACAACGGCTGGGCGGAGCAGGACCCTGCCGACTGGTACAATGCGGCAGTGGAGACCCTTTCGGAAACGGCCCAAAAAAGCGGCGTATCTGCAGACGACATAATTTCTCTCGGTATTTCGGGTCAGATGCACGGCCTCGTTATGCTTGACGGAGACTGTGAAGTTATTCGTCCTGCTATTCTCTGGTGCGACCAGAGAACGGGCAAGGAATGCGAAGAGCTCACCGAGATGCTTGGCAGAGAAAAGCTTATTGAAATTACGGCAAATCCTGCTCTTACAGGCTTTACCGCTTCAAAAATACTTTGGGTAAAGAACAACGAACCCGAGAACTTTGCAAGATGCGAGCATATCCTTCTTCCAAAGGACTATTTGCGCTTCAAGCTGACGGGTGACTTTGCAACGGAGGTCTCAGACGCTTCAGGTATGCAGCTTCTGGACGTTCCCGGCAGATGCTGGTCCGAAGAGGTCGCATCCGCTATGGGGGTGCCCATGTCATGGCTTCCGAGAGTTTATGAATCTCCCGAGGTAACGGGTCACATTAACGAAGAAGCATCAAAGCTTACAGGTCTTTCCGAGAGCACCCTTGTTGTCGGCGGCGCAGGAGATAACGCGGCGGCGGCAGTGGGAATGGGCGTTGTAAACGCAGGCGATGCTTTTACGACTATCGGTACTTCGGGCGTGGTTTACGCTCACACAGACGGCCCCGTGATCGACCCTCTCGGCAGAGTTCATACCTTCTGCTGTGCAGTGCCCGGATGCTGGCACGTAATGGGTGTAACTCAGGGTGCAGGCCTTTCTATGCAGTGGTTTAAAAATCAGTTCTGTGCGGCAGAGACACTTGAGTCCGAGCGCACGGGCGATGACGTATACAAGATAACTGACGGCGAAGCAGAAAATATTACCGTGGGAAGTGACGGGCTTCTTTATCTGCCCTACCTTATGGGCGAGAGAACACCTCACCTTGATCCTGACTGCAGAGGTGTATTTTTCGGTATTTCCGCTATGCACACAAGGGCTCACTTTATCCGCGCCGTAATGGAGGGTGTTGCCTTTTCTCTGAAGGACTGTCTCGAGGTCCTTCACGGTATGAAGATAGAGCCCGACTCAATGCTTCTTTGCGGAGGCGGTGCCAAGAGCCCCCTTTGGAAGAGTATAATCTGCGACGTATTTGATCTTCCCGTAAAGAAGATAAAGGCGGCGGAGGGCCCTGCTCTCGGCGTTGCAATTCTTGCGGCGGTTGGTGCGGGAATTTATCCTGACGTTGCATCCGCTTGTGAAAAAATGATAGGCGGCGCAACTGTTTCGGGTACACCCGACGGAGAGAAAACGGCTCTTTATAACAAATATTACGACATTTACGGAAAGCTCTACGGTAATCTTAAGGGTAGCTTTAAGGAACTGAGAGCTATAATGTAACGATTATAAAATAATGCCGTGCCATGCGATTGCAAATGGCACGGTTTTATGACAAGGAGAGGATTATGAACTACTACGGCTACAGCGGAAAGAAAAGCAAACACCGCTCCAATAAAAGAACGGTTATAATACGTGTGCTTATTATCGTTCTTGCGGTAGTGGGCTCCGTGACCTTTGCTCTTGTTCTCGGTAACCGTCTCAAAGGCAAGCTTGAAGACGCGGATATTTCCAAGGAACCTATTGAAAACATCATTCCCGAGAAGCCCGTTCAGAAGGAAGAAGAGCCCGATCCCGTTTTTAAGGAAGAGGCCTCCTTCGAGGAGCTTTCCTTTACGGGCGGGTATCTCGACCTTGCAGACTGTCCCGACGGAAAGAGCGCGGCATCCTTTGTCAAAGGCCTTAAGGCGGCAGGGTATACGTCTGTTATCTTTGACGTGCGCGATGAGAACGGAAAGCTTACGTATTCATCGACAGCGCTGTCAGAGCTTGTGGGCGCGGCAACTTCGGGAAGCGTTACCTCTGCAGAGATCCTTTCTGCGGCTCTCTCGGAAGCCACGAACCAAGGAATGAAAAAATGTGCTTACGTTGAGCTTTTAGGAGCTTATACGGGGAAAGGCGAAACAGTGCTTACTACTGTTGACAGTACAGTTGTGGGAGAGCTGGCGGCTATCGGATTTGACAGATTTATTCTGAGCGGTGTTTTTGGCGGAGAGTTTACGTCCGATGCGGTAAATGCCTTTTACTCACATGTGGAAACACTTCGCAAGGCGGCGCCGGATGCGTATTTCGGTGTGGTTCTCAGCCCCACGGTGTTTGAGGCAGCCGAGCTTACGCCCACTCTTGAGCTTATGTTCAGATATACTGACTTTTTCGCAGTTGATTTCTCAGACTCGGGCACTTACAGCGCAGATGCGGTTGCAACCTTCCGCGACAATTTCAGCGGAAGTCTTAACGCGTACAGAATAAACGTTCTGCTGGACGGTGCCACTGAAAAGAGCATAAAGAGCGGATATGAGACCTTTATCCACACGGGTGCAAACGTTTCATTCCTCACTCAGAAAAACGATTATACGAAAGAAAAAGACGAGGACGGTAACTTCCTCTATTCCTCAAAAATACCTGCCTATTCTGTTCTTCCCGAAGAGGAAGCGGATACCGAAAAGGCAGACTGACGGGTGACCATCTTATGAAAACTATAGAAAAGAATTTATGGTACGGCGGGAAAAGCGGAGCCGTTACCTTCAGCTACGACGACGGTAGAATTGAAGACATCCGTCTTGTTGAGACCTTCAATAAATACGGTGTAAAAGGAACCTTTCACCTTTGTAATCCCGATTTTCTAAACTGTTTTGACTTTCTTGAAGGGGTGACTATCGTTGATCCTGAAACCTACGGTGAGCTTTATAAGGGTCACGAGGTATCCTGCCATTCAAAGCATCATCCCTTTCTTCATGAGCTTCCCGACGAAAAGGTGAGAAGTGAGATATCCGAAAACAAGGAATTCCTCGAAAACCTATGCGGATACACTGTCCGCGGTATGTCATATCCCTTCGGAAGCTTTGATGACAGAGTGATCGAGCTTTGTCGCGAAGAGGGGATGGAATATTCCAGAACTGTTGCGGATACCCATGATTTTGACCTTCCCGAGAACTTTATGATGTGGCATCCTACCTGCCATCACGTTGAAGCGGATAAGGCACTTGCCGACCGTTTTGCAGAGAGTAAAAAGCCTTTGAAGCTTCTTTACGTCTGGGGTCACAGCTACGAGTTTTACGATGAGGAAAAGTGGGAAAAGCTTGAAAGCTTCCTTTCCGAGATCTCGGGAAGGGAAGATACGTGGTACGCCACAAATATTGAAATTCTCGATTACGTCTCAGCTCTCGATGCCCTTGAGATTTCCGAAGAGAAGATATATAACCCTTCGGATATTGACCTTTGGGTGACCGTTGACGGCGAGGCTGCAAAAATCGGCGCAAAACAGGAGATAAAATAATGCATTTTAGTATAACCAAATATAATGCTCCCGATTTTGACGGTGAGCTTTTCGTGAATGCGCCCGACGTTTGTTATGAGGCGGTAGAAATAGATGGGGTTGCGCCCGACAATTATCACAGCACGTCCATGTTTCCCGAATATTTTAAGATTGGCGGAAAATGGCATCTTGCGACTGAGAGCAGAATGGACTCCTCCGTTGTGATAGGTGAAAACGACAAGCTTTTTGTTGTTGAAAACAGAAATCTGAAGAAGGGTGACAAGGTCATCCTCGGCAGAACGGAGAACTGTGAGGACGGTATTTACGTTCACGTAAACGGATTTTCTGAGCCCGATGCGGATATAGACGACAGATTTGTTTTCAGACGCGGAAGAAGCCGTGAAACAGCTTTCACAAAGGATTATGACAAGCTTATTGAGCTTCTCAGATACGAGAAGGAGCACGGTAATATTCTTTGGGTCATGGGCCCTGCTTTTTCCTTTGACTACGATGCCCGTCATGCCATGGAGGCGCTGATAAATAACGGATATGCTCACGGTATCATGGCGGGAAATGCCCTTGCCACTCACGATCTAGAGGGAGCGTTGCTTCACACAGCTCTTGGTCAGGATATTTACACCCAGAGGCCCCACAGAAACGGTCACTATAACCATCTTGACGTTATCAACAAGGTCAGAAAAAGCGGTTCCATCCGTCAGTTTATTGACGATCATGGTATTGACAACGGCATTATGAACAGCGTTATAAGAAACGACGTTCCCTTTGTTCTTACGGGCTCTATCCGCGATGACGGTCCTCTTCCCGAGGTCATAGGCGATGCTTATGAGGGACAGAACAAAATGAGGGGACTTGTCAAGAAGGCGACTACCGTTATCTGTCTTGCAACAATGCTCCACACTATTGCTACGGGTAATATGACCCCTTCTTTTACGGTGGGTGACGACGGTGAGATTCGTCCCGTTTATCTCTACTGCGTTGATGCCGCTGAATTTGCGGTAAACAAGCTTGCGGACCGCGGAAGCCTTTCTGCGGTAGGTATCGTTACTAATGTTCAGGATTTTATTACGATCATTGCTAAGGGACTTGGAATTATAGATTAAAAAAACAACCGAATAAGAGAACACCCCGAGTGTAAATTCACTCGGGGTGTAGTTGTTTAGTTGTGATTGATTATCAGTTCTCGGGTTCGTGGAAGGGGATGCACTTCCAGTCGCCGTCATGCCACGTGGGATAAGGACAAACCGCAACGTCGCCGACGTACATGCCGAAGTATACGCCTGAAACGTTGGTAAAGCCTGTCTTGCCGCAGGTGCCGACAACGCCGTTCTTTTCAACAACGTCGCCTACCTTGACGGAAGCGTTTGCCAGATGGCAATAAATTGTTTTGAGACCGAAGCCGTGCTCGATTATAACGATGTTGCCCGTCACGTCTGTGGAGCCGACGTATACGACCTCGCCCTTTGCGGTAGCCTTAACGTCGGTTCCCTCGGGAGAAACGTATTCAACGCCCACCTGACGGAATACGGTGTCGGAGGTATTTACTGTGTAAAGTCTGCCGAAGTATCTGTTGATGAAGTTATCTTCGAATACCTTTGAGAAATCGGAGTTGTCAATATATTTTGTGGAGCTTCCCGACTTGAACACGTCCGCAAGAGCTTCGGATGCTGCATTTTTTGTTGTGTCGGAGAAGAGGGCTGCCACCGCTGCGTCAACGTTATACGTGCTTGCGCGGTAGGTCTTGTTGTTTACAACGAGGCTTACTTCCTGAGAAACACCGCCGTATGTGAAGGTGAACTTATATGTGCCTGCGTTCTTATCAATATGTACGGGAACGAATGCGCGGACAAACTCGCCGTCTGCATAAAAGGTAGGTGTATAGCCGAGGTCGGGCTCGCTTACAAAGGAAACCTTTGAGGGGTCCTTTACGTTGATACCCGTTACGGAAACGAATTCACCGAGGTTTATTTCGTTTACTCCGAGGTAGAATGCCGCGGGAGCCGCAATGTCAGCTCCGAATGCATAGGAGAGCTCACCGTGATAGCCGCGGGTGCTGTCCTCATACCACTTAGCCGTAACGCTTACGTTTACCTGTGCTATGCCGTCAAACTTAAGAGTGGAAATGTTTTCGTAGAGATCGTCGAAGAGAACCTTTCCGTCGGAAACGTTTTCAACCTTTACGTGGAAATAGTCGGGATCGATATCGAAATCCATAACTATGCCGCCTTCGATGGGATATACGGCGTTTTCTTTTATGATGAGAGAGGAGCAGTCAAGGGTAGCAAACTCGCCCGAGTAGTCCTTATAGAACCATGATGCGCTTCCGGGAGAGACCTTGTTGTCAGAGCCGGAAACTGTCATTGCTGGAACGCGGGAGTCTTCGTAAACACTTGCCGCAAGGGGGGTCCCCAGAAATTCTGTGGCAGAGCTTTCGGAGAGCTTGAACGCCTTTCCTTCGCCGTCCATGTAGTACGCCTCGGCGGAGGTACTGTTGAAATAGTACTGATATGTGGACTCCATTGAGCCGTTTGACATTACCACAAGGTAGAAGGGCTTGTCAAAAAGGGGATCGGGGAGCTGACTTACCGAGGAAGCGGAAGCATTCATGTCAACGAACATCTGAATTACGGACTTTTCGTCCTCAGTGTCCTTGCTGAAGTTATATTCATTTCCGAAAAGATCGCAAAGCTTCATGGAAACAACGCTTCGCGTGTCAACAGGGCCGTCCTTTTCGTGGTTATAGTTTACTATTGCCACAAGGGAAGGGATAAATATGGCAATGGCAAGTATCACAAGTATAAATTTGTTTTTCACAATTTTATGCATAGACACCTCTCGAGTTCAAACATTATATCACCCTATATTATACTATATATTAACATCAAAATCAAGTGCAAAACGAAAATTACCGCAGCAGAGCCTCCGGGGAAGACATTATAATGGTGAAAATATACAGTTTTTTGGTAAAAAACAGCTTTTGTTATATTGAAAAAATAAAAAATATATGATATCATTAAAAGTGTAACTATACTGACGGAGATATATTATGAGTATAAATATAATACCCTCACCCAAAAAAGTTTCCTTGGGCGAAGGATTTCTTTGCATAAAACCTGTTTTCTCCTGTGGGGAGAGAAGCTTTGACCGTATTCTGAAGAGCTTTTCGGAGACTGCCGACAAGCTTTGGGGAATAGAATTTACTCCCCTTGATATTCCCGTGACTGATGAAAGCCTTATGACTCCTCTTACGGAGACTCAGCTTGAGTTTGAAAAGGTTGAGCAGGTAAATCTTATGGCGCTTCCCTGCGAGGAAAGATGCGACAAGGGGATTGCGGTTCGTATTTGTCCCGACCTTCCGAAGGGTGCTTACAGAATAAAGACGGAATATGCCTGTGTTATCGAGGTTTCCGAAAGGGAAGGTCTTTCATCCGCCCTTGCGACCCTGCTTCAGATAGGAGAGCGCACCTGCGATAAGTACGTAAAATTCCCTAAGGGCGAGATAGAGGACGCTCCCGACAGTTCTTTCCGCTGTCTTATGCTTGACGTTGCAAGACGTTTCCATCCCGTGGACTATCTTTACAGATACGTTGAGCTTTGCAGTCTTCTTAAAATAAACAGATTTATAATCCACTTCACTGACGACCAGAGCTATACGCTCCCCTGTGAGGCTTTCCCGAAGCTTCCCACAAAGTGCAGGCATTACACAAAAGCGGAGATAAGCGCACTTTGTGAATATGCCGACTCCATGGGGGTTATGATAATTCCCGAGATAGATATGCCAGGTCACTCCGCACGCTTTCAGGCTGAGTATCCCGAAATATTCGGCTCGTGCGGAATAATGGATGCGACTGACGAAGCCTTTGATGCTCTCGATAAGATCTACACTGAGGCCGCAGAGCTGTTCAGCCTTTCCGATTATATCCACGTGGGCGGAGACGAGGCAGTTCTCGGACGTTGGGGCGATTCTGAAAAAACAGTGGCGTTTATGAAAATAGAGGGGATTGCCGATTTCGTTCAGCTTTACGGCTACTACGTAGGCAGAATTTGTAAGACGGTTCTATCTCTTGGTAAAATTCCCGTCTGCTGGGAGGGCTTCCACAAAGAGTCCAACGCCAACGTGCCGAAGGAAACTCTCGTTATGGTCTTTGAAAGCTACTATCAGCTTGCTCCCGAGCTTACAAAGGAAGGCTTTACCGTGATAAACGCATCCTGGGAGCCCGTTTACGTAGTTGCTCCCTGGAGAAAATGGCCCGTCGAGGAAATTCTCACTTGGGATAAATACACCTGGGACCATTGGTGGGAAGGCTCCCCTGCCCACGAAAACAAGATAATCCTTGACAGAGGCGAGCCCTGCGAGGGCGGCGCGCTCTGCGCATGGGGCGACTATCTTATGGGATACGAGAGCAGCAGACTCGCTTGCCAGCTTGAATTCAAGACCATAATCCCCCGTCTTGCGGCGGCATCGGAAAAGCTCTGGGAAGAGAACAACTTCCATAGCAGTGAAAGCTTTCTTGAAGCTTACAAGGCTCTCGGCAAGAGATTTGAAACTATCTTCGGTGAAAACGCCTTCAGAGGAGAGCTCTGATATTCATAGTAAATAATTTTTTGTTGTAAATTTAACAACGGAGGTAAACATATGAAAAAAGTAAGGACCCTGACGTGCATCCTGCTTGCCATCGTTATCTGTCTCGGCGCCGTAGCGGCGACAGCAGGTAAGGCACCGTATGAAATATCCGACGGTTCCGCTGTATTCAACAGCGCAAACACGGTTTCATACTTTGATAAGGGCGGCGAGATAAACAGTCTCAGCATTTCCTATGCTCCCGCGCAGAATGCGGCACAGCTTACGGTTTCGGGCTCGGGCTCCGACCCCTATGCGCTTCTCAGCTATTCAAAGCTGGGTGTAAACCTCAGCGCATCCACTTATAAGTACATCGTTCTCACTTATAAGGTTCCCGATGCAAGCCATGGCTCCGATAAGGCGGAGATATTCTACTGTGCAGGTAACGTTACGGTACCCACAGGCGGTCATTCCGTTGGTATTGCTCTCAGCAAAGACGGAGCTTATCATTCACAGATAATCGACATGAGCGCAAACTCTGCATGGACGGGAAGAATTTACGGACTTCGTCTTGACCCCTTCACCAGCGCAAGCGTTGGAAACGTAATGTATGTTGACTCCATCATTCTCGCAAAGACCTCCGCAGAGGCAAACCAGATAGCAACCTACCGTCAGAATAAGGCAAACGGTCTTACCGACGATATGTCCCATACGGTTGAATTTACTGCGGATAACTATGCGTCTTACCTTAAAAGCGAAGCGGCAACGGCACTTGCAGGCGATGCAAACGGTGACGGCGAGGTTACCGCGAAGGACGTTATCGTTCTTAAAAAGTATCTTGGATGTATAGACGTTGACATAAACCTTGATGCTGCAGACGTAAACGGAGACGGAATTCTCAGTGTCAAGGACTCCCTTATGCTCAAGAAGGTGCTCAAGGGCATAGTATCTGTAGATGGTACTGCAGGCGGTATCGCAAAGGTCGAATTTGACGGCGCGGCAGTTCTTACCGCTCAGTGCACCACACCTTACGTAAACGTTGATTACACTGCAGACTCGGCAGATCTCAACGCAGGTCAGTACAACTATATCGTGCTTACATATAAGACGGATAAGACAGGCAGCGCATCTGTCAAAGCAAATGCTGATAGCGCGGCTCATTCCTTCACTCTGAATGCTGACGGAACGTATCACAGCGTAGTTATTGATATGTCCGACGACAGTGCATGGTCGGGTGATATCACAGGATTTGTATTCAATTTCTTTGATTCAGCGGCAAACGGAAACAAGCTTTATCTTGACAGCGTTGCTCTCGCTGAAACATCAGGTGTTGCAACTGCTATCGCTGATTACAGAGAAGCTCTTGCAAACGGATACACCTTCACGGATAAGTATAAGCTGGATATTTCCGCAGAAACTCTCGGTATGATAAATACTCCCGGTACTTACAGCAATATCGGTCCCACAATAAACGGGGAACTTCAGCCCTTCACAACAACGTGGCCTGCTGCAGGTTACACCGCGGCAAGAAGCACGGGAACACTTCTCGGCTTCCTCAGCTACAATAACTACATCAAGGTTGCGGACTGTATCGACCTTTCAAAGTATTCCGCCGTAACGATCACTTACGGTACGGATGCCTCCTATAAGGCATACAACTCCGAGTTCGGTTTCTTCTCCGAGCCCACGGTCTTCGGTCAGCTCGGCTCAAAGAACGCGGCTAATCTCCATGTTTCCGTTAAAACTTCAACACCCGTTGCAAGCGGTTCCTCCAACTGGGTATCTACAAGAACCGTTACAACTCCCATTAACAGCGCATACGTAGGCCCTCTCTACATGTCCTTCTATATGGACACAGGCGACGGAGCACTGGTAACAGACATCACCTTCACACTCAAGGAAGCTGTTGTTGATAAGGAAACAGACACAGTCAACAACGTAAAGGGTGAAAACGCATATACCGTTTCTTCAAACGGTGCGACCATCAGCGCAGACGGTCAGACGTATCCCTACGCTTCCAACTACACAAGCGGTATTACCGTTGCGACAGACGACGTGGGACGTGAGCTTTACACCACCTCCGACAGCGTGATCAAGAATTACGACTTCACAGATAAGAACGTAGGTATCTTCTACTTTCTGTGGCTCGGTGCTCACGGTACGGGCGGTCCTTACGATATCCAGAAGCTCGTAAATCAGTACGGCGTTGGTAACATCCCCGGCAACTCAAGTGTTTGGGGCCCCATGAACGAGCATCACTTCTTCTCTGAGCCTCTCTTCGGCTACTACTTCAGTAACGATGAATGGGTAATCAGAAAGCATATTGAAGAGCTCACAAATGCTGACGTTGACTTTATCTTCTTTGACGTAACAAACGGTGTTCCTTACATTGATACGGCTAAGAAGGTAATGAAGGTAGTTCATGAGTTCAATGAAATGGGCTACAATCCTCCCAAGGTAGTATTCTACTGTAACAACTCTCACAGCGGATATACGGGAAGCATTTCCATACTTCAGTATCTCTATAACAACATTTATTCCGTAAACTATCTGCCCGATACATGGTTCTGCTATGAAGGCAAGCCCGTTATCATCGGTAAGCAGACGGAGTTTAATGCACTTCCCGCGGCGGCTCGTAATATGTTCACCTTCAGACAGAGCCAGTGGCCCGATGAAGCAAAGAAGGCAAACGCATGGTCCTGGATGGACTTCACCGATCCGGCGGTCCCCAACTACAACACAGCGGGCAAGCTTGATGCCATCAACGTATCCATCGCACAGCACATGGGTACGATCGCCTTCGGTGACTCCGGTATCTACGGCTATAACATCGTTCCCAGTAAGGTCATCTTCACATCAAAGCTCAACCACGGCAGAAACTGGCACGACGGCAAGAACGAGACCTTTGCAGGTGCATACAAGTACGGCTACAACTTCCAGGAACAGTGGGATACGGTACACGACAGTTACCCCGACGTTCCCGTAGTTCTCGTAACAGGCTGGAACGAATGGGCGGCAGGTAAGATCGACACCACGGGTACACTGAGAGACGCAAATAATCATAACATGGCTCTCTTCGTTGACACAGCAACCGTTGACTTCTCACGTGACGCGGAAATGATAAGAGGTTACTACTTCGATAACTACTACATGCAGCTTATCTACAACGTAAGGCGCTATAAGGGTGCGGCTCCCACTCTGGTACAGAATTCCAAGAAGAGAATCGACATTCTCGGCTCCTTCGATCAGTGGAACGATATCACACTTTCCTACCGTGATGCAACAGGCGAAACATACGACAGAAATGCTCAGGGCTTCGGCGGCAACGTTTACGTAAACAGCTCCGTCAAGAACGACCTCAAGAGCGCAAAGGTAGTATGCGATACGGAATACGCTTACTTCTACGTTGAAGCAAACGGTGCAATTTCTTCCTACAATAAGAATGCATCCTGGATGAAGCTCTATATCGACATCGACTCCTCTGCATCAACAGGCTGGTACGGCTACGATTACATCGTAAACTACTCCCCTTCAAGCAGCACGAAGACGTCTCTTGCAAAGAGTAACTCTTCAAGCTACAGCTTCACAGTAACCGATTCGAACATCGCTTACAGAATAGAAGGTAAGATGATGATGGTAAGAGTACCCCTTGCTTCTCTCGGTATCACGGATTATAACGACATTTCCTTCTCCTTCAAGTGGGCAGACAGTGAAAGTGTTATCGATACCATGGAAGAAATGTATACCGACGGTGATACTATGCCGCACGGCAGACTTAATTACTTCTTTACAAATAAAGAACAGTGATATATTACGGGGTGCTTCGGCACCCCGTTTTTCAGACGTAAATTTACAAGATTTTACTTTACAAAACATAATTTGAGTGGTATACTTATAAAAGCAAATAATATTACCAAATTCAAGGAGAAATACATAATGGCAAAAGTACTTGTTGAAACATCCGCAAGACACGTGCATCTTTCCGCAGAAGACATCAAGACTCTTTTCGGTGAAGGCGCAACACTTACACATAAGAAGGATCTGAGCCAGCCCGGTCAGTTCGCATGCGAAGAAAGAGTTACTGTTGTAGGCCCTAAGAAGTCTATCCCTAACGTAATCATTCTCGGTCCTGCAAGACCTGCTTCTCAGGTTGAGGTTTCTCTTACAGACGCAAGAACTCTTGGTGTTGCGGCTCCCGTTCGCGAATCCGGCGACATCGCAGGCAGCGGTGCTTGCAAGCTCGTTGGTCCCTGCGGCGAGGTTGAACTCTCCGAAGGTGTTATCGCTGCAAAGCGTCACATCCACCTCACACCTGCTGATGCTGAAGAATTCGGTGTTGCTGACAAGGAGATCGTTTCCGTAAAGATCGATTCTAACGGCAGAAGCACAGTATTCGGCGACGTTGTTGTTCGCGTTAACCCCAACTTCGCAGCTGCTATGCATATTGATACTGACGAATCAAACGCTGCATGCGCATTCGGCGAATGCTACGGTGAGATCATTAAGTGATTTTTTAGAGTTTAAAGAAGCGATTACCTTTTGGGTGAAATGCTACAAGAATTGGCAGACACAGCAAAGTGTCTGCCGATTTTTGTATTAGGTAAACCACCAGCAGATGCAATAGTAAAATAAAGGTAGACACATAAAAAACCACTATGTATCTACCTTTTTGTTATGATATAATAAAAGAAAAAAGGAGGAAAGAAATGAAAAAGGGGCAAAAGAAGCGGATATGGACAAAAG
>SVTQ01000030.1 GCA_015063695.1 Oscillospiraceae bacterium
CGAAAAAGGAAGCTCCCGTTCCTTCTCCGAAAGCTTACGAAGAAAAGAAAGCCGAGACGGCAGGGTTATTCTCCTCCATTATGGCAGGCTACGATATGCCCGACTTTTCAAAGGCTGAGAAGAAAGCTGAAGATAGTGTAGAAGTTGAAGCGCCGGAAGCGCCGAAGACAGAAGCGCCGAAGGCAGAAGAAGCTACCGAAAAGAAGGAATACAAGGTTGCCCTTGCTTCAAAGGAGAGCGACACCGAGGATGAGGTCCCCGACTTCAAGATAATCGGGGAGGCTTACAACTGCTACGTTATGGTTGAGCTTGAAGACAGAATTTTAATGATCGACAAGCACGCCGCTCACGAGAGAATTCTCTTTGACGAGCTTTGTGAAAGACGGCGCAGAAAAGAAAAGGAGTCACAGATCCTTCTCGTTCCCATCGAAGTTGTTATGCTGAGTGACGACATGACCGTTCTTGAAGAATATTCGGAAGATATAAGAAGTGTCGGCTTCGGTTTTGACACAGACCTTTCAAAGAACACTGTAAGTATTTCAAAGATCCCTTCAGAGATCGGAACCGAGAGTGCCGCTGATATGTTTGCAACAATGGTTTCGCGCCTTTCCGAAGGCATGGGCACCGTTGAGAGCACTGAGGCGGAATTCTTTGAAAAAGCCCTCTATCAGGCCTCCTGCAAGGCGGCGATAAAGGGCGGTAGGTATTACGGCGTTGACCACGTCAAATGGATATGCAGAAAGCTTCTGAAGAAGCCCGACGAAAACGGAAAGGTCATCAAGACCTGCCCTCACGGAAGACCCGTTGCTTTTGAGATAAAGAAAACCTCTATTGAGAGACAGTTCTCAAGACTTGAATAGAATTTCAAAATACAAAAAACAGGCAATCTTATGACTGCCTGTTTTTTATGTCATTTTACAATATCAAAGGTGTAGATCGTTGTAAAGTCGTACTTTTCACCGGGTTTGAGGACGGTGTTTGTGAAGTTGGGGTGATTTATTGCATCGGGCATATGCTGAGTTTCGAAGCATACGGCGCAATTCTTCTTCTGAGGCTTACCGCCTTTGAAGGGGATATCCTCTTCGTTTATCATATTGGAGGTGTAGACTTGAACGCAGGGCTGATTTGTAAGCACGTTCATTTTTATACCATTATTCGGTTCTTCAAGAGTTGCGCAAAGCTTGATCTCGCCGTTGTAGTTATTAATAATGAAGTTATTATCGTAACCGCCGTGCTGAATATCCATGGAGGGCTCGGAGTTGAAATCTCTGCCGATCGCCTTGGGCTCGTTAAAGTCGTAAGCTGTGCCCTTAACGTTTATAAAGTTGCCTGTGGGGATAAGCTCGAAGTCCTGTTCGTTGATCTTGTCAGCATCTATCCACATGATCTGTTCCTTGATGGTGCCGTTTCCGCAGCCTGCAAGGTTAAAGTATGCGTGGTTGGTAAGGTTGATGATGGTGTCCTTATCCGTTGTTGCTTCATAACGGATGGAGATACCGCCTTCCTTAACGAGTTTATAAGTAACTACCGTTGTAAGTGTGCCGGGATAGTTTTCTTCCATGTCGGGGCTTACGTAGCGGAGAACAAGAGTAGGTTCTTCTCCGTCAACTGTGTCGATAACCTCCCAAACTCTCTTATTGAAGCCGATCTCGCCGCCGTGAGCGGAGTTATTACCGTCGTTTGCAAAGAGTGTATATTCCACGCCGTTCAGAGTGTACTTACAGTTATGAATTCTGTTACATACTCTGCCGATAAGGGCACCCTGATAGCCGCCTGCCGTCAGGTAACCGTCAACGTTATCAAAGCCGCACACTACGTCCACGGGCTCGCCGTTCTTATCGTTTACGAGAAGTCTTACTATCGTACCGCCGAAATCTGCAATTTCTGCGGAAACACCGCTTTCATTTGAGAGGGTGTAGGAAAACACTTCCGTTCCGTCGGCAAGAAAGCCAAACGATTTCTTTGTTATCATAATTTTTTCCTCGTTTTTCTAAAGTGCCTCAAGCCATTACGGCTTGAGGCTATGTTTTTTATCAGTTATCGGGATATCCTTCGGGATTTCCTTCCTGCCATCTTGCAAGGTCGCGGCACATATCTTCAATTCCCTTTTCAGCCTTCCAGCCGAGAAGCTTATATGCCTTTTCGGGGTTAGCGTAGCACTCGGCTATGTCTCCCGGACGTCTGGGGGAGATCTTATATTTTACGGGCTTGCCGGATGCCTCTTCGTATGCCTTTACGATTTCGAGAACGGAATAGCCGTTACCCGTGCCCACGTTGAAGTAGTCGATGCCCTTATTCTTTCTTGCGTAGTCAAGGGCGCAAAGGTGAGCCTTTGCGAGGTCAACTACATGGATATAGTCACGTACACCTGTTCCGTCGGGTGTATCATAGTCGTCACCGAAAACGCTCAGATGCTCATAGATACCTGCGGCAACTCTTGATACGTAAGGAAGAAGGTTATTGGGAATTCCCTTGGGGTCTTCACCGATAAGGCCGCTCTCGTGCGCTCCGATGGGGTTGAAGTAACGGAGAACGGAAACGCCGTATTCTTTATCGGAAACGCAGATGTCGGAAAGAATTCTTTCGATCATCAGCTTTGTTTCGCCGTAAGGGTTAGTCGTTGAAAGGGGGAAATCCTCGCTTATCGGTACTGACTTGGGCATACCGTATACTGTTGCGGAGGAGCTGAAAACGATAGTCTTTGCACCGTACTTTGACATAAGAGCGCAGAGGTTGAGTGTACCCGTGATGTTATTGTGATAGTACATCATAGGCTTTGCAACGGATTCGCCTACCGCTTTGAAGCCTGCAAAGTGGATAACGGATTCAATATCGTTTTCCTTGAAGACCTTTTCACATTCGTCGATATCGAGAAGGTCTGCTTTATAAAACTTGGGGCGCTTGCCTGTGATGGTCTCGATTCTGTCAAGAACACATTCCTTACTGTTTGAGAGGTTATCGAGAATTACGATATCCTCGCCGATACTCAGAAGCTCAACGACAGTGTGAGAGCCGATAAAGCCGCAACCGCCTGTTACAAGAATAGACATGATTATTCTCCTTATTTAGGAATTATTTCCAGAGACCGCGGGGATATTCGCCTGCATCGATAAGAGCATTGATGCTTGCAACTACACCGGGCTTATCGTCGTGATAAGTTACACCGTACCACTTAGCAGAGGTTTCGATAACCTTAACGTCGCATGCGCCTTCGTTCTTGAGAAGACCAACTACGTTAGGAAGATAGCATTCGCTCTTGAGAGGTTCTCTTTCGGAATCGTCGATGAAGTTATCAAAGTGCTTCTTAAGACCTGCGAATACGGAGGAAGTGAAGCCCCAGATGTTCATGGAAACAACTGTATTGTTTTCAAGATGGATCTTTTCGCCGTTTTCGTCCTCGAAGCTTGCGCCGTCAGCTTCCTTATAGATCTTTGTTCTTTCTACGATGGTTGTGAGCATACCGTTTTCGTCTGTTTCACAGATACCTCTTGCAACGCTTCCGTTGTCTGTGAGGGTGTTGCCGAGGCGGTAGCCTACCATGCAGTAGTGAGCGTCTGCACTCTTTTCGGCTTCCTTGATGAATTCTGCCGCTTTAGCATAAGCATCTGCACCGTAGAAGTCGTCAGCGTTGATAACTACGAAGCTGTCGTCACCGACTACGTCCTCGGCGCAAAGAACTGCATGTGTTGTACCCCAGGGCTTAACTCTGTCTGCAGGGATCTTATCTGCATCAACCAGCTTATCGAGAGACTGGAATGCGTATTCTACCTTGATCTTACCTTCAATTCTCTTACCGATAGTTTCCTTGAAGTCTTCAAGGTTCTGTTCTTTAACAATAAATACAACACGGTCAAAGCCTGCGCGGATAGCATCAAATACGGAAAAGTCAATAATAAATTCTCCGCTTTCAGTGATGGGGTCGATCTGCTTGAGACCGCCGTAACGTGAGCCCATTCCGGCTGCTAAAACGAGTAATGTCATAGCTTTTATTCCTTTCGGTCTTATATATTTTATATACGTATCTATTGTACAACAACATATACCAAATTTCAAACGTTTTCACCTCAATTTACAATTTGTTAACATTTGATGTCTTCAAAAATATTGATTTTGTTCACTGATTGTACTATAATGTAATTGTCTCAAATGAGACAATTGGAGGATAGAATGATTACCCTTCTCAAAAATTTATTTTTGTTTAAAAACACCGATTTCGAAGAAATAAGTAAAAAATATTCTTTGGAAGATAAGATCAGCGTAATAAAGTTTGCAGACGGCGAGGAGATCCTTTCGGCTGATGAGAAAACAGGCGGAATTTTTGTTGTGGCGGATGGAAAAGGAAAAATCATTTCCGTTTCAAAAAAACACGATGCCCCTCTCCGTTATATCGCGGCAGGAGACACCTTCGGGGCCGCTTCCCTTTACGGCTCGGGAGCTTCTCACAGAACGAAGGTTATTGCCGTCGGACATCTTTGTGCCGCGGTTCTGCCTTTGGAAGCAGTTACCGAGCTTATTGAAAATGAAAGCGAAATAGCTCTGAACTATATAAAATTCCTTTCGGACAGAGTAGGTTTTCTCAACAGAAAGATCGCCGCCTTCTCCGCAGGAAGCGCCGAGGAAAAGCTTGCCCTTTATCTTCTCTCTCTTCCCTTTGAAAACGGCGCATGTACTCTCACCGAGAGCTACACGGACATTGCGAAAATGCTTGACACGGGCAGAGCTTCCCTTTACCGCTCCATTGAAGCATTTGAACAAAACGGTATTATTCACAGAGACGGCCGCAAAATTTTTCTTGATGATGCGGCGGCACTCTATGAAATGATAAATTAATTCCCTGAAACGAGGTACAAACAAATGAAAAAACTTTTAGCTCTTATTCTCGCACTTATTATGGTGCTTTCCCTTGCGGCATGCGCGAAGGTTGACACCGTAGATCCCGAAGATACCGCTCCCGACGTAAATGACACCGCAGAAGCAGACGACACAACAAAAGAAGAAGTCAAACACGCCGAAAACATCCGTGTTTACGCTCTCAAGGGCCCCACAGGTATGGGTATGTCAAAGCTTATGGAAGACACCGCAAACGGCAATACCGACGCGAATTATACGTTTACTATCGCAGGTGCACCCGATGAGATCAAAGCTGAAATTCTCAAGGGTAATTTCGATATAGCCGCTGTTCCCACAAACCTTGCGGCTGTTCTCTATTCAAAGGTTCCCGAAACTGTCAGAATTGCGGCTGTTAACACTCTCGGCGTTCTCTATATCATTGAAAACGGCGAGACCATCAAGTCCATTGAAGACCTAAACGGCAAGACTATCTATGCAACAGGTCAGGGTTCAACTCCCGAATATGCCCTCAACTATATTCTCGATGCATTCGGCATCGACTGCACCGTTGAATATTACACGGAACACTCCGAGCTTGCAACAAAGATGATAGCAGGCGACGACAAGATCGGCATGCTTCCCGTTCCCAATGCGACGACGGTCCTTATGCAGAACAAGGACACAAGAATTGCACTTGACCTTACAGAGCTCTGGGAACAGGCAGTTGCAAAGAAGGGCGAAGAAAGTGAGCTCTGCCAGGGCTGCATCGTTGTAAATCAGAAGTTCGCAGAAGAATACCCCGAGGACCTTGCGGCATTCCTTGCCGACTATGAAGGCTCCGTTAAGTACGTTAACGAAAATCCCGAAGAGGCTTCCGCTATCATCGAAAAGCACGGCATCATCCCCAAGGCTCCTATCGCAAAGGCGGCAATTCCCGATGCAAATATCGTATATATTGACGGCGAAGAAATGAAGACTGCCCTTGACGGCTTCTTCAAGGTTCTCCACAGCTTTGCTCCCGCTTCCGTCGGCGGACAGGTACCCGATGAAGGTATCTACTATATGGGCGAATAAGCATTGGTGTTTATGAGAAAAATTCTGAAAAATAAATTTCTTCAAGGTGCAGGCGTTGCCCTTTTCTGGCTGGTTATATGGGAAATAGCCGCTCTTGCCGTTGGCAAAGCGTTCCTTCTTCCCTCACCCGTTGCAACGGCAAAGACACTATTTGAAATGTCGGGCGACAGCTCTTTTTGGCTTTCCTGCGCTCTCTCCCTCGGAAGAATTGCGGCAGGCTTTATTGTCGGTTCCGTTTTAGGTACCGTTCTCGGCTTTCTCTGTTTCAGATTTAGTTTGTTAAAAAGTCTCCTGCACCCTCTTCAAAGCACCATAAAGGCGACTCCCGTTGCTTCCTTTATCATCCTCGCTCTCGTGTGGATAGGAAAGAACAGTATTCCTTCTTTTACGTCTTTTCTGATGGTAACGCCCATCGTTTGGTCGGGAGTTTACTCCTCCCTTCAGAGCGTTGACAAAAAGCTTACCGAGGCTCTTGAAGTCTTCCCTCTTCCTCTCGGGAAAAGAATTAAGTACATCTATTTTCCTTCAATGAAAAAGAAGTATATTGCAGCTCTTGAGACGTCTCTCGGGCTTGCATGGAAGGCGGGAATTGCGGCAGAGGTCCTCTGCGTTCCAAAAAACGCAATGGGCACTGAGCTTTACTATTCAAAGATCTACATTGAAACGGAAAAGCTCTTTGCGTGGACCTTCTGCGTAATTGTTATAAGTATTCTACTTGAATTTGCCATGAAGAAGCTCTTTGTGCGTTTATTCCCCGAAAGCGGAGGTAACGATGGACATACAGATTAACGATCTTTCAAAATCCTTTGGGGACAAGGTGATCTTCAAAGACTTCTCTTTCCGGTTCGAAGACGGTGTCACCACTGTGATAAGCGGAGAATCGGGATGCGGAAAGACAACTCTTCTCAGAATTATCGCAGGGCTTGACAGAGATTACAAGGGCAAAATTTCACCCGACAAATTCACAGTCTCCGTTGCCTTTCAGGAACCAAGACTGTTCCCCGGCGCGACCGTTTGGGAAAACCTCGCACCCTTTGACAAAAACGGCCGTGCCGAGGAGCTTCTTATAAAGCTCGGTATCGGCAAAGAAAGCTTTGACATTCTTCCCGATGAGCTTTCGGGCGGTATGGCAAGGAGAGTTTCACTTGCGAGGGCGATCCTGAAGGATGCCGACGTTTACCTTTTTGACGAGCCCTTTGCTGGGCTTGATGCGGAAAACGCAGAAAACACTGCAAAGATCATTAAAGAATACTGCGAGGGTAAGACCTGCATCGCAGTTACCCACAATAAGGAGCTTGCAGAGGTCTTTGCCCACAAATTCCTTTATCTTTAATACTTTTCCCCGTATTCAGATACAATGAATACGGGGATTTTTACGGGTTTTGACCTTAAATCTTATTTAATGCAATATGTATAAAAAAAGTATAGTTTTTTTGTAAAAAAGTACTTGACAAGGGTGAAGGTGTGTGTTATACTTGTAAAGCAATTTGCTTTACAGCATAAGTTGAGAGGTTAAGTTGAAATGTTTCAGAAGGATATGAAGATATCTTTTCTTCTTGACTTTTACGGAGAGACCCTTTCCGAAAGAAGAAGAGAGATAATTGAAATGTATTACAACGAAGACCTTTCTCTTTCCGAAATAGCCGAGCAGACGGGTATTTCAAGACAGGGAGTTCGGGACTCGGTCAAAAAGAGCGAGAAAGAGCTTCTTGAGCTTGAAGAAACTCTCGGGCTTGCCGAGAGATTTGCAAAGGTTAAAAAGGAGACTTCCGATATTTCGGTGACAATATCAAAGCTTATTGATATTGCCGATGATGAAACGGTTAAAAATTCCCTTTCGGAAATTAAAGACAGACTCGAGAAACTTGAGATATAACGGAGGCATAAAATCAGATGCTTGAAAGTTTATCCGAAAAGCTGACAAATGCCTTTAAAAAATTCAGGAACAAAGGAAAGCTCACGGAAAAAGACGTTAAGGAAGGTATGCGAGAGATAAAGCTTGCTCTTCTCGAAGCGGACGTCAGCTTCAAGGTCGTTCGTGAATTCATTAAAAAGGTAACTGAGAGAGCTGTTGGGGCAGACGTGCTTGAAAGTCTTGTCCCTGCTCAGCAGATAGTTAAAATAGTTAACGAAGAGCTTATCGAGCTTATGGGTAAATCCCAGGCTAAGCTTGAGATATCCTCAAAGCCCCCGACGGTCATTATGATGTGCGGTCTTCAGGGCGCAGGTAAAACTACTCACAGTGGTAAGCTTGCAGGAATGTACAAGAAGCAGGGTAAAAATCCTCTTCTCGTCGCTTGTGACATTTACAGACCTGCCGCTATCAAGCAGCTTCAGGTCGTTGGCGAACAACTGGGTATTCCCGTTTTCGAAATGGGTCAGATATCCCCCGTTGAGATAGCCCGCGAAGCTATTAAGTACGCAAAGGCTAAAGGCCACGATATGGTATTCCTTGATACCGCGGGCCGCCTTCACGTAGATGAAGTTCTCATGGAAGAGCTTCACAAGATAAAAGAAGAAACAAACCCCACCGAAATACTCCTCGTTGTAGATGCTATGCTGGGTCAGGATGCGGTCAACGTTGCAGAATCCTTCAACAACCTTCTTGACATCACGGGCGTTATCCTCACAAAGATGGACGGCGACACCCGAGGCGGTGCTGCTCTTTCGGTAAGATTTGTTACGGGCAAGCCCATTAAGTTTGTGGGTACGGGCGAAAAGCTTGACATGATCGAGCCCTTCTACCCCGACAGAATGGCAAGCCGAATTCTCGGTATGGGCGACGTGCTCTCCCTCATTGAAAAGGCAGAGCAGGCTTTCGACGAAAAGCAGGCTCTCGAACTTGAAAAGAAGCTTCGCGAAAACACCTTCACCCTCACCGATTACCTTGAACAGTTCAGACAGATAAAGAACATGGGCCCCATCGAAAACCTTATGGGTATGCTTCCCGGCATCAAGCCCGGAGCTCTCAAGGATGCAAAGATCGACGAAAAGGCTATGGGCAGAACTGAGGCAATAATCCTTTCAATGACACCCAGAGAAAGAGAAAAGCCCGACCTTATCAACGGTTCAAGAAAGAAAAGAATTGCCGCAGGCAGCGGTACTTCCGTTGAAGAGGTAAACCGACTTCTCAAGCAGTTTGAACAGATGAACAAGATGATGCGTCAGCTCACCGGCAAGAACGCAAAGAAGCACATGAAGCGCATGAAATTCCCGATGTAATAACTTACAGCGGATTTCTATAAATCAAAACAAGAAAAACAAAAACAAAATTTCGGAGGAAATCAAAATGGTAAAGATCAGACTCAGAAGAATGGGCGCAAAGAAGGCTCCCTTCTACCGCATTATCGTTGCAGACGCAAGAAGCCCCAGAGACGGCAGATTCATTGAAGAAGTTGGTTACTACAACCCCATGACAAACCCTGCAGAAGTTAAGGTTGATGCAGAAAAGGTTGAAAAGTGGCTTGCTAACGGCGCTCAGCCCACAGAAACTGTTAAGGCTATTCTCACAAAGAACGGTTTCATTAAGTAATCTTTCGGAGGATATCCAAGTGATCAATTTAACGCTCCTTCTGGAGGATATGGCCCGCGCCATCGTGGACAACCCCGCAGAGGTAAAGGTTACCGAAAGGATCGAAGGCGACGACGTAGTACTTACACTCAATGTTGCTGAGTCCGACATGGGTATGGTCATAGGTAAGCACGGAAATATCGCACGCGCTCTCAGAACTATCACTAAGGCGGCAGGCAAGCTTTCCGAAAAGAAAATTATTGTTGAGATCAGATGAGCTCAATACGAAAAAGCATTCCTTATGGGATGCTTTTTTTGCGTAATGCGATAAAACCTTCAGCAAAATTCAGCGGACGACCAATGGTCGCCCCTACGATAAACTATATAGTTAAACCTTCGCAAGAGCTCTGCGGGCGACCGATGGTCGCCCCTATGGAATAGAAACACGGATGAGCGGGAGGAGCAAGCCCCTCCCCTGCCGTTTTCTTGCTCCGACATGAGAACTACCCTGCGTAATAGCAGCAAAAAAACACGCCGATCAAAGCGTGTTTTTCGTTATGTAGCTTGTTATCAGCACTTTGTCTTGAGCCAGATAAGAAGGTCGTCAATATCGCCTTCAGAAAGGTTCTGGTTGCTGTAAAGAGTATCAAGAAGGTTTACGAAGGAGCCACCGTGATACTTTTCGATAAACTGTGCAGTTATATTTCTGATGTATTCATCCTTTTCTGCAACAGGTGTATAATAACGTTCCTTGCCTTTTTTCTCGGAAGTGACGTACCCTCTGTCCTGAAGTCTTACGAGGAAGGAGATAAGTGTGGGAGCTTTCCAGCCCTTTTCCTTACCTACTGCCTCCATAAGGTATGCAGTATTAAGAGGAGGTACTCCGTTCCATATTGCGTTCATCACTTCATATTCAGCCTCGGGAAGGCGCTTGCTGTAATCAATAACAATATTCTCTGCTGTGTTCATTTCTATGTGCCTCTCTAATAATCATGTGCATTAATTATACACATGCCTAATTGATTTGTCAACACCCAAAAACGAATATTTTTCGATTATTTTTTATGATTGCCTAAATATTGATTTTTTACAGCTGTCGCAACTACATTTAGTTTTTTAGTTTTATTCACGCGCCAAAAACTTGTGTTCAATACACCATTCTTAGGTGCCGCTTTTTAAGTTCAACGGTTTGTTTTGCAAAAGAACCGCCGTATTCACCGTCAAGCGTCCAAGGTATCTCGGTGTCTGCTTCGTATTCAAGCTTCGAGCCTCTGTACTGAATTACGGCATATCCGTCGGGCCGCTGAGTAACGAGGGCATTGAGGAGCTTCGTTGCATCGTCGGCAGTTTCCGGCTTTCTGACGAGTGTTACGTCAATAAGACCGTCGTCAAGCATGAAATCACCTATAATAGGGAGTTCAAAGCCGCCTACGCGCCTTGTATTTGTTATCATTCCATGGATGAAGTTGCCCTCGCACTCTTCCCCGTCCACTGTAAACTTAATATTGTAATTTTTGTTTTTGCTCAGTGCCTTTACGCCTTCAAGAACGTATGCCGCGTGACCTATGTTCTGCTTAAGCTGTCTGGGTGTTTCATAGGAAACGTCGGAGAGAACACCGAAAGCGGCAATATATGCGTATGCCTTATCACCGAAGAAGCCGATGTCTATTTCGTGTACTTCTCCGTCAACTATCTGCTTTGCAGCATTTAAGGGCACAGAGGATATACCTCTTGATTTTGCAAAATCATTTGTTGTACCGCCGGGGATATATCCGAGAACGGGCGGCTTTTCAAGCTTTGTCAGCGCGTTAATGGTGAGGTTCAGTGTTCCGTCGCCGCCGCAACACACAACATTGTCAAAATCCGCCGCAGTTTCGATGACAGTTCCGGTCAGATGTTCTCCGCTTTGGGTAACTACCGTAGTTACAAGGTAATCTGCCTTGACAAAAGTATCGACTATATCGATGAGCTGAGAGCGCAGGGCACTCTTCCCTGCAACCGGGTTTATAATAAGAAGTAATTTTTTCATTCTGCCAAAAGTTTTGTAAGGTTGTCAAAGCCGACCTTGAGACATCCGAAAATATCTCCCGTATCGGGTTCATCCTGTTCGATTACAAATACAGTTGTCCCTGCAGCCTTTGCGGCATTGATTATTCCCTTCATATCAACGTCACCTTCGCCGAGGGCACATGTATTGATATCGTAACGGCAATTACCCTTTTCGCCCTCCTTGCACCAACTGAAGTCCTTAAGGTGGATAACGGGAAGCCTGCCGTTGTACTTGGGAATATATTTGACAACGTCAACCTTTGCATAGGATGCCCACCCTGCATCAAGCTCAGCTTTCAGATATTCGGGATCGGTGGAGCTGTAAAGCACGTCAAGGTTATAGTCACCGTTGGTCTTGTATCTGAATTCATCCTCATGGTTATGGAAAAGAAGCTCAATGCCTTTTTCAAGGAAATGTTTACCCATGGTATTGAAGAATTCAACGGCTTCGGCAAACCTTTCTCCTCCGGGATGGAAATGACCGATAAGATAAGGCACAACGAGATACTTTGTTTCAAGTGTCCTGAGGTCATCAAGAACTCTTTCGGGGTCGTTTTCCACCGTTTCCTTGGAAAGGTGACCTGCTACAGCCTTCATTCCGAGAGTATCGAGAATTCCCTTGAAATAAGCTGCGGGAAGGCCGTTATAGCCTGCCATTTCAACTGCTGTGAAGCCTATTTTGCGAAGCTTCTTTAACGTTCCTACCGGGTCCGCTTCAAACTCGCGGCGAACCGAAAACATCTGTACTGCTATCTGATATGACATAATTTTACCTCTGTGTATACTGTTTTAAGCTTATTCTTCCGTTTTTTCTTCTTCCTCACCGAGAGTATCAAGGATGGGAAGAACCGTGTCGGAGCCTACTATCTGAGGAAGCTCACCGTTCCATGCGTTGGCGTAGTAATAATCTATAAGCTCGGGTGTGAGTGCATCCGCAAGCTTTCTGTTCTTCTCAGCTTCACGCTCACCTGCATACTGAGCAACCTCGGCCTGAATTTTTGTAACCTCAGCTTCAGCGTTTGCCGCGATGATCTCACGTTCTGCCTTTGCTTCAGCTTCGATATTGAGCTGATCCTGTTCGATCTTGGCTTTGAGCTTCTGCTGTTCTGCGACCTGTTTTTCTTCAACCGCGTTTGTGAATGCATCGGAGAAGTCAAGGTCTTCGATAGAAGTGTTTACCACGATAATATTGTAAGCTTCAAGCTCTGCTGTGAGAATTTTTGTGATCTCCTGAGAGAGGACTTCACGGCTTCCGATGAGGTTTTCAGCAGTGTAGTTAGCAATTACGGATTTAACTGCTTCCTGAATTCTGGGAACCATCACCACGTTGTAATAGTCAACGCCTACGGACTTATAGATATTCTGCGCGTTTTCCTTATTTATCTGATAGTTGATGGAATAAACGACGGGTACCTCCTGGATGTCGCTGGAGAAGCAGGAGAGGTCGAGAGTTGCCTTCTGCGTTCTGTTATCCATTACGATAACGTTCTGATAAGGAAGCTTGAAGTGCACCCCTGCTTCAAGGGTCATCTCTTCAACTCTGCCGAAGGTAGTGAGAATACCCGTGTGACCGGTGGGCACGGTTACTATCATTCCGAGAACAAGGCAGAAGACGGAAAGAATTGCAAGAAACTGTTTCTTGTTCGCCTTCCATTCAAGCTTACCCGTTTTCTTTGAAAAACCAAGAGCTATAAAAAGAACGACTGCTACAAATAAAGTGAAAACAATATATCCCATAATTAACCTCCTAATGGGTATGTATGATAACCAAGTGAACCTAAATTCGTTCACTTTTTCGACTTCGAAAACAGTATACACCAAACTATTTGCAAAATCAATACAGGTAACGCAAAGTGGGAAACATTTTCGCGGTAAATTCGGCACTTTTTCACTAAAATTTCACCAAACCTTCAGACAGTGTCTTTTTTATATATTGACAATATGCTTAAAAAAGGTTATAATTAGTCTATCGACCTTTCGGTCAATTCAAATCCAAATCGGAGACATATCATGAAAAGAATAATTTCACTTATCACAGCGCTTACGATGCTTCTCACACTTATCGTATGCAACGTACCCTCTGCTTTTGCCGCTAAGGAAGAACTCGAATTCGTTCTCACAAACGGCGCAGGACTTAACAACGAAGAGTTCACCATTGAGCTTCAGCTTCAGAACAACCCCGGTATCTACGCATATTACCTTATGCTTTACTATGATACAGACGTGTTTATTCTCAGAGATTACAAGCTTGCAGATGAATTTGCTCAGATCGGTTCTCTTATCACATCCGACCCCAACCTTCAGGCTGACGATTTCAAAGGCTCTGTAGGTCAGCGCGTAATTAACACATTCCCCGCTTTCGGTGTTGACGCAGAAGATAAGAGCATGATCCTGCTTGAGTACGAGATCGATGACGTTACCAAGAACTGCGAACTCAACGGTACTTCCATTACTCTTACATTCCAGGTCATGGGTATTGCAGAACCCGGTGACTACACCATCGGTCTTATCCCCGATATGGAAAGTATCATTAACATTGACGCAGAAGACGTTCCCTTCAAAATGACCAACTCCATCGTAAGCGTAGGTACGACCGAAGCTCCTGCTGAAACTGCTCCCACACAGAGCCACAAGGACACACAGAAGGTTGAAGATACAACAGATACTACTGCAAGCGATATCATCGTTCTTGATCCCGATGATACAACAGCAAATAATGCTCCCGAAGTAACAAAGCCCGCTGAGACCTTCAAGGGTGAAGACGGCAAGGATTACTACAAAAACGAAGCAGGCGAAACCGTTGAATACAAAGAAGAAGACTTTGAAACAACTCCTGCTGATCCCGAAGATACAACAACAGCTCCCGACCTCAGTGCTGACGGTGAAGAAATTACAGGAGAAGACGACGGCAAGAACAACACCGTTCTCTACATAGTTATCGCCGCTATCCTCGTTCTCGTTGCAGTTGCAGGCGTTCTCGTAGTGTTCATTTCCAAGACAAAGAAGGAAAACACTGACGAAGAAAAGGCTGAAGACAAGAGCGAAGAAGAATAATTCAACAGAATAGCAAATAACCGCCGACGGAAATCCGTCGGCGGTCATAGTGTAGCCAATGGCTACACTATGAATCAGACTGAGAGAAACGCAGGTAGATTTAGAGCTTTTTTCCTCGTAGGCGTAGTTGTCTACGGTAGAGGAAAAAATGCTCTAAAAGCAGATGTGGCGGGCAAAAGCCCGCCTTTTCTATATCACATGATTTCATCAAGAAAAATTTACTTTATACAAATTTTTCTGCTCACATCTGCGTTATACCAAGTTTGTCTTCGGTCTGACCGCCGTCGGAAATCCGTCGGCGGTCTTAATATTAAAAGACAGGGACTATCCGATCGGCACTTCCCTGTCTTTTCTTTATTATTTTGTTATTCAGCCAGCGCTCTGTCTGTGGCGTTAAATTCAATACTTTCTTCTATGTAAGGAGTGCAGATATTGATAAAAGTCTTACCTCTGTTAACAACGATCCTTTCGCCGTTTGCATCGGTGAGAGTAAGATTACCGTCTATATCGTCGCGGCTCCAATTAATGGCCTTATACTTGCCTTCGCTGATAAGGTAGCCGTTTCCTGTGCCTGTTGTTGTTACTTTAAGTCTTCCGTATGTATCATAGGGAGCTGTCTCGCAGAAAAGAACTATAACATTCTTGAAAGAGAGCTGTTCTCCGTTTCCGCCGTCGATATGTTTTTTACCGTTATACTGATAGCGGTAATAGATCTTTGCTTCTTCGTCGTACACATAGTCAACAAGCTGATAGCTTGATATGGGAATATATACGTGAGTTGCGCTGTCGTCACCGACCTTTACGCTTTCTCCGTAAGCAGCAAATTCAAAGGGATATTCAAAGCCTTCGCGAAGCTCAGTTCTGTACTTGTTATTTTCAATTGTATACACAATATTCTCGCCCTGAGTCATCATGGTGTGTTCAAGGTTCATTGTCTTAAGTCTTTCCTGGTCTCTGTAGAAGATACCGAGGGAGTCGCCTCCGCCTCTTACACCGTCGATGTGGTCGATATTTCTTGAAGCAATCTGAGAATAAGCATCCTCGCTTCCGCCTGCGTGAACGTAGACGGCATCAAACATCTGAGCGAAATCAAGGTAGTAAGGTCTTGAGGAACGGATGGAGCCGATAACTCCCACGTCAGTCGGGTCGGCAAAGACACCGAGAAGTCTTGTAATGGAGCCTTCCGCAAGGCACTCAAAGAGCACGTCCGCGCCGCTGATTCCTACCTGAGGCAGAGCCTCATGGATATTGTTGAGCATTACGGAAACGGGTCTTTTACCCTCAAGCTCGCCTTCTGCTTCAAGTCCCGTCAGGGGATTGAGATGCTCGGGGAGAATTTGCTCAAGCTCGATGTTAGTTTCTCCCATAGGTTCATTCTGAGTTTCATTTCCTGTGTTTTCGGGCACCTCTTCCTGCTTCTTTCCGCAAGCTGCTGCAGAAAGGAGCATAATTACAGAAAGAATAAATGCCGCAAGTCTTATATAATTTTTCATTGTTTCCTCCGCAGAGAGGCTGTTGCGGTCATAAACAACGCAACAGCCTCGTGGTATTATTCACCGATAAGTCTTGTAAGCCAGATATATCCAAGCTCAAAAGCCTCGTAAAGGCTGGGTTTAATGTCCTGTTTAACGATCTTCTCGCTGTCGGAAAGGGCGGGGTCTGTCTTGTTGATCTGAACCATAACAAGTGCGGGAACGTTTTTACCGTCCTGCTCTGTTTCTGCCATAATTGTCATAACAAGAACGTACTCATCGTCCATATTTCCGTAAACGATAACGTTATTTTCACGAACAAGAGGTCTTTCCTTATACATAAGATAAGAACCCTTAACCGTTGCCTTTTCGATTATTTCCATTTCCTTTTCGTCCATTATATTAACACTTCCTTTCGTCAGTTATGTAAAGCTATCATGTATATATAAATATTCTTTTCAATATATTTTACATTAAAACGAAGTCTGTGTCAAGTACCAAACGATAAACACTTCAAATAGCCGCGGTTCATAAACTGAGTCTCAGTTCTTTTCTATTATCTTGAGTTCCGAAGGGAGTATTCCGCATTCTTCATAAACTATCTCACTTATCTGCGCAACCTCTCCGGGTGTAAGCCCCTCGGTCTTTACGATAACGTTAGCACTTTTTCCGTTTACAACGGCTATGCACTGCTCAAAACCTTTTGCAAGTATCATTGTCTCGATATTCGCTTCACTTTCGATATCCTGAGCTATCTGCTCCATATCGCTGTAAGCAGAGTTCTTCACCTCTTCTATTGCCGTTTCACTGTCGGTAACCGAAAGAAGAACCGCCATCGCTTCGTCCCTTGCGCTCTGTCTGTTGAGAACGATATTTGCAAAGTATTCCTCGGACTCTGTGGATACAACTCCGTTTTCTTCTCCAAGAAGACCTGCAACTTCGGAAAGCTCGTCACTGAGGGTACCCACCTTTGCATCGCTTGCAAGAATAAGATTCAGAAGCACAGCTATACCTATGACAAAAACCGCCATAGTTGCAATTACCGTTTTCTTCCCTGCTTTGCTTACAGCTTTTTTCGTTTTTTCTTTAAATTCACCAAGTTTCATATTAACCTCCGAATATTTAGTACTAAATTATATGTGGTCTGTTTTAATATATTCCTCTAAGTTCCCGCTATACTGATACTTGAAGTTGGGATCCCGAGAGCACAGGAGATAAGCTCCGTCAGAGTCTTTTTTATAACTGCGCTGTCTCCGCCGTCGCACACCACCGCAACTCCCCTGACCTTCGGACACACTACATAAAGCTCTACCCCGTTTCCGTCCGATGTCACAAATTCACTCCTCGTAAAGGTTTCTGACTTCTCCGTGTCCGAGGCGTATACGTATTCCTCGGAAGTATCAAGGGTCAGCATTACGTAGACGTTGCCGACTCCGTCAACTTTTTCGCACATGTGTCTCACTTTTTCTTCAAGCTCATCTGACATAAGCTCCATTGTGACTTCCGTTTGCCCGGTGTCTTCCTTTTTCGATTTGTCCGAAGACAGAGAAAATATCAAAAGAGCGGCAAGAACAAGGATAATGGGTACAAGGTACTTTTTGTTTTTAAGCAGTTTTTTCATTATTATATCTCCATTTTTACCGATATTCTTTTACAGATATTTTTCCGCAACCCGTGTTATCGCGAATAAGTTCCTTTACTTTTGAAGCTTCGCTGTTTATAAAGACCGTAACTTCGGCAATATCAACGGAGGAAATGTCTGATGCATCGAGAGTTATACAGACATTAACTTCTTCAGTTTCAAGCTTATTTGACAAAAGTTCAGTCAGTCTTTCCTCTATTTCTCTTTTGCAGGTCTCTATATATACGTCTGAACCGTCGGAATAATTCACATAAGCCTCCGAAAAGAAGCTTTCCGGTATAATTTTTTCAGTGTTGAAGAGCCCGAGAAGGGGCAAAAGAGTCGCCGTCACCATAAGAAGGGATGCAAGAATTTTCAGTCCTTCCGACAGCCTGAAGCCTGCCGCAATTATGGAGATCACACCGATTATTACGGTGAGAGTGATAATATGTGTTACGTATTCCATCATCCGCCTCCGATCCTGACACCGCAGTTGATCACGGTTATAAGTATAAAAATGAAGACTACCGATGCGGACACAGCGAGAGCGATAAGGCAATCGGCGAGGGCGGAAAATTCGGAGAACATTCTTTCTTCCTTTGGAAGCCCTACGGCTCCCGAAAGAGATGCACATAGGGAGAAGACAAGTTTTTCTCCGAGAAGTGCAAGAAGGGGCGGCAGAAGCAAAAGAACAATGACGACAACGGACACGGCTCCGCAGGTATTCTTGACGTATGTAAAGCCTGCGCCCACAGCGTTCAGCGTTTCGGAAACTGCTCCTCCCACAAGAGGAATGAAGCTTGATGCTGCAAATTTTACCGTTTTCATTCCCAAGGTATCGGCGGCGGATGCCAGTGTTGACTGAATCGCCATCACGAAAACGAGAAACGTCATTGAGAATACAGTCAAAAAATTAGATATCTTTCTGAAAAAAGCTGACAGCGAATATGCCGTATCGTAATTGCCTATGCTCCCTGCCGCACAGAATCCTGCAGATGCCCCCGCAAGCGGATAGACGATCTTTGAAAAAAGCAGTTCAAGAAACAGGCAAAGAAAATTCATGCCGTTTCCAACTATTGCCGCTGAGGAAATGTTCCCCGTCGCCCCAAGGAGAAGAACCGTGGTGGGAAGAATTGCCGTTGAGACCTCGGAAAGCAAAGTTATAAATGCTCTTGTTCTTTCGAAGGAAAAGATGCCTTCCTTTATTACAAATACACAAATTGCCGCGGTACAAAGGGAGCTGAGAGCTTGTCCCGTTCCCGGCCGCGTTCCTTTTGCAAAGATCTGAACAGCGGCAGACAGAGTTATCATGGCAAGAAGCGAAAAGAGTGTTTTTCTGAGAGGGACAAAAAGTGAATCCACGGTATTTTTAATTTTCCGGAAAAAGAACTTAAATCCGAAAGTGTTTGCTTCGATTTTATCCGCGTCCTTCGGAAGTTCATTCTTCACATCCTCGGGGAGCGCGGAATACAGATCATCGAAATATTTTTCGTAGTCCGTTTCGTCGTTATTTTCTGTCTTCTCAGCCACTCCGAAAAATTCGCCTACACCTATTTTGCCTTCTTCGCCGTTTATAATAAGGGAATATTTTTCGGCATAGGAGTACATATCATCATTTTCTGCCGCTCCTACCGTGAAGATCCGGGCAAAAGAAAAAAGAAGAATAAAAAGAACTATCAGTTTTTTAACTTTTATCATTTTTAACTTGAAAACTTTAGAGCGCAGTCGATAAGTCCCCTGAACAAAGGAAGACCCAAAACCGCAAGCTCCACTCTTCCTGCGACCGACAGTGCTTTTGCAAGATGCGGCTCTTCGCACCGCTCGCATATATCAGCCGATGCCTCGGTTATAAAGCAGACGGCGCATCCTTTCAGAATAATATCAAAACCCTCGTATAACCGCCCTGCTGTTTCAAGCTCCTTTGTGAAGTTCAATATATGTAATATTCCTGTCACGGAAAGAGCAAGGACAGCCGTTATACAGATAGCGGAAACTACGGTTGAATACGTTGGATATATATTTTTAAGTATCAGAATTACCGCAAGGCAAATCAGTGCCGCGGCACATAGTTTATAAATTTCAAGGGTCATTTTTAAAGTCCGAAAACGTCCCGCATGGTTTCAAACAGTGCGCCTATTTTCTCCACAAGAATAAAAAGTACTATCACAATTCCCGCAAGAGACAGAAATACGGACTGCTCATCCCGACCCGTTTTATTTAGTATCTGACAGCAGACGGCGGTTATAAGTCCCACACCTGCTATTTTTATGATAAGTTGTACGTCCAAGCGATTTCCTCCGAATTAAATAAGGATTATTCCCACAAGAACACCTACGGCGATCGGGAACACGACTCTCGCAGGTCTCCTCGCTGTATATTCACTTTGAGCCTTCTCGCAGAGTTCCTTCGTATGTTCCCAGAGAAGTTTTGCCGCCGTCACTGCCTCGGGATAATTCTTTTCCGTTAAGGTAATAATAAGCTGCTTTGCCTTTCCGCCGTCAGCACATGCTCTGTCAAAGAAGTCTGCGAGATTTTCAGCGTTCAGATCGTCATTTTCAAAAGGCTCAAGTATCTTACCGACGGGAGTTCTGAAATTTTCAATTTCGGAATACAGTCTCTCCGAAAGGCTTTGAGCAAAAGAAAGCTCTTTAAGCTTTTCTCTCGCGTCCCTTAGAGAAATAACGGAAAAGGAAGCTCCCGCAAGGACAAGCAAAGAAAATGCCGCACCTCTCATATTTTCACGTCCCTTGCGAGAGTTATTTTTCCTCTTACGTTTTCACCGAGAGCGGTTATACCGTAATAAGCGGCAAAAAGCCTGTTTTCATGAAGTTTCATTACGGCTTCGCGGCGAAAAACGTCCTCTGTCGTGCCGTGTGCGCTTGCAATGAGGGTAACTCCCGAGCCGAGGCATTCAAGAGCGGCTGAAACGTCCTCGCTGCTTGAGATCTCATCGCAGATAACTATTTCCGCACCAAGGGTTCTGACCGCGATCTCTATTCCTTTATGGCGCGGATAGGCAAGAAGAGTGCAGAGGTTAAGCCCTTCAAAGGAACCTGAGAGCTCGCACCTTGAGTCAACGACGGCTATTCTTTTTAAATTGCTGTCCTGACAGAGCTTTACCGCAAGCTCACGAAGAAGGGTCGTCTTTCCTCCGCCCGGCGGTGAGTAAACAAGGATACTTCCTTTAAAATCAAATCTTTTAACAAGGGAATACAGCTCGTTTGCGGCTTGGGGAAAACGATTCGGTATTCTGATAACGACCGAGGTTATATCAGTAACCGCCGTTACTTTTCCGTTTTCAAAAACAGCACGTCCCGTAATACCTGCTCTTATTCCCTCGGATGTTGTGATATACCCTTCTTTTACGGTCTCCGTGTGGGAATAGACTGAGTTCCCCGAAAGACTTCTGACGGTATGACGCATGTCCTCAAAGGTGCAAACGGCGGAAAGCCTTTCTGCTCCCGATTTTGATATTATCAATACCTCTGCTCCTGCGGTCAGACGAATCTCATTGATTCCGTCCCCGAAAGAGGAGCATCTTCTCACCGCTTCTGCTATATGTATCGGCAGATAGGATACTGCCGGATTTTCAAAAGTTTTTGCACAAGTTCCGTTCATTTTAAAGCTCCTTTCATTAAAGGCTATTCGAAAAAGTCTTGAAATATTCCATCGGGTAAATTATGAAAATGATTTCTGTCCCGATTTCTTTTACACCGTTTTTTACTAAATCATTAAATTTATATAAAGCACTACTTGAATTTTTTTATAAAATATGTTAAAATTAACATGAAATTATGTGAGAATATTAAACACCACTGATTTAATCATATTTTAGGAGGAATTTCTATGAAAAGAATTCTGGCGATCCTGCTTGCTGTTCTTATGCTTGCAGGCACTATGCCCATTTACGCACAAGAAGCCCAATCTGAGTGCGAGCACGAATACTTCAACGCATGTGACGGCGTTTGTATGAACTGCGGTGAAGTTACACGCGAAGCAACTCATGAGCTGACCCACGTTCCCGAAGTTGTTGCTACCGACTGTCTGCACCCCGGCAACATTGAGTACTACAAGTGCTCGAAATGCGGTGGCTACTATACTGACGAAGAAGGATACGAACAGATCAACCCCTGGTACGTAGAAACGTCCGTTGACTGTGTACGTCCCGAGGACGCTGCTGACTGCGCTGTAATTCCCTGCACTGTTTGCGGCAACGACACATACGGCTACGGCGAACATGATCTCGGCGACAGCTTTGCTTGTCAGGGCGGCACCTGCGCTAAGTGCGGTGATTATATCTACGGCTACGGCTGTGAAAATGACGGACCTTACTGCACGGACGGTCACTGCATCTTCTGCGGCGAGGTCGTTGAAGGCTGGGGTCACGAAAACGGTGCATGGGCCCCCTGCACTGATGGTTTATGTGCTTACGGTTGCGGTCTTGAATACCCTGCAACTGCTGAACACAACGATGCAGACGGCAACGGTATTTGCGACGTATGCTATTTCTGTGCTGGTGAACACGTATTTGAAAACGGCTTTGATCCTTGCTACGGCGGCACTTGCTCTCGTTGTTGGGCGTACTTTGAAGGTGAACACAGTTATGACAACGCATGTGACGTTGACTGTAACGTTTGCGGCGAAAACCGTGAAGTTGAACACACCTTGGTTCACGTTCCTGCAGTTGAAGGATCCTGCATCCAGCAAGGTAACATTGAATATTGGTACTGCGAAGTTTGCGGCTCTGCATGGCTTGACGCTGAATGCACACTCAACACTAACCTCAAGTCAGTTGTTCTTGTTGGTGCCAGCCACCCCGAACGCTATGTAGTTCACGTTGAAGCAAAGCCTGCAACATGCTTTGAAGACGGTAACATCGAATACTGGTACTGCGATCTTTGTAAATGCTACTTTTCTCATGAATATATGCGTCCCTATCAGGAGATCAACGTCAGTGCAACTGTTCTTCCCGCTGAACACACATTCGCAAACCCCTGCGACACATACTGCGTAGTATGTGAAGAGGACGTACGTGACCCTAATCATACTCTTACATACGTTCCCTGTGTTGAACCTGTTGACTGTCAGACTCCCGGTAACATTGAACATTGGTACTGCGAAGTTTGCGAAGGTTATTTCAATGATGAAAACGGTGTAAACCAGCTTAACCCCTGGTACATCCCCATTACTGCCGACTGCGTTCGTCCCGAAGGCTCTGCTGACTGTGCAAGCGTAAACTGTCTCGTTTGCGGCGAAGAGATTTACGGTTACGGTGAACACGACCTCGGCGAAAGCTTCCCTT
>SVTQ01000002.1 GCA_015063695.1 Oscillospiraceae bacterium
AAGTCTACACTCTGAGTCAGACTGAGAGAAACGCAGGTAGATTTAGAGCTTTTTTCCTCGTAGGCATAGTTGCCTATGGTAGAGGAAAAAATGCTCTAAAAGCAGATGTGGCGGGCTTTTGCCCGCCTTTTCCATGTCAGATTGTTTCATCAAGAAAAATTTGCTTTATACAAATCTTTCTGCTCACATCTGCGTTATACCAAGTTTGTCTTCGGTCTGACTCCGCAGGAACTTTCTGCGGAGTGCCCTTATATCAAAGGGGATTTTTCTTTATTTTTGAATACATTCTGGGATATGATGCAGGAGTGGAAGAGGTCTTTTTGTAGACAAGAACAGCTCTGTCGCCGCCGTCCTTTACGGTGTAGGGGTGAACATTGTGAAGAGTAAGACCAAGCTTCTTTGCCGCGTTTTCCGCCTCAAGGATCTCCTCTTTTGCCGCAGAGCCTTTCATGGCAACGAAATATCCGCCCACTTTAATGAAGGGTGCGCAAAGCTCCATAAGTATATTGAGTCTTGCCACGGCGCGGGCAGTTGCAAAATCAAAGCTTTCGCGAACTCCTTCTGCCACGTATTCCTCCGCTCTCTTTGGAACTGTGATAATGTTCACACCGCAAAGAGCCGCCGTGTCTGCAATAAAGCCGCATTTCTTTGCAGTTGCATCGAGGGCGGTAACGGAAACGTGAGGAAGTGCGGTAGCAATGGGCAGGGAAGGAAAGCCTCCGCCGCTGCCGACGTCTATAAGAGAAGCTGCATCGCCGCCAGTCAGCTCATCGATAACCGAAGCACAGAAAAGACAATCTGCCGTGTGCTTGTTCACCGCTTCCTCGGGGTCGGTAATAGCCGTAAGGTTAAAGCGTTTTCCCTTTTCGGAAAGCTCAGTTATATGTATATAAAGCTTTTTCGCGTTTTCCTCTGAAACATATTTTTCGGGAACACCATTTGATGCTCCAAGCAGCATCTCGTAAAATCTATCGAACATGTTTTCTCCAAAATACAGAAAATATTTTTTCAAAAAATCGGCGGGAAATCCCGCCGATTTTCGATTTGAGCAAATGACGTAAATTTACGCGTTGTTGTTATCGCGACGGGGACGGCGAGGTCTTCTTTCAACCTTGTCGGGACCCTCGTATGTGATAACGATCTTACGGTTTTCGTCAGAGCCTACGGAATGAGTGGAAACATTCTCGAAATTCTGGATCTCGGAATGAATAATTCTTCTTTCGTAGGGATTCATGGGCTCGAGAACAACGTTTCTCTTGTACTTCTGAGCCTTTGCCGCCATTCTTGCCGCAAGACCGCGGAGAGTTTCTTCTCTCTTCTGTCTGTAGTTTTCAATATCTACAACGATCTTGACAAACTCCTTCTGCGTATTGCCGCCGCGGCGGAGAGCAGAAAGGTTTACAAGATACTGGATAGCATCAAGTGTTTCGCCATGATGACCGATAAGGATGCCTGCGCCCTCACCTGCGATAACAAGTCTGGGATAGGACGTGCCGCCTTCGCCCGCAGTTTCAATTCCGTCGTAGGAAGCGGTTGCATCGATCTCCATGTTCTTCAGAAGTGTGTTAGCGAATTCAAGAGCATAAGCCTTTTCTTCGTCTGTAACAACTATCTGACGGGGCTCCTTCTTGGGCGCCTCCTTCTTAACTTCTGCCTTCTTAGGCTCTGCCTTTACAGGTTCAGCTTTCTTTTCGGGTGCCTTTTTCTCGGGTTTCTTTTCAGCCTTCTTTTCGACGGGCTTCTTTTCAACCTTCTTTTCAGGCGCGGGAGTTGTGCCCGCTCCGCCCTTGTTGGTGGCAACCTTCATATCTTTAACAGAGGAAACGATAGCTGAAAGGTCGATCTCTTCCTCTTTGTTAATAATTACTCTGATCTTGGCAGGGGAGCTTCCTATACCGAGAAATCCCTTCTTGGGCATTTCAGCAATCTCATAGGAAACGTCTTCGCCGCTGTACTTTACGGCAGCCGCCGCCATTGCTTCTTCAACGGTTTTACCCGTTACAATGATTTCTTCCTTCATATAATGTGAATATCCTTGTTTAAGTTATTTGCCGCTTATGCGGTGATTATTTTTTCTTGAATTTCGTTCCCTTGTCATCCTTCATGGGCGCTGCAACCGCTGAGGAAGGAGCTCCGTTAAGAGTAGAGCTCGAGGAATCTTTTTCGCTTTCTTCATCGTACTTTGTCACCTTGCCGTCAGACACGTAATCGTCGTCATCATCGTCAATGTGATGGAGAGAGCGAGCCTTGGGTTTACTTGGGTCGTGTGCAGTATTTGACTTTTTCTTAGCTTTTGAACCGAGAATTTCCTTTTCAGCCGCCTTGTAATCCTCTTCGGAAAATCTGGGAATGGGCATGAGCTTTGCAAGGAGTATCTGCTGGAGGAAGCTGAGGATGTTTCTGAATATCCAGTAAATACCGATAGCCGCCGCATAAAGATATGCAAAGTAGCCTGAAAGGAAGGGCATACCGTACAGCATTATCTTCATGGACATATTGTTCTGCGCCTCTTTTGTTTCGGGAGCCTGATAAGTGAATTTTCTCGTTATCATCTGGCTGATTATCATAGCCGCAACGGTAATAACGGGAATAAGCATCATCCATGACCAGATTCCTGCATCCTTGGGAGCAAGAGAAAGGTCGATCTTGCCGCCGAAGAACGTGAAATTGGGAAGAGCCGCGTAGCTGAAGCCTTCAACGCCTTCTGCAAAAGCAGTTGCCGCCGCTTCGCCCATATCACGAAGTCTCTGGATAAGTGTGATCTGAGGATAAAGAACGCCTTGTTCAATAGTCTTACCTGCCGCGTCAACAAGCTCCGCTTTCTGGAGAAGCATATTGACAGAGTCCTGGGAGATACCGCAGAGGTAACGGAGAGGCATTGTGATTACTCTGAAAAGCGCAAAAAGAATGGGAAGCTGAATGAGCATAGGAAGACAACCGCCCATGGGGTTGTAGTTCTCTCTCTGGTAGAGATCCATTGTTTCCTGCTGCATCTTCTGCTGTGTTGCCTGGTCATTTCTGCCCTGGTACTTCTTTCTGATAGCCGCTATCTTGGGAGCAAGCTTTGCCTGATTTATGGAATTCTTCTGCTGCTTAATTGCAAAGGGAAGAAGAATTATCTGCATTACGAGCGCAAAAAGCAGAAGAGCAACCATATAGTTGTCCGTCAGCTTATAGCACATCTGCAATATCCATCCGATGGGAATTCTGATAATATCTGCAATACCGTTCATTTTATTTCCTTAGTCCTGTGTATTCGGAAAAACTTCCGTTTGGTCTGTTGCCGACTTTTCATCGGCACTCTGTTTTTCATTCTGTCTTCGTTTTCGCTTTCTGCGCGGTACGGGGTCGTAGCCTCCTTTTGAAAAAGGATTGCAGCGAAGTATCCTCCAAAGAGCGAGGGCAAGACCTATTATAATTCCCCACTCCTTTATCGCCTCTATGGCGTAGTTTGAGCAGGTAGGGGTAAAACGGCAGGATGGCGGTTTTAAGGGAGACAGAATTTTCTGATAAAGCCTTATCAGAAATATAAATGGAGCTTTAAGCATCGTTTTCCTCCGGGGAAACAGCTTTATTCTCCTCTGCCAAAATGTCTTCGGCAGACTTTCTTTCAAGCATGTCAAGCTTTGCGAGAGCGGTCTGCATGTCACGTAATACGTCCTGCATTTTAACAACAGTAGTTTTTTCTCTTGCGGCGATAACTATAATAAATCCGCGCTTTATGCCGAGCTCACGGTCGATCTGCCTATACGCCTCTCTTACGACCCTTTTTGCACGGTTTCTCTCTACTGCGCCTCCGATCTTCTTCGAGGCTGATATTCCCACACGGTTGACACACTCTTTTTGGGGATTTTCTTTTTTCAGTTTGTTTCGGGCATAATCACGCAGTACGTATATCGCCGAGGTTGAAGTTACAAATCTCTGGCGGCTTCTGTACGCCTTCCCGAAAAGATGGTTTTCTGTAAGCGAAATAAAGTTCATGACCACATCTCCGTTTTGGAAAATCGTTTCATGACAAGGCACCGCTGTCCGAGGTTTTCCGACATTCCGCCCCGTATAACGGGACAATCCGCCAAAAAGCACTTTTTTAAACTAAATTTAATCCATACAGTATGAAAACCCCCGACACCTATGGGAATCGGAGGTTAGTCATCAGATATGACTGCGGTGCGTAAAATCTTCAGAGATCACAAGACCTGAAACTTAGTGAGTAAGTCTTGCTCTGCCTTTTGCACGACGTCTCTTAAGTACTTTTCTGCCGTCGGCTGTTCTCATTCTCTTTCTGAAGCCATGCTCCTTCTTTCTCTGACGCTTTTTGGGCTGATATGTTCTGAGCATATTCGCACCTCCTTAATTTATTTAAGTGAAACTTTTTCTGTTTTTATAAAGGGATATTACTACCCCATACGCATAGGCAATACATATTATAACTATATTTACCCCGTTTTGTCAACACTTTTTTTGAAATTTTTCAAGGTAAATTCCAATCATATGCAAAAACCACGAAATATGGTGGAGCACGGCAGATACCTATACAAGACAAAGGCTGAAAAGTCGAAGAAAAAACGAAAAATTCCGTTCCTGTAGCCGTTCTTGCCGTCTTTTTACAGTTATAATACCCGAAAATCCTTAAAAATATTTCTTATCAAGAGTTCTGAGCTGAATTGCCTCGGCAACGTGTCTGAGCTGAATGTCCTCCTCGCCGTCAAGGTCTGCTATGGTACGGGCAACACGGAGAATTCTGTCATACCCTCTGCCCGAAAGACCCATGGAGTCGAATGCCTTTTTCAGAATGGAAAGACTTCTCTCGTCAACGGCGCAGTATTTTCTTATCTCCTTCGAGCCCATGGCGGCGTTGCTCTGTATGCCGTCGTCCTTAAAACGCCGAAGGGCAAAGTCTCTCGCCTTGCACACTCTTTCTCTTACTGCAGAGGAGGGCTCTGCGGTACCTCGCTCCGAAAGCTCCTCAAAGCTGAGGGCGGAGACTTCTACCTGAATATCCATTCTGTCAAGAAGGGGGCCGCTTATCTTGGCAAGATATTTCTTTATATCACCCTGTTTACAGGTGCACTCCTTGGCATCGGAGCCGTAATATCCGCATTTACAGGGATTCATGGCGGCAACAAGCATGAAGGAGCTGGGGAAGGTTATTCTTCCTGCCGCTCTCGTTACTGTCACCTTTCCGTCCTCCATGGGCTGACGAAGGCTCTCTGTTACGTTTTTGGTAAACTCGGGAAGCTCATCAAGGAACAAAACTCCGTTGTGAGCAAGGGAGACCTCTCCCGCCTTGGGAATAGTTCCTCCGCCTACAAGGGACGGGGCGCTCATGGTATGGTGAGGTGAGCGGAAGGGGCGCTCCGTAACAAGGGAGACGCCTGCACCGAGCGTTCCCGTTGCGGAATGTACCTTTGTAGTCTCCACCGCCTCGCTGAAGGTCATGGGAGGAAGAATGGAGGGAAGTCTTTTTGCAAGCATCGACTTACCGGAGCCGGGAGGCCCTATAAGCAGAATATTGTGTCCGCCTGCGGCTGCTATCTCAAGGGCTCTTTTTACCTTCTCCTGTCCCTTTACGTCGGCAAAATCAAGCCTTGAATTATTCTTTTCACAGGATGCGTAGGAGAAGAGCTCTGCGGGAAGAAGCAGAACCTTTCCGTTGAGATGGGCGATAAGGGAAGCGAGGGTCTTTACGGGATAAACCTTCACTCCTTCAACAACTGCCGCCTCCGCTATATTATCATAAGGAACGAATACCTCGGAAATCCCGTTGTCCCTTGCGGCAAGGACCATGCTCAGCACTCCTCTTACGGGACGCACGTCTCCCGAAAAGGAAAGCTCGCCTATAAACATTTTATCCTTGAGGTCCACATCATGCGGTATCACCTTTTTGCCCTGCAAAACAGAAATTGCAATAGCCATATCAAGGGCAGAACCTTCTTTTCTCATATCGGCGGGAGCAAGGTTTATGCGCACGTCTATGTCGCCTCCCGAAATTCCCGTATTAAGTATGGCGGTATTAACCCTCTGTTCGGACTCCTTGACGGCGGTGTCGGGAAGGCCTACTATCTCAAAGGCAGGGAGCCCCCTTGTACTGTGACACTCAACGGTCACAATAAAGCCGTCAATTCCTATAAGTCCTGCGCCCTTTGTTACTGTCAGCATATATGATCTCCTCGGTGCAGCATTTACTGCACAAAAATTCAAACAAAAAAACGTTCTGTTAGTTCTGTTTTCTTACAAATTTATATTCATCATAAAATCTGAAATAAGGACAGCTTCCGTTATCGCCCTTCATAAAGCGTATAAGCTCGTCCTCGTCAAGGTCGGCATTGCACTCGTAAGCTCCGTCCTCGTTCATATCGTAATGCATACATTCTTCGCAGTTGGTACTCTTTTTCATGCTCACTCCGTGAAAAATAATATGTTAAGATCAAATTTTCTACATTATACCATATTTAACACGTAATTTCAACATTATAGAAGTTACAAAAAACCATCCGATAAAGCTTACTTTACCGAATGGTTTAAATATCCTTTTTTATTTACTATCGGGATAACGGTCTTTGAGGTCTGTTTCTCCGAGCAAGTAGTCTATACTGGTGCGGTAAAAACGGGCAAGCTTTATAAGCACGTCTGTAGGTATATCATTTTCACCTGTTTCGTACTTTGAATACCCCGTCTGCGACATACCGAGGTATTTTGCCACCGTTGTCTGATTAAGATCACGGTCTTCTCTCAGATCACGAATTCTTTTGTACATAGGCATATCCTCCGCATTCAAATATTTCTCTTTAAAATGATTTTATCCGAAAATATAGAGAATGTCAATCAAACAATGAAAAATCGCATGTTGACAAGCGGAAAAAACTGTGCTATACTTTTTCTCAGCGGAACAAGTCGCAAGGGTCTTGAACTCTACAGAGAAGGCGCGTTTGCTGAGAGCGCCCGTTTTCATTCTTTACGGTACCATCCGCCGCCAACACAAGTCTTAGGTGAAATTCCTGTTTTTGTCTTGGCAAACCAAATAGAATTGAGTTAAACGTTCAGGTGGAACCGTGCGGATATTATCCTCACCCCGAACAGCATTTCGCTATCGGGTGGAGGATTTTTTGTTTTTCATGCCGAGCACCGAAGCGAACACATTATCTTTATATTAATGAAAGGATGAAAAACATGAAGGTAAAATTTTTACAGGGTATCGCAGTCGACGTTGCAGAAGCAAAGTCCGTATACGATATCGCAAGAGAAAACGAGCTTATTTCCAGAAGCGTTATTGCCGCAAAGGTAAACGGCGAGGTCGTTGACCTGACACACGTAATTACAGAAGATGCAGACGTTGCCCTGCTCACTTTTGAAGGCGCTCTCACAGCAGACGGAGTTGACGAGTCCGAGGACGGCGGCAGAAAGACCTTCTGGCACACTGCTTCCCACATTCTCGCACAGGCGGTAAAGAGACTTTACCCCGAAACAAAGCTTACGATCGGACCCGCTATTGGCAAAGGCTTCTACTACGATTTTGATTCCGACATCGCTTTCTCTCCCGAAATTCTTGAAAAGATCGAAGGAGAAATGAAGAAGATAATCAAGGAAAACCTCAAGATCGAAAAGTTCGCTCTTCCCCGCGATGAAGCTAAAAAGCTGATGGCAGATGCAGGAGAAGACTATAAGGTTCTTCTTATAGACAGAGTTCCCGAGGGTGAGGAGATCTCCTTCTACCGTCAGGGCGAATTCGTTGACCTCTGTGCAGGGCCTCACCTTTTCGCAACAGGCGCTGTTAAGGCATTCAAGCTTATTCAGTGCACAGGTGCGTACTGGGAAGGAAACTCCGACAACAAGGTTCTTCAGAGAGTTTACGGTACAGCGTTCCCTGCAAAGGATGCGCTGAGAGCCTACCTTGAAGCAGTTGAGGAAGCAAAGAAGCGAGACCACAACAAGATAGGCCGCGACCTTGAATACTTCACAACGGTTGACGTTATCGGTCAGGGTCTCCCCGTTCTTCTTCCCAAGGGCGCAAGAACTATTCAGCTTCTCCAGAGATTTGTTGAAGACGAGGAAGCAAAGAGAGGTTATCTCCTTACTAAAACTCCTCTTATGGCAAAACGCGACCTTTACAGAATTTCCGGTCACTGGGATCACTACCGCGACGGTATGTTCATTCTCGGCGACCCCGATGATGAAACAAAGGAATGCTTCGCTCTCCGTCCCATGACATGTCCCTTCCAGTATCAGGTATTCCTCAACAGAAAGCGTTCCTACAGAGACCTTCCCATGCGTCTCGGCGAAACCTCCACTCTCTTCAGAAACGAAGACTCCGGCGAAATGCACGGTCTTATCCGTGTCCGTCAGTTCACAATTTCCGAGGGTCACCTCGTTATCCGTCCCGATCAGCTTGAAGAAGAATTCAAGGGCTGTCTTGAACTGGCAAGATTTATGCTTGACGCGGTAGGTCTTGAAGAGGACTGCACATACCGCTTCAGTCAGTGGGATCCTGCAAACACGGCTAAGTACGAAGGTACTCCCGAGCAGTGGAACGAAGCTCAGACAGTTATGGGCAACCTTCTTGACAAGCTGGGCGTTAAGTACACAGTAGGTATTGACGAAGCCGCTTTCTACGGCCCCAAGCTCGACATTCAGATAAAGAACGTTCACGGCAAGGAAGATACTCTTATCACAATTCAGATAGATATGCTTCTCGCTAAGAAGTTCGGTATGGAATATACAGACAGCGACAACACACAGAAGACTCCTTATATCATTCACAGAACTTCTCTCGGATGCTATGAAAGAACTCTCGCTCTTATCCTTGAAAAGTATGCAGGTGCTCTTCCCGTTTGGATCGCTCCCACTCAGGCAGTTGTTCTTCCCGTTTCTCCCCTCTTCGAAGAGTACGCAGAACAGGTTACAGAACAGCTTAAGGCGGCAGGCATCAGAGTTGAGCTTGACAACAGAAACGAAAAGCTCGGCTACAGAATTCGCGAAGCTCAGCTCAGCAAGGTTCCTTACATGGTAACAGTCGGCGCTGACGAGCAGGAAAACGGAACAGTTTCCGTCCGCGCACGCGTTGAAGGCGAAGGCGGTCTTATGAAGACCGAAGAATTCATCGCAAAGGTTCTTCTTGAAACAGCTACAAGAAAGAAGTAATTATTATGGGGAAAACTTTCTGAAGAAAGTTTTCCCCATACCCCTTTCAAAGACTTTTGAAAGGGGTTTGAAAGGAACTTTATTATGAACTATCGTACAAGACTCAGAAATGTGAGAGAAGATAGAGATCTAACTCAAGACGATGTTGGCAAGGTGCTCCAAAAATCACAACAAGGATACAATCACATTGAGACAGGTCGCGCAGAATTAAAGATCGATGACCTTATAAAGCTTTGTAGGTTTTATAATCTTTCCGCCGACTACCTCATCGGACTTATCGACACACCCGAAAAACTTAAATATTAAAAACACAAAATAGGCTCCGTGTTAATCTGAGATTTTTCTCAAACTCGACGGAGCCGTTTTTATTTGCTTAATCAAGAAAGGGATTTCCTTCCCGTTCAAAAGCCTTTGAAGGGGTCAAAGGGGGAACTTTCCTCGGAAAGTTCCCCCTCAGTCCGAAGACAAACTTGGTATAACGCAGATGTGAGCAGAAGGATTTGTATAAAGCAAATTTTTCTTGACGAAGCAATCTGACATGGAAAAGGCGGGCAAAAGCCCGCCACATCTGCTTTTAGAGCATTTTTTTCTCTACCATAGGCAACTATGCCTACGAGGAAAAAAGCTCTAAATCTACCTGCGTTTCTCTCAGTCTGACTCAGAGTGTAGACTTTGTCTACACTCTGAGGGGGAACTTTCCTCGGAAAGTTCCCCCTTAATCTGACATAAAGTTATTTTATAAGCTCTAAATATTCTTCGAAGCAAAGGCCGAAGTTGTGTATCTTTTCTGCGTGGTAACGGCCCACGAAGCGGTAGTGCCAGGGCTCGAAGATATAGCCTGTCACGTCCTCTTTATCCTTAGGATAGCGAAGAATGAACCCGAATTTCCAGGCGTTATCGCATAGCCACTTATAAGCCTCCTGATTTTCAAAAGCCTGACTTGCGGAGGGCAGGTTATGCATATCACAGCAGAGTGCCGCCTGATGCTCGCTTGTGCCGGGAAGGGCGGAATACTTATTCGCTTCCTTTTCCGCATCCTCTCTTGATAGACCCTTGTTCATTTCGCTGTTTACGTAATTGTTATATAGAGTTCCCTGATATTCATAAGAACGGTAGGCGCTGGTAACGGAAACGTCGGTGTATCCTGCGGCATACATTTCAAGATAGAGAGCTTCAAGGGCTTTTTCTGCAGTTTCAACCATTTTCTGTGTTGCTCTTCCGTCCTTTCTCGTATTCACAACGTTTATCATATTTTCGGGAACGTAGTTTGCATCAACGGAATTAGTCTTATTGAGAAGCATAAGAAAGCCGTCGCGGTCTGCAGGGCTCATGTACTGCTCATATTCCGAGAGGTCAACTGAAAACTCAACACTGTCGGAAAGGGAAAAATAGCCATCATCAACAAGCGTGCCCTCGAAAAGACGGTACATATAGACGTACTCGTTTCCGTCTTCAAAGACCGTGCTGTATATTCTGCCCGAAACAGCATCAAACATAGGAGAAACAACGTGGAAGGCATATTCAAAGGAGCCTCTGTTCTCATTCCAGAGATAACAGAAATAGGGAGTATTTCCCTCGGTTCCCTTCCAGCCTTCAATGAGAAAATCGGTCTTTCCGTCAAGGTTTACGTCACGGGTCATAAAAGAATATGTTCCGTCTGAGGAATATATACCCTCCTTATGGCCGAGGACTGCCTCTGTTGCCTCGCGAAGGTCAAGGCTGTCCTTTTCCTCGCCGCCGACGCTTACGTTTACGGCGGTAAGGTACCCTTCGGCACCCATAAAGTCAAGCTTTACGGGAACGCCGTCGGAAACGTCAAACTGTTCCGTCTTAAGAACGGTCTTTTCCACGTAATCGGAGTTTTCGTTTTCTGTTGTGTCAGTTGACGGGTCGGAGGGTACTTCCTCTTTTTGACAGGAGCACAGGGCACCTGCAAGCATTGCTACAACCAATAATAAAGATAAAAATTTTTTCATAGTATCACCAATCTAACCTAATAGCAAACCCCAAGGTATCCCTTGGGGTTTTATTTGTATAACTTAGTCGCGCTTATTTGTGGAGCGGAGCATTACGTCATGGTAGCCGCCTTCAACGATACTTGTTGCGGAAACCAATGTGATCTTTGCGTTCTTCTGCAGGTCGGGAATAGATGTAACACCGCAGTTGCACATTGTGCTCTTAACCTTATAAAGGCTCTTCTGAACGTTATCGCGGAGAGGACCTGCGTAGGTTACGTAGGAGTCAACGCCTTCTTCGAAGGAGAGCTTGCTCTTACCGCCGAGGTCGTATCTCTGCCAGTTACGCGCACGGTTGGAGCCTTCGCCCCAGTATTCCTTAACGTACGTGCCGTTAATGTTGAGCTTGGGTGTAGGGCTTTCGTCAAATCTTGCGAAGTATCTGCCGAGCATGATGAAGTCGGAGCCCATTGCAAGAGCGAGAGTCATGTGATAGTCGTGAACGATACCGCCGTCGGAACAGATAGGTACGTAGATACCTGTCTTTTCATAGTATTCGTCACGCGCTGCAGCAACCTCGAGAACTGCCGTTGCCTGACCTCTGCCGATACCCTTCTGTTCACGGGTGATACAGATGGAACCGCCGCCGATACCTACCTTGATAAAGTCAGCACCTGCTTCTGCGAGGAACATAAAGCCGTCTCTGTCTACAACGTTACCTGCGCCAACGAGAACGCTGTCGCCGTACTTTTCGCGGATGAAGTCGATAGTCTGCTTCTGCCAGCAGGAGTAACCTTCGGAGGAGTCGATGCAGAGAACGTCAGCGCCTGCTTCTACAAGCGCAGGAACTCTCTTTTCGTAGTCAAGAGTGTTGATACCTGCACCAACCATATATCTCTTGTTTTCGTCGAGGAGCTCATTGGGGTTTTCCTTATGCTGAGAGTAGTCTTTTCTGAATACGAGGTACTTGAGGTTACCTTCTTCGTCAACGAGGGGGAGAGAATTGAGCTTGTGGTCCCAAATGATGTCGTTTGCTTCCTTGAGAGTTGTTGTTGCGGGAGCGGTAACGAGCTTTTCAATGGGAGTCATGAACTCGGATACCTTAAGGTCTGTGGACATACGGCTTACTCTGTAATCTCTGCCTGTTACGATGCCGAGAAGCTTGCCTGTGCCTGTGCCGTCATGAGTTACTGCAACGGTGTTGTGGCCGTTAGCTTCAACAACTGCAAGAACGTCAGCAAGGGTGTTATCGGGAGTAACGTTGGAGTCACTTACAACAAAGCCTGCCTTGTAGCCCTTTACGCGGGCAACCATAGCAGCCTCGTCCTCGATGGACTGAGAGCCGTAAATGAAAGACATACCGCCTTCTTTTGCGAGAGCTATTGCCATAGTATCGTTGGATACGGACTGCATGATAGCGGAAACGAGAGGAATGTTAAGACTGATTCTGGGTTCCTCGCCCTTTCTGTATTTTACAAGGGGAGTCTTCAGAGTAACGTTAGCGGGAATACAATCGGGGGACGTGTAACCGGGCACCAACAGATACTCACTGAAGGTTCTTGAGGGTTCAGGAAATACAAACGGCATGACTTTTCTCCTTTATTTTTACTGTTTTATTTTAAAAATCGGTTGTGCAAAATCAAAAAAGTATAATTTTATATATTGTAGCACACTTTTTTTGATTTGTACATAGAAAAAAAGCAATAATTTTGAAAACAATTATGGAAGAATAATGGAGAGTTTCGACAAAGGACGTCAAAATACCGGGTTTACTTCTTTCCTTCCTTGAAGTTGAGAACGGGAGCCTTTGCGCTGACCTTGACGTTCTTGCCTACGGAGGAAGTTATGAAGGTATTACCGCCCACAACGGAGCCCTCGCCGATAACGGTCTCGCCGCCGAGAATGGTTGCACCTGCGTAAATTGTAACGTTATCTTCAACGGTGGGATGACGCTTCTTACCCGAGAGCTTCTGCCCGCTTCTTGTGGAGAGCGCACCGAGAGTAACGCCCTGATAAAGCTTCACGTTATTTCCGATAACAGTCGTTTCACCTACAACTACGCCCGTACCGTGGTCGATGAAGAAATATTCGCCGATAGTTGCGCCGGAGTTTATGTCAATTCCCGTTTTGCCGTGGGCATACTCCGTCATAATACGGGGAATAAAGGGTACGCCGTAGTTATAAAGTTCATGGGCAATTCTGTAAACGAAGATGGCGAAGAATCCGGGGTAAGAACAGATCACCTCTTCCTTGCTCTTTGCCGCAGGGTCTCCGTTGAAGCCTGCCTCAACGTCCTTGAGGAGTATATTCTGAAGTTCGGGAAGCTTTTCGAAAAATCCGTTACAGATATCCTCTGTCATTCTTTCTACAGCGGCATCGGAAAGGCTCTTTTTCTTTTTGTAGGAAAGTCCGCGCTTTACCTGAATATAAAGGCTGTCGTAAATATCGCACAGAAGACTACCTACGTAGTACTGTGCAGGTGCACCCTCGGTAACGATGCCCGTGAAATATCCGGGGAACATTACGTCGCGAAGGTCCTTAATTATATCTATTACCGCGTTTCTGTCGGGAAGAGCACCCTCGTCGCTGAGCATGAGGATCTCGGAATTATCATAGTTTTCACTTATCTTTTCAACTGAAGCTGTCAGTATATTTCTCGCATTATCTGTCATGATTTATCTCCTTTTGATAAAGTATTTGAGCGTAAAATTCAATTTGTGAATTCTTCGCAGGAGAGGTATCTCTCACCCGTATCGGGAAGTACGAGCACCACCGTTTTCCCTTTGTTTTCGGGACGGCACGCCGCCTTCACCGCGCCGCAGAGGGCGGCACCCGAGGAGATTCCCGAAAGAATTCCTTCAAGCCTTGCAAGGTCCTTTGCGCAGAGGAAAGCATCCTCGTTTGAAACGGTCACTACCTCGTCATATATATCTCTGTTCAAAACCTCGGGAATAAAGTTTGCGCCGATGCCCTGAATTTTATGGGCTGCCGCCTTGCCTCCCGAAAGAAGGGGAGATGCTTCGGGCTCAACGGCTATCACCTTTATATCGGGCTTCTTTTCCTTAAGATATTCACCGCAGCCCGTAAGGGTTCCTCCCGTTCCCACGGCAGACACTAAAATATCGACCTCGCCGTCGGTGTCCTCCCATATCTCGGGACCCGTTGTCTTTCTGTGAGCCGCAGGATTTGCAGGATTTTCAAACTGACCTGCGATTATGGCTCCTTCCGTATTTTCTTTTATTTCCAGAGCCTTTTCGATGGCACCCGCCATTCCGAGCGCTCCGTCTGTCAGCACCACCTCGGCGCCGTAGGCTTTTATAAGAAGCTGTCTTTCAACGCTCATGGTATCGGGCATGACGATAACTGCGCGGTATCCCTTCACCGCCGCCACCGCCGCAAGGCCGATGCCCGTGTTTCCGCTGGTGGGCTCGATTATCACACCGCCGCGCTTCAGCTTTCCCTCTCTCTCGGAGCTCTCTATCATTTCAAGGGCAACTCTGTCCTTTGCGCTTCCGCAGGGATTTGCTCTTTCAAGCTTTGCGACTATCTTTGCGTAGGCCCCCGTTCTTTTTTCTATATTCTGAAGTCTTACAAGGGGGGTCTTTCCTATAAGCTCCGTCATTCCGTTATATATCTTCATAATACGCCTCATTTAATTACTGATAAAATGAATTTTTTCGCTTTATTAGTTATACCCAAACTCAGAAAAGGGAAACACCGCCGGCGGCTCCTTTTCAAAAACAAAATCTTCATTTTTCATACAGAACGAGATACGGTTCGACCAGAGAGCGATATTACAGTTATCGCTTCCTCCGTACTTGCCGTCTCCGTACAAAGGCATTTTTCTTGAGGAAAACTGAACTCTTATCTGGTGGCTTCTTCCCGTGTGAAGCTTTATTCTAACAAGGGACTTTTCCCCGTCAAATGCCTCCCTCTTATATTCAAGGGACGCTTTTCTAACGCCCCGTCTCTCTCTTTTTACAACAAAGCTCTTGTTGAGCCTTGAGTCCTTGAAGAGAAGGTCCTCCATCGTCCCTTCCTCGGGACACTTTCCGTGAACCACCGCAAGGTACTCCTTGGAAAAGCCTCCGCTCTCCATGATTTTTGAGAGAGCCGCCGCCCCTTCTTTAGAGAGCGCGTATATCATAACACCGCCAACGGCTCTGTCAAGTCTGTGAACTGGATAAACTTTTTTTGAAAGCTGTTTTTCAAGAAGAGAGACCATGCCGCCCTCGCCGCTTTCGGACAAAAGCCCGACAGGCTTTACCACTGCGGCAAAATCCCTGTTTGAAAAAAGAATTTCGATCTTTATTCCATCCATGGCGACCTTCCCCTCCTTGATCAATGATATACTTTCCGCATTTTACTAAGGATACTTACATAAAGTATATCATATAACCCTCGCAGTTGCAAGGGGAAATCCATATACTGCAAGGAAAAACAGCTTTTTAGAATTATTCTAATTATTCCAAAAATCTATTGACAAAGGAAAAAAATACCTGTATAATCATATCAGAAATTAGAACCGTTCTAAAAAGGAGGGCATCATGACAAAGAATTGCAAGCTTATTCTTGACATCGTAACGTCCTCCAAATCTCATCCAACGGCAAAGGATATCTTTGACAGGATGAAGACCCTCTCCCCCGGAACCGTAATGGCAACGGTCTATAACAACCTTGCCCATCTTACAGAAGCGGGTCTTATAAGAAAGATCGAAATCCCAAGCGAAGCAGACAGATATGACAGAACGGAGATCCCCCATGAGCATATGATCTGCGAAAAATGCGGCGGTATCAGCGACATAATGATGGAGGACCTGACAGACACCATCAGCGAAAAGGCAGGAGAGGATATAACTTCCTATTCCCTTATAGTCAAGTACGTCTGCTCCGCATGCAGAAGCGCAGAGGACAAGAACGTATAAGTCCGATGGGTAAAACACGTCAAATAATTTTATTTTAAATACATTTTGGAGGAACAATAATGGAACTCAAAGGCTCAAAGACCGAAAAAAATCTGATGACTGCATTTGCAGGCGAATCCCAGGCAAGAAACAAGTACACATACTTTGCTTCCGTTGCCAAGAAGGAAGGCTACGAACAGATCGCAGCTATTTTCCAACAGACAGCTGACAACGAAAAGGAACACGCAAAGCTGTGGTTCAAGGCTCTCGGCGAGCTGGGCACAACTGCTGAAAACCTTCTCGCTGCTGCAGAAGGCGAAAATTACGAATGGACAGATATGTACGCTACGTTCGCAAAGGAAGCTGAAGAAGAAGGCTTTGCTAAGCTTGCTTACCAGTTCCGCGCTGTTGCTGAGATCGAAAAGTCTCACGAGGAAAGATACCGCGCACTTCTCTCCAACGTTGAAATGCAGAAGGTATTTGAAAAGAGCGAAGAAACAATGTGGGAATGCCGTAACTGCGGTCACCTCGTGATCGGCAAAAAGGCTCCTGAGCTCTGCCCCGTATGTGCTCATCCCAAGAGCTACTTTGAAGTAAGAAAAGAAAATTACTAATAATTAAATAACATAAAGATAGCCTCAGGCATTGCCCGAGGCTATTTTTACTTTCGGACTTTCGCCCGACACTGTCTCTATTCTATTCAGTATCAGAAGCCTTTTACAATGAAAGCTATAAGCTCTGTTGCAGATTTGTCTTCTCTTTCTTCGGTCATAATTGTAAGAATAGAGCCGTCGGAAAGAACTGTGGAGGAACAGAACCAGGGATAATATGTTTCAAAAAGATCTTCGCCATCTGCTTCACCAACGTATTTTCCGTCAGTATCCCAAAGAACCACATTTCTCATGTTACCGTCAAAACCAATGTATCCGTTTTCGGATTTGGTAATAAACGTAATGCTTCCGAGGCCCTCGCCATCTTCACCGGAAAGAGTCTTGAGAAGGGCGCCGTCCTTATCATAAACGTATACTTTATGTCCGCTATCGTCTGCCGCAGAACCGCAAACGTAGATTGTGTCTTCATCAACGAACAGATTCATTATTGTTGAAACCTCGGAGAAGGTTACTGCTTTTTCGGTGCAGGAACCGCCTGCAAAAGTTACAATACTGCAATCAGCGCCTACAAAATAATCAACACCCCATGTTCCGGAAGGAGCAATCGCAAGCTTATCAATATCTTCATAAGTTGCAAAAACTTCTCCACCCTTAAGAACTGTAATGTCGTTCATGGAACCGCAGAGCCAGAGAGCTCCGTCGCTTGTCTGCTGTACGATCTCGTAATCATCCTCGGGAAGCTCGATATCCCGAGCGTACGTAAGCTCTCTTCCGTCAAGATCAAATTCCTTAAGAACGCCTTCGGAAAGAACGTAGACCTTATCTCCGACAGCTGCTACAGAATGATTAAAAGTTTCAAAAGTGGAGATATACTTATCAAACTCTATCCACTCTGTTTCAAGAGTAAAGGAACCGACCGAAACACTGTTTACGTCTGCCGCAAAGGCTTCGCCTTCCCATTCCCAGGGACCGTCTTCATTGCCTGTGTCTTCAAGTGTGAAGGTAAGTCCTGCAAGGAGAGCTTCAATACGGCTGTCAGCTGTGTCTTCAGCTGAGATCTCAACTTCAACCGTTGCACCTGCACCTTCAACTCTTGCAAAATACTTAACAGTAGCCTCGCCCCAGCTTTCGCTTTCGTATTTGAGACAGTCAACACCGCCTATTTTTACAAGCTCATAGGAGTTGTTTACTGCATATTCATACTGGTCAAAGCCGCAGTACACGAGGTCTTCGCGGAAATCATAGGGTTCATCAATATAAGCGCTGATCTCTGCATTTATAAGATAATATTCAGAGTCTTCGGGATCAAGGATCTGAAGAGTAATACTGCAGTCATCCTCGTCCTCTGTAAAATATTCTTCATCATAGACCCATACGCTCTCGTCGTAGCTGAGAGTCCAAAGAGGAGTAACAAGAGCATCCGCGGGCGCTTCGTTGGTATCTGCACCGCCGGGTTCGTCCGTTTCAGGATCCTCCGGTTTATTTCCGCAGGAAACAAAGGAAACGAGCATAAATGCTGCGAGTAAAAGTGCTAACAATCTTTTCATGATATTCTTCCTTTCACAAATAATATTAATTCATAAACAGCAAACTTTTTTGAGGATTATTTAACCTTTGAAAGAGCCTCGTCTGCTTTGCGGATCCATTCGGTTCTGTCGCCGTAGAAGTTGGCATTGAGAGCATCGATTGCAGCCTCACCCTTTTCTTCATCAATCTCTCCGTTAACAGCTGATTTTACCGCTTCGGTAACAGATTTAATTGCGTTTATCTGTCTCTTGGCATTATTGATTGCGTTTCCAAGTGTTTTCTGAATGCCGAACTGTTTATTGAAATATTTTTCTATGTAAGTGAAATCTGCCGCGCTTCCGATGGGCAGTCTGACAATGGGCATTCCGCTTACACCCGAAAAAGCAAGAACACAAAAATGCTTTGTTACGTCTTTGCCGTCAGAGCCTCTTTGAACCTCAGATACATATTCATAGCTGTAAAGATCGGCAATTCTGTATACGCATGCCTTTGTTGTTTTTCCGAAAATGAATATCTTGTAGTCGTTCTGAATAAGAGCAACAAGACCCGTGGAGGGAGATACTCTGAGCATACCGTTCTCTCCGAAGCTTTTGATCTTCTCTTCTTTCTTCTTTGCTTTTGCAAGAGGAACAAATATCTGTTCCCACACCTTTGTTCCGTATTCAACCTGCTCGATATGCTTCTTCACCTGTTCAAGAGTGGAGGGTACAAAATCAAACAGCTTCATACATCTTTTAGCGCACACCTTTCTGCATATATAGTTTTTGTCTGCAAGCTGCTGTTGAGCAAACAGACCCACCTCAGTACCGCAAATTGCGCAGTTGTGCTTTGCCATAAAGACCTCCTGTTGTTACTAAAAAATTACGTGATTAAGGACATACCGTCTGCACTGAGCGAAAACGACAGACAGATTTTTGTCCCCCATGGCAAAATTATAACACAATATTAACAAAATGTCCCCACACTATTCATAGAAAAAAGTGTGGGGACGATAAATTTTATTGGGTTTAGTGTGGGAAAAAGTGTGGGATTGCTTAACTTTTTGCGTCACCGCTCTTCTTGGAGTCAGTCTTCCGTTATTACAGGCACGTCGGTAATGCTTTTCACAAATTCGCGTATTCGGGGAAGGTCTGAAGGTTTATCCTCGCGAAGCCAAGCGGCGCTGTAATCTTCAAGCCAAAGGTCAAAATCCTTCTGAAGAGAATTTTTATCTTCAAAGCCCTCTGCTCCGTTTACGTAAAGGCGGAGGCGATTCATAAGAAGAAGAGCACGGGCAGCAAGAATGAGGTCCTCTGTTACCGCATCTTCCCTTCCGAGAGCAGAAAGGCGGGAAATTTCTTCTTCGCATGTTTTTACTGCTTCAAGAGTTTTCTCCTCGCTTCCCCATTCACCGTAAGAATGGGGTTTGTTCTTGCCCTCAAGGCAGACTGCGCTGTGCCACATAACGTATTCGAACCAATTTCCGCTGAAGGCGGCTCTGCCTAAACGGCGCAAGGTTTCAACCATATTGAATTCCGTCACTCCGTAAAGAAGGTGACTTGCCGTTTTTTCAAATTCTTCACCTATTTCACTGTCAACGTTCCAGCTTTTTTCCGCGCCGAAGAGCATACCGTAAAGATTGCAGTTGAAGGCGCAGACGTGACCGAAATCGCCCCAGTTGGTATTGAGAATTCCGAGAGCGTTGTACTTTTTTGCATGGCGAGAAAAGCTTGTGATATTGCCCGCGGAAATATTGACGTTTTCAATGAAGGCGTCCCAGCACGAGGTTCCCGTGCAAGCTATCTGAGGAAAACCGAGCTCCGAGAACATCTGAGGTATCCACTCGGCGACCTCACGTCTGTAACACCAGTTGAGAATTACGGTGTCGGACGGAAGCTTTTCCTTTGCCTTCTCGGGGTAAGCCATAGGCTCATCTCCCCACATCATGACCTTTTTGCCGTGCTTCTTTACAACCTCTATAAGCTTTTCTACGTGATAAAAATAAGCCTCGGCTTTATCTTTTCCTTCGTTTTTACCCTTGCAAAGGTCAATCGTTTCATCACAGCAGATATTGAAATATTCGGAGGAGAAAAGGGGGGCATACTGGTCTATCATGCTTCCGATGACCTTTATTGTTTCGGGGTCATAAGGGTCAACCGTATGGTGCCACTGCTTTTCCATCCAGTAATTCCTTGAAGGCTCGTAGTTTTCAAGCTCGCAAATATGTCTGTATCTGTCGCTTTGAAGGAGAGTATAGAGATGTCCGAAAGTAGATAAAGAAGGTATCAGCTCTATAAAATGCTCTCTGCAATAGAGGTCAAGCTCACGTATCTCGTCGGGTGTCATCGCATTATTTTCGTCTGCGATACCCTCAAGCTCGCGGAAGGTAAAAGCATCCTCAACGTAGAGCTGAAGAGAGTTTACCTTGTAGAAGGAAAGAAGGTCGACCACTCTTTTTAGCTTTTCAAGTTTCGGCACTCTGCCTCTCGTTATATCAAGATAAAATCCGCGGTATCCGAAATCGGGAGCATCCGTTATTTCACAGAAAGGAATATCCTTGCCGTAAAGCTTCACAAGCTGACGAAGGGTCTGAATTCCGTAAAATGCTCCAGCGGCTCCGTCTCCGTGAATTTTTACTCCGTCCTTTGAAACAGTGAGAGTGTAACCTTCACTCTCTGTTTCAAAAATGGCTTTTTCTTTTTCACCGCAAGTTATTTTTACTGAGTTTTTGAAAGGCTCTTCGACTGCAAAATACACCTTGCCACCCGTTACCGCCTCTATTTTCTCAATAAGAACAGCGGCGGCGGAAAGTATTCTTTTGTCGGCAAAATCGGGCACAAAAAGAGAAACACCCGAAAGGTCAAAGCTCCCGTCTTTTTCCTCTATCTGCCTTGGGGTCGGAATAATTCTTATCATACCGCGCTCCTTTGTCTTTCTTATAGGACTATTTTATCACAAAAAAAGCGTAAAATCTACTATAACTTATTCTCTTGCCAAAATTCTTTTTATGTGATATACTTCTTTTGGGAAGTTTCCCGTTTAAAAACCTACAATAAGAGGTACAACATGGAAAGATATGCAATATACGGCGCAGGTTCCCTCGGAACGGTTCTCGGCGCTTACATAACAAAAAACGGCGGAAAGATCGACCTTATCAACAGAAACAAGGCACATATTGCCGCTCTTCGCGAAAAAGGAGCTATAATAAACGGTACCGTCAACATGACAGTTCCCGTTTCCGCAATTACTCCCGACGAAATGACGGGCAAATACGATATTATTCTTCTTATGACAAAACAGCTTCTAAACCGCGAAGTAGTAACTTTCCTCAAGGACTATCTTGAAGAGGACGGCGTAATCGTAACCCTCCAGAACGGACTTCCCGAGCCGGGAATTGCCGAGATAGTTGGTGAAAGCCGCACTGTGGGATGTACCGTTGAATGGGGCGCGGCGCTGTCAAAGCCCGGCGTTTGCACTCTTACAAGCTCCCCCGACAGTCTTTCCTTCCACATGGGAAAGATGAAGGGAATTTCCGACAGTCGTTTTGAAGAGGTCAAAAAGCTTCTCTCCCTTATGTGTCCCGTTCATGAAGAAACAAATCTCTTAGGCGCGCGCTGGTCAAAGCTTCTTATCAACGCCACATTCTCGGGGCTCGGCACCGTTGTCGGAGGCACCTTCGGCTCCGTTTCCGAAAACAAGGAAGCGGCAAAGGTTGCTGTGCGCTGTATGAAGGAGTGCATTGACGTTGGGCACGCGGCAGAAGTTGAATTCGCTCCCGTTCAGGGAAAGAACATCACTGCCCTTTTCTACTATAAAAACGCGCTGAAGCGCGCTTTTGCCACGCTTCTTGTACCCATCGCCATGAAGAAGCACCGCGACATTGAGCCCTCCATGCTTCAGGATATTAAGCACGGAAAGCCCTGCGAGGTCGATGCCATAAACGGCGTTGTCTGCGAATGGGGCACAAAGACGGGCGTAAAGACTCCCATCAACGACAGAATTGTTGAAACCATTAAAAAGATACAGGCAGGCGAAATCAAAGCCTCTCCTGAAAACATCAGACTTTTTGACGAACTGCTTTGATATAAAACTTCGGGCGGAGATATCCGCCCGTGTTATCTTTGGAGGACAACATGAATTTCAGTGAAATAGCAAGAAAGCGTCAATCCTGCAGAAACTTTGATGCGGACCGCGCAGTTGAAAACGAAAAGCTTGCAGAAATACTTGAGTGTGCAAGACTCGCGCCCTCAGCCTGCAATTCTCAGCCCTACCACCTGACAGTTTGCAAGGGCAGTACCGCAAAGGCGGTTGCAAAGGCGACCATGGGAATGGGCATGAACAAATTTGCCGATAAGGTTCCCGTTATGATAGTAATTTCCGAAGCTCCCTACAACAGAACGGCGGCTCTCGGTGCAAAAGCCAAGGGCAACGATTACCGTTCCATCGACATCGGGATCGTTACTGCACAGATCGCGGCATCAGCAACCGACCTCGGTCTTTCCACCTGTATTTTGGGCTGGCTTGACGATGGAAAAATAAGAAAAATTTGCTCCATCGAACATCCCGTCCGCCTTGTTATCGCCCTCGGCTACGCATCAGAGGGAGACGCGCTCCGCGATAAAAAAAGACGTCCCCTCGAAGAGACCGTAACCTTTATGGAGGATTGAGATGGATGCGGAATTCATACAGAATGCCGACCAAAAACCAAACGCGGCACCTTACCCGATAGTTTACTGCGACGAAAATCTGAACGTTGCCGACATAAGCCCTACGGCAAAGTCAGGCAATTTCTCCCACCTTCAAGGCCTTTCTCTTAAAAAGCATCTGTCCGCGAAGGACATATCGGCTCTTTCTGCCTATATCAGAAACCATTCGGGCTCATACAACAGCGGAATTTTCGTTGACATAAACAACGTAAAGGGAACGAAATGCGCTCACGTAACGGCGGTGAAGCTATTCGGCAAAAACTATTTTGAAATGCGCCTTTTCCGAAGCAGAACCTCCATGTTCAAAGACTTTGACGTTTCAAGAATAATGCTTTCAGACGTTCCCTACGTTCCTCAGTACGATCTGTCGCGAGACAGAATTACCGTTAACGAAACAAGAGAAAAGCTTAGCAAAACCTTTTCCGCAGGGTATCTGAAAAATCTGTATTACAGTGCCCTTGAGCCTTTCCGCAGAGAAATTTCCTTTGAACCCGTGGACGCGACACGGCGCATCTTCGCAGACCTCCCCTATGGGCTGGAGCTTGGAGGCACAAAATTTTCTCTTTCAGTCCGGAATGAAGAGGCCTTTATACACAACATAATTGACGTTTCAAATTACGTAAACCTTGTTGCTGTCTTTATGAAAATGTTCTGCGCGGTTACAAAGACGGGAAACGTTTCATGCTCCATGATCACCGAGGAAGACAGAGTAAGCCTTCTTTTCTCCACAAGTGCAAAGGAGCCGTCAACTCTTTTTGCCGGCGGTTTTGCCTTTGATCTTATCGCCGATGCCTATCCCGAAACAGCCTCCCTCGTTTGGGCGGCAAAATATATAGGTGCTCTTTTCGGCATACGCTGTTATGCGGAGCTTTCGGGAAAGGACACACTCACCGCGGAGATCCTTATGAGAAAATCCCCTCCCGATATTGAGATCGGAGTTATGCATCCTCATTACAAGGAGCTTGAAGAGCTTTGCCGCACCGCGGCCGCCCTTTCGGTCTACCTCGAAAATGAGGAAGTTAAAAAATACTTCATATAAGAAAAAACGGTGAAGAACACCTTTTGGCGGCTCTTCACCGTTCTCTTATTACATTTTCTTGCCCTGCCATGAATTACGGGCAAAGAGCTCTTTGTCTATCTCGTTTGCGACTATTGTTTTCTTAATGCTCCAGAGGGGGGCAAGAAGCTCCGCCGCCTTACCGTCGCCCGTTACGCGGCCCACTGCAATTTCGGGAGGGATACTTTCAAGCTGGTCGCAAACCGTTTCAACATAATCTTCAAGCTCCATGGGAACGTATTCTCCGCTCTCAAAAAGTGATGCAAGTCTTGTATTTTTCAGCACGTGGAGAAGATGAAATTTTATTATATCGGGCTTCATTTCACCCACTGCCGCCGCGCTTTCAAGCATTTCCGCTTTCGTTTCAAGTGGAAGTCCGTTTATAAGGTGAACTCCGATCTTTATGCCGCTGTCGGCATCGCGAAGCCTTTTATAGCCATCGCGGAACTGAGCGAAAGAATGGCCTCTGCCTATACGCACCGCGGTTTCGTCATGGATACTCTGAAGACCAAGCTCTACCATAACGGGAATATCGCAATTTATTCTCTTCAAAAGAGAGATTACTTCATCATCGAGACAATCCGCCCTTGTCGCTATCGCCAGCATCACAGCTCCCTCAAAGTAAACGCACTCACGGTACACCCTCTCAAGAGTTTCTATGGGTGCATAAGTATTTGTATGAGCCTGAAGATAGGGAATGAAATTTTTGCATCCCCATTTTCTCTCCATTATTTCTTTTCCCTTTTCATACTGCAGTCTGAGCGAGCCTTCTGCCGCCGCACCCGACGAGCCTCCGCTGCAGTAGATGCATCCGCCGCATCCGACGGTACCGTCGATATTGGGGCAGGTAAATCCCGCGTCAAGGGAGATCTTGGCCGTCTTTGCACCAAACATGCTTCTCAGATAGTAGTCAAAGGTATGATACCTTTTGTTAGTATCCGAAAAAGGGAAGGGATTTGTATTTCTCTGTGTTTCTCTTTTCATTTTCCTAAAACAAGATGGGGATGTAAAAAACTTGCAAGTTTTTTTACATCCCCACATAATCATGATCTAAAATACTCAACCGTTTACTCCGCGAAGCTTCGCTTTCGGTGCACCCACTCTTGCCATGGCAAGAAGGGCAGTCATTTCCTCGGCTGAAAACGCGCTGTAACCGCTTCCGATAACGTCGCCCGAGTCAACAAACTGCTGGATAAAATAGTTTTCCACGTCACCCAGCCATTTTCCTATTGATAGGAAATCTGCGGCGGTATGGAGTCCTTTGACGGCGGTGGTTCGAAATTCGAAAGGAATTACGGATGATTTAAGAATTTCTATGCTCTTTTCAATTCTTCCGATGTCGAAATTTTTCATACCTGCCGTTTTGGCATATCCCGCGGGGGATGATTTTATATCCATCGCCACAAAGTCAACAAGTCCGCTTTCTATGATGTCCGAGAGTATCTCCGGTTCATAGCCGTTGGTATCAAGCTTCACCGCAAAACCCATTTTCCGTATTCTTCCGAGGAATTTTTTGAGATCCTTTTGCAGAGTAGGCTCACCGCCCGTTACCGCAACGCCTTCAAGAATACCGCGGCGCTTTTCCAGAAAGGCGAAGAATTCTTCCTCGCTTACGGATTCATTCCCCACTCTGTCTGAAAGAACAAGGGAAGCGTTATGGCAAAATGGGCATCTGAAGTTACACCCTTTGGTAAAGACCGTACATGCCGTGCGGCCGGGGAAATCGAGAAGGGTCAGCTTCTGCAGTCCGCCAAGCTTCAATTTGCGTTACCGCCCATTGCGTCGATAATTGCTTTTGCCTGTGCTGCTTCCTCTGTAAGACTAAGCTTTTCAAACTGTTCGAGAGAATCCATTGCGTAGCTGAGGATAGCATCCTTATCGTTGCCAACAGTACCGTCGATACAGCCGTTGTAGAATTCGTACCAGTTCATTTCATGACCTTCGTGAAGTATGAATTTATGCTTGCTGAGAATCATAAAAGCTCTTGCACCCTTGGAGAGCGCAAGGTCTTCGGCAAGCTCCACATCCACTTTTTCAAAGCCTGTGATGATAGGCTCGCACTTTTCAGCTGCAAGATGGTCCTGTGTTTCTGCCTTATCTGCAGATTCGGTAGTGTCAACGGAATCTGCAAGCGCGTCGTTTGCATTGTATTCAAAGTCTTCGCCGTTTTCACCTGCGGATTCGGGTGCTGTTTTGTCACCAATAAGATTGGGAACGAGAATGATAACACCAACTACGATAACAAGGCAGGCAGCGATTGCTACCCACTTGAGAATGCCGTTCTTCTTTGCTTTTTCGTTCTTTACGTTTTCCATGATCTTCTCCTTAAATTCCTCGGGAATTTTAATTAAGCTTTCTGTTTTTTGATTATATAGATCCTCTGTTTCAGAGGAAAACTGACTTATCTTATTCTCTTCCATGATCCTTCATCTTTCTTTTCAAACTGTTTTTCTCTCGCTTATTATGACGAAATAATTATTTGTTTGTTCCCTTTTCTTTTTGGGACGCAAGATAATTCTCAATGGCAGTTTTTACAGTTTCTCTGCCTCTGCTTATACGGCTTTTTACGGTTCCCACCGTAACGCCCGTAATATCTGCAATTTCCAGATATGTAATACCCATAAGGTCACGGTAGATGACCGCTTCCCTCTGTTCCTCGGGCAGAGTATTTATTATCTTTTCGATATTAAGAACACCTTCCCTGTCGAGAAATTCCTCCTCGGGGGTAAGATCCGTTGAAACAACGCCTGCAAGGACAGTCTCGGGATCATCGGTTATTTCTTTTCTCTTCTGTTCTTTCCTCAGAAAGTCACATGCCGCATTCTTTGCTATTCTGCGAAGCCACGTTGCAAAGGAACATTCCCCGCGGAAACCGTTTATTCCCCTCCATGCCTTGAGGAACACCTCCTGAGAAATATCCTCGGCATCATGAACATTGCCTACGTCCGCAAGAACCGTACCGTATACAAATTTCTGGTATATGATAACAAGCTCTTCAAAGGCTTTCGTTTCCCCGCGCTTCACTCGTTTAACAAGGACAGCAACTTCTTCGTCCGTATATTTTAACATAACCTTCTCCGTTATTTTGCTGACAGTATTTTAAAAGCTAACTCCTCGGGACAGTCTTATCTGACCGTATATTTTGTTCCCTGAGGTGTGTCAATAATGTCAACACCCATTTCGGAAAGCTCTGCTCTGATTGCATCGGCTGTCGCAAAGTCTCTTGACTTTTTAGCATCAAGTCTCTTTGCGATAAGTTCTTCTATCTTAAGGGTGAATTCATCCTTAACAACGCCCTCTTCTGCCGCCGCCTTCTCTGCCGCCTCGGCCTCTGCCTTTGCGTTCAGCTTTTCTGCCGCTTCAAGAAGCCCGAGAGACATTACCTTCTCGTAATCCGCAAGAAGTGCGAGCTTTGTTGCACCGTTTGTCTTTGCCTTGAATACGTTGTATATCTCCGTAATACCGTTGGAGGTATTGAGGTCGGAGCCTACTGCCGCCATAAACTTTGCCTTGTATTCCTCGAATACCGCAGAGTCGACCTCGCCCTCATTCTTAAGGGCAGCTATCTTTGCAACAAGCTTATCGTAAGCTATCTTTGCATTGTCAAGACCTTCCCATGAAAAAACAAGGGATTTTCTGTAATGGGACTGGAGACAGAAAAATCTGTATACAAGGGGATCGTAGCCCTTTTCTTCAAGAAGGGAAACTGTGAGGAATTCGCCCTTGGATTTACTCATTTTACCCGAATTTGTATTCAGGTGAAGCACGTGGAACCAATGGCGGCACCAGGGATGGCCGAGATAAGCCTCGCTCTGTGCAATTTCATTGGTGTGGTGAGGGAACGCATTGTCGATACCGCCGCAGTGGAGGTCGAGGTACTCACCGTTGTGCTTGATGCTGATAGCGGAGCACTCGATATGCCAACCGGGATAGCCGATACCCCAAGGAGAATCCCACTTCAGCTCCTGATCATCAAACTTAGACTTTGTGAACCAAAGAACAAAGTCCGTCTTGTTCTTTTTATTATCGTCAGCCTCAACGCCTTCGCGCACGCCTACTTCAAGGTCCTCTGCGTTGTGGTTGTTGAATACGTAGTAATTTTCAAGCTTTGACGTATCAAAGTAAACGTTTCCGCCCGCTTCGTAGGCATAGCCCTTCTTAAGAAGAGTTTCCACCATCTCGATAAACTCGGGAATACAGCTTGTTGCAGGCTCAACTACCTCGGGAACCTTGATATTAAGCTTCTTGCAGTCCTCGAAGAATGCGTCCGTATAGAACTTTGCGATCTCCATAACCGTCTTATGCTCACGCTTTGCGCCCTTGAGCATTTTATCTTCACCTGTATCGCCGTCGCTTGACAGATGGCCTACGTCAGTGATATTCATTACACGGAAAACTTCGTTTCCTTCGTATCTGAGATACTTTTCAAGAACGTCCTCCATGATATAGGAGCGAAGGTTTCCTATGTGAGCAAAGTGATAAACGGTAGGACCGCAGGTGTACATAGATACCTTCCCTGCCTCATGGGGAATAAACTCTTCCGCTTTTTTTGTAAGCGTATTATAAAGCTTCATAATATTTACTCCGTTCCGCCGCCCGAAAAGCGGCTTAATTTCGGTTTTTTATTATTTAAACTGCAAAATGCAAAATTGTACGACTTAATTTTCGGCCGTTTTCACCTGTCTTTTCGTATAGTAAACTATACAGACGGCACCGAGCATTACTGCAAGGACCGTTGCCGCGAAAAGAATGAGGGCATACAGGATAAGGCTTCCCTCGGGAGTGAGCGCCACAAGAAGGCTTCCGAAGTTAAATCCAAAATGAAGGAGAACGGGCACCCAGAAGGAACCGCTTATCTCATAGAAATAAGCAAGCAGGGCACCGAGAACGGTTGCGTAAACAAAGGATATTGCCGTTCCGTGGGATATTCCGAAAACAAGCGCCGAAATCGCAATCGCTGCACCGAGTGGCATTACCTTTCTCATTGTTCCGAAAGCGAGGGCTCTGAAAACAAGCTCCTCAACAATGGGCGCAAGCGCCACAACTGCCAGAAGCACCAACATAGGGCTTCCTTCCCCCATAGCACTGTACGTTTCTTCGTGCTGGTTCAACACTTCGTCCGAAATAGGAAGAAAAGAGCTTATGATCACCGTAATGTAATTAAGAACGGCACCGAGCATCACAACTAAGATTCCCACGCCGCCGGGAGAAACGTTACTCTTAATTCTCTTTACAAGGCTCTTTTTTCTGATGGCAAAGACTATGCAGAAAAAAACTACTGTCAATGCGGCTGAGATTATAAATACTTCGGAAAGATGGGAGTTTACCATTTTCAGAAGCTCAGCCTCGGTTATATCTCCATAGGCACCGGCTCCGGCCATTATACCGTAGTATATGGAATAAGCGAGAGACACTGCCGCCTGGAAGAACAAGAAGCAGAACACGTAAAGCAGCGCCTTTCCAAAGGCACCTGCTTTGGTACCAAAGGTGGGTATCAGACGCTCGGTTTCGCCGCAGATATTGCAACTATCAAAAGTATCCCCGATCTTTGCACCGCAGTTTTTACAATACTTCAACACCCACACCTCCATTCAACCGCAAGCATATTCTTATATATTATATAACAAAGACTTATAAAATTCAATAGTAAAACAAAAAAAGTATTGCTTTGAGCAAAAAAGAAATGAGACCTCCGTCAAGAAGCCTCATTCGTAAACCTATTAAAATCAAAGAGTTGCACCGTCAACGTCAAACTTCTGTCTTCTCTCGTTGGTGAACACGCCTTCAAGGCGCACCATGCCGAAACGCCGGACAAACCATTCGCATTTACAGAGAAAAGCATAATAAACGTTAAGTCCGCAGCCGAAAAGGGTCTCGAAATTGCCCTGTCCCTTTGCAAGGATAAGGTCGGCAGTGTCTATAAGCTCTCTTGCTTCTTTCGAAACCTCGGGTAGATACGTTCCCGCAACTCCGTTTCCGTTGCCGATAACGGGAGCGTATTTGTCAAGCCCCACGAAAAGTGCATCCTTCACCGTGGCATCGTTTAATACGGGCGCACCGCGCACGATTATACGAAGGTCAAGCTCAGGATAAAGCTCTTTGATAACTCTTATAAGAATTTTATCGAAGACTACCTCGCCGCAGTTATCGGGAAGATAGACCATGCGTTTTGCGGAAGATATCTCCCGTCTGAAATTCTCGTACTCCTCGGGGTCTATCTCTTCACTTGGAGCATTATTTATCATTTCGTGAAGCTTTTCGTCTTCAACGGTATTGAGAGCGCCGAAGTCGATGTAGTTGCCGACTCTCGCAAACTTGAGAGCACAAAGAAGTCTGTCCTCACTCTTATTCACGAGCGCCATTATTTCCTCTTCCTTTTCGAGAATAAGGCGGTTGTACTTCTCTTTTTCGGCCTCAAAGCTATGTACCTCGCCGAATCTTTCGGCAAAGAGTGCATCCATCTTGCGAACTGCAACGGGAGCTGCTTCGCCCTTTTCCATATTACGGAGGATCTCAAGAACGTCTCTCATATAAAGAGCCTTTTTTTCCTCGTCCTCAAATTTATTCAACATACGAAGCTGTCTTTTCACAAGACAGCACATACAGTAAGCGCTGAGCATTTTTTTAATTCCTTTCGAAAAGCTTTAATATCAGAACGCCCAGTTTCCGTCTTTGAATATCTGAACTCTCTTTCCGTCCTTTGTAACGCCTACAACGGAAAGGTCGTCCGTTCCTATCATAAAGTCCTCGTGAACAAAGGAGTTGTTTATACCCATTTCACGGCATTCTTCAAGAGTGTATTTGTCGTAATCCTTGATGCAGTTGGAAAAGCCCATGCCGAGAGCCAGATGGCAAGCGGCATTTTCGTCAAAGAGAGTATTATAGAAGGTAAGTCCCGACTGACAGATGGGAGACTTCTGGGGAACAAGAGCACATTCGCCGAGCTTTGCGGCCCCCTCATCCATTGTAATGAGCTTTTCAAGAAGCGCCGCGCCCTTTTCTGCGCCCCACTCTACAGCCTTTCCGCCTTCAAAGCGAATATAGAAATTATCAATAACCTCGCCCTGATAGGAAAGGGGCTTTGAGGAATAAACTATACCCTCAGCATCTCCTGCCTTGGGAGAGACGAACACTTCTTCCGTAGGGATATTGGGGTTGAAATATTCTCCGCCGAGAGTGTATTCTCCGCCGCCGAGGAAGAGTGCGTTTTCAATGAGTCCGACCTTGAGGTCTGTGCCGTTTGCACTCTTGTATTCAAGACTTACAAGGTTCATTGAATTGAGTGTATCGCATCGGTTTTTAAGATCTGCATTGTGTGCATCCCAAGCGGCAACGGGATCATCGTCAACACGGGAGGTATAAAGAATAGCCTCCCAGAGCTTTTCCATGGCGCGGCCTGCAGGCTCGCCGGGGAACATTTTCTTTGCCCATGCTTTGCCGGGGACTGCCGCGATACACCACTTGTATTTATTCTCCATTCCGTCTCTGATGGGCTTTATTACCTTCATTCTTGCAGAGATAGCCTTTGCGTTTTTCTCCTGATTCATGCCCTTCTGTCCGTCGGGGTCTTCACTGAGAATGTAGATCATGGCAGGAAGAGTCTTGGCGCGGTGGTTAAGCTTGGCAACCTCCCAATCCTCAACGGTGGAAAGGGTCTTTACGGAACGGTTTCTCACGTGAATTTTTGTGAGGGGCGCATATCCCCACTCAACTTCGACCTTAGCGGCACCTGCTCTGTAACATTCTTCAACGAGCATTTTAATGAATTCGGGCTGGTCAAGGTCTGCTCTGATAACGGCAGTGTCGCCCTTTTTGAGGTTTACGCCCTTTGTGGCGATAAGCTTTGCATACTTTCTGAGAACTGTTTTTTTCATTTTGTTTTTCCTTATATGAACTGATTTTTATTTATTTATTTTCCTCTGCAAGAACCATTTTTATGGAAGGTGCAAAGGTCTTTTTTATTCTGTAATCGAGATAATCGTCATCTACCATTCCTACGGCACCGCGAAGAAGTCTGATTTCCGAAAGGGACCGCTTGAAGCCGAAAATTCCGTCAGCGGCAAAGGCCATACCCGGAGTTTCTCTGTGGCTTAAAACGGCAGAACCGTCTTCGAAAAAGAATTTAAGGTATCTGATACAGGGCGTTTCTCCGAAGGCAAGGCGAAGCTTCAGCACGGGCACTCCGTCCTCATTCTCTGCAAACTCACCGCTTACCGCAACGCGGAAAACACACTGTCTGAATTTCATATTGCATATTTTAGGCTTATCAAAGCCTACGGGGAAACGGTGAAGCGCATCCTTTTCTCTGTACATAACGTAAAATTTTCCGTCTTTTATCTCAAAGGAAATACTTTGAAGTCCCTTGGTATAGTTGTTGTACAGAAGCTGAAGCACCATGGGCAAAAGGCCCGTCGACGGAGCATCGGCGCCTACGGCTTCGTATTTTTTGCCGTCAAGCTCAAAGCACCTTGAATGAAGCTCGTTTGCAGTACCGCGTTTGCGGCAGGAGTTTACGTATTTTTCAAGCTCCGAGAGAGCTTCAACGTCCTCGGGAAGAGGCGTGTCACTCAGCTTTTCGCCGTTGTTATCCACAAGGCACTCAAAAACTGCCGAGAAAAATCCGCTTTGCTGAAACATATCTGTGTTTCCCGAATTTACAAGAATGAGGATATCCGAAGAGCGAAGGCCAAGAACGTTCTGATCAAGCATTCCGCTGAACAGGAAAGTGTCGCTGTCTCTGCCGCACCAGGTCTGATATCCGTAGTTAAATCTGCCGCTTGTTTCGGGAACCTTCACCTTTTCCGAGGTCATTTCCGCGATATATTCGGAAGGGAGAATTTCTTCTCCGTTCCATACGCCGCCGTTCATTACCAAAAGTCCGATCTTCGCCATATCCTCGGGAGTGATATACATTCCCCATCCGCCTTTTTCATATCCGTCGGGTCCCTTTTCCCACAAAAAATTCTCAATTCCGAGAGGCTCGAAAAGTCTTGGCTTTAGATACTCCGTAAGACTCATACCCGATGTTTTGCATATCATTGCCGCAAGCATATAGGTATTCATGGAATTATAGGCGAAACCCTCTCCGAGAGTGCCTTTTGACGAGGACGTCATGTATCCGCCGATCCAGTTATCCGAAACAAGAGAATCCGCCTCTCCGAACAGGGAAACCGCGGTCATTGTGAGAAGATGCCGCACGGTGGCTGACGTAACGGCTTTTTTCGAAAAAGCGTTCACCTCTTCGGGAAAGACCTCGGAAAGCTTTGTATCAAGAGCAAAAAGCCCTTCCTGCAGAGCAAAACCTACGGCAAGGGCGGTTATGCTTTTACATGCCGAAAAGGTCTGCTTCCAGAGAGAAAGGTCGCTGTCGTCAAATGCCGCCTCAAGAATTACCCTTCCGTGACGAAGTATCATAAGATTATGGGTGTCAAGAGTTTTGTCCGCACGAAGCTTCTTTACAAATTCAAGTAAAAGCGCTGTGGGTACACCTTCTGCCTCGGGAGTTGACCGTTCCAAAGGAATACCGAGCTTTGACGGTTCAAAGGGCGGCTTTTCGCCAAGTTTTGAAACAAGGGGCTCTGTCGATCTTTTGGTATCCGTAAGCTGTTTTATAAGACCGAACACGTTGCTTACCGAATTTACGTTCATATCTTTACTCCCCTTTTCTGTAGATTTCCTGTCGGAAAGAATGTTTCCGACATATTTTGTTAATTTTTGAAAACATAAAAACAGGGTATTTTTTCGAAAAACCACAATTTACGGGATGAAAAAAAATATATACACTATATATGCCTATCGGTGCCCGTCAGATCCAAATCTGACATTTTTCTTATTTTACCTATGCTACAATAAACTCAGTGAAAAATGAACGGAGAAAACCATGAATAATCTTACTTCCCCCGAAGAAATAACAGAATATCCCGAAATACCTATCCGCGAGGAATACAGATATCCGAGGGAAAACACTGTCCTCAAATTCGTTCTTTATTCCCGCGACACCGAAGACGGAAAAAGCTATTCCATACAGTGCCAAAGATTCGTAAACGGGATAAAAGTCTGTCAGGCAACCGCCGCCGACGTTTCAGCCGAATATGATTTCGCTGCCGAAATGTATGAGAAAATAGCAAACGGCGAGGTTGAGCCGGTACACCTGCACGACGTGGTCTATGACCTTCTGCCTTAAACCAGAATAAGCACAGCAAGCACTGCGTGAAGGAGTATTATTGCGGGAAGTCCTGCCATGAATTTCACGTGTTTTGTTTTATGTCTTATAATAAGCATCGTCAAATACATAAGAACAGAGCCGCCCAGAGCTCCGAGAAGCAACAGATCGGACTCGGGCACTCTTCTCTTATGTTTTTTTGCATTTATTTTGTCAACAACCGTAACTATAACGGAAATAAGGGATATCGCCCCGAGATATATCAGAAGAAAATATCTGAGATAACCCGCCAGTACGGGAAAATTTATAATACCATCCATTGTATTTCTCCGAAAATTATTTGTATTTATCTGCTTCTGCCTGCGCCATGGCATCACATCTCTCGTTGTAAGGATGACCTGCGTGGCCCTTTATCCAGGTGTAGGAAACGGTATGCTTTTCGGTGAGCAGAAGGAGCTTTTCCCAAAGGTCGGGATTGAGTGCGGGAGACTTGTCCGCCTTTTTCCATCCCTTTTCCTTCCAGCCCTTTGCCCAACCCTTCTCGAGACCGTCAATAAGATACTTTGAGTCAGAACAAAGCATGACGTTGCAGGGCTCTTTCAAAGCGGAAAGCGCCATTACCGCCGCCGTCAGCTCCATTCTGTTATTTGTTGTTTCCTTTTCCCCTCCGCAAAGCTCTTTTTCGTGTCCGTTATAAACGAGGACAGCGCCCCAGCCGCCGGGGCCGGGATTGAACTTGCAGGAGCCGTCTGTATATATCTCAACGTTTTTCAAATCACAATTCTCCGTACAGTGAATTTATTATAGGTACAGTAAGTATAACATATACGCTGAAGTTTTACAATAAAATAATATAAAATATCCGTATGCGTCGAGTCATCTTTTCGACGGCAAACGCTTTAAAAAGCAGAGATTTTCAAAATAATCTTGAAATCCGAATTTTTCTATGCTATACTATACGGGTAAAATATTATGGAGGACACAGTTTTTGTGATTTAAAATTATGAACTCAGGAACACACTACGCAGAATACGCCACAAGCCAGAAGGCTGAAGGTAAATTCGCCACAAGAAAGCTCGGCTTTATCATCGGTTACGTTGTAGTAATCGCTGCTATGCTCGGCGGCTCTTACGCTATCTTCCAGGAAATGTTTGCAGTATTCGGATTTATCTTCCTTGTACTCGGCATTGCTCTCGTTTTCTTCACCAAGCGCTTCATTCTTCCCGACTACAAGTACGTTATCGAGTCCGGCGACATGAAGTTCTATATCAACTACGGCAAGAGAGATAAGCTCCTCTTCACAGCTAAGATCAAGGACATGGAAGCTATCGCTCCCTACGAAGGTGAATACCTCGATGCAGCAAATGCATCCGATATCGCAGCTACATACGACTACAGAGGCACAGCAAAGACCCCCGACGGCTACTACGCTATCTTCAACAAGGACGGCAAGAAGTGCGTTGTTATCTTTGAAAACTGCGAAAACGCAATGAAGCAGCTCTACTACTACAACAAGGCAGCCGTTAAGCGCGAAAAGTTCAATCACTGATTGATGATAATAGAAAAACAAAGCACTTCGTGATGAAGTGCTTTGTTTTTTGGAAGTTTGAACTTAGTGACACGAATTTAATGTGCCTGAAAACTGAGTATATCAGTTAACAACTTTTTATTTGTCTTTTGTCTTACAAATAATCTTTGAAAAACAAGCCAAGACCAAGCCCGGCTGAGTTTGTAGTCTTTTACCTGTATCAATAAAACCTGCTTGTTCATAACACCGTTTATTCTTAATCAAGTCTTCCGGAAAGTCCACAATAAAACATTTTGCATCAGGAAATTCCCTCTCGCAAAGTAATATTGCGGTTTGTGCAATTCTTTTACATTGTTGTTCGGGTTTAATATAAATTCTTTGTAAATAATATTGACCTTCTTGCAAGTTTTCAATAAAAGGGGTTCTTCCCTTACATTTGTATAGAACACCACCCACAATTTCTTCATTCACAAAAATTGTAAAGTAGCGGAAGTAATCGGAAGTTAGTCTATTAGCGATATCTTCTTCTCCTCGCAAATAAGGATTACCCTCATCTTGATATTTTTCATATAAAGGAAGAAAAGCATCTCTTTGTATTTTGCATAATTCTGTTGATTCTTTTTCTTGTGTTGCTCTAATTGATATATTCATACTGTTCTCCTTTCAAAAACGTTTACTCGAATTATACTATATCAGCGGTAGAGATGCAAATCAAATAAAATCAATGCGAAGCATTGTATATCATCAATTCCGCAGGAATTGCATATCATCAACTTCGCAAGAAGTTGTATATCATCAAGCCGACAAAAATACACGCTTTGCGTGATGATATACACCGCACGAGTGCGGCAATGATATACAGCCCGTTCGGGCTGATGATATACCAAGCCTGTCGGCTTGGATAAAAAACAAAGAACTTCTTTCGAAGTTCTTTGTTTTTTGGAGCTACTACCGGGATTCGGACCCGGGACCTCGTCATTACCAATGACGTGCTCTGCCAACTGAGCCATAGTAGCACTTTTACAGTATGCACATTATAACAAACTTTAATGCCGTTGTCAAGACATTTTTTTCAAAACGATATCGCTTACCGTAAAAGTTCTCTCTCCCTCATAAGCAATAGAAGAAGGTTTTCCTTCGGGAGTAATAAACAATGTATAAACACCGTCGTCAGCGGACACGGAATACACCGTATTTCCGCTTTCGTCCTTCGTTATGGAAGCTATATTATCGGGAGACAAGAGAAAGGCATCGAGAATCGGTTCGACCTTTGAAAACAACTCAGGGGAAAGAGGGATCTTCATATCCCCCGATGAGGCAAAAAAAGCTCCGTTTTCTCTGGAAAAGGTTACACCGCCAATATTTTCGGGCTCTTTTATCTCAAGAGACGCGCCGTTCTCATTATAAAAGATCTCCACCGCATACTCCGCGCCTCCCGTTTCGATCCTTGCGCTGACAGAAGCAAGACCGTTCTGATAGTCAAGCAGAGGACGGCTCACCGAATTACAGCTCGCAAAGGTCAAAACAACGACAACAAAACATAAAAACAAACCTATCTTTTTCATAGTACTCTCCGCTAAGCATCAGTTCTCTAAATTCTATGCAGAGGAAAAGAAATGTATTCTAAGAGAACCCCAAGTCGTCTTGCGACAACTTGAGGACCCCTTGTTAATGCAAATAGCCCCAAGTTATCGCAAAATAACTCGGGGCTGTTTTTAGTTCTTACCGTAAGCCTCGATAGGCTCGCCGTTCAAAATTCTCGAAGTGTCATTGATTATCTTCTGTACAAGATCGGCGTGAACGTAGAATTCGGCATTGCCGTTTACCTTCACCGCGCTTCGTCTTGTGGTGTATCTGTAGAATTCATAGGTGGTAACTTCACCCTTTTTATTCTTATAGGAGAACTTCAGATTACATCTTTCGGGATCATTCAGTATATCCTCAAGAAGCTCTCCCGTTTCGGGAACGCTTTCGGGAAGATAGTCCTGAACGTCAAAGGAAAGAAGGGCTTTATAGTACTGTCTGAAATTGTCTATATCCTCGGCAGTTGTCAGATAAACGTTTGTATCCGTTGCCACCGAAAGGGTGTCCTTCCCTTCCTCGTCCTTGCCGTGGTGGAGATAGAAGGTGACTTCTTCACCTCCCGTTTCAACGGTCATTTCAGCAACGGACGTAATATAATACTGGAAGATGTAGGTGGATATCCAGTCCATCATTCCGTATTCAAGATATTTAAGAGTATCTGCAGGGACCTTGGTGACTATATCGCTGTACATATTTGAAACAACGTAGTAATAACCGTCCTCTGTCTTTTCGCTTGTGAAGAAATAGTAGGTCTTGTTCTTATAATCAAAGGACACTGTATGAGCAGGTCTGTCAAGACCGCATTCCTTCAGCGTATCGTTGTCCGCGCCAAGCTTATAGGTGGACTCACCCGTTAGTCCCACAAAAGATATAAATATCTCGTAAAGAAGGGTGGAATTGGGAGTATAGGGAGCAGGATAGGTGAGAATGTTCTCGACCATAGCCTCGGGATTCATCATATCCTCTCGGTCCACTATACCCACAGAGAGCATTTTTTCCTTGCCGTGATGAACCGTAAAGTTGTTGATGGTATAGTAGTCCTCTTTGTCAATACCGAAAATGACGTAGGGTGTTATAAACGCCTCAATGGGAGCAAGAATAGTCTGCTCAACTGTAGTATCAAGGACGTAAACGCTGTTTCTGCCTGCAAACATGCAGTAGTAGCCGCCGCCCGTCAGAAGCTTTCTGCCTACGTAGACCTTATACTGCCTGTCATCATTGTCCGTTACTATCCAGTAAGCCTTGGGCACGTCAAGACCGTACTCCGCAAGCTTCGCCTCGTCCGCCCCATCCATGACCTTCGCCTTGGAGAGTGTGGAGCCGCAGGTGGTAACAAGAGTGGAAAGGGCTGTGGCATCTACGCCGATACCTTCAAAGCCTTCAACGGTCAGCTCGCCGTTTTTATCCTTAACAAACTTGTATCCGCCGTGCTCGTTTCCAACCTCGATGGACTTCATATCCGCCCTCTCAAGGTAGTTATACATATAATACCTGTTGGAAACACCGAGGCTCTCGCCCTCAAGAGTTTCGGGAGCCTCCTCCACGGGGACTCTTGACTGGACGTAGGGTTTTACTACCGCAAAGTACCCTACGGCGGCAAGAACGATGATCGCGGCAGACAGAATAATTAAAGTTATCTGTTTCTTTATCATGTGCGCTTTCTCCTGATACAAACGTAAATTCCGAGAATCGCAACAATTACGGGAATAACGGTCACCATAGCAACGCTCCAGCGGTTTGCCTGAGCCGTTGTGATGTCGAGCGCTGTTTCGTCAAGAACCTTGGGATCAATGTCGGCAACTATCTTCTCTCTGCCCGTAAGTCTTACGGTGTTTACGAGAATATCGCTGTTGGCATAGGACGAGCTCTTAAGGAAATCATCGGAAGCAAATTCGGGAGAGCCGCAAACGATAACGTAGGTGTAGATATAGTCGTTGTCCTTGATCCCTTCTTCACGGGAAACGGTCATAATGGGGAGAGCTCCTTCAAATACGGTCTCACCCTCTTTTACGGACTCTGAGGAGTCGCCGGACCAGAGTACCGTGCTTGTGGAAATGGAGCCCATAAGTCTGTCATCCTTTTCAAAGAGGATGTCAAGGGGCATGGCATTCCCGAACACCGTCTTGGGGGGAGAAGCAAGGTCAGCAATATCTCTGTAAAGACTTCTGCCCATGGTGTCCTCAGTTTCGTATTTCGCAACGATAGACTTACCGTCGCTTGTAACGGAATTCAGCGTGTCAACAACGACCTCACCGCTTCTGAAAGCAATTCCCCACTCACCGAGAAGCTCGGAGAGATTTTTGAGGTTTTTGGATTTTTCGGAGTCGGCAAATACCATAAGGCAGCCGTGTCTGTCAAGGAACGCATCTATCTTGTCGATCTCGTTACCGTTTTCGCCGCCTTCAATTCCTGCAAAGTCATAGATGGGGTCGTTGATAACGAGAATTCTGCCGTCCTCGTGTATTTCTTCCTTCGCAAGGTCAACGGAGCGCACCTCAAAGCCTGCGGTCTCATAAAGCTCCCACAGAGCCGAGGACTGCTCTTGTGTTCTTTCGCCGTGACCCGAGGTAAAGTATACGATAGGCATTTCCGCCGCAGTTACCTGGAGAATGGAAGCCGCGAATTTAGCCTCTCCGTTGTAGCCCCAGATATAGGAGTACTCCTCGTCCCACATAAAGAAGGAGTCAGCTGCCTGAAGGCGGAATTCTCCGCCGCTTTCAATAATAACGGAGGTGGACTTGATGTCCGTTGCGGCAGTATTGTAGTAATATTCAAAGAAGCCGGGGTGCTTTATGATATCCACGCACTCGACGCTTATATTGGAAAACTCTTTTTCAAGCTGAAGGGCGGTGTTATAGATATATTTCATATAGGGACTTGAGCCCTCACCGCTCATAAGCTTGTCTGCATCCTGTGTGAAGTAGATGTTTACCTCGGCGGTAACGTCGGAGAGCACGTCCTTTGCCTCCTCCGAAAGGCTGAACACGCTGTCTCCCGTCATATCTATATACCAAAGCATTGAGTTTGCAAGTATACCGAAAACTGCGTTGATAACGATGACACCTGCCACGAAAAGCACGGTGAATGCAAAGGAGGCACTTCCTATCTTAAGTCCTCTTGACTTGGGATTTTTTCTGAACATCTTCACCCCTCCTTACGCATAACGGCGCTTCTCATAGATGCGCACGGTGAAAAACAGGAAAACTACACATACAGAAACGTAGTAAAGCACTGCGGAGAGGTCAAAAATACCATAGGTGAAGTTTGCAAAACGGGAGTAGATGGATACCCAACCGATAACGGCGGAGATGATTCTTGAATTCATATAGGAATCAAGAACGCCCAGCACTACGAGAAACGCAAGAAGTCCCACGGTTCCCATAGCCGCCACGAACTGATTTCCCGTGAGGGAGGACACGAAAAGTCCCACCGCGATAAAGCAGGAGGCGATAAGTATCATGCCGATAAGGCATCCGAGAATTTTTCCGGGATTGGGCTCTCCGTAAATTCCGAGGGGAATGAAGAAGAGGCAGGACATGGCGATAGTTATAAGGAACATAGTGAATGCCGCCGCAAATTTTGCGAGAACCATGCTCCAGAGACTTACGGGAGAGGTCAGAAGAAGCTGTTCAGTTCCCTGACGTTTTTCTTCGGCAAAGCTCTTCATGGTGAGAAGAGGAATAATTATAACGTAAGCGAACATCAAAAGCTGAAAATAGCTCGAAACGTCGCAGGTCTGTGCCTGCAGTGTGGAAAGGGAGCAAAGAAAGCCCGATGCACAAAGGAATATACCCATGAAGATATATCCTGCAGGTGTTTTAAAATAGCTCTTTATATCTCTTTTGAAAATTGCAAACATCCTTTTTACGCCCTCCTTTTCTTGTTTTCTTCCGTAAGACGGATAAATACGTCCTCAAGGGACACACCTGCCGCCTCAAAGCCGATAATTGGGAAATCACGGGATGCGCAAAGTCTGAAAAGCTGTTTGCGGATATCTATTCCCGTACGGCTCTCTATCACGTACACGTGAGCATCAAGATCGCGCTCGCCTGTGAGCTGAACGCTTTCAACTCCGTCGAGACCGCCCACAGCTGAAAGCACGTCCCTTGAGGGGCCGCATATCTTTACGCTGTAACGTCTGTTCTGATTTACCGCGGTGGAGATATCATCTGTCTTCTCGTCGGCAAGGATCTTGCCGTTCTCAATAATAATTACTCTGTCGCAGACCGCCTGAACCTCGGAGAGGATATGCGTTGAAAGAATAACCGTATGATTTCTTCCGAGGCGGCGGATAAGGCTTCTTATCTCGATTATCTGCTTGGGGTCAAGGCCGACTGTCGGCTCGTCAAGAATAATTATCCTGGGGTCACCCACAAGAGCCTGTGCGATACCCACTCTCTGGCGATAGCCCTTTGAGAGGTTGGCGATAAGTCTGTCCTTTACGTCCCAGGTCTTTGTAACCTTCATTATTTCCTCAAGGTGAGGGCCTCGGGGCAGGTCACAGCCCTTGAGCTCATAAACAAAGTTCAGATATTCCGATACGGTCATATCGGGATAAAGAGGGGGTATTTCGGGAAGATAGCCGATAAGCTTCTTCGCCTTGTCGGGGGAGTCGAGGATATCAAGTCCGCCGATCTCAACGGTTCCGCTGTCAGAGGAGAGATATCCCGTAATAATATTCATAGTCGTAGTTTTTCCCGCGCCGTTGGGGCCGAGGAAACCGACTATCTCACCTTTTCCAACGTGAAAGGAAATGCCGTCAAGGGCATATTTTCTTCCGTAGCTTTTCACAAGATTTTCAATCTTAATCATTTTTGTTTCCTTTTTATTTTCTCGCCGTGCAAAAGCGCACAATTATACTATTATAATATAATAGTATACCACATTTTGCAGAGATTTCCATAGGTAGAGTTAAAATTTCTGTAAATTCGGGTAAAAAAGAGCCGCGCGGGGACAAAATCCGCCGCGCGGTGTTAATATTTTTACTCTTCAACTTCCGTATAGAAAACTTCAAGCACGGTTTCGAGGACGTTTTCGGCATCAAGATGGACTTCCATAAATCTGTCGCCCATGACCGCTTCGCCTTCGAGAACGTAGATGTTATCGAAGTTAATATTCTTATTTTCAAGAACAGTTGAAGCAAGGTAGGTAAATTCCGAAAGGGTAATATTCGTGCAGGTATAGTCCATTGCCGCATTATAAAGCTTTGTCACTGTTGAAAAATCCGCAAGACAGGCTTCAACAGCTTTCTTAGCAAAAGCCTTTGCAAACTGGAGCTGTCTTTCACGCCTTAATGCATCGGAATTGAACTTTGTGGTATCTCGTCTCTGAATGTAATCCCTTGCGGCATCGTCGATAAGATAATAGGTTTCTCCCTTTACAAACTCACCGATGTCCTCGATAGCCACTACATAAACTCCGCCAACTGCGTTATTAAGGCTCTGTATTCCGCGGAGATTAAGGGAAGCGTAATTTGAAATTTCAATACCGCAAAGAAGTCTTTCCATGGAGGTCACCACGTTTTCACAGCTTGTGTCCTCACCGTCTCCGTAAGAATATGCAAGGCAAAGCTGCATCTTCTGTATACCTGCGTAGGTCCCGTCCTCGCTGTAGACCTCAACGTCCGCCATTGCATCACGGGGAATAACTATCATTGAAACATCACCCGTTTTTGTATTGAACGCCATTACCATATTGGTATCGGCCTGGCCTGCGCCTTTGTCCGCATCCTCTGCTTCAAGGTCATAGTCGTCAATTCCCATAAAGGCAACGGGCACTATATTTTCGTTATACAGATACTTTTTTCCGCGCCACGTTACGGTCTTACCGCCGTCAAAGGTCTCAAGCTCTGTAAGCTCCTCCTTTTCTACAAGCTCTTCAAGCTGAACGGGATCGACCACCGTAGGTTCAAAGCTGTTTTTACCCACGTTTCTCATAACAAAAAACGAGATAACGAGAGCGGCAACAAGAAGCGCAAGAAGAACCACTATAGAAAGAAGGACTGCAAGAATAATCTTTCCGCCTTTTTTCTTGTTTTTAACTTCGGGTTTCGTTAAGACTTCTTTTTCGGGAGTGTTATTTTCCATTTTAGTTCTCCTTTCCGTCTTTATTTTGTAGACTCGTCGCTAATAAGCACTGCATTTACAAGATAACGGTATCTGTTATCCGCCATACAGGTGCTCATAACAAGGAGCTTATCGTCGTTTTCAAGAGCTGCGCCCTCTCTGACGTTCTGAGGGAACATCATTGGACTGAGAACATAGTCGAAATAATCCCTTCGAACCTGTTCGTTGTCAAAGTTAAAGGAGTTCATTATATGACGGTTATCATATTTATAAGCCGATACCACCTTATAAGTCAGAATGTGCCCCGGTGTATAGACGTATACCGTTTCATGCTCTTTGAAAAAATCGGGATCCTCAAAATTATGGAGGGTTGCAAACATGGAGCCGTCCTCGGTCATGTTATGTCCGTAGACCACCGTTACGGGGTCCATAAAATCCCTTTTGTTATGGGACTGCGAGAAAAGGACACCTGCAAGGAGATAATTCCCGTCTACACCTCGGCGCAGATAATAGAGGTCGTCGTTTCGGCTCTGGAGAATGGGATAGTCAACGTTTGTTCCGGGAATTCGCATCCATGCGTATATCTCATCATTTATTGCCATCTGCTCGGAAAAATCAATGGGGTTATCAGGAAGTGGCTCCGTTTCAACATCAGTCTCCTTCTCACTCTCCGCCCCTGTGCTATCTGAACTTTCTTCGGGCTCTGAGATATCCGTAGGTTCCCCGGAGGGGTCTGTTACGGTGCCTCCCGAAAAATCAAAAATTCCGAGGCGCACGGAGAAATAGACAGCCGTAAGAAGCAAAAGGATTATGAGAATAATGAGGGAAATAATAAAGGGTATCTTATAGTCCGAGTTTCTTTCGTTTTTCACTTTTGCTCCTTTCCGCCGCAGGCGCGGCAATTTTAAAAACTCCCCTGTTATCATTCCTCGGAACAGTAACAGGGGATCTTTTATTATTTACTTTGAATTTATTTTGCGTCGAAGAGGTACTTCTTACCTGTGTATGCAACTGCAAAAGCACTGATGGCAAGAGCCGTCGCCATAACTGCTGTAATCATGCTGTTCTCATAGCCTGTTACGGGAGACTCCTTGTCGGTGTCCTTGTCGGGTCCTTTACCTTCGAAAGCCGCAGTGAACACAACGTCACTCTTGGGACGAACAACGATAACCTTGGAGTTAGCGTCACCCTCTACCCATTCAAATTCACCTGTAAATGTCCAACCGATGAAGGTAAAGCCGTCGTCTTCCTTAGCTGTGATCTTAACTGTTTCTCCAACGGGAACTGTAGGCTTTTCTGCATTGGCAGTACCGCCCTTATCGTCCTTAACGTTAGCTACTACGTTATAAAAATCCTTTGCGCCGGGGCTGAGAAATTCATCTGCAGCAAACACTGTGCCGATTACGGAAAGCATCATAAGAGATGCGAGAATAATTGCAAAAAGCTTCTTCATGATATATCCTTCTCCTGTCAAGTTATATTCTTATACACAATAATAATATCATATACCAAAGATTTTGTCAACATCGATTTTTGCCGTTTTCAAGTCTTGAAAAATGAAAAACCGCCCGTCAGGAAAAAACTTGACGGGCGATCAGATTCAAATCAAATAAATTTATCAAGCACACCGTATGCAAAGATGATAAGAACGATAACGGGGAGAACGTATGTGAGATAGAAGCGGAATATCTTTACCCAAGTGGGGTTAATGCCTTTTGCAACCTTCATACCCTTACCTGTGTCGGCTTCCTTGACAAACTTATCCCATCCCCAAGCCTTCTTTGATACGCAGAAGATAAGGTAAACAAGAGCGCCGAGAGGAAGAATAACGTTGGAAACCGCAAAATCTTCAAGGTCGAGAATATTGGAGCCTTCGCCGAAGGGAGTAAAGCCCGAGAGTACGTTGAAGCCCAGAGCGCAGGGTATTGACAGAATAAGCATTGCGACACCGCAGATAATGGAAGTCTTTCTTCTTGACCAACCCGTAAGGTCAGCAACGCAGGCGAGAATATTTTCGAATACCGCAATTACCGTGGACATAGCCGCAAACGCCATGAAGATGAAGAACAGTGTTCCCCAAATTCTGCCGCCGGGCATATTTGCAAAGATATTGGGAAGAGTTACGAAAATAAGGGGAGGTCCCTGTCCTGCTTCAACACCGTATGCAGAGCAAGCGGGGAAAATAATGAGACCTGCCGTGAAAGCCACAAAGGTATCAAGAACGGTTACTCTTACAGCTTCTCCCATAAGCGCTCTTTCTCTGCCGATATAGCTTCCGAAAATAGCCATGGAGCCGATACCGATACTGAGAGTGAAGAACGCCTGATTCATAGCGGCAACGAGAACTGTTCCGAGGCCGTGTTCTTTAACACCGTCAAGGCTGGGGACAAGATAGAACTTGAGGCCTTCAGCTGCGCCGTCAAGAAGCACGGAGTTTACTGCAAGAATTACAATAAGCACGAGAAGAGCTATCATCATTATTTTTGTTACGCCCTCAACACCCTTCTGAAGACCGATTCCACAGATAAGGAAACCGAGAATAACTACAACGGCAGTCCAAATCACGAGGGTTACAGGGTCTGCAAGAAGCGTATCAAATGCGGCTCCTACCGCCTGTGTATCCGCGCCGACAAATTTGCCCGATGCCATAAGGTAGCAATAATGGAGCATCCAGCCTGCAACGACCGTATAGAACATCATAAGCAGGGTATTGCCTGCAAGAGCGACGTATCCGTGAAGATGCCACTTCTGATGGGGCTTTTCAAGCACTGTGAAAGATTTAGCAACGCTTCGTTTACTTGCTCTGCCCACTGCGAATTCCATTGTCATAAGAGGAATACCCATAGCAACGAGGAAGAACAGATAAATAAGCACAAAAAGAGCTCCGCCGTATTGACCTGTTATGTAAGGGAACTTCCATACGTTACCGATACCGATAGCACAACCGGCAGAGAGAAGAATAAATCCCAGACGGGAACCGAGACTTTCTCTTTTCATATTTTCCTCCTGAAAGAAAATTTTATGGTGCTATTGTACCACAAAAAACAAGTTTTTTCAATCCCGTTTTTGTGATTTGTTAACAATTTTTGGTTTCTTTTTAACTTTAGATTTAAAAACAGGCTCAAAAAATCCCCGTTTGCCATCAGAGCTTCATATCTGACGGAAATCGGGGACTTTATTTTTATCCTATTAATATTTACTCCTGAATACCGTTATCCTCAACGGTCATAAACTTTGTGTACTGAGGAAGCCACGCCATCTTAACGTCGCCCTGAGAGCCGTGTCTGTTCTTGGCGATGATAAGCTCGGCTTTGTTCTTCTTTTCGGGGTCGTTCTTATCGTATTCGCCGGGACGGTAGATAAACAGAACGATATCTGCGTCCTGCTCAATAGCACCGGAGTCACGAAGGTCGGAAAGCACGGGCTTATGTCCGTCCTCACCCGTTCTCTTTTCGGAAGCACGGGAGAGCTGAGCACAGGTGATTACGGGAACGCCGAATTCCTTTGCCATAAGCTTTAAGTTTCTTGAAATATCGCCTATTTCGTTTACCTTATTATCGGTGTGCTTTTCGCCCTGCATAAGTCCCAGATAGTCGATGATAACAAGGCCGAGATCCTTTACACGGCGGAGCTTCGCCTTCATACCCGTTACGGTAACACCCGTTGAGTCGTCTATCATTATGTTACAGCCTGCAAGTCTTGCCGCCGCATGGCCGAGCTTCGTCCAGTCCTCCTCGTCAAGCATACCTGAGCGCAGCTTTGTTGACTCAACCATTGCTTCACTTGCAAGAAGTCTTGTTGCGAGCTGCTCCGTTGACATTTCAAGAGAAAAGATACAAACCTTTTTAGGTGAGCGGAAGGCGGCATTTACCGCCACGTTAAGACAAAAAGAGGTCTTACCCATACCGGGACGGGCGCCTACAAGCACGAAGTCGCCCTTACTCATACCTACGAGAAGGCGGTCAATTCCCGCAAAGCCCGTCTGCATACCGATCGCCTCGGCGCGGTTTGTTTCAAGCTCCTTGAGTCTGTTGAAGGACATCATGATAGCATCCTTGATATGGACGAATTCATGATTTTCGTGCTTGTCCGCAATGGAATAGATCCTCTGCTCTGCTGATTCAAGAAGCTTCTGTGTATTGTTCTCCTCGGAATATGCGTCCTCTACGATGGACTCACCTGCCGAAATAAGGGCGCGGAGAATGCTTTTATCCCTTACTATTTTTGCATAGTCCTTTACGTTTGATGCAGTGGGGACTATTTCAACTATAAGACTTATGTATTCCTTTCCTCCCGCCTTGTCATAGACTCCTTCCCGTACAAGCTCGTCAATGAGGGTAACGAGGTCTATTCTGCGGCTCTTGAGGTACATGCTCTGCATTATGGAGAAGATCTGCTTATGCTCCTCGAGATAAAAATCCTCTTTAGTGATAATACCTACGAGCTCGTCCATAACGTCGGGCTTTATAAGCACCGCGCCGAGGACCGACTGCTCCGCCTCAAGGGAAAAAGGAAGCTTTTTTCCGTATTCTTCGTTCATTTTTAACTCCGTATCAGTCAGAGATAACTACGTTAATTTTACCGGATATTTCGGTGTAGAGCTTTACGTCAAGGGCATAAGTGCCGAAAGCTTTGATAGGTCCGTCCATTACGATCTTTCTTCTGTCGACCTTGATGCCGTGCTGTTTTTCGAGGCCTTCAGCGATATCGGAAGAGGTGATGGAACCGTAAAGTCTTCCGTCAGCCCCCGCCTTGCTTGTAAGCTTTACAACAACTGTCTCAAGCTTCGCCTTCAGCTCGTTTGCCGCTGCCTTTTCAAGCTCGATCTTATGCTGCTTTGAGGATTCCTTGTTCTTAATTTCGTTCATCACCTTGGCATCTGCCTCTACTGCCAGTCCCTTGGGAAGCAGGAAGTTTCTTGCATAGCCGTCGGATACGTTTATTACCTGGTCCTTTTTTCCCTGACCCTTTACGTCTTGTAAAAGTACAACTTTCATTATATTTTTCCTCCTGAATGGATATATTTCTTTTTTATTTACTTTCGTCAAGGTATTTGTCTATAGCTTCTTTAAGAAGTTCGACTACCTCTTTGACACCCTTATCCTTTATCTGAGCGCCTGCGGAGTCAAAGTGTCCGCCGCCCTTCAGCTTTTCAAGGATAAGCTGAACGTTTATGGTTCCCACGCTTCGTGCCGAAATGTGGATGGCATCGGGCATTTTTACAATTACAAAGGATGCCTTTATGCCTTCAAGCTCAAGAAGCTTGTCCGCGGCTCTTGCGGCAGGTATACTGTCCTCGGCATCGCCAACCGTGTCACCCACGGATATTGCCGCCACGTCCCTGTATATCTCAACGCTTGAACGGAATTTGTTTTCTCTTTCGTACTCATCGAGAGTTGTTTTGAAAAATTCCTGAACTGCGGAAATGTCAACACCGTGGTCACGCAGATAAAGCGCCGCGCTGAATGTACGTGTACCCGTATTCTTTCTGAACTGATTGGTGTCAAGGAGAATACCGGCGAACATTATGTCCGCTTCTCTCGGAAGCAGAAGCTCTGAAGGAAGGACCTGCTCGAGCATTTCGCAAACGAGCTCGCAGGTTGCGGAAGCGGAAGGCTCAATGTATGTGATGAGGGGTTCCTTTGCGAAATCCTCAGTTTTTCTGTGGTGGTCGATGATAATAATATCACGGCAGCTTTCTGCAAGATGAGGCTCCTCATATACTCGGGGATTGTTAACGTCCACGATTATAAGAAGCGTATCGGGAGTTACAAGGTCGAGAGCCGCCTCGCGGCTTACGAGTATTCCCTTATAATCCTTTTCGTCCTTTATCCAGTCAAGGCACTTTTCAATTCCGCCGAAGGAGAAATCGGTCACCACGTTTACGGGAACACCGCAGAACATGGCAAAACGCGCCATACCGATGGATGCACCGAAGGCATCAAAGTCAGGTCTCTTGTGGGCCATGATGATAACGTTTGAAGCCTCGGATATTTTTACAAGGATCTCGTTTGCCACTATGCGGGCACGAACCTTCGCTTTCTTCTGAAGGGTCTTGGTTCTACCGCCGAAGATGCTCTGGGAGCCGTCGGGGTGCTTTACGACCGCCTGGTCGCCGCCTCGCTGAAGAGCCAGCTCAAGAGCGGACTGCGCCGCCTTTTCCTTTTCCGCAAGGGTTCCTTCAATATTAGCCACACCCATGGAAACGGTGATGGGGATACTGCCCGAGCCTACTCTCACCTCTCTTATTTTATCGAGGATATCGAATTTCTGTTCTACAAAACGGTCAAAGCTCTCTCTGTTGAAGAGGAAGATGTATTTTTCTTTCTGATATTCCTTGAGTACACCGCCTGCCTCTGTGGCAAAGGTACGGAGAATAGTCTCCGTGGAGGAGGATGCAAGTCTGTATTCCTCCTGCTCCTGACTGAGCATTTCCTCGAGGTTATCGACCATAACGTAGGCAACAACCGTTTCGCGTCTGCGAAGGGTATCCTTCGCTTCTTCAAGCTCCGTTACGTCTATGAGAGAGTGGAGCACGTATGCTTCAACGCCCACTCTGATGATACTCTGCTTCACAACGAACTGTCTGCCCGCGAAGGTTGCCGAGCAGAATTCCTCCGTTTCATCGGGAGATCTGTTAAATTCAAGTATCTTGCTTATATCGGCGCCCTTAAGGGATTTTTCACTCTTTAAGACCTCGGAAGCTTCCTTGTTATACCAGATAATTCTGCGATCGCTCTTTCCTGTCAGAAGAACGGGACAGCAGACTTCGGACATGGAGGAGAGCATTATTTCACCAAGAAGGGGATGAAGATCTGACTGCTTGATCTCAAGGTCAATTCGGGGCTTCATCACGATTGCCGCCACCGATACCCCCACAAGGTAAAGACCGAGTATCACAAGCCCTGTCCATGCAGGGGACAAAGGCGTAGCACTCATAAGCAGAATGTATATAAGCAGTGCTCCCACCGCGCCGAGGGCGGGAATCAGAAATCCCGGAAGCACTCTGAGAAAGCCGCTCTTTACACCGTCATGGCCAAAGGGACTTTGTACTGACTTGTTTTTCTTCATATTTTTCACCTGCAAATCTGCAAAGTTAACTTATCGGAAATCACATGTTCCCCTTGTTCTTTTCGTCCATCTTATTCTTCATTAACTTGAAGATCTCCGCGTTTATTCTTTCAGATGCGCCGTAAAAGGCAACGAAAAGCATTCCCATGAGGGGGCTCATGATGAAAACGGGGATAATAAGCCAGAGAATAAAGGTTCTTCGGGGAGCGCGGACTGCTCTGCCGTCGGGAGTAACTATTACCTGACGGGGAGCTTTTATCTTCATAATGAGAATGGAGACTCCCGTTATAAAGAGAGGAATGAACATTGCAATGGCAATATTGACAAAGGCAAACTGAACTACCTCTGTTCCTTTGAAGGCGGAAACTATTGCCGCCAGGAGAACCGTTGCAATAAAGAATACTGCACCGTGAAGCCCGACTACGGGATTAAATCTTTCGTTATAATGAAGCTCCTCCGTTGCAAAGGCTCTGTGCATCACCGCACCGAGGAGATAAAGAAGCGCGCCGAGAGTGATGAAAACTGCCGCAAAGGTTCCGGGAAGAAGAACTGTGGTTGAAGAAATAACGGAGTCCATCATATCCTTCGTTACATCAAAGCCAAGCTCTGCCGCCTCGATGGTCTGCGTAAAGGCTTCGGCAGCAGAAGCCGTCACCTCGTTCCACCAAAGGACTGCTGCATCAAATATTGACCCGTCCGCGCCCTTTTCAACGCTCCATCTGTCAAGCATATAGAAAAATGATGCGCCGAAATATGCGGCAAAGCCTACGGAGCAGAATACCGAGCCCTTCCAGAAGGATGCTTTAAGCTTTATTCCGAGCGCAGCAAGGGCACCTAAAAGATATACGGAAAGCCCCGTGATGAGAGAGGACAGCATATCCTTTGAAAATACCCAAAGAAGAGCAGTGCACAAAAGGGGAACTGCCGCCGTTAAAGCAGGCCGCTTCGAAGCTGAGATAAGCCACGCTGCAAGTGCGGCTCCCGCAAGGAGAAAAAGGAAGGAAAAAGCCGACAGAAGCGTTGAAACTCCGCAAAGAAAACAGACTCCGAAAACCTTCATAGGTGCGGGATATTTCTTTTGGGATGTATTTAAATCACCGTGGTAACTGCCTTGCATTTCATTCTCTCCTTTCTGTTTCTCTGAACATATACACAGTTAGTATACCAAAATATTTTGCGTTTGTAAACATTAAAATCAATATTATAAAGAATAATAACAGTGAAAGCTGAAGCTTACCTTTAAAAGCGGGGCGGAAAACTGAAAAAAATTGTCAAAAGCAAGCTTTTGGTGTTGCATTAGCGCGTTTTTTCTTATATAATATAATAGATTAATTATATCCGAAAACGGAGCATCATCAATTATGAAAAAAGCAGAAATCATTTTACGTGAAAGATTTGAAGATAAAAAGGTGATACTTTTAGGTGCGGGAGTATCAAACCTTCCTCTCGCGGAGTTTATCGCATCCTTCGGCGCGAAAGTTGAAATAAGAGATAAAAAAACACGTGAAGAGCTGGGCGAGACTGCCGAAGTTCTTGAAAAGACTGGAGCAACCCTTGTTCTCGGAGAAAGCTATCTTGACAATATGGAAGCGGACTATATCTTCCGCTCTCCCGGCTTCCGTCCCGACCTGCCCGCTCTCAAAAAAGCAGTAGAAAAAGGCGCAGAGCTCACAATGGAGATGGAGATGTTCATGGAGCTTCGCCCCGCTTATACAGTAGGTATCACGGGAAGCGACGGAAAGAGCACGACCACCACTCTCGTTTACGAAATGCTGAAGAGAGCCCACGGCGGGGACAAAGTGTATCTCGGCGGAAACATCGGATTTCCCCTTCTTCACAGAGTTTGCGAAATGGACGAGAGCTGTTTTGCCTCCGTTGAGCTTTCAAGCTTCCAGCTTATGACCATAGATACACCTGCTGACGTTGCGGTAATTACAAATATCTCCCCTAACCATCTGAACTGGCATACCGACATGCAGGAATACATCGATGCGAAAGCTAAGCTTCTCCTCGGTGCAAAAAGAGCCGTTCTGAACTTCGGATGCGAAATAACGAGAGAGCTTGGAAAAGCCCTTGAATGTCCCGTATTTTATTTCTCAAAAGACCCTATCCCCGAAAGTGCTCTCCTTGACAAGGACTGCAGTATCTGCTTTGAAGGGGACGACATTGTATTCTTTGAAAAGAAGACGGGCAAAAAAGAAAAGATCATGGAGAGAGGCGACATCCTCCTTCCCGGACTTCACAACGCGGAAAACTACATGACCGCGGCGGCGGCACTTTACGGCACCGTAGGCTTTGAAGACGTAAAGGCTGTTGCAAAGGTCTTCGGCGGAGTAAAACACCGTTTTGAGCTTGTGGCAATAAAGAACGGAGCCTACTTCTACAACAGCTCCATTGACTCATCACCCACGAGAACGGCGGCAGCACTTTCCGCAGTAAAAGACAAGAAAATAAATCTTATCTGCGGCGGTTATGATAAGAACATCCCCTTTGAACCGTTGGCAGTTGCCATAGCCGAGGCAGGAAACGTAAAGAGCGTCACCGTAACGGGAGCTACCGCAGATAAAATACTTGCCGCCATTGACGGATGCGGGATTTTTGATAAAGAAAAGATAACGGTAGTCAGAAAGAACGATTTTGAAGAAGCGGTAAAGCACGCGGCTTCAATGGCAGAGGACGGAGAAGCCGTGCTTCTCTCCCCTGCGTGCGCAAGCTTTGACGCATTCAGGAACTTTGAAGAGCGCGGCGAGCGTTTCAGAGAGATCGTTTCCGCGCTGTAACTACAAAAAGAACCGAAACAGAAAGAGGCAGACCTTGACAGATATAAAGAAACTTTTATACGGACTCACAGATATAATGTCCGTTACGGGCTTTGAAAAAAGAGGGAAAGGAGAGCTTTTCCGCCTTGTTTCGCCTTACTTTGACGAAAGCTATACCGATCCTACGGGAAGCCATATATTTATAAAGAAAGCAAAAAACAATCCCAAAGGAAGAAAGATCCTTCTTGATGCTCACTTTGATGAAGTGGGAATGATGGTAAGCGGAATTCACGAGGGCGGTTTTCTCACCGTTGCCTTCATGGGCGGTATTGACACGGGAATTCTCCCTGCAGGAGAAGTTCTGATATACGGAAAAGAAACTATCCATGGCGTAATATGCGCAACTCCCCCTCACCTTCAGAAACCGGGAGACAGCGAAAAGCTCCCCACCGCCGAGGATATAAGAATTGACACGGGATACGACAAAGAAGACCTTGAAAAGATAGCTCCCGTGGGCACACCCATAGGCTTTTACGGAAGCGGATGCGAGACCGTTTTCGGAAGAATTACGGGACGCGGCTTTGACGACAAGGCATGCGGCGCGGCTCTTATTGCGGCTGTCGCAGACTGCGATGACGAAAAACTGACCGCCGACATTTACGTCAGCATTTCCGCAAGAGAAGAGGTCGGCGGTGGAGCTCCCTCCCTTGTTGCCTTCGGCATAAGACCCGACGTTGCAATAGTTACCGACGTGGGCTTTGCAAGAACTCCCGGAACAAAGGCTGAAAAGACCCTTGAATACGGAAGCGGAGCGGGAATTTCGATCACGTCAACCTCTGACCGCGCAGTTGCAAGAAGAATAATTGATATTGCAAAGGAAAAAGAAATTCCTCTCGGGCTTGTTTGCGAAGGAACGGACATGGGCACAAACGCGGCGCTTCTTGAGATCGCCATGGAGGGTGTTCCCTGCGTTGCTCTTTGCCTGCCCCTCGGAAATATGCACACCTATAACGAAGCTCTTGAACTTTCCGACCTCGAGGCTCTCTCCCGCCTTGTGGGCGAGATAATATGCGACGAAAAAATCTATGAAAGGGAGGAGATCATATAAGAATGGGAAAACTTAAAAAACTTTACGGTACCGAACTGCTCGAAAAGCTCTCCCTTATATTCGGCCCTTCCGGCTGTGAGGACAACGTGGCAAAGGCTATTCTCGAAACCTGCGAGGGCGCATACGACGAGAGAGTTTTTGACAATATGGGAAGCGTTATTCTCAAAATTTCAAAGAGAAAAGAACCGAAAAACGGCGCAAAAGCTCCGAAGAAGCTTATGTTCAGCTCCCACATGGACGAGGTGGGCTTTATGGTCTCCCATATCACCGACGACGGTTATCTGAAGCCCCTTTTCCTCTCGGGAGCGGACACAAGAGTATGGAAAGGAAGAAACATTGTTGTCGGCGACGAAAAAGGCACAATTAAAGGCTACATGGGAACAAAACCCATCCACTTTATAAAGAAGGAAGACCGCACAAAGGCGGCCCCTGCCGATGAAATGTATATCGATATCGGCGCAAAGAGTAAGGAAGAAGCGGAAAAGTACGTTGCCGTCGGCTCATACGGCACCTGGGACAGCGATTTTTACCGTTTCGGAAAAGACGGAAGAATGCTCAAGGGCAAGGCTCTTGACGACCGTCTCGGATGCGCTATAATGTGCGACCTTGCAAGAGAGATATACAAAATGAAGGACACACTCACCTTCGATATCTATTTTGCCTTTACAAGAAAAGAAGAGCTGGGTCTCTCGGGTGCAAGATGCGCGGCTTACAAGATAGCGCCCGACTATGCCATGATATTTGAGACCACGGCTGTTGCGGATATCGACGGAGTTCCCGAACACCGAAAGGTTGCAATTCAGGGCGAAGGGGGAGCACTCTCCATTGCCGACAGAGCAACCATCTACGACAAAGAATTCACCGATTTCATAAAGAAGTGCGCCGCAGAAAAAAATATCCCCATCCAGTACAAAAAGTACGTTTCCGGCGGAAACGATGCGGGCGGCATACACAAAACGAGAACCGGCATTAAGTGCGCCGCGCTGTCTGCACCCTCAAGATATATCCACACCGCTTCAAACGTTGTACGCGAAAGCGATTTTATTAATATGTACGAAACTGCCCTTGAAACGGTTAAAAGACTTACAGAAGGAGGTATCGCATAATGTATACGGTACTTAAGGAGCTTATAAAATGCAGATGTGTTTCCGGAAGAGAGAGCGCAGTCTGTGACGTAATAGAAAAATATATCGCCCCCCACGTTGACTCCGTGGAAAGAGATGCCATGGGCAACCTTATCGCCTTCAAAAAGGGCTCGGGAAAAGATCCTAAAAAACTTATGTTTGCCGCTCATACAGATGAGATCGGTTTTATGGTAAACTTCATTGAAAAGAGCGGTCTTATCCGTTTTGCGACCATCGGCGGAATTAATTTCACCGCCGCGGCATACTCCGAGGTCGTATTTGAAAACGGCACGAGAGGCGTTCTCGTTCCCGAGGCTGACTGTAAGGCGGCCGATATAACGGCAGATAAATGCTACGTTGACATCGGCACAAAGAGCCGCCGCGAAACCGAGAGATTTGTAAAAACAGGCGACACCTTCGCTCTTGCAGGAAAGCTCACAAAGCTTTCGGGTACCCGTGTCTCGGGAAGACCCATTGACGACCGCATCGGCTGCGCCATCCTCATAAAAGCGGCAGAAATGATAAAGAAGTGCGAAAACGACGTTTACTTCGTATTCACCACTCAGGAAGAGGTTGGTATCAGAGGCTCAAAGTGCGCAGCATTCGGCATCATGCCCGACATCGGCGTTGCCGTTGACGTTTGCACCGCAGGCGACGTTCCCGGAGTAAAGAACCTTGAAACAAAGTGCGGAAACGGCCCTGCAGTAAAACTCAAGGATGCTTCCGTTATCTGTGACGAGGGAGTTATCGCTCTTTTGAAGGAGACCGCAAAGGAAAACGGCATCAAAGTTCAGAATGAGATCCTTATCTCAGGCGGAACTGACACCGCTTCCATCCAGATGGCAGGCGCAGGATGCCCCGCAGGCTGTATTTCCATCGCCACAAGATATATCCACACAGGCGTTGAAATGATAGATATGAAGGATGCAAAAGGTGCTGCCGTTATTTTCGCAAAACTTGCGGAAAAAGCTCTTTGATCTTACCCGGAACACGAAAGAACAATAATAAAATGAAACGGATAATAAAAAACAAGACCTTTGACGAAGAAAGAGCGCTTTATAACCTCACCGATGCAAGGGTCGAGGATTGTATTTTCGAAGGGGAGGCCGACGGGGAGAGTGCCTTCAAGGAAGCGCGACACATTGAGGTTGCAAATTGCAGAATGGCGCTCCGCTATCCCTTCTGGCACGCAGAGGATTTCAGCGTCTCAAACTGCACCTTCGCTCCCACTGCACGGGCGGCGGTATGGTATGCAAGGAACGCCGCATTTGACGGCTGTATTCTTGACGGCATAAAGGTCTTCCGCGAATGCGACGGCCTCACCGTTAAAAACTGCCGAAGTGTTTCCCCCGAAGCATTATGGAAATGCAGAGATTTCCGTATCGACACGTCTTCCTTTGACGGAGAATACCTCTTTTTCGAAAGCGAAAACGGAATTATCGAAAACCTCGAAATGAAAGGAAAATACTCCTTTCAGTACATAAAAAACGTAACAATAAGAAACTCGGTTCTTGACACTAAGGACGCCTTCTGGCACGCGGAAAACGTGACAGTTGAAAACTGCACCGTAAAGGGCGAATACGCCGCGTGGTACTCAAAGAACGTAACCTTCAGAAACTGCCGTATTTCGGGCACTCAGCCCTTCTGCTACTGCGAAGGCCTTGTCCTTGAAAACTGCACCATGGAGGATACCGACCTTTCCTTTGAATATTCCCACGTTAACGCCGACATCAAAGGCAATATTCTCTCTGTCAAGAACCCCGCATCGGGTATCATACGCGCCGACAGCATCGGAGAAATTATCCTCGAAAACTCCGTTGTGGAAAGTATATGCGAGATAATTACGGGATAAACGGTAATTATTTAAAAACCTCTCACATTTTAATATATATGCCTTGACAAACTCACTTTTTTGTGTTACCATGTTAACGTATTAAAGCGTTAAAGCGAAAATATACCCACTTTACGCGCGGCGGTTCTTCCGCCGCCGTCAAGCTTTAACCCCTAAAATCTGAAAAGGTCGGTATAGAACATGGCAACCTATCATTCAAAGGAAACCGAAAAACTTTATGAAGCTGTGATCAGCCTCGAAAACACAAAAGAGTGCAGAAAATTTTTCGAAGATATCTGCACAGTAAAAGAACTTCTTGACCTGGCTCAGCGCCTTCAGATAGCTCTCATGCTGAAGGAAGGAAAGAATTATCAGGAAATTTCCGCCGAGACGGGTGCATCCACCGCCACCATCAGCAGAGTAAACAAATGTCTGCTTTACGGAACCGGCGGTTATGAAACAGTAATATCTAAACTCAATAAGGATACAGAGAAATGATTTTTGATACTTCAGTTCTTCAAAACGATGAAATTGCCGTTTTTAAGCTTCGTTCCCTTTACGACAGCTTCGGCTACACAAAATATAAATTCAGCAAATTCGAGGAATATGACCTCTACGCAGGAAAAAAGGACTTCCTTGTTTCCGACAACGTCATAACCTTTACGGATACAGACGGCAAGCTTCTTGCCCTTAAACCTGACATCACCCTCTCCATAATCAAAAATGAAGGCGATATTGAAGAAGGAACAAAAAAGGTCTACTACAACGAAAACGTATACAGAGTTTCCAAGGGCACAGGCTCCTTCAAGGAGATAATGCAGGTTGGCCTTGAGTGCATGGGAAAAATAGATAACTACTGCATTTACGAGGTCATCCTTCTGGCGGCGCAGAGCCTTAGCAGTATCAGCGAAAAGTGGGGACTTGATATTTCTCACCTTGGAATTCTCTCCGCAGTTCTCGATATTGCAGGAGCAAAGGGCGAAAACAGAAAGAAACTCACAAGCCTCATCGGCGAAAAGAACGTTCACGAAATTCGCACCCTCTGTGAAAAAGAGGGAATTGACGGCGAAAAGATAGTAAAGCTTCTCTCCTTCAAGGGCTCTGCCATGGATATGCTTCCCGTTCTCGCGGAAATTTCCGAGGGCAGATGTATTCCCGCAGTCGAACAGCTCTACCACATCATGACCGCCTTTGAACAGCTCGGTTATGACGACAAGGTGAGAATAGACTTCTCCGCAGTTAGCGACATAAACTACTATAACGCCTTTGTTTTCAAGGGCTACGTTGATGGCGTTGCCGACAGTATTCTTTCGGGCGGTCAGTACGACACCCTTATGAAAAAAATGGGCAAGAAGTCGGGCGCCATCGGATTTGCGGTATACCTTGACGGCCTTGAAAGCCTTGAGGCATCGGACGCGGAGGGCACCGACAACAAGTATCTCTGCAACACGGCGGACGGTATGCTGAACGTTGCTCTTCCCAAGGGCAGACTTGGCGAAAAGGTCTACTCCATGTTCGAAGCGGCAGGCTTTGAATGCCCCGACATAAGAGAAAATTCAAGAAAGCTCATATTTGAAAATCCCGAAAAAAAGGTCAGATACTTCTGGGTAAAGCCCTCCGACGTTGCAATATACGTTGAAAGAGGCGCCGCCGATATCGGCGTTGCAGGCAAGGATATCCTTCTTGAGTACACCCCCGACGTATACGAGCTTCTCGACCTTGACACAGGTAAATGCAGAGTTGCCGTAGCCGCTCCCGAGGGCTTTGCTTTGAACCCCTCAAAGACCCTTAAGGTCGCGACCAAATTTACAAACATAACAAAGAAGTTCTACGCCGCAAAGGGCCAGGACATCGACATTATAAAGCTCAACGGCTCCATTGAGATAGCGCCCATCTTAGGTCTTTCGGACGTTATCGTGGATATCGTTGAAACGGGAACAACACTCAAGGAAAACCACCTTGAGGTCATTGATACGGTAGTGCCCGTCAGCGCAAGATTTATTGCCAACAAAACGGCTCTTCGTTTTAAGGAAGACACCATTAAAGCTATCACGGACAACATCGCCCGTCAGATAAGCGATAAAAAGGAGAAAAAATGATACCCATTCTTAAGCAGGGCGAAGTTACAAACGACGAGATATTTGCCCGTACAGTCCCCACGGTAAACGTTGAGGGCATTGTAAGTGAGATTATAGATAACGTAAGAAAGAACGGAGATGCGGCACTCTATGAATACTGCCTCAAATTTGATAAGGCAGAGCTCTCCTCCCTTCAGGTAACCGAAGAGGAAATAGACTTTGCCGTTTCCTCCGTTGAGCCCCGTTTTCTCGAGGTTCTTGAAAGAGCGGCAAAGAATATCCGTGCTTTCCACGAAAAGCAGGTAAGAAACAGCTTTATCGTCAATACAGAGCCCGGTGTCGTCATGGGTCAGAAGGTGATCCCCGTTGACAGAGCAGGTCTCTACGTGCCCGGCGGTACTGCGGCATACCCTTCAACAGTTCTGATGGACTCAATTCCTGCAAAGATCGCAGGCGTTCCCACGGTTGTTATGGTGACCCCTCCCCGTGCAGACGGCACGGTAAACCCCGTTATCCTTGCGGCGGCAAAAATTGCAGGCGTTGATAAGATATTCAAGGTAGGCGGAGCGCAGGCTATCGCCGCCCTCGCATACGGCACCGAAACAATTCCCAAGGTAGATAAGATAGTAGGCCCCGGCAACGCATTCGTTGCAGAGGCAAAGAAGCAGGTCTTCGGCAAGGTCTCCATTGATATGATAGCAGGCCCCAGCGAAATACTTATCGTTTCCGACAAAAACAGTGATCCCCGTCACCTCGCGGCAGACCTTCTCTCTCAGGCTGAGCACGACAGAATGGCAAGCGCAGTTCTCGTCTGCGACAGTGAGGCGCTGGCGGTCAAGGTTGCAGAAGAAATAGAAAGACAGATACCCCTTCTCGAAAGAGCGGACATCGCACGCGACTCCATTGACAACAACGGAAAGATCATCGTTGCAAGGGACCTCTCCTGCGCCGTCGAGATTTCAAACGAGCTTGCCCCCGAGCATCTTGAGCTCTGCGTTGACGACCCCTTCGGACTTCTTGACTCTATCCGCCACGCAGGTTCAATATTCATGGGAAGAAACTGCCCCGAGGCTCTCGGAGATTACATGGCAGGCCCCAACCACACCCTTCCCACAAGCGGCACCGCAAAGTTTTCAAGCCCCCTCTCCGTTGACGATTTCGTAAAGAAGACACAGTATACGTACTTCACAAGAGAGGCTCTTGAAAATATCGCAGAGGACGTGGCATATTTTGCAGAAAAGGAAGGACTTACCGCCCACGCAAAGAGCGCAACAGTCCGTCTGGAGGACTGAGCCATGAGCAGATTTTTCAGTGAAAAATACAAGGGCCTTGACCCCTACACTCCCGGTGAACAGCCGAAGGATATGCAGTACGTCAAGCTCAACACCAACGAGTCCCCCTTTCCTCCCTCGGAAAAGGCAATTGCGTATGCGGCAGAGGCGGCAAAAAGCCTTCAGCTTTATCCCGACCCCGAATGTTCCGTTCTGACAGAGAAGCTTGCCGACCTTCTCGGAGTTGACAAAAGCGAGGTTATAATCAACAACGGCTCCGACGAGATACTGAACTTCGCATTCATGGCGTTCTGCGACAAGAACACTCCCGCAATTTTCCCCGACATCACCTACGGATTTTATCCCGTATTTGCACAGATAAACAACGTTCCCTATGAAGAAATACCCCTTCAGAAAGATTTTTCCATCAATATTTCCGATTATATCGGAAAGGGAAAAACAGTTGTTATCGCAAACCCCAACGCCCCCACGGGCATGGCACTCCCCCTCTCCGACATCGAAAAGATAGTCGCTTCAAACCCCGATAACGTGGTAATTATCGACGAAGCTTACGTTGATTTCGGCGGTGAAAGTGCAGTACCCCTCATTAAAAAATTCGACAACCTGCTTGTTACGGGAACTTTTTCAAAGTCCCGAAGCATGGCAGGCGCAAGACTTGGTTTCGGAGTCGGCTCAAAAGAGCTTATCCGCGACCTCAACGCAATAAAATATTCAACAAACCCCTACAACATAAACAGAATGACGGCGGCGGCAGGCATCGGTGTCCTTGAGGACGAGGAATACACGAGAAAGAACTGCCTCACCATTATGGAGACACGCGAAGAGACTACAGAAAAGCTTCACGCCATGGGCTTTGAGACCACAAATTCAAAGACCAACTTCATTTTTGCAAAGCACGAAAGCGCCCCGGGTGAGCTTCTTTATACCGAGCTTAAGAAACGCGGGGTACTCGTCCGTCATTTCAAAAAAGAAAGAATTTGCGACTACATCAGAATTACGGTGGGAAGCCGTGAGCAAATGAACACCTTCATTTCCGCGCTTGAAGCCGTACTGGAGGAAATAAAATGAGAAAAGCCGAGATAAACAGAAAAACCGCCGAAACAAATATAAAGCTCACACTGAACCTTGACGGAGTGGGTGCTTCCGCCGTTGACACTGGATGCGGTTTTCTTGACCACATGCTGACCCTCTTCGCAAAGCACGGCAGATTTGACCTCTACGTTTCCTGCGTGGGAGACATCGAGGTGGACTATCACCATACCGCCGAAGATATCGGCATCGTTCTCGGCGAAGCATTCAAAGAAGCCCTCGGCGACAAGAAAGGTATTATCCGCTATGGAAGCATGATACTTCCCATGGACGAGACGCTAATTCTCAGTGCAGTTGACCTCTCGGGCAGAGCGCATCTTGAATGGGCAGTATCTATCCCCACAGAAAAAGTGGGAGACTTTGACACAGAGCTTGCAGAGGAATTCTTTGCGGCATTCGTAAGAAGCGCGGCGGCAACTCTCCATGTGAGAAAGCTTACGGGCAGAAACTCTCACCATATCATTGAAGGTGTTTTCAAGAGCGTGGCAAGAAGCCTTAAAGCTGCAGTGGCAATAGACGAAAAGTTCGCCTCTGAAATCCCCTCCACAAAAGGAGTTCTCTGATGATAGCCATAGTAGATTACGGTGTGGGAAATCTTTTTTCCCTCAAAAGCTCCTTTGCCGCCATCGGCGTTGAAACGGTGGTGTCGGGAGACGAAAAAATACTTAAAAGTGCCGATAAGATAATCCTTCCCGGCGTTGGTGCCTTCAGTGATGCGGCGGCAAAGCTGAAAGCAACAGGACTCGATGCTTTTCTTAAAGAACAGGCGGCATCGGGCAAGCCCCTTATGGGTATCTGCCTCGGGATGCAGATGCTCTTTGACAGAAGCTATGAATACGGATGCCACGAAGGTCTCGGACTTATTCCCGGAGAAGTTCGTCCCATTTCCGAAGTCATCCCTAATGACCTCAAAATTCCCCATATCGGTTGGAATGCACTGAAATTCACCGAAAACAAGACCGAAATTTTCAAATACATAAACGACGGCGACCATGTTTACTTCGTTCACTCCTTCTACGGCACAAAATGCGAAAGCTATGTCACCGCAAACGCAGAATACGGCGCTCCACTCTGTGCTTCCGTTCAGAAGGACAACGTTTACGGCTGTCAGTTCCACCCCGAAAAGAGTGGAAAGACAGGTCTTGCCATACTGAAAGGCTTCTGCGATTTATAAAAAACAAAACAAAAGGACAGAAAATGTATATTTTTCCCGCAATAGACTTATATGAAAAAAAGGCGGTCCGTCTTTATAAGGGCGACTACGAAAAAATGACCGTCTACAGCGAAAACCCCCGTGAAATAGCAAGAGATTTTGCAAACAAGGGCGCTTCTCACATCCACATTGTTGACCTCGAGGGCGCAAAATTCGGAACTACCCCCAATCTTGAAACAGTAAAAGAGATAATAGACGAGACTCCCCTCTACTCCGAAATAGGCGGCGGCATCAGAACTATGGAAACCGTTGAAAAATATCTCGGAATAGGCGTTGACCGCGTGATTTTAGGCACTGCGGCAGTAACCGACGAAGAATTTTTAAAAGCTGTCTGCCATAAATACGCCGACAGACTTGCCGTCGGAGTTGATATTAAGGACGGCTTTGTTGCCATCAAGGGCTGGACCGAAAAATCAAGCCTTACATGCTTTGATTTCTGTGAAAAGATGCAGGCCCTCGGTGTTTCCGCCCTCATCTGCACCGATATTTCAAGAGACGGTGCCATGAGGGGAACAAACCTCGAGCTTTACCGCGAGCTTTCCGAAAAATTCAGCATGAAGATAACCGCCTCCGGCGGAGTTTCCACCCTCTACGACGTTGAAGAGCTGACAAAAATGAAGCTTTGGGGCGCAATTATCGGAAAAGCCTACTACACGGGTGACATTGATCTCGAAGAAGCGGTACGCATAGCAAAAAACGGCTGATACTGAGGAACATATTATGATAACGAAAAGAATTATTCCCTGCCTTGACGTAAAAAACGGCAGAGTGGTAAAAGGTGTTAACTTTGCAGGGCTGTCCGACGTATCCTCCCCCGTGGAGCTGGGACGTTACTACAGCGAATGCGGAGCTGACGAGCTGGTGTTTTACGATATAACGGCTTCAAGCGACGGTCGGGCTCTCTTTACCGATATACTTACAGAAGTTGCAAGAACAATATTTATCCCTCTCACCGTAGGCGGCGGCATAAACACAGTTGCCGACTTCGATCGCGTTCTCAAATGCGGAGCAGACAAGGTGAGCGTAAACTCGGGCGCTATAAGAAATCCTTCCCTTATCCCCGAAGCCGCAAAGCTTTACGGCGACCAGTGTGTTGTAATTTCCGCCGACGTTAAGAGAGTTGACGGTGTTTTCCGTGTATTTGCCAAGGGCGGAAGAGAAAACACGGGACTTGAAGCGGTTGAATGGATAAAAAGATGCGTCGGCTCGGGCGCAGGCGAGGTAGTTCTCAACTCCATTGATACGGACGGAGTAAAGGGCGGCTTTGACCTTGAAATGCTCGAGGCTGTTTCAAACGCGGTAAGCGTTCCCGTTATCGCTTCGGGCGGAGCAGGTTGCATACAGGACTTTGTAACTCTGTTCAAGACTCTCCCCAAGGTGGATGCAGGACTTGCCGCTTCCATTTTCCATTTCGGAGAAGTGAAGATATCCGACCTTAAAGATACTCTTGCCGCAGAAGGCATTGAAGTAAGAAGATAAATAAATTATATAAAACGAGGACATATCTATGATAAACGTAAACGATCTTAAATTTGACGAAAAGGGTCTTATTCCCGCCGTCGTTGTGGACTCTGTAACAAAAAAAGTTCTCACCGTTGCATACATGAACCGCGAAAGCCTTGAGATCTCCATGGAAAAGGGGCTCACCTGCTTCTTCAGCCGTTCAAGAGATGAGCTCTGGCTCAAGGGCGAAACAAGCGGCAACTATCAGCATATAGTTTCCATCACAGCCGACTGTGACGGAGATGCACTTGTTGTAGTTGTTGAAAAGGACGGCCCCGCATGCCACAAGGGCACAGACTCCTGCTTCAACTACATCCTTTGGGAAAGCGATGAACTTCAGGAATTCTCCCTTCAGTCCCTCATGAACCTTATTGAAGGCAGAAAAACCGAAAAGAAGGAAGGCTCCTACACCACATACCTCTTTGAGAAGGGCATTGATAAAATACTCAAAAAGGTGGGCGAGGAATGCACCGAGGTAATTATCGCCGCCAAGGCTGACGATAAGAAGGAAACAGTTTACGAAATTGCCGATCTTGCTTATCACACAATGGTCCTTATGATACAGATGGGCATATCCCTCGAGGATATCCACCGCGAGCTTGCCTCACGCCACGTTATCGACAAAAAGGTTAAGCAGGAAAAAATGACAAAATAGTGAGCCCCCGTGGGTAAAAATTGCTCACGGGGCATACTCTTGACAAAGGCCTTTCTAAATGGTACAATAACTGTGCTTTTTTATAATATCCTAACGCAAAACGGAGTTTATAATATGAAACAAATTACAGCGGCACTTCTTGCCTTTCTTACTATTGCCTTTTGCCTTTGCTCATGCGGCAAAGCAGAAGAACCCGGCAAAACTGTTGAAATAGGAGAGGAAACTTTGGTCCTTCCCTCGGGAGTTACAAACGTTACTTATTCTGCCCCTAAATCTATGGAATGTCTTTTCACAGGCTCCGACGGCACTGTTTACGACCTTTTCAAAGCAGACCGCGAAACTCTTGTGAAGCTTTCTACGGCCTCCCACGACGTAAAATATCCCGCCCTTGAGGACAAGCAGGATATCGCCGATATTTCCGCTTCCGTTTTCTCCGAGCTCTATCCCGACAAAGGTATAGTTTATGACGGTGCAGAGCTTGCGGTAAGAACAAACACAAAAGCAAAAGCGATAATATGCATAGGTTATGCAAAAGACGGAGGTTATGCAGCCCTCGCAATTGACAAAACAACAGGCGAAATTTTTTCCATACTTTACTTTGAACTCGGCGCCTGAGTACCTATGCGGCAACAAAAACAAGTCCACATATTGAGTGACAACTCCTTGCCGCCCAAGATTTTGTGCGAAGTTTGCATTTATAAAAAAAATGAAACAAAATTACAATTTGGTCTTGCTTTTTGACGTTTATTGTGATACAATATTTAGGCGTAATTATCAGCACAGAAAGGCTGAGGGTCGGAAATCCCCAAGAATTCCGACAAAATATATATAAAATTCGGAGGAAATCCCATGTCAACACCTATCATCGTATTCGGTATTATTCTGCTCGTTGCAGCATTATTCCTTATAGTAGCCGTTCTTATGCAGCAGGGAAAGAGCCATAACCTTTCCGGCACGATCGCAGGCGGCGCTGAAACATTCTTCGGCAAGGAAAAAGCAAAGGCTGCAAACAGAGGTCTCTCTATCGCTACATCCATCATCGCTGTTGTATTCGTACTTATCGTTCTCGGTTTCTACGTATCTCAGGCAACAAGTGACTATGCTTCTCTCGGCGCATACTTCCGCGGCGAAAAGACAGAAGCTGTTGACACAAACGCTACAGAAGAGCACGACCACGAACACGACCACGCAGAAGATACAACTGCTGACACAGCAGCTGCTGAATAATAAGGCTCTGCAGTAAGTCGAACTGAAAAAGTAATCAACCGCTTCGGCTGTGCCGAAGCGGTTTTTGCTTGAACCAAACACAAAGTAGGTAACAATAATGATAAAAGCAATTATTTTCGACCTTGACGGCACTCTTGCCGATACAATGAACGACCTTGGCACCGCCATGAACGCCATGCTCAAAAGCTACGGCTACAAAGAGCGTACAAGAGAGGAGCTTATAAGTTTCATAAACAAAGGAGCTCGCCATTTCGTTTGGAAAAGCCTTCCCGACGGACTAACAGAAGACCCCGAAAGCGAAATTGTAAGCGCTGCCATGAAAATATACAGCGAAAACTACGCAAAATGCTATCTTGACAGAACTTCGGAATATGAAGGAATTACAGAGGCACTGACAAAGCTCAAGGAGCGCGGTGTAAAGATGGGTGTTCTCTCCAACAAGCCCGACAGATTTGTAAAAGAGATTGTAGAAAAGCTTTTTCCCGATACGTTTGTCTGCGCCTACGGTCAGACGGACCTTCCCGTAAAACCTGATCCTGCAGCAGCACTTATGGTGGCAGAAAAACTGGAAGCTTCTCCCTCTGAATGTGCCTTTGTGGGCGACTCCGATATCGATATGACAACGGCGATAAACGCAGAAATGCTTCCCGTGGGCGTTTCCTGGGGCTACAGACCCGAAGAATGCCTTGAAAGCGCAGGCGCAAAGGTAATTATCCGAAGCGCAACGGACTTCGAAAAGCTTATTTGAATTTACCTCTGCCCTTCGGGCAAATATAAACTAAACAACGGATAAAAAAGGAGGAACAGATGGACCGCTTCAAGCTTGTTTCGGACTATAAACCTACGGGCGACCAGCCAAATGCCATAGGGCTTCTCAGCGCAGGACTTGACTCGGGAATGAAATATCAGACTTTGCTTGGCGTTACGGGCTCGGGTAAGACCTTCACCATGGCAAACGTCATTGCAAACGTCAACAGACCTACCCTTGTTCTTGCCCACAACAAGACCCTTGCCGCTCAGCTTTACGGCGAATTCAAGGAGATGTTCCCCCACAATGCGGTGGAATACTTTGTTTCCTACTACGACTATTATCAACCCGAGGCTTACGTCCCTGGAAAAGATATCTATATTGAAAAGGATGCTTCCATCAACGATGAAATCGACAAGCTCCGCCACAGCGCAACATCGGCACTTTTTGAAAGACGTGACGTTATAATCGTTGCCAGCGTTTCCTGCATCTACTCCCTCGGTGCACCTGAAGAATACGCATCACAGGTAATGGGCCTTCGTCAGGGCATGGAAATATCCCGCGACGAGGTTGCAAAAAAATTAGTTTACGTTCAGTACAACAGAAACGATATCGGCTTTACCCGAGGAACCTTCCGCATAAAAGGCGACACCCTCGAGGTATTCCCCACAAGCTCGGGCGACACAGCTATCCGAATTGAGTTTTTCGGAGACGAGATAGACCGTATTTCCGAAATTGATCCCCTCACGGGCAACGTAAAGCAGGTAGTTTCCTACGCGGCAATATACCCCGCCAACCACTACGTTGTAGCACCCGAACACAGAGAGGCGGCATTCAAAGAAATCGAAGAGGAGCTTGAAGATAGAGTTGAATATTTCAAGAGCATAAACAAGAATATCGAGGCTCAGCGCATCGAAGAAAGAACACGTTATGACCTTGAGATGCTCCGCGAGATAGGCTTCTGCTCGGGAATTGAAAACTACTCCCGGATTTTTGCCCGCCGTCCTCCGGGTTCCACACCTTACACCCTTCTTGACTACTTCCCCAAGGACTACGTTGTATTCGTGGACGAGAGCCACGCGACCCTTCCACAGGTAAAGGGTATGAGCGGCGGTGACAGAGCAAGAAAAACAAACCTTATCGAATACGGGTTCCGTCTGCCATCGGCATACGACAACAGACCTCTTTTCTTCCATGAATTCGAGGAAAAGCTCGGTCAGGTCATAACCGTATCCGCCACTCCCGGTGAGTACGAGAAGACCCATGCCGCCCAGATAGTTGAGCAGGTCATCCGTCCCACGGGACTTCTTGACCCCGAGATCGAGGTGCGCCCCGTTGCCACTCAGGTGGACGATCTTATCGGTGAGATAAGACAGACTGTTACAAGAGGCGAGCGCGTTCTTGTAACTACTCTCACCAAAAAAATGGCGGAAGACCTCACCGAATACCTTGACAATCAGAGCATCCGCGTAAAATATATCCACCACAACGTTGACACCATGGAGCGAGTTGAGCTTATCCGTGACCTTCGTGCAGGGCTTTACGACGTTCTCGTGGGTATTAACCTTCTCAGAGAAGGTATTGACCTTCCAGAGGTTACTCTTGTAGCAATACTTGATGCCGACAAGGAAGGCTTCCTCAGAAGCGAGACGTCCCTCATCCAGACCATCGGCCGCGCCGCGCGTAACGTCGGCGGCAGAGTTATCATGTACGGCGACAAGGTAACCGCCTCCATGAAGGCGGCAATAGACGAGACCAACCGCCGCCGCGAGATACAGAAGGCGCACAACGAGGCAAACGGCATTACTCCTCAGACGGTCAAAAAGAACATCCGCGAGCTTATCTCCATTTCCGCAAACCCCGACACCGCAAAATACGGCAAGGGCAGAAAGGTGGAAAAACAAAAGCTGACCGATGGGGAAAAGACAGACCTTATCGAAAGCCTGAGAGCGGAAATGAAGAAGGCGGCAAGCGAGCTCCGCTTCGAGGAAGCTGCTTACCTGCGCGACAAGATCCGCGAGCTTGAAAAAAAGAAGTAACTTAACGCAGGGAGAATGGGGAAGAAAACTTTTGAAAAAGTTTTCTTCCCCACACCCCATCTTTCAAAACTTTTAAGCGGATTAATTTTTTATATGTGATAAAAGGATAATGCGATGAAAAAAATAAGATTTTGCGGTGAGGCGGCATATTTTGTGTCTCTTACCGTGCTTGCTTTGGCGGTCTCTCTTATCGCCTCCACGAACTTCGGTCTTTCCATGGTGGTTGCTCCTGCTTATCTTCTCAGCATGAAGCTTGAGTTTCTTACTTTTGGGCAGAGCGAATACATAGTACAAGGTCTTTTATTCATACTGCTCTGTATTCTTATGAAAAAGGTGAAGCTTGCATTTTTCTTCTCCTTTATTTCAGGGCTTATCTACGGCGTTATTCTTGACGCATGGAGACTTCTTCCCCACCTTAACCCCGACGTAACTGTACCGGGCACGCTTCCCCTCCCCCTTAAAATAACGTATTTTGTTTTGGGTATGCTGCTGACGGGCTTTTCAATAGCCCTTTGCTTCAAAAGCTATCTTTATCCCCAGGTCTACGATTTCTTCGTAATGGGAATTTCCGAAAAGTACAAGATCCCCGAAGGAAAATTAAAGCTTATTTTTGACCTCTCCTGCCTTACTGTTTCCGTTGCCATGAGCTTCATTCTCTTCGGAAAAATTACGGGAATAGGCTTCGGCACATTTATAATGGCTTTCCTCAACGGCGTAATAATCGGAGCCTTCGGCAAATTCTTTGACAAACATTTCGATTTCTCACCTGCACTGAAAAAGTTCAGCAAACATTTTGAAATAGACTGACAAAAAAATCCCGTGCCAAACAAATGACGCGGAATTTTTTCATATTAAAATTTTATCCAATTATAAATCCAATAAGATTAAACTGAAGAATAAGGCCTGCAAATACGATGGAAACCATCGAAAGGAGCTTGATAAGAATGTTGATTGCGGGGCCGGAGGTATCCTTGAAGGGGTCGCCAACGGTATCGCCTACAACTGCGGACTTATGCTGACTGCCGCCCTTACCGCCGTGTGTTCCGCTTTCAATATACTTCTTTGCGTTATCCCACGCGCCGCCGGAGTTGGACATGAAGATCGCAAGAAGGAAGCCTGTTGCAGTTGCGCCTGCAAGAAGACCCACGATTGCTTCAGCACCCATGAGAAGACCGACAGCAACGGGAACTACGATTGCAATTATAGTGGGAAGAACCATTTCGCGAAGGCTTGCCTTTGTACAAAGGTCAACGCATCTTGCGTAATCGGGTTCGTTTTTACCGTCCATAATTCCCACGATCTCTCTGAACTGACGGCGGACCTCAATTACCACCGCCTGAGCCGCTCTACCGACGGACTGCATTGTGAGAGCCGCAAACACAAAGGGAAGGCACGCGCCGATAAAAAGACCGATAAGAACTACGGGGTTCATAATGCTTATATCAAGATGGAATTCGGGGTCAATGGTACGAAGCTTATCGATATAGGAGGCAATAAGAGCAAGGGCAGTGAGCGCGGCCGCGCCGATTGCAAAGCCTTTACCTGTTGCCGCCGTTGTGTTACCGAGAGAGTCAAGAGCGTCGGTTCTTTCTCTGACTTCAGGCTCAAGACCTGCCATCTGGGCGATACCGCCTGCATTGTCCGCAACGGGACCGTAAGCATCTGTAGCAAGGGTGATGCCGAGAGTCGAGAGCATACCTACCGCCGCAAGGGCAACACCGTAAAGTCCTCTTGTTGCAAAAGTTGCTCCGCCGGAAACAAAATATGCAACAAGTACGCAAACGGAAATGATAAGAATGGGAGCTACCGTTGACATCATACCGAGACCGAGACCTCCGATAATGATAGTAGCCGAGCCCGTTTCGGAAGTATCTGCAAGATTCTTTGTAGGTTTGTATGTGTCAGACGTATAATACTCCGTTGTAAATCCGATGGCAACGCCTGCTATAAGACCTGCAAGGATAGCAACGTAAAATCCCCACATCTCAGCACCGAGAACAAATCTTACAAGGAAGTAAGATATAACTGCAATAAAAATTGCGCTGAGATTTGTGCCTCGGCGAAGAGCCTTAAGAAGGGTCTTCTGGTCAGTACTCTCTCCCGTTCTTACGAAGAAGGAGCCGATAACGGATGCTATAACACCGATGCTTGCAAGGATCATGGGAAGAGCCATAGCTCTGAAATCACCTGCAAAAGCGGCAACTCCGAGAGCGGCTGCAGAAATTACGGAGCCGACGTAGGACTCGTAAAGGTCAGCGCCCATACCCGCAACGTCACCGACGTTGTCACCTACGTTATCTGCAATAACGGCTGGGTTTCTTTCGTCATCCTCGGGAATACCTGCTTCAACCTTACCCACAAGGTCGGCTCCAACGTCTGCCGCCTTTGTGAATATACCGCCGCCCACACGGGCAAAGAGCGCCATGGAGGATGCGCCCATGCCGAAGGTCAGCATTGCGCCCGTGATCTGAGCGGCTTCGTAGTGAAGAAGAAATCTCAGGATAAAATACCAAACTGAAATATCAAGAAGACCGAGACCTACAACGGTGAAGCCCATTACGGAGCCTGCAGAGAATGCAATCCGAAGCCCCTTATTAAGCCCTGTACGGCAGGCATTGGCCGTTCTTGCATTAGAGGCGGTCGCTATCTTCATGCCCACAAAGCCCGAGAGCCCCGAGAAAAATCCGCCCGTTATAAATGCGAAAGGAACGCAAGGGTCAAGAAGCTTTGCAAAAGCCATTACGCCGAGAACCACAAACATAACTGCAAAGAATACGGCTACTATTGAATACTGACGCTTAAGATAAGCATTTGCGCCCCTCTTTATTGAATTTGAGATCTTTTTCATAAGATCCGTACCCTCGGAAGTCCTGAGGACACGGGCAGCCATTATTGCCGCAAAGCCGATGGCAATAAGAGAACAAACAAAGGTAATTATTACCAGATAATTTTCCATACATTTCCTCCTTAATTTATATATACGTTGTGTTTTTTAAGGAAATCTTGTATACTTACCCTTCAAGTATAGTAGAATTCTACCACAAAAAAATCCAAAGGTCAATGCTTTTATGAAATTTTGATAGGCGCAAACTTTCATTTTTTGCCATTTTTGCACCTTTTTCTTGTGTTTTTTAAAACTTCACAGAGGACAAGCTTTCATTTTGGTCATATTTTTGTTAAAATCGAGTTGCATACTGCGAAAAATCTCGGATTTTTAAGTTCTTTTAACACAAAAACATTAATCTATATATATAATAAAACTGTTTTTATCATGTAACTTCAACATCGTTTTTCAAAAATTCACCGTTACACTCATACCATCCGACCATACATTATTACAAAACAGACTGCGAGGTAAATAATAATGAAGAATAAGAAGAACATTCCCACCCCCATAGACGGAACACTGCGCAAATCTGCTTTGCGTGTACCCGAGGTGATCCGTGAATGCTCGGGCATATACGTTTTCGGCCGCAGAATAAAGTCTCTCGTTTTCACAACGGATATTGCCATAATCAGAAACGTAAACGCCGATGCTGTATTGGCGGTATACCCTTTCACCCCTCAACCTGTTATTACCCAATCCCTTCTTTCCGCCTCCGACATCCCCGTTTTTGCAGGCGTGGGCGGCGGTCTTACGGGTGGTAAAAGGGTATCGGTACTTGCAGTGAATGCTGAAATGCAAGGTGCCTTCGGAGTTGTACTCAACGCTCCGACACTCAATGAAGTTGCCAAAGATGTTGTTGACCTTGTGGACATACCTGTAATAATGACTGTTGTAAACGATGACACAGATATCGATGCCAGAATAGAGGCAGGTGTTTCCATAATCAACGTTTCAGCCGCAAAGGAAACTCCCCGCATAGTCAAAATGATAAAGGAGAAATATCCCGATTTCCCCGTAATTGCAACAGGAGGCCCCACCGACGAAAGCATTCTTGAAACCATTAAAGCCGGCGCAAATGCGATCACATGGACACCGCCCGGGACAGCAGAGCTGTTCAAAGAAGTTATGAGTGCATACCGCCTCGGTCTTCCTCATCCTTGATATGAGCTTCACTATTCTCCATTAATCAGATAATAAGTGTAAAACCGGAATTAAGCCGCGATGTTAAATCGACTGTACTGCAAGCACCGATGCAAACTGTTGCACAAAAACAGCACGAAACTTTTGTCAAATTATCACAGTTGACAATCGCCCCCGAGGGTGATATACTTTATTTAACTAAAGAGATAAACCGTTGAAGCGGGAATAAAGCTGTCAGCGCATCCACAGAGAGCCGCGGAGGATGAGAACGTGGCGAAAAGCGAGTCAGCAAATGGGCCGCCGAGGGCAGAGGGAAAAGCTTCTTGCCGAGTATCTTCTGACGTTTTGTCCGCGTTACGGGACAGAAGTGTGTCTGCACTTTATAAAGCGGCCGTATTATCGGCAATCAAGGTGGTACCGCAGGAAAAGTTTACCTGTCCTTGTTCCCGTAAGGGAACGAGGGCTTTTTTGATTGAAGACTACGCCCGTTACAGACGAGATATATACTTAAGGGAGATATAAAAAATGACAAACGGAAAATTTGACTTCACAAACTACTTCAAGAGCTACCCCGATAAGGACGGTTACTTCGGCAAATACGGCGGAAGCTACATTCCCGACGAGCTGAAGGTTCCTATGGCGGAAATTACAGAAGCTTACTTCAATATATGCAAGAGCCGCAAATTCATTAACGAGCTTCGCAGAATAAGAAAAGAATTCCAGGGCAGACCTACTCCCATTACACACCTTGAACGTCTTTCCAACAGCCTCGGCAACGTTCAGCTTTACGCAAAGCGCGAAGACCTTAACCACACGGGTGCCCACAAGCTCAACCACTGCATGGGTGAAGCTCTTCTTGCAAAGTACATGGGCAAGAAGAAGGTAATCGCGGAAACGGGAGCAGGTCAGCACGGTGTTGCTCTCGCAACTGCTGCCGCATACTTCGGACTTGAATGTGACATTTACATGGGATCCGTTGACATCAAAAAGCAGGCACCAAACGTAGCAAGAATGAAGATACTCGGGGCAAACGTTGTTGAAGTTACCCACGGTCTTGCAACACTCAAGGAAGCAGTTGACGCGGCTTTCGAGGCCTACAGCAAGGAATATAAGGACTGCATCTACTGCATCGGCTCTGTTGTAGGCCCTCATCCCTTCCCCATGATGGTAAGAGATTTCCAAAGCGTTGTTGGCTTTGAAGCAAGAGAGCAGTTTATGGAAATGACGGGTGAGCTTCCCGACTCCGTTGTTGCATGCGTAGGCGGCGGCTCCAATGCGGCAGGCTTCTTTGCGGGATTTCTTTCCGATCCCGTTGATATTTACGGCATCGAGCCTCTCGGCCGCGGCACTGACCTCGGAGACCACGCGGCAAGCCTTCAGTACGGAACGGAAGGCGTTATGCACGGCTTTAACAGCGTAATGCTGAAGGACGAAAACGGCGATCCCGCTCCCGTTTACTCCGTTGCCAGCGGTCTTGACTATCCCTCTTCCGGTCCCGAGCACGCATTCCTTCGCGACATCGGCAGAGTTAAGTATGACGTTATCGGTGACGACGATACCATTGACGCATTCTACACCCTCTCCCGTCTTGAAGGTATCATTCCCGCCATCGAAAGCTCCCACGCAGTTGCTTATGCGATCAAGAAAGCAAAGGAAATGGACCACGGTTCTATCCTTATTAACCTCTCCGGCCGCGGCGACAAGGATATGGATTATATCATCGAACAGTACGGCATCAGATAAAGCATGTTAAACTAAAAAAGCACTCCTTGGGGCTGTAAAAAACGAAGAGTTTTTACAGCCCCTTTGTCTTTATAGTATCATTTTTCAACTTTGAGTTAATATAGAGTTTCCCAACAATGTCTTTTCCGAAATCGTTTTTATGCTATAATGTAAGCAGAAGCAGACATCAGCTTACTTTTATCTCAATGGAGGCATGATTATGGAAATGACTATTGGTGCAAATATTAAGCGTTTGCGTTTGGCTAAAAACATTACTCAGGAACAGCTTTCAGTTGCAATGAACGTTACCTGCGCCGCCGTCAGCAAATGGGAGCGAGGCGAGACGTATCCCGACATTACGCTCCTGCAACCTTTGGCTTATTACTTTAGTGTAACGCTTGACGAGCTTATGGGTTATAATCAAAAAAAGATTCAAACCGATATTAACGAGACTATTCTGCTATACAAAAAATACAGACACGAAAACAAAGGACGCGAAATCATCGTCAAGGCATATCACGATTATCCCAATGATTATAGGATTATGCACTATTATATGTGGAACATCGCAGGTGAGGCTGACAATGACCCTTCCGTTCTGATTGTCCACAAAAATGAGTTTCTTGCCATATGCAAAAAAATACTGGAAGAAGCCACCGAGGAGGACTTGCGACTCGGCGCATGGAATATGCGTGCAAAAATTCTCCACGCAGAAGGAAATACGGCCGAGGCTCTCGAAATTTATAAAACAAAATTCACAAATTGGTACACCACCGGAGAACAAAAGACCGAGCAATTGTTTACCAAAGACACCGAAGAATACTATTATTGGGTCAGCAAAAACATGTATGAGCTTATTGCCTTTGCGGGTGATAAGTTGGGGCGAGTCATCTTCTTTGACAGAGCTCTTTCCATGAAAGAAAAGGCGGAAAAAGCTATCAAATACGGAAAACTGATGCTAAATGCGTTAGATGAAACCGGAGATATTTTCTTTGCGGGACTGGCAGAAGCGTTCCTTGGCAGAATAAGGAATGATATGACATTCAGGGGCGGTTATGACGAAGATATTGTTACCATATTGGATATGAATTTGTACGCAGCTCAACGGATAGCCGAGGCTGTTAAGAACGACGATGCTGTCCACCAAGCGTATTTCCCCGAACGTATATCGGTAACGGCGGACGATTTTCTCACATGGATCGTTGACAATCTTTTGAACCCACAAAACAGCAGACACTCAGAGCTTTTGAAAAACAATGAATATATTTCTGTTTTGAACAAGTATAAATAATGTTACCGTTGCCCTGCCTCGTGCGGGGCTTTGCTTTTGTGTCTACAAAATCAGTGCATATCAGGAAAAGCAGATGGTATTTTACGGTGATATAACCAAATGCTCCCGCCATGCCTATTCACCATAAATCTTAGTAAAACTCAGGTTGCAAGGCCCCCCAATGGGACGGGATCCGGCGATGTTGGCAACTGAGGGAGAGAGCATTAGAATACTGTTGCTCCAAATTGAAGTTGCGCGATCTCCTTCCGTCACGCTTCGCGTGCCACCTTCCTCCCGGAGGAAGGCTCTTTTACACCTGACTGTATATTTGCAAAGTGTAACACACTACACCTTGAAAGGTAAAGAAAGTGAAAAGGAGTACGAACAAAATGCTCGTACTCCTTTCAGACCGGAGACAAACTTGGTATATCGCAGATGTGAGGAGATGGAATTGTATAAAATAAATCTTTCTTGATGAAATAAGCTGATATTTAAAAGGCGGGCAAAAGCCCGCCACATCTGCTTTGAGAGCATTTTTTCCTCTACCATAGGAAACTATGCCGACGAGAAAAAAAGCTCTCAATCTACCTTCGTTTTTCTTGGTCTAACTCAGCATGTAGACTTTGTCTACATGCTGAAAGGAGTACGAACAAAATGCTCGTACTCCTTTGTCTTTTAGCGGTAGATCAAAATCTGCAGTAAACACCCTTTTGAGTTCTTTTTAGTCAATAGACTTATCAAGCTTAAATCTTGTGATCTTTCTGAGGGTATTCTTGGGGAATTCGGTGTCTCTTACCTTGATAACGCCGACTCTCTTATACTGAACTGCGCCTCTGTTGTAAATTTCGACGTGCTTTTTGAAATATGCGTGAACGTCGTCGATACCGTTCTTTGTCATATAGTCTTCATCGGCAAAGATCTCAGCAACGATCGCGTTATGCTCTGCGCCGCGGCGGCTGATGCCCTCGTATACAACAACATCGACGATGCCGGGAATAGCGGAGAGGTCTGCTTCGATCTCTTCGGGATAAACGTTCTTTCCGTTGGAGAGGATGATAAGGTTCTTAAGTCTGCCTGTGATATAGAGCCATCCATCCTTATCAAGTCTGCCGTAGTCGCCTGTGCGGAAGTAGCCGTCCTCGGTAAATGCTTCAGCAGTTGCCGCAGGATCTTTATAGTAACCGAGCATTACGTTGGGTCCCTTAACGCAGATCTCACCTTCGCCGTTTTCGTCGGGATCTCTGATAATAACTTCGTCACATTCAATGGGAAGACCTACACTGCCCTTCACTACCGCCTTGTTACGGTTTGCGGAAATAACGGGAGCGCATTCTGTAATACCGTAGCCGTTGATAATGGTAACGCCGATAGCCTCGTAAACGTCTGCCATTTCCTGATTGAGAGGAGCGCCGCCGGAAACGATGACCTTAACTTCACCGCCGAAGGCTTCAAGAACGCTCTTGAAGAACACTCTTCTCATGTCAACACCGGTTTTGCGAAGGTTCTTGCTGACGCCCATCATTCTGTTGAATATCTTATCCTGGCCGCTATCCTTAACGGAAGCCATTATCTTACGGTAGAAGGTCTCAAGGAAGAGAGGAACGAGCACAAGATGAGTGGGCTTCTGTTCCTTAAGCTCCTTGGGAAGGTATCTGACACCTGAGGAAATATACATCTCGGCACCTGCCATAAGATTACCCACAAGGTTAAGAGTGGAGCCGAAGGTATGGTGGGGAGGAAGAAGACCGATGGTCTTGTTTCCGATATCGATAAGTCTCTTACCTTCATAAATGTCCATAAGGATAGCCTTTTGGCTGAGCATTACGCCCTTACCCTTTCCGGTTGTACCCGAGGTGAATACAAGAAGGGCGAGAATTTCGGGATCGATCACGGAATTCTCAAAGGTGCGGTCACCCATACCTCTTGCAAGTCTGCCCTCTGCGATAAGCTTTGAAAGACTGTTTTCCGCATCGGAGCTGTCAATTACCGCGCAGAAAGAAATGTCGCTTCCTTCCATGATAGTTTCAGCTTTGTTCTTCATTACGTCCTCGCCGCAGAAGAGAGCAGTACAGTCCGCAGTCTTTACTGTTTCGTGAAGCTCTTCTGCACTCCAATCGGGGTCAAGAGGCACAACAACAGTGCCGCAGGAAAGAAGGGCGAGATAGGTACATACCCAGCCGTAGGAGAGCTTGCCGATAAGGGCAACATGACCGTGGGTCGCGCCGTGAGCGGCAGCCGCACTTGCAAGGCACTTTACGTCCTCTGCAAGCTTGTCGTAAGATATCTTAACTATATTTTTATCTGTTGCCTTCTTTTTATAAGAGTAAGCAATTTTTCCCGAATGTCTCTTTTCGATATCGAGAACGAGCTCCTTCATATTTTCGTATTTCCATGATTTGTAAAAGGGATAATTCTTCATATTATATACCTCTTCAAAAATTCATTAATTTATATTTGTAAAACGGAATTCTCGTATTTATTCTTTCACTTATTCCTCGGAATATCCGTCTACCACGCAGGGCTTCTCGGTTGCTATTCTCTCAAGATTGTCGGAAAGCTTTTCGAAAGTACGGTAAAAGCTTTCAAGCTCAGCCTCGGTGATACCGAAGTCTGCCTTTCTCTGCAAATCAAGTCCTGCGGCGCCCACCGCTTTCGCCATTCTTCTTCCCTTTTCGGTGAGAGTTATCTTGGCGTTATAAGCGCGTCTTGTTCCCGTATCTTCAATTTCGACACAGCCGCATTTTTTAAGCTCGGCTATCTCTCTTGAAATAAGGGAGCGGTCTATCATACTTGCCGCGGCAAGCTCTGCGGCGCTCATTCCCTCGGGATGTCTGTACAGCTCATACACCCACAGAATATGGACGCTTTTGATACCGAACACTTCGGCATTGGCAACTCTGAACTTGCGGATGTTCTTCTGAACAACGTCCACGTTCCGTATAAAACGGGAAAAACGTTCGTTTTCCATGTCCTTCTCCTTCTCTTAATTTTCAATAAGGAAAAAACTTGTTGACCTGTCAACATTTACCTTGAAGAGTATACCAAAGAGAAGTTGACTTGTCAACATCTTTTTCGCTTCGAAATGAATGTTTGGATAAATAAACAAAAAATACAATCCGACACAAATCCTAAGGCATCAATTACCACAGAAAAAACAGTGAAAAAACTCCGCTTGACACCTCAATTTATTGTGGGTCTATACGCCAAACTTTATTGACAAGGGCACAAAATATATGATATACTTTATCTGTAAAATGGAAAAATATTGTTCGCTTTAAATCGAACTGTTACTTAAGGAGAACCACTATGAAAATTATTCCCGTACCTAAGAGTATTATTATGGGAGAAGGCGCATTTGACCTTCACGGAGTAAGAATTGCCATGGAAAAAGGCATGGATATCCGTATTGCCAAGGCTGCAGCTACTCTCAAGAGCGAGCTTGACTGTGCTACAGGCGCATTCGTTAAATGCGGTGCATCCGAAGGCAAGCCTTCCGATAAAGCAGTTTATATCCACTATGACGCTACGGGAGACGGCGAAGGCTACACTCTCACGGTAAATGAAAACGGTATTGAAATTTTCGGTGCAGGCGCGGCAGGTGCTTTCTACGGCATCCAGACACTCCGTCAGCTCATCAAGGAATACGGCGCTGAAATTCCCGCATGCACCATTGAAGACTCCCCCTGCTTCGCAGAAAGAGGCTTCTACCACGATATCACAAGAGGACGTGTTCCTACACTGGCAACTCTCAAGAACCTCACAAGCCAGCTTGCATACTTCAAGATCAATCAGCTTCAGCTCTACGTTGAAGACGCTTTTGATTTCGCTGAATTCGACGGCATCATCGGCAAGGAAGAAGTTATCACCGCTGCTGAAATGACAGAGCTTGACGATTTCTGCTACAACAACTTCATTGAGCTCGTTCCCTCTCTCTCCACCTTCGGCCACCTTTACAGACTTCTTCAGAGCGATAAGTGGCGCCACCTTTGCGAATATGAAGACTGGCACCCCTGGCAGATCTACTGGATCGAAAAGATGGCTCACCACACTATCGACGTTTCCAACCCCGAAAGTATCGAAGTTATCAAGAGCATGATCGACCAGTACGTTCCTCTCTTCCGCAGCAACAAGTTCAACATCTGCTGCGACGAGACCTTCGACCTTTGCCAGGGCAGAAACAAGGGCAAGGATGCAGGTGAAGAATACTTCAAGTTCGTTTCCAAGATTATCGACCACGTTAAGAGCCACGGTAAAGTAGTTCAGATGTGGGGTGATATCGTTCTCAACCATCCCGAAAAGATGGATATGCTTCCTCCCGACACGGTTATGCTCAACTGGAACTATGAAAAGGAAGCAAACGAACAGAACGTTAAGACCTTTGCAGCTTCCGGCATGAAGCAGATCGTTTGTCCCGGATGCTCCTCATGGAACCGTTTCGTTGAAGAGATCGACCGTTCCTTCGGCAATATATCCAGCCTCGCTAAATACGGCTACGAAAACGGCGCTGCAGGTCTTCTCAACACTAACTGGGGCGACTTCGGTGACATCTGTAACTGGGGCGCACGTATGTACGGCATGCTCATCGGCGCTGAAAGAGCATGGAACCCCGTAGGAACAGTTGACGAAGCATTTGAAATGGCAGCTTCCTCCCTCCTTTATAACTGCGACAGCAAAAACATCGTAAAACTCGTTTACGATATGGGTCAGTGCGAAAGAAGCTGTGACTGGATGCTCTTCGTATACTGGTACAGCGCAAACACCAAGGAAGGCAGAAAGACAGAGCTTGAGGTTCATCCCGAACAGTGCCTTTCCAACATGGCTCGCATCGACGAGATCGCTTCTGAGCTCAGAGAAGCAGGCGACGCTTCAGATCCCGTTTACGTTGACCTTCTCCTTGCTTGCCGCGCAATAAAGCTTATGAATAAGGTTCACCTTATGATAAACGGCCACGAGGACTTCCAGGACAGAGCCGCTCTTAAAGCTGAATGGTCCGCATGGTTCAAGGAATACAAGAAGGTATGGCTTGCAGAAAACAAGGAAAGTCAGATCAACCGCATCGGTGAATTCCTCGACTCCATCACAGAACTTTTTTAATAAATACTGTTCTCCCAAAACGGAGGTTTATAATGGATATCAGAAAAATTCTTGACGATATTAAATCGGACAGAGTAAAGAAAGTTATTATTGACACAGACACAGCAAACGAGGTCGACGACCAGTTTGCCATAGCTTATGCGCTGGGTTGCGACAAGGTGGAGCTTCTCTCCATCAACGCAGTTCCCTTCACCCACGAGGGCATAGACCACAAAACGGGTGTTGAAATGAGCTATAATGAAATAAAGAGAGTTCTTGCGGCTTATTCTCCCGACTGCAAGGTTCCCGTATACATGGGCGCGTCAGGAGCTATTGAGCTAAGCGGCGGAAAGCCCATCGATTGCCCTGCAGTTCGCAACATTATTGACACTGCAATGGCAAGCGACGAGACAATTTACGTTCTCGGCATCGGAGCCGCAACAAATATTGCCTCCGCTCTTATGCTTGAGCCTGCCATCAAGGAAAAGATATGCGTTATCTGGCTCGGCGGCACAAGCCTTGACGTCGGTCACCTCGGCGAGTACAACCTCGTTCAGGACTACACCGCAGGCCAAGTGCTTATCGACAGCGGCGCACCTCTCGTTCTCTGCCCTGCATGGAACGTTACCTGCGTTCTCTACGCCCGTTTTGAAGAATTCACAAGAGAGCTTAAGGACAAGGGCCCCATGTGTACCCTTCTCTGGCAGCTTATCAATGAATACTACCACGGTGCAAAGAAGCTTGGCGCTGTAAACAGGCCCGAGGACTACGGCAGAACCATATGGGATATCGCGGCAGTTGCTCTTCTTTCAAAGCCCGAGTGCGGAACCTTTAAAATCATCCCCGCTCCCATTTTCTCCGAGGAAAGAATATATCACTTCGACGACAGCCGTCACGATATGATATATCTTGAAGCGCTGGACCGTGACACGGTTTATGCAGATGCATGGCCCTGCATTCAGAGCCTCGAGTGCGACGGAGAATATATTCCCCGCTTTACAGAAGAAACAGAGGAATAATTTATGACAGAGCTTTATTTCTGGCTTTCGGCTTTGACCGTTGGACTTGTGCTTCTCCGCACACTTCCCGCAGAAAAGCTTTCGGGAGTCAATAAAAGAATAAGAGAACGCCTTCCGGGAATTCTCCCCACCGTTCTCTATATTCTCGCAGGAATATTCATTTTTGCAGGTGTTTATATGCTCTGCCTTGTGCTGAGCGTACCCACCTGGCTCTCCTACATTCTCTCAGGCTCCGTTATCGGCGCGTTTATCGGGCTCATCCCCTTGGTTGATACCCGACATTCCAAGTAAGAGAACTACAAATATTAAAACCCGATTTTGCATATTGCAAAATCGGGTCAGAGTGTAGACAAAGTCTACACTCTGAGTCAGACTGAGAGAAACGCAGGTAGATTTAGAGCTTTTTTCCTCGTAGGCATAGTTGCCTATGGTAGAGGAAAAAATGCTCTAAAAGCAGATGTGGCGGGCATTTTGCCCGCCTTGTTTTGTGTTATATGAATTTCATCAAGAAATGTGTGTATATTTTGTTTTACTGCACACATCTGCGTTATACCAAGTTTGTCTTCGGTCTGACCCGATTTTGCATATTGCAAAATCGGTTTTTTTGATAAGAAATCCTCTTTATTCTTTTTCAATAAATGTTTTCGCGCTTATGCACCTTCCCGTATCGGTATCAACCTCGAATATCGCGCCATGGAGCGCAAGTCTTCCCTTTGCTTCTCTGAAGCGCACGGGAGTATGAACCGTAAATTTGTGAAGGATACATTCTGTTTCAACGCCCAAAACTCCGTTCATGGAGCCGCACATTCCAAGGTCGGTTATATATCCCGTGCCCTTAGGAAGCACCTCGGCATCATTTGTCTGAACGTGGGTGTGAGTTCCGAAAACCACGGACGCTCTTCCGTCAAGATACCATCCCATAGCAATTTTTTCGCTGGTGGTCTCTGCGTGAAAATCAAGAACGGAAATATCAAAGTTTCCCTCCTCGGCTTTCAGTATCTTATCTGCCCACTCAAAGGGATTTGCCACGTATTCGGTCATAAAGGCATTTCCCGAAAGATTGAATACAAGGACTCTGTAACCGCATACGTCAACGTAGGTGTATCCTCTGCCCTCTGCTGAGCCGGGGAAGTTTGCGGGACGCACAAGTCTCTCATCGTCGTCAAGTCTTGAGTATATCTCACGTCTTTGCCACGTGTGGTTTCCGCCCGTAATAACGTCAACTCCTGCATCAAAAAGACTGTCTGCCGACTCGGGAGTGAGCCCGTTGCCCTTTCCGCTGTTTTCACCGTTGGCAATTATAAGATGTATGCCCTCGCGGCTTCTTATGCCCGAAAGAAAGCCGGGACGGCATAGCCATCCCGTCCCTGTTTCTCCCACTGTATCACCCAGCGCAAGAATTTTAATTATCATTCTTTATACCTCAGATGGACTGCTTTCTTCTGCGGTTATATTCGCTTCTGGGGTTTACGATCTCACGCCAGTCAAGGTCACCCTTGTCGAGAGCGCAGATGATAACTTCCGCTGTCGCAATATTAGTTGCCACGGGAATGTTGTGAAGGTCACACATACGGAGAAGCTGATATTCTTCTTCATAGAACGTGGGAGTTGTTTCCGATGAACGGAAGTAAAGAACTACGTCGATCTCGTTGTATTGTACTCTGGACGCTATCTGCTGAACTCCGCCCTGCTTTCCCGCAAGAAGACGTTCTATCTCAAGCCCTGTAGCATCAGCAACCAGTCTGCCTGTTACACTGGTAGAACAGATATTGTGCTTGGACAGTATCCCGCAGTAAGCGATACAAAACTGCGTTAAAAGTTCTTTTTTTGCGTCATCTGCAATGATTGCTATTTCCATAAGATCCTCCCTGTATAATAAACGGCAATACCGTTCTTATTGTCTTTTTTATCCTATATTTCTTTTTATAAAATTCTGTTTCGTTTTATATTCTTCATTCCGTCAAAAAGTCTCACGTTGTCACCGTCAAGTCTTGAGGCGATATTTGAAAACGCGATGGACGAAATACTGTTTTTCGGAACTACGGTCCCTCTTTCGTGGCTGAGCATAAGAACACGGTCATAGGGAACAACACCCAGAAGCTGTACCGACGAGGAGTCGATTATCTCAATTATTCCCGAGCGCACCTTGTGCCACGCCTCGTCAAACTCATAACCCGTTATGACAAGACGGACGTTTTTAACTCCGTTTTCCTCCAGATACTCGGCAGCTCTCTGAGCGCCTCTGCAGGATGCAGGCTGATGGGAAGCTGTTACTATCGCGTGAGCATCTCTGAACTTGGATGCGAGAATTACGGGAATGGAATGCCCCGCGGCAGTATCGAATATTACGTAGTCAGGCTCTTCGCATTTTATTACTTCTTTGATTGCATATGCAAGCTCCGCAGGGGTAACGTTCTTTTCCTTTCTTCCGGCACTCACCGTATATCCCGTGGGTGCTGTGATGAAGGAAAGCCCCTTTTCGTTTCGGATAACTGCTTTATCTGCAGAAACCAAACCTTTGGCAACGTCCGCAATATTATATAGAGAGACCTCTTCAAGTCCCATGAAAAACTCAAGACACTTGTTTTCAAAATCAAGGTCGCAAAGCAGCACCTTTTTTCCTTTTTCCACAAGAGCGCTTGCAATTCCCAGAGAGGCGGTTGACTTGCCTGCGCCGCCCTTGGATGACGCTACAATGATCTTACGAGCCAAATCCGTCCCTCCTTGTGACTTTTGTACAGTTTTACACTGCAAAGCAGTATAAACTATAGTTATTCATGTACAATTATAACACAATTTATTATTTGTGTCAATGAAAGTTAAATAAATTTCTATGTTAAAAGAAATCTATATTTTTTTGAAAAATATGTACAAGAAGAAATCTTTGCCGTAAAAATTAAATAAAATTCCCTCAACCGATTGACAACCTCTTTCAATTTGATATAATTATAAGAGTGGAGTTTTACATTTAAGGCTCCCTCTCACTACGTTTGCACCTATCGGAGGTCCCAAATGAAAAATGTTGCAGTAGTCGGTTACGGCGGAATGGGTCAGTGGCACGTTGCCCACATGGAAGGTCTTTCCTACTTCGGTTCAAAAGCCCCCAAAAGTGACGTTGTCCGTTGTGCCGGTATTTATGATATAGACCCTGCCAAGGAAGAGCTTGCAAGACTTTACGGTCTTAACGTATACTCCTCTCTCGACGAAGTTCTCGCTGACGAAAGCGTTGATCTTATTGTTATTGCAACCCCAAACGACGTTCACGAAGAGATAACCGTCAAATGCCTTAAGGCAGGCAAAAACGTCGTATGTGAAAAGCCCATAACCATGAGCAGCGGAAGTCTCGAAAGAATGATACAATCGGCAGAAGATCATAACTGCCTCTTCTGCGTTCACCAGAACAGACGTTGGGATGATTATTTCGTTACCGCAAAGAAGCTTGCCGAAAGCGGTGATATCGGTGATATCATCAGCGTTGAAACAAGAGTTCACGGCTCCAACGGCGTTCCCGGCGACTGGAGAAAGTTCAAGAAATACGGCGGCGGTATGCTCTACGACTGGGGCGTTCACATGATCGACCAGGCACTCTGGATGAACGGCTACGACGTTGACCGCGTTTTCTGTCACCTGGATATGCTGACAGACTGCGAAGTTGACGACGGCTGCTTTATCGATATCTTCCTTAAGAGCGGTATCCGCTGCAGAGTTGAGATCAACACATACAACTTTATCTCCCTTCCCCTTATGTACATAAGAGGTACCGAAGGTACCGCTATTATCAACGACTGGAGAAGCGACGTTGAGATAGTCCGTTGCACCGAATGGATGGAAAACGATATTAAGCCCATTAAAACAGGCGCAGGTCTCTCCAAGACCATGGCTCCCAGAAGTGAGCGTACTATCGAAAAATATACCATGCCAAAGGTTGACGTTGACGTTCACGATTTCTACCGAAATTTCTGCGATGCTATCGACGGCAAAGCCTCCCTCGTTATCACTCACGACCAGATGAGAGTGGTTATGAAGGTTATCGAAGCTGCTTTCAAATCCGCAGAAACAGGTATTGCAATTAAGTTTTAAAGTTAGTTAAAGTTAGGATTTAAGGGGGAGCTTTTGAAAAAGCTCCCCCTTTTACCCCCTCAAAACTTTTTGAGGAGGCTAAAGAAGGAACTTTCTATTTATAGAATGAAATAAACGGCACTGTGTTGTATGCAAAAAACTTTGCATTTTTCATAGTGCCGTTTTTGTTAATTATATTTCTGTGAAAAACATCCCTTTCAAAAGTTTGAAGGGGGTGTGGGGGAAACTTCTCAAAGTTTCCCCCACATAATCCTCACTTTATGTAACTATCCCCAAGGACGAGCTCGAGAACGCGCTCGTTGGTGTACTTGTTGTAACCGTAGGTGTCGATACAGGTGTCAACAAGAGCCTTGTAGTTGTCTGCAAATCCGGGGTGACCGTTGCTGATGAAGATGCAGGGTGTATCGTAGCGCATCCAGCCTTCCATCATGTTACGGGCAACCTCACCTGTCAGCTTAACGGAGTTAAGACCGTAGGAGGGAAAAACACCTGCAGTAACGAACACATAGTCGTAACCGCCATACTTTACCGCATCCTTAGTGATCCAGGGACGGGGATCGTCGATAACGTCAACCGTTCCGCAGATCTCGCGAAGTCTCTCCGTCAGGTCCTTTGGAGCATCCATGGGATAATCTATCTGAGTGATTATAACGTGGAGCACCTTGGAATTCTTGTCGAGCTTTATGGGAAGAAGCTTTGCTCTGTCGCGGTGAACGGTAACGGCCTTCTTAGCCATTACCTTGGAACATTCCTCTGCCGCCTCGCGATCAAAGTCGGAAGCAGGAGTATAAGAATCGAAGTATTCGCGTGAGAAGCAAAGGTTTCTGTAAGCGCGGTCCTTAAGGGTTTCCATGGAAAGAGTTCCGTCTTCAATAAGCTTCTTCATGTTTTCCATGTATTCCTTGTCGTTGTGCTGGAACAAGAGACAGTCGCCGCCTGCTTCAAGGAAGAGAGCATTTGCGCGGTAGAGGTTAGTATATCCGCAGAAGCCGCCCATGTTTACGGCATCGGAAACGATAATACCCTCAAAGCCAAGCTCTTCTCTGAGAAGGCCCGTGAGAACCTTCTTGGAAAGCGTTGCAGGGGGATACATATCCTTTTCTTCGTCAATATCGTCAAACACGGGAAGCGCGATGTGACCGGGCATAACCGCCATTGCGCCGTCCTCAATAAGAGTTTTGTAAACCTTGCCGAATTCTGCCCACCATTCTTCTTTGGAAAGGGGGTTCTCGGGAACTGTAAGATGCTGGTCATCAAGACAGTAACCGTCTCCGGGGAAATGCTTAAGTGTTGCGATAAGTCCGTTATCCTGAAGGCCCCTCATATACGCACCTGCGTACTCAATGACCGTATCAGCATCATCGCCTGCGGCTCTGACGGAAACGATAGGACATTCGCTGTAGCCCGTAATATCAACACAGGGGCCGAAGGTCCAATGATAGCCTGCGCCGCGAAGCTCCTTTGCGGCATGCTCACCCATCTTGTAAGCAAGCTCGGGGTCTCCTGCCACAACAGCGGCTCTCATTGAAGGAAAATGAACTGCTCCCTTAAGAGCACAGCCTGCACCGTATTCCATATCGGAAACGATAAGAGCGCGGTCTTCTCTTCCGTCGTTGAGCATAGCTGCACATTCGATGCAGTCCTCGGCCTCGGCGGTGAATACGAATACACCGGGAGTGTTGCGGAAGCACTGTCCGTCCTTAGGTGTAAGGTGAGGAACCACAACGCTTGACAGCAGGTCTTCCACTGACATATTTTCAACTTTTTCTCTTATTTCGGGATAATCTTTAATTCTGTATTTCATAGCTTTTCCTTATTTTCCTTGCTGATTTTTAATTTTTATCGGAGCTTGCCGTACTGCGGCTTCCGTATTCTTCAAAATAAAATATTTCGCCTGTGGCGACATCTTTTCTCGCCGTCATGTAACCTGTATAAGGCTCAAAATAATAGTCCGTACCGTCAACCGTAAGCCAGCCCGTAACAAAGCTTCCGTTTTCAAAATAGCGGTAGCCGAGGGGCGTTTTGCAAAAGCCCATCATAAGACGTCCGTCTTCACCGAAAAGGCATTTCTTTCCGTTTATAGCTTTAAGACCCGTCGCCATAATTCCGCTTTCGGGATCAAAATAGTAAAGCGCGCCGTTGTTTCTCAGCCATCCCGTTACAAATCTTCCGTCAACACGGAAAAATCTCATTCCATCATCTCCGAGAGAAAAACCGGGAGTTATATAGGGCCTGAACTCAACCTCAACTTCCTTTGAAACCTGAGGGGTATCTGCACCTTCAACCGAAACAGACACGGTAAAGGATAACTCAAGTATTCTCTCGGGAGTTCCCTGAAGTATCAAAAAAGGCTCCTTCGTTCCGTAGAACGTCATACCGTTTATCTTTTCTCCCTCGCTCAGAGTGTGGCGGAGTATTCCGTCACTGACCTGCCAGGATACGGACTTTATTTCATCCTCGCCGTAGAGGCTGCTCAGCTCTGCGCTTATATAGAACTCATTGTACTCTCCGCCGTAGCAGATCTTGTAGTCAGCCACAACAGTTTTAATAACGGGAGGAAGCACTTCGATCTCAAAAACGGGACAGTATGCTACTGCCATCTCATTTCCGATTCCGTCAAGGGATGCGGCGCGTATTCTCGCGGTATACGTTCCGCTGTTCAGAAGATAAATATTTCCTTTTCCTACCGCAAATTCAATATTTACCGCTTTACTGCTGTTTTCCGTAAAATCGCCGCTCGCGGGATAAAAACGGGTTCCGCTCAGTACCTCGAGGGTATATTTAATTTCAGCCGAGCTGTCCCCGTAAATCTTTGCCGAGGTCTGAACTGAGCCGTTTGAACCTGCAATAAAAGTTCCTTTTTCGGGAACCTCTGTGAAAACAGGAACCTTTACAACGGAGGCAAAGCAGGGAGAAACAGTGGACAGGACAACAAGAAGCACCGCAAATATACACACTGTTTTTATAAATCTTCCAAGGCTTTTATGATACGTTCTCATCGTCCCTCTCCTTTCGTTTATTTATACTTAAATCAGTTTTTAAGGCTCTGAATGGGCGCAGGAATTCTGCCGCCGCGGTTGATAAATCTCTCGGGACTGTAACGGTTTACCTCCATAATGGGAGCATAGCCGAGAAGTCCGCCGAATTCAAGAACGTCACCCGCCTTCTTGCCGATGGCAGGGATAAGTCTTATAGCCGTAGTCTTTGAATTTATCATACCGATTGCCGCTTCGTCTGCAAGAATAGCGGAGATAACCTCCTCGGGTGTATCACCGGGAACTACCACCATGTCAAGACCTACGGAGCAAACGGCAGTCATTGCTTCAAGCTTTTCAATGCGGAGAGCTCCGCAGTCAGCCGCCGCTATCATGCCCGCGTCCTCGGAAACGGGGATAAATGCGCCCGAAAGACCGCCCACGTGGGAAGAAGCCATAACTCCGCCTTTCTTAACAGCATCGTTGAGAAGAGCAAGACAGGCAGTCGTACCGTGGCAACCGCACTTTTCAAGACCCATTTCCTCAAGTATGTAAGCAACGGAGTCGCCTATCTCGGGAGTGGGGGCAAGAGAAAGGTCAACGATACCGAAAGGTACGCCCAGCATCTCGGAAGCTCTCTGGCCTACAAGCTGACCCATTCTCGTTATCTTGAAAGCAGTTTTCTTTACAATGTTTGCAATTTCCGTAATATCGCAGTCCCCTGCCTTCGCAAGAGCCGCTCTTACAACACCGGGGCCCGAAACGCCTACGTTAATAACGCAGTCGGGCTCACCCACACCGTGAAATGCGCCTGCCATAAAAGGATTATCTTCAGGAGCATTGCAGAATGCAACGAATTTTGCGGCTCCGATACAGTTTCTATCCTTTGTAAGCTCAGCGGCGCGCCTTACCGCACGGCCGACCAGCTTTACTGCATCCATATTGATGCCGCTCTTGGTTGAGCCGACGTTTACGGAAGAGCAAACGTGCTCTGTCTCGGCAAGAGCCTCGGGAATGCTTTCGATAAGCTCACGGTCACCTGCCGCAAAGCCCTTGTGAACGAGAGCGGAATAACCGCCGATAAAGTTTACACCCGTTGTGCCCGCAACTCTCTCAAGAGTTTTCGCATACTTTACGGGGTCTCCGCCCGATGCGGCAAGAAGCATTGCGACGGGGGTAACGGAAATTCGCTTGTTGATGATCGGAATACCGAGTGTCGCCTCAAGTCTTTCACCTGTTTCAACCAGCTTTTCCGCTTTGCGCGTTATTTTTTCATATATTTTATTGCAGGAGGCATCAATACTGCTGTCCGCACAGTCAAGCAGGGAAAAGCCCATGGTGATGGTACGGATATCCAGATTTTCCTCCTCGATCATTTTTATGGTCTCAAGAATATCGTCAACGTTTATCATATTACGTAATTTTTCCTCGTGTTAATTGATAAATTGTATCACTGCTCAGATGCGGTGCATGGAGTTAAAAATATCCTCGTGCATAGCATGAATGGAAAGACCCATAGCCTGTCCCTCTTTTGCAAGAACGTCCGCAAAGTCAGCCATATCAACGGAAAGCTTTGAAATATCCACAAGCATTACCATGGCAAACATGTCCTGAAGGACAGACTGTGTTACCTCAATAACGTTTGCATTGTACTCGGCGCACTTGCCGCTTACCTTTGCAAGAATACCTACCATATCTTTTCCGACAACAGTTATTACAGCCTTCATTGTTTTCTCCTGTGTACACATTAGTATTATATGAGTTCTGACCGTTACGGGTTGACGGGCAGAATAAATTCCATATTTCTTCACTTTACAGTATAACATATATTATATAAAAATGCAAGGCGGCGATTTGACAAAAGCCCTTTTTGATGATATATTTATCATGTAAAAATGTAAAAATATATATTACTGAAAGGAGAACCTGAGATATGGCAAGAAAAATCATAGCCGTAATACTTATCGCCCTTATTTTCGGCGGCATTTTCCTTATCGGAAACAAAAAATCCCTCCACTGCGACGGATGTGACAAAATAATCAGAGTAAGTAAAAAGTCCGCAATGGAAGAAGACTGGATGATATTCTGCGAAGAATGCAACAGCGCCATGACAGGCGGTCTTCCCGAAGAAGAAAACTGACAAAAAACAGTTTCCGACAAAAACAGTGTTTTTAAATTATAATACTCAAAAAAGATTTACAAAAACTCGTCTATACTGTATAATAAAGTCAGTTAAACTTCTCTGTTTGAAAGGAGATCTCATGAAAAATATTTTTGGATTTTACACGAAAACACCCCTTATTCTGAGAATAGCGATAGGTCTCGTTATCGGTGCTCTTCTGGGACTGTTTGTCCCCGGTGCATCCTTCGTTACCGTTTTCGGTGACGTTTTCGTCGGAGCACTTAAAGCTATTGCTCCCATCCTCGTTTTCGTTCTTGTAATTGCATCCCTTGCAAGCGCGGGAAAAGGAATCGGCGGCAGATTTAAAACGGTCATCGTATTCTACATGCTCAGCACCTTCCTTGCAGCGGTAGTTGCCGTTGTGGGAAGCTACATTTTTAAAGTGACGATTCCTCTTTCCGAAACCGTGGACAAGGTTGCCCCTACGGGACTTGGAGAAGTGTTCCGTACACTTCTTACAAATATGGTATCAAACCCCATAACCTCAATCATGAACGGTAACTACGTAGGTATTCTCACATGGGCGGTAATTCTCGGTCTTGCTCTTCGCGGCGCAAGCGACAAAACAAAGGAAGTTCTAAGTGACCTTTCCGCAGGCGTTTCCAAAACCGTTGCATGGGTAATTCAGCTTGCTCCCTTCGGTATTCTCGGTCTCGTTTATGCTTCCGTCGGTGAATACGGCCTTGAGATCTTCACGGATTACGGAAAAATACTTCTTCTCCTTGTGGGCTGTATGCTGGCAGTTGCTCTTATCGTTGACCCCCTTATCGTTGCAATAGCGCTTAAGAGAAACCCCTATCCCTTGGTACTCAAATGCTTCAAAGAATCGGGTATTACCGCCTTCTTTACAAGAAGCTCTGCGGCTAATATCCCCGTTAACATGAAGCTTTGTGAAAAGCTGGGTCTTGACAAGGAATACTATTCCGTTGCCATTCCTCTCGGTGCTACCATCAATATGGACGGCGCGGCTATCACAATTACAGTCATGTCTCTCGCGGCAGCATTCTCTCAGGGAATAAACGTTAATATTCTTATTGCAATCCTTCTCAGCTTTGTCGCAACTCTCGGCGCGTGCGGTGCTTCCGGCGTTGCAGGCGGCTCCCTGCTCCTTATCCCCATGGCTTGTTCTCTCCTCGGAATAGGTCAGGATATTGCAATGCAGGTCGTTGCCGTTGGCTTTATCATCGGCGTTGTTCAGGACTCTCTTGAAACAGCCATCAACTCCTCGGGCGACGTTATCTTCTGCGCAACCGCAGAATACCGCGAAAGAATGAAAAAAGGCGAAAAGATAAGTTTTTAAAACGAAGAACCATAATCTTAAATAATTCCAAAACGCCCTGTTTTGCGAGCGCAAAACGGGGCGTTTTTTAGTTATTCTTTCAGCAGTTTAATTGCTTTTAAATACTTTTCTCGGCGCTCAAGGGCTTTTTCGGTCACTTCGTCAAGCCTTGAAAGGTCGCTGTTGTGAGCAAGGTCTGCAAGCTTCACCGCTTTTGCTATGGGGTTTTCCTTTATTTTTGCCACGTAGTCCATATAGTCGGTGTCATCATCGTGGGTAAGAAGGGCAAGCGCATCCGTTACGTTCTTTGAAAAGCCCATTTCTGATATATCTTCAAGGGTAAAATCCGTATCTTCAACCACGTCGTGGAGAAGGGCTGCTATCGTTGTTTCTTCGGTTTCCATCTGTTCCGCCAGATGGAACGGATGAAAAACGTAAGGCATCCCGCTTTTGTCCTTCTGGTCCTTGTGGGCATCAAAACAAAGCTTCAGCGCCTTTTTTGTCATTTCGGTATATATCATTTTATCACCTCTCAAAGTTTTATGTCCTTCTAACCGAAAAAAACAAAGATTTTCGCGAAAACAGATGTATGAATTTATTATACACTAAGTTATCCGCTTTTTCAACACGCTTGCAATATAAAAAACTCTGTGCTATACTAAAGAAAATATAAAAGGAGGGAACTTATATGAAATTCTATAAATGCAATATTTGCGGCAACGTTATAACAAAGCTCAGCGACTCTTCCGTTCCCGTTTCTTGCTGCGGAAAACCCATGACAGAACTTCTCGCAGGAGAAATTGAAGCTTCCGTAGAAAAGCACGTACCTCTTTATGCAACCGATGACAATAAGGTTTTTGTTACGGTAGGTGAAGCCCTGCACCCTATGCAGACAGAGCACTACATTGAATGGATCGCGATCGAAACCGAAAAGGGCGCACAGATAAAATATCTCTCTCCCGAAGAAGCCCCCGCAGCAAGTTTCAGTATCGGCAGTGAAGAAAAGCTTATCGCCGTATACGCTTATTGCAATCTCCACGGGCTTTGGAAAAAGGAACACGAAGAACCCATCGTTTGTGACCTTAAACCTCTCAATACCGCTTCTGACGAAAACTACCTCGTTTGCCGTTGCAACAACGTAAAGTATTTTGACATTCTTAACGCAGCAAGCGACCATAAAGATCTGAACAGCTTACTTTCCATTTTCGATGAAGTAAAGAATACAACCCATTGCTCAAGCGGTTGCGGCGGTTGCTATAACAAGGTTCTGGCTATCCTTTCCGAAATGTTGAGTGGCGATCTTAGATAAAAAACACCAAAACATACAAAATTCCGCCCGTTTTTTCGGGCGGTTAATTTTTTCTTTATTTCAAACTACGTTGCATTTAAAAAAAGTTTGTGGTAAACTATCTTTATAAATTTACAGTTAAGGGGATGTTGTTATGAAAAGAATGCTTTCTGTACTTCTTGTTTTTTCAATACTGTTACCTCTTTGTGTTGCTTTCGGCACTCCCCCTGTAAGCGCAGTAACATACGGCTATACAAAGGGCGACTCCGATGACAGTACACGAGTTAACACAAAGGACATTCTTCTTTTAAGAAAATACCTCGGCGGCATTGTTAGTAAAAAAGATATAAGCTTTCTTGCCGCAGACACAGACGAAGACAATGTGCTGACAACAAAAGACATCCTTTATGTAAGAAAGCTGCTCGGCGGTATTATTGACCTTGAAGGCAATAACACAGATAACAAATATAAAATTGATACGATCACTGTTGATAACAAAAACATCGGCCGTTACACCATTGTTATTGATGATGAAGCATCAGACAGCATGAGCACTGCTTCCCTACTTCTCAAAAAATATATAAACGCCGCTTGCGGTATTTCTCTCAATATCACAACAGAAGCTCTTCCCGTTGACACTTATCGGATCAGAATGCTTTTTGACAAAGAGAATGATTTTGATCTCGGAAGCGAAAATTACATAATAACCGTTACCGAAAACAGCGACATTTTTATGCACTGCGGTACTCACAAGGCGTCCGTCTCCGCTGCATACTTTTTCCTTGAAGAATTTATCGGTTACAAATTCCTCTTTGAAAACGTTGAAGAAAGACTCGAAAACGAAAGTGACAATATAAGCAGCACCGCTATGGAGTTAAAGAAATCAGAAAGCATCAATATTCCCTACACCGGACATATTCACTCTTATCTTGATGCAACATGCATAAGTCCCGCAAAATGTTATTGCGGTGAAACTACGGGAAACAAAACGGAGCACACCTACGTTACAGGCGAATGCACCGTTTGCAATGATTATAACGAGTCCTATTGTACGAAACTTTACTTTGAGGGCAATATGTCTGCGATGTACGATAAAAAAGACGTCAGAAATATCACCTTTGAATACAGGAGTAAACAGCAGATCTTAACCGGCGCGGCTAAAATAAAAGTACAAGGTACTTCAAGCCTTGCCTATGACAAAAAGAATTACACTATAAATTTCTATGATGACTCAAGTTATTCGGACAAAATGGGTGTAGACGTAGGTTGGGGCGAGCAGGACAAATACTGCCTCAAAGCAAATTGGATAGATAAAACGCATTCCCGTAATGTTGTTACCGCACAGCTTGCAGGAGAAATCCAAAAAAAATACGGCCTTTTCAACACTTCTCCCAACAACGGCGCAATCGACGGATTTCCTGTTGAAATCTATATAAACGGAGAATTTCACGGACTTTATACCATGAACATCCCCAAAGATGCCTGGATGTTCGATATGGACGAAAATAATTCCGACCACATTGTGATATGCGGCGAAAGCTGGACCGACGAAGTTCAGTTCAAAGAAATACCCACAGATTTCAGTTCCTGGGGAATCGAAGTCGGCATCGAAAACGACGAAACTCTGAAAAAGATCCAACGTTTAGTTGCATTCATCCGCAACAGCAGCGACGAAGAGTTTAAAAAAGATTTCAGTCAGTATCTTAATTTGGATGCAACACTTAACTATTACGTAATGATAAACTTCGGCTGGATGCCTGACAATACGGGCAAAAACATGCTTATGGCAACGTATGACGGCAAAGTATGGTATCCGAGTTTGTATGACCTTGACACAACCTGGGGGACAAACTGGAAAGGAGACGGTCTTTACAACTATAAAAACAAATTACTGTCAACAAGTAATAACTTATTATGGGAGCGAATGGAAAAACTTTTCAAAAAAGAGATTGCCGAGCGTTATTTTGAACTGCGTTCAACCATCCTTGACACAAACTATGTGATGACAAAATTTAACAGCTTTTACAGCTTGATACCTGAGGAAGTTTTGCAAAGGGAATCGGCAAAATGGGACACTGAAAAAAATCCTATCCCCGGTTATCCGATTTCACAAATACAGGATTATCTTGAATCGGTAATTCCTCGTCTCGATGAAAAATACAGCCAGTGGAAATAAAGACAATTACAGAACGCAAAAATCCGCCCGATTTTCGAGCGGATTTTATTTATTGTTTAAATTCAAAATATCCAAACATGAAAAGCTCTCATAATGATATAAGCCGTATAAAGAGTGTATAAAGCTACGCAAAATGCGCCTTCAACCCTGCTTGTCTCCTTCTTTGTAAAAGCAAAGATAAGCATAAGGAAAGATACTGCGATAAGTATTGCCGCATCAATGTAAAATTCAGGGTTTGCGGACAAAGGACTTATAACGCCTGTCATACCGAGGATAAACAGAATATTAAATATATTGGAGCCTACTACGTTACCCATAGCAATACCGGACTCTCCTTTTTTGGCGGCTACTATTGAAGTAACAAGCTCGGGAAGAGACGTTCCGATGGCAACCACCGTAAGGCCCACAAGAGTCTCGCCCATTCCGAGATTTATGGCGATAGTCTTTGCGTTGTTTACTACAAGCTGTCCGCCGCCGATAATTGCCGCAACACCCACAACAACAAAAACTATACTTTTGAACCATGAGAGAACCTTTTTCTCATCATCTTCAATACGGTTTTTAAGCGCACTCTTGAACAGGATGAACATATACGCCGCAAAAATAACGAGAAGAAGTGCCGCATCAATACGGCTGAGCTCTCCGTCAAGAAGCACAGCGAATAAAAGTGCCGTAACACAAATATTTATGGGCATATCTCTCTTGACTACCGCGTTATCCGTTGCAATGGGAAAAATTATTGATGAAATACCGACTACCATCAAAAAGTTGAAAAAGTTTGAACCGATAACGTTACCGAGGGAAATGGCATTATCTCCGTTTATGCTCGCGGAAATACTTACCGCCGCTTCGGGAAGACTTGTACCCATGGAAACGACCGTCAGTCCAATTATGAGCGAGGGCACTTTCAGCTTTCCCGCAATGGACGATGCGCCGTCAACAAAAAAATCAGCTCCCTTAATAAGAAGCACAAAACCAATTATGAGAAGAATATACTCCATAAAAACGACCTTTCATTAATTCGCCTGTCTTCTTGTTATAACACTAAAAAACGACTTTGTCAATATATCATCCCCCAATTAAAATAAATTAAAAGATAAGATAACAACGAAACTGCAAGAATCCGCCCGATTTCTCGGACGGATAGTTTTGCCGTATCTTTGTCAGATTTGAATTTACTTATATTCGTCTTGTGTGACATTCATCACAAACGAAATGTCCGTTTATACACTTTGTTTTACTGCTTTGCTTCTTATGGCAAAGCTCACATTCCATCACTTCATCGGTGTCAAGATATTTTAGCGGCGCTTTGCAAATCAAACATTCTTCATTCATACAAATTACCTCCTAATACCGAAATTCAGGTCAATCTATAAAGTAAGGTCAAATAAGCAAATTCAAGTTCCTTTTTGAAAAATTCGCGCGTTTTATTATTTATAGTCTGATCCTGTCATTTTTATAAACGGTTTTTAACCCATTGTTTTCAGTAAACACATAGCAATAGCCGCGGTAAATCAGAATCACACTGTCTCCGTATTCCTGTTCCTTTTCTTCAACGATGCCTCGTTCGGATTTCATAAGCTGTAATTTGCTTTTTCCGAATTGATAGGCTTCAAAAGCAAGATCTTCCATTTTATGGGCTTCATTGATGCCCATTCGTTCTCTCATCCGCAATGATAAAAAACAATATTAACGGTAGATAATCCACGAAAAAATCTCCTTAAATTTAAGTTTTTCAGTTGTTTTTTATTATAACATATTAAAGACATTTTTTCAATAAATATAGAAATCCCCACCGATTGCTCGGTGGGGATGATTTCGTTTATCAGATCACAAAGTAACGTTTAAATTACTTGCTTTCTTTTATAGCAGCCTGTGTTGCTATGCACTAATAGCGTCAACCAAACAGATTATAACCAAAAATAAAGAAGTAGTCAAGCCATAAACAAGCCTGACTACCTCTTTTTACGTCACTTTATATCCAAATACTCACATTTAGATCTTGCCAATTATAGACTCGTCTGCGTGTGGAAAAACTGTAAAGATACTTTTTAGCATCCTCTATTGTTAGAGTGAATGAAGCAATTTGGATATGTTCATCAGGATTAAACTCATCTGAGGAATTTTCGCTACTTCTGAGATACCATCTAAACTCATCTTTTGATACCCATATCTTTTGTATGAAAGCTTCAACAACGCTTTCAGGAATTACCGAATACTCAAAGCCCGTATATTGCTTCAGCTTCTCTTGTAACTCTTGCAACCTCTGCATATAGTCTTGTGGACTTTGCGTTGTTTCTTCGTGACAAAGTGATTGAATGTCAGCGGTGAGCTTTTCGATGCGTTTCTCTATTTCTTGCTTACGCTCTCTGAACAATTCCTTATCAATATCGCCATCTTCTCTCATTTCAATAAGATTAACCCTCTTTCTGTTAAGGCGTTCAATCTCATTCTCCATTCGTTTGATTTCTTCAGTATAGTCAGGTATATCGTCTTGATCTGCAATGTGCTTCTGAAGCATTGAGTAGGATAACTTCATTACTTCATCTGCATTTTCGATATACTTCTCGAAAATCCGTTCTGCCATCATTTCAAGTTTCCATCCCTGAATGAATGGAGAGTCGCAATGCCCTTCATTGGAAAGACCTCGTCTTTCACGCTCTCTCAGACTTCCTTGATTGACAGAGGTATAGCATTGATAATCTACACCATCAGTTCTTCCATCTCTGCTATGAAATCTTTGGTTGAACTTCTTGCCGCATTTGCAAATCATCAGCCTGCCATAAGCGGTTGTGTGGGGTTTGTATCCAACCTTGTGTTTTCCTTTATGCAAGTTCTTCATTTTACGGCTTTTTGATTCCATAAGTTTCTGAACTTGATAAAATTCTTCTTCCGTAACAATAGGGGTGTGTGTTCCTTTTACTGTCAGATATTCAACATCACCGTAATTCTTGATTTTTTTCTGTTTCAAGTAATCAGGTGTATATTCTTTGTGGTATGTGATAATACCACAGTAAAACGAATTTTTTAGCATATGAGAAAGATACGAAGCGTGCCACTTGGTCTTTCCCGTAGACGTTAATCGTCCTGCTTTTTCTAATTCGTATTGAATGGAAGTAACACCCATTCCACTCAAATACATATCATAAATCATTCTTACGGTCTTGGCTTGTTCCTCGTTAATAACCATCTCCTTGCCTTTGCGATCATAGCCAAGTATATTTCCCGTACCGTAAAACACACCATTTTTCATTGAGGTTTCTTGACCCGCTTTAACACGGATAGAGGTTTTACGGCTCTCGTCTTGAGCCAATGTCGCCATAATTGTTAAACGAAGTTCACCGTCACCATCAAATGTCTTTATATTATCGTTGATAAAGAACACCTCAACACCATATTCTTTCAGTAAACGAGTGTACTGAAGTGTATCAACCGTGTTTCTTGCGAAACGGGATACCTCACGGGTAATTATCATATTGAACTTCTTGTCTTTTGCATCTTTTATCATCTGCATAAAACGAGGTCGCTTTTCGGCAGAAGTTCCCGTGATACCTTCATCAATATATTGTGCCGCTAAAGTCCATTCCGGTCTTGCTTCCAATATGGGTTTATACCAATCTATTTGATTTTCCAAAGCAGAGAGCTGTGCTTCGTGTTCGGTAGAAACACGAGCGTAAATTGCTACATCTCGCTTTTGAAAATCCGAACTTAGTCCGTACATTCTACTACTCCTTTCCATCTTCCTTCTTCTTGTAGCAAACAAAATCTGAAACATTGATTTTGTCTTGATACTCCCTCAATATGTTTCTAAAAACATAACCGGGAATTTCTCCGTCAAGATAAAGTTGCTCAATGAGTTTCAAGGCGCCGAAAACATTACTTTCTTTATCTGCTATCAGTTTATTCATTTTCGACCACCTCCACAATGATGCGATTTTTCGCATCGCAGAGTTGGCTTCACCCAAATATTGAAATCGTATCCGTGCGGGTTTTTGCACATCATACATTCTTCATATATAGGTTGAGTAGGATCTGCACGTTCAATATGATACTTTTTGTCGTTGTAATATACGCCTGCACATTTGGAACACAAGCTAAGCTCAAGGTCGGGAAGGTAATTGTTATTGTTCATCTTTTTTACCTCCTTGTGCTGCAAGGAGCTTACCCTTGATCTTGTTCAATTGATAACTGACGGTGTTCTGAGCGCAATTACGAATATTTGCTATTTCTTTCTGTGTATAACCATCGAAAACATATAGGGTAATAAGTTCCTTTTCTGCATCCGACATATTCTTGACTACAGAGTAAAGTCTTTCTAACTCATCAACCCACCAATAGCGATTTGAATAGTTCCTGAAGCATTCTGCTTGATGCTCCAACAAAAAGTTAGAAACCTCGCCAATATCTTCATCATCGAAGTTGATTTCTAAAGCCTGAGTGTGTGTATAAAAAACACGTTCACTTCTATATACAGCAAGGTCATATTCATACATTTGTTGTATTTGTTCTTCTGTCATTCCTACTGCACGATACTGTTCAGCAAGAATTGCCTGCCTTTTTTCAAATGTTTTTCTTTCTTTGCCATTATTCCAACACATAATTGATCTCCTTTTGATTTTTGAAATTTTTTTGGTTTTCAAAATCTGTGGAGATCAGGGATATTTGGCAAGTAAACAATGCCATCCGCTAAATAAGTACATAAAAAGAGCTTCCTTTCTGATTTCTCAGCCGGAAGCTCCTTTGTTTGTCTGTCAAATGAAAAAAGCCACCGGCAAGACAGAATTAGCCTATGGCTATCTGTCTTGTCGGCAGCCTCTCATATTAGCGTTTAGCAGGTTTGGTATAACGTACCGATAGTATTCAAAGCAACTGACCTGA
>SVTQ01000031.1 GCA_015063695.1 Oscillospiraceae bacterium
CCGCCTTTTCCATGTCAGATGATTTCATCAAGAAATAATTGTTTTGAAGAATCTTTTCTTCTCACATCTGCGTTATACCAAGTTTGTCTTCGGTCTGAAACCTCAGACTGCAAAGTAGTCTGAGGTTTTCTTCATTCTGTTATAACAGGACAGATCTGCCATGGACGGCTTATGACCGATGCAAATGCCGTTGGCGTTTCATTAACGGTTGAGACGTCCACTGCCGCTGAATTTACGTAAACCGTTTCCCCTCTCTGACAAAGAGGAACTTCAAAGGAGAGCTCCGAGATAAGACTGAGAGCTTTTCCGTAGGATACTTTTTTGTCCTCAAGAACGATGCTCTCATCCCCTTGAACTATAAGAGCTTCAAGAACTGAGACCGCCGAGGACTGGTTATATTCTATGGAGTTACCTTCACCGTCGGTAAATGTAACCGTTCCGAAATTATCTATCTGACCGCCCTCAAGAAGAGCGGAGATCCCGTTTGCCTTAACGGGCTCGGAACCGCTTCCTGCTCCGTAGCGCATATAGAGAGAGCCGACAGCGTCGGTCTCCCAGCCAAGAGAATAAATTCCAACACCTGTATCGGAGTAGATATTTATAAGAAGGTCGGCATCGTATACTATCTCAGCATTTGCGCCCAGTGAGTTCAAAATCTCCGCAGCCTTTGTAAACATGCCGCATACGGCTCCGCCCTCTGCAGAAGGAAGAAGCGAAAACTTAAAAGCCGCCTTTTGCTTTGTGGCAGGATCGATAAGCTCGCCGTTTTCACTTATTGTGTAACCTGCCGCTTCAAAATAAGCCTTCGCAGTCTCTCCGCTCTCATCGTAGAGAAGTCCGCCCTCACCTTCACTGCTTGCCCACATAAAGGAGGGCATAGAGGAGGACATTCTTCTCTTTTCATCGCCGCCCGCGGCAATGGACGTATCCATCACGGAAATAAGGGCGCGTCTTGTATTTATATTTATGTAGTGAGCGGGATTTATCACCGCATAGTCGTAAGCGAAGCCCGGAGTAAAATAAGAAACTGCATTCTCGGAAAGAGTTCCCTCTTCAGCAGAAGCAAGGCAAATATCCGCAGAATTGTTCTTTGAAACAGGAACAAATTCTATACTACCGTAGCGCGCCTCGGGAATAAACTCGGGGGATACAGCGTTGAAATTCTTATTTGAAGCAAGAACTGCGCTGTTTTCGGATATCTCTTCAAGAACAAAGGCACCTGCTCCCACAGGATTTTCAAAACGGGCTCTCAGATGCTCTGAAAAAGCATCACTTGCAAGAGGTACTCCGTAGCTTTGGGCACCTTCCCCGTCTGCTTCAAAGCCTTCGAGGCAGTAGGTCTTTGAAACGATGGGAATATCGAAAAGATATATCTTATCCCATACGTTTCCTTCAACGTATACCGTAACCTTTTGCAAATTCTCATTAGTATCGAGGACTATTCCCTTGACAGTGTCAACGGAATGGGTTCCTGCGAGAGCGGATGCAAAAGCCTCGGCCGCTGCCTTAGTAAAGCTGTCGCCTTCCTTTGCCGCTTCAACGCTTTCCATCCTTTTATAATCTATAATACCGTCCGTTGTATAGGAAATGCACATAAGGGAGAAGAAATCTGCCGAAGTGGGATAATCCTCACCCTCAAGAGTATAAAGTTTGCCCGCCATATCGCGGAAACCCGTAAGGGCGCTTTTTGAAATCACGGTATATTTATCGGAAAGAACACGAGAATACCTTTTTTCCGTACTTCCCTCTTCGAAGGGCACGTATTTTGCGGTTATCTTATCAAAAACAAACTTACCTTCATCATCCTGAACGTACACTGTATACTCGTCGCTCTCAAGTGCCTTTTCAAGGGTAGTCTTGTAGGAATAGCCTCCGTTTTCGTCAACAACTCCAACGTATATTCCGTTTTCATCGGGAACGTAGGAATATGTATAGTTGCCGTAATTCCAGAGACGCATGGCAAGAGAAGCTGAAAGAGCCTCGCTGTTTTTCACGTCCTCACCTTTATAACCTTCAATAATATATGAAGAAACAAGGTCGTCGGTACAGTATTCTTCACTTACGTAGGATACGATATTGGAAACAAAATCCTCGCCCGCTTTATAAAATGCACCCCAGTAAATACTGCTCTCGTTCTCGGTGAAAGTGTCCTCTTCCGTTGGCACGTAGGCTGTGCCTTTGGAAAGTATCTCCGATGCAATTTTCAGATATTCTTCGGCATCTGCACTCTGATAGATATAATTATCAAGTCCTGCAACGGGAAGGGTGTCCGCGCTTACGTAACCCGCCTTCGGGTCAAGGGCGCAGTAAAGGGAAAACATCACGTCCTCAGCAGTAAGAGAGCTTCCGTCAGAGAAAAAAATTCCGTTTTTCAGCGTAAACTCAAAGGCGGTATATCCGCCCTCGGCATAGCTTTCAGTCTCCGTCATCTCTCCGTCGGCAAAGTATACCCGAAAGCTCTCCGTAACGGCAGAGCTTTCACCGCCCACAAAGGGCTTTCCGTTTTCATCAAAATCAAGAAGGTGTGTGTAAATTATATTCTTTATCGTTTCGTCGCCTTCTGCTGTGAAGGGGTACATATCCGTGTTTATAGTTTCAACACCCACGGTCAGCACGTTTTCCGCGTCTTTAGTGCATCCTGCCATAAGAGGGACAGTAAGAAGAACACACAGAAGGATAGAAAATATTCTTTTTTTCATAATATCAAAATCTCCGTTTTGACACAGTACGTCAAGGGAAAATTCTTGAAAGAGCGTTGTTTGCTCTTATCTGAAATCTTGAAAGATAAAAGTTCATGTCCCCGTTGCACTCGTATACGTTTCTTGCCGCAAAGTAAGTACTGTTGGCGATTGAAAGATCATAGGGGCCGAAGGTATACGCCATATCGTAATATGCGCTGTAACAGATCTTTTCAACCATCTCCACGGAGTCGTTGTCTCTGAGATAATAGTACATAAGGTCCGTTACGTAAGCATCGTTCATATAGCCGATGGAGGCGGCGTTAAGACCGCTGATAACACGGCTGACCGTTTCGGCGTTGTTGCATCCTGCAGGTACTGCAAAAAGCAGACCGTCGCTTGAAACGAGACTTTTATAGTTTTCCTGCTCCGCACTTCCTTTGGGAAGGGGAAGAACGCCCCATACGGCACTTGAATTGCTTATGAGCTTCGCAGTGTCAAGTCTGTCAATAAGAAACATTGAGCCGCCGTTTGCAAAGGTATTTATGGCTTCAAGAGAATTGTAGTTTTTGTTTGTGTCGTTGTAAAGGGTCTGAGCAGTGGTCATCGCATGAAGGGACTCGTCGTAATTCGCCGTGACCGTGGGTCTTACTCCACGTCCCGCCGTGATAAAGCGATTGCCCTCGGAAACGTAAATAATATCCGCAAAGGAAGTTGCAAGGTTTTGGAAGCCGTAAGAATAAACGCCATCAAGTCCCTCTGCGGCGCGAGCCTCGTTGATAGCAGAAACCGCGGCGGTATATTCGAAGAATTTATCCCAGGTCCACTGTCCGTCCCTCACAAGAGAATAAGGATCCTCAAGTCCTGCGGCCTTAACAAGGTCGCGGTTGAAGAATACCGCAGGAAGCGTATCGGGGTCAAGGGTTGCATATCCGCCGATGGCATAACCTTTTGAAGCGCCTACGCCCACGGAGACACCGCTTTCCATATTATAGCCTGCGGAAAAATCAAAGAAAGGAAGACTGCAAAGATTAAAGAGAAGTCCCGACGCAGCATACTGAGAAACGTAGTACTGCGGCACCATCAGGATATCCGCATAATAATCCCCTGCCCTCTCGGCATTTGACACTTCCGTGAACATCGTATCGGCATCAACGCTCTTTGCATAAATGGAGATGTTAAACTTATCCTCCACAAGACCGTTTCTCATAGATACCATATCCGCCATCACAAGACCGCACTCATCCTCGCTTATAAGAGAAGCCTTGGGAGTTGCGATCATAACGGTGGAGCCCTCAAAATCGGCTTTGCCGATGGAAGCAAGGTGCTTTGTTACGACACTTGTAAAATCATTTTCTATTAATACGTAATCGGGCTTTTCGGGGTCTGTTACTGCCGTATCCGCCGTTGTTTCCTCGCCTTCTGTTTCTTCGGGCTCGCCCTTCGGAAAATTGAAGTGCAAAGCACATGAGGAAAGGGTAAATATCATAAGCACCGAAATAAGCAGTGCCAAAGCTTTTTTGATTTTATTCATAACAGTAAACTCCGTTTAAATCATATTATAATAATTCAATTATATAATACTACATTATGATTCTTTTTGCAAATCTTTTTTATAGAACCTCTGACAGACTTTTCCATATCCCTTTATTTCCCACCCTTATACTTCCCAAAGTATAAAATTACCTCTGTTTCCAATCCAAATATTGTTCGTTGATACGACAGGGGTATCATGGTAAAATATCCACGTTGGAAAGCCCTCTTTCCCCACAAAAAGAAAAGCTTTCCGATAGCATTTACAGAAAGGATATTTTGAGAATGATACTTAAAAAGCAAAAACGAAAGGTAAAAAAAGAGGGTGCAAACTCAGCTCCCTCAAAACAGACAAAACTGCGAAGGACGGTCTCCGTCCTGTCACTTATTGCCTCACTCACCATTTTAGCATCGGGAGTAATAGAAAGCGGCTCCCCATCTCTTGCTCTTGAAAACACAAGAACACTGACGATCCGACGTGATTCATCAGTTCCCGAATTTGCAAGAATAATGCCCGACACTGAGCAGATCGCCTACGAAGTTCCCTCTCCCGCCCCCACGGCAAAGGATTTTGAAACAGCGTTTTCTAAAAATTTTGAGCCGCAAGACCGCATTCTCTACGTAAACAACAAGCTCTATTCAAAGAGAGTTATGCTTGACGGAGACGTGCTCTACGTCGGAATTTCCGATTTCGTCTACGTCCTTGACAACAGCGCCGAAATCACGGAAAAGCAGTCCTCCGTTACGGTAAACACCGAAGGCGTTTCACTGAACGCAAACAAGGGTGCGTCCTATATTGTAGCAAACGGCAGATACTTATGGTGCCACGGCGGAGTTAAAAACGAAAACGGAACTCTTATGATCCCCCTCGAGCTTCTTTGCACTGTTTTTGGAGTTTCAAGGTCCTCAGATGAAGAACGTATTTCAGTGACCTCAGGAGGCACTCCCATTGAAAGCGGAGACAGCTTTTACAATAAAGATACGGTATACTGGCTCAGCCGCATCATATCCGCCGAAAGCCGCGGAGAGCCTTTCAGAGGAAAAATAGCCGTCGGCAACGTAGTTCTCAACAGAGTCCGTTCAAGCAGCTTCCCGAATAGCGTTTACGGGGTTATTTTTGACAGAAAAAACGGAGTTCAGTTCACCCCCGTTGAGATAGGAACGGTATACAATACACCCGATGCGGACAGCGTTATCGCCGCAAAGCTCTGCCTTGAAGGAGTTTCCGTCTCCAATAAGATCCTCTATTTCTTAAACCCCGATACGGCAGGTAATTTCTGGGTGACGGAAAACAGAAATTACGTCACCACCATCGGAAATCATAAATTTTATTCATAACAAAAGCAATATAAAAGAGGCTTTTCCAAAAGCGGAGAAGCCTCTCAATTATTTTATTATCCTTTATAAATCTTTCGTGCAACTGCACGCACCGTCAGACGGGGCGTTTCGCACACGTCAACGATAATATCCGATGCCGCAAGATACAGAGGAAGTCTTTTTCGGCGAAGTCTTTCTGCGGGAGTTTCCTCTTCTTTCGAAACGGGCTCGGAGGACAGAATGTCCGCTTCCCTTCTGAGAAATACGACCACGGAATTGCGGCGAAGCTCTCTTATATTCTCATGTCTAAGAATAGCGCCTGCACCCGTTGCTATAACTGCGCCCTTGCCAAAGGCGGCTCCCTTGATGACCGCCGCCTCTTTTGATCTGAAATAATCCTCACCGTAAAGCTCGTATATTTCGGGTATACTTACGCCTACCATACATTCAACGGCGCGGTCAGTGTCAATTGCCTCTCTGCCGAGGAATTTCGCAAGCTCCGCGGCAACGGTGCTTTTTCCGCAACCCGGCATTCCCACAAGTACTATATTCTTCATTTCCATTCCGAGGCTCACTACGGCTCTCGTTGTATTGGCGGCACCGATGCGTCTGCCTATAAACAGCTCTGCCACGGAGCGCACTGCAAATTCAAGAATATCAAGCCCCGAAACGGTGGCAATTCCCTGCTCCTCGGCCTCAAGCATAAGCTCCGTCCTGCAAGGATTGTGAACGAAATCTATAACCGTTTCCAGCTGACCGAAATATCTGAGAGACACGGGAGTTTCCGTAACGTCGGGAAATTTACCGCAGGATGTGGTGTTGACAAGTATCTGAGCATTATCGTGAAGCTCTATGTACTGAAGATGATCTTTATCGCATATCGAGATAACCTCGACCTCATCAGCTCCCATATCCTCAAGAGCCGCTCTGACTGAGTTTGCAGTTCCTCCCGTACCGAGAATAACTGCCTTCTTGTATTTTACGTCTATTCTGTTTTTTACGGCAGTATCGATAAAAGCGGAATAATCCGTGTTATACCCCCAAAGCTTGCCGTCTTTTTTTATTACTACGTCTGCACTGTTTGTATGTTTTACGGTATCGGTCACATGATCAAGGTGCTTTATAACCTGCTCATTGTAAGGCGCGTCCACGTAAAAGCCGTCATAGGCACTGCATGAAAGGACCTCTTCAAGGCCGCGTCCTTCCATTTCAACACCGCTGAAGGAATAATCCGCAAGAAGCCCGTGAAGTCTGTGAGCAAAAGCGAAATCCGTATCACTGCCGATAAGTGCAAACCGTTTATTTTTATATCCGTTTAGCATTTATCTTCTTTCCTTTATAGAGAAGGAAAGAGGCATTGTAACTGTTGCAAAGCCTCTTTCTTATCTGTGTTAATTTGTAATCTTTTACGCTTTACCGTCAGTTTGCATGGTAAAGCTTTTTTGTCTGATAAAGGGGTTCACAGGTCACGTGAATTCCCAGCTTCTTGAAGACGTTTGTATCAACCTGAGAGAGAATTACGGAAGAGTGAAGGTCCGCATCCTTAAGCTTCGAAAGCTGTTCCATGGCGCACTTTGCATAAGGAGAAGTGAGCGCGCATACGGAGAGAGCGATAAGAACCTCGTCGGTATGAAGTCTGGGGTTGTGGTTACCCAGATTATCTATCTTAAGATGCTGGATAGGCTCAATTATTTCGGGGGAGATAAGATGAATGCTGTCATCAATTCCGCCGAGTGTCTTGAGAGCGTTGAGAAGAAGAGCGGAGGATGCGCCGAGAAGATTTGTCGTTCTTCCCGTAATGATCGTTCCGTCGGGAAGCTCCATTGCCGCCGCAGGCTCGTTTGTAGCCTTTGCCTTTTCAAGGGCAGCCGCAACCACAGGTCTTGAGTCAATGGTGATGTTCGCCTGCTTCATAACCAGCTTGCACTTTGAAACGACGGACTCCTCAACAAGTCCCTTTCTCACACCGCAAAGGGCGTTATAGTAACGGCGGATGATCTCGTCGTTTGCCGCTTTTCTCACCGCTTCGTCGTCAAATATACAGTTGCCTGCCATATTTACGCCCATATCCGTGGGAGATTTATAAGGAGACTCACCGAGGATCTGCTCGAACATAGCGGACAGGACGGGGAATATCTCAACGTCACGGTTGTAGTTTACGGTAGTTTCGCCGTAAGCCTCAAGATGGAAGGGGTCGATCATGTTAACGTCGTTAAGGTCAGCAGTTGCCGCTTCGTAAGCAAGGTTTACGGGATGCTTGAGAGGAATGTTCCAGATGGGAAAGGTCTCAAATTTAGCATAACCTGCCTTAATGCCCATTTTGTGTTCGTGATATATCTGTGAAAGGCAAACCGCCATCTTTCCGCTTCCGGGGCCGGGAGCAGTGATGATAACAAGTCTTTTGGAGGTTTCAATATATTCGTTCTTGCCGTAGCCTTCTTCGCTTACGACAAGGTCGATATCGGAGGGATAGGATTCTATGATATAATGGCGGTACACTTTTACGCCGAGAGATTCCAGCTTGTTCTGGAATGCCACTGCCGCGCTCTGTCCGTTGAAGCAGGTGAGAACAACACTGCCCACAAAAAGACCTACCTCGCGGAAAGCGTCAATGAGACGGAGGACATCCGCATCGTAGGTGATGCCAAGGTCTCCTCTGATCTTATTCTTTTCGATATCAAAAGCGTTGATAACTATAACTACCTCCGCTTCTTCCTTGAGTTGAAGAAGCATCTTGAGCTTACTGTCGGGCTCAAAGCCGGGAAGCACTCTTGACGCATGATAGTCGTCAAACAGCTTTCCGCCGAATTCAAGATAGAGCTTACCGCCGAAACGGTCTATTCTGTCTCTGATATGCGCAGATTGCATGGACAGATATTTCTCATTATCAAAGCCAAGCTTTCCCATAAAATCCTCCGTATCCGAACAATACTAAAGATGATTATACAATATTTTTCTCCCTTTTTCAATAATTAAAATCACTTTTTTACATAAAACAAAAGAAAAAAATCCCCGCTCTTAATGTGCAGGTCTACAAAATTCCGGAGAGGGGCAAAACAAGGGGCTTTTCCCGTTGACTTTTTCTTATATAAAGCTTATAATAAAAGGTGACAGTAATTTGCCAATACGCACAACTTATTATAGGTGAAAAAATGGTAAAATTCAAAAATAAAAACAAAGATAAAAGCGGTGCCGCAAAAATGGATATATGCGGCGGTCCCCTTGCCAAAAATCTCCTGCTGTATACACTCCCTCTCATGGCATCGGGAATGCTTCAGCTCCTGTTCAACGCGGCTGACTCCATCGTGGTGGGCCGTTTCGCGGAAAACGGCAGCGCGGCTCTCGCGGCAATCGGAGCTACGGGCTCTCTTATCACACTTATAGTAAATGCTCTCATGGGCCTTGCGGTAGGCGCAAGCGTAAACATGGCCCACTGTTGGGGCGCAGGCGACAAGCGCGGCGTTTCCGAAGTAGTTCATACTTCCGTCTGCGCTGCTCTCATCGGCGGTATTCTTGTAGGTGCATTCGGGTATTTCTTCTCGAGAAACTTCCTTGTCATGATGGATACTCCACCCGAAATACTCGACCTTGCAACTACCTACATGCAAATATATTTCCTTGGCCTCCCTGCCATGATGGTATATAACTTTGCATCCTCGATCATGAGAAGCATGGGCGATACAAAGCGCCCCATGTATTACCTCATCATTGCGGGTGTTATAAACATTTCTCTCAACCTCGTATTCGTATTCGTTTTCAGAATGAGCGTTGACGGCGTTGCCATCGCAACGGTCATTTCCCAGAGTACCGCGGCTGTTCTCTGCATCATAAATCTGATGCGCGCAAAGGGTCCACAGAAGCTGATGCTCCGAAAGCTGAAAATACATATGCGTCAGTTCAAGAAGATCATGGTGATCGGTATCCCCGCCGGTCTTCAGGGAACGGTATTCTCCGTATCCAACGTTCTTATTCAGTCTTCCATCAACAGCTTCGGTGCAGTATTCGTAACGGGTAACTCAGCAGGAAGTAACATCGAAGGCTTCATCTATACCGCCATGAACTCCTTCTACCACACGGCGCTCACCTTCGTAGGTCAGCACATCGGCGCCCGCAAGTTCAAACGAGTAAACTCGGTAGTAAAGCTCTGTCTGCTTTACGTAACAGTTTCGGGACTTGTTATCGGATATCTTGTATACTTCTTCCGTATTCCTCTACTTGAGATATACATACCGAATGACCCTCAGGCAGTCCTTGACGGAGCCATCCGAATGACGGTCATCTGTACGACATACTTCCTCTGCGGAGCGCAGGATACCTTCACGGGAATTCTCCGCGGTCTCGGCTCTTCCATTTCCCCCATGGTCATCTCCGTGCTCGGTATATGCGGATTCAGAATTCTCTGGATATACACCGTGTTTGCCATCTGGCACACACCCACAGTTCTCTTCCTCTCCTACCCCATCTCATGGGCAATTACGATAGCAGCGGAATACGTGGCTTACAAAAAGATAAAGAAAAAGCTTGAATTTGAAGCTGAAGCAGGCATTGAAAGCTATTGATTCAAAGCTTCAACCGAAACGGAAATAAAAAATTAAGATACACCTTCCTAAAAAGAAAGGACAGAAAAATGGACAACAAATTCAGAAGCGCACCTTACATGGATAAGGCGAAGGAACTGCTCTCCAAGATGACCCTTACGGAGAAGATCGGTCAGCTTGTACTCTTCGGATCCTTCAAGCACAACAGACTTGACTCTCTGAAGGAGGGAAAGATCGGCTCCTTCCTCAACATTCCCGACGTTAAGACGGCAAACGAGGTTCAGAGAATCGCTGTTGAAGAAACTCGCCTCGGTATTCCTCTTCTCATCGGTCACGACGTAGTTCACGGCGACCGCACGATGTTCCCCGTTCCCCTTGCAGGAAGCGCCTCCTTCGACCTTGAAAAGATCGAAAAGGCTGAAATGATCGCCGCAAAGGAAGCATACTACGAAGGTATCAACTGGATATATTCTCCCATGATAGATATTGCAAGAGATCCCCGTTGGGGCAGAATTGCAGAGGGTGCAGGCGAAGATAAATTCTATGGCTCAAAGGTTGCCGCTGCAAGAGTCCGCGGCTTCCAGACCATAAATCCCGATACAGGCAATCCCTACACCGCCGCTTGCTTCAAGCACTACTGCGGCTACGGCCTCAGCGAAGCGGGCCGTGACTACGAAGCCTGCGACATCGGCGAAAGAACTCTCTACGGTGAATATCTTCCCGTATATAAAGCGGCCTCCGATGCAGGCTCCATGACCTGTATGAGCTCCTTCAATACCCTGAACGGTGTTCCCGTTTCAGGAAGCCGTTACTATCTCACAGAGCTTCTCCGTGAAAAATGGGGCTTTGAGGGCGCCGTCGTTTCCGACTGGGAATCCGTAATGGAGCTTATTTACCACAGAGTTACAGGCTCCGATGCGGAAAGCGCATCCGTTGCGCTCAAGGCAGGCTGTGATATCGACATGCACTCAGGTGTTTACGAAGCACATCTTGAAAGCCTTGCGGCAAACGACCCCGAGCTCATCGAAGCTATCGACACGTCCGTTCTCCGCGTTCTCTGCGTAAAGATAGCTCTCGGTCTCTTTGAAGACCCCTACAGAGACGAGGACAACGCAAAATACTTCCTCACCGAAGAGCACCGCGCCGTTTCCCGTGACCTCGCAGAAAACTGCATGGTCCTCCTCAAGAACGAAGACGGCATTCTCCCCATCAAGAGAGACGGCAAAAAGTGGCTTCTCACAGGTCCCCTTGCAGACGCAAAGCGCGAAAACATGGGTATCTGGGGCGGACGCGGCGATCCCGAGACCATCGTTACCATCAAGGCTGCCCTCGAAAAGGAAGCAGGCATTTCTCTTGAATACGTCAAGGGCTGTGCTCCCGAGGTTGACGAAGACACAGTGGGCGACGGAAAAGAAGAATTCGCTAACGCTCTTGAGCTCGCAAACAACTGCGACGGTATCATCTACGTTTGCGGCGAACCCTGCCAGTGGGCAGGCGAAGGCGGCGGCAGAGTTGACCTTTCCCTCGGTGACCTTCAGAGCGAATATCTTGAAGAGCTTAAGAAGGCAGGCAAGCCCATCGTTACAGTTCTTCTCACAGCACGTCCTCTGGCAGTTCAGAACGTTCACGACCTCTCCGATGCAGTTCTTCTCGGCTGGCAGGGCGGCGTTGAGCTCGGTAACGCTGTAAAGACACTTCTTATGGGCGACAAATCCCCCAGCGGAAGACTTCCCGTTACCTTCCCCCGTCACACAGGACAAATTCCCCTTTATTATGCAAATCTTTCCGGCGGACGTCCCCGTTGGAAGTACCCCCGCCGTTACCGCGACTGTGACTCCTCGCCTCTCTATCCCTTCGGCTTCGGTCTCACATACGGAAACGTTGAATACTCCCCCGTTACTCTTGATAAGACGGAGATCGGCATGAATGATACAGTAACCGCAACAGTTACAGTAAAGAACACATCCGACGTAGCGATCAAGGAAGTTGTTCAGGTATACTTCAGAGATATCGTAAGCTCTGTTGCAACTCCCGAAAAGCTCCTTTGCGGTTTTGAAAAGATCGACCTTGGCGCAGGCGAAGAAAAGACGGTTTCCTTCACCTTCAAGCCCGAGGACTTTGCCTTCATCGGCACTGACCTTAAGCCCGTAGTTGAGCCCGGTACTTTCGTTCTCTTCATCGGCGGCGACTGCACCACCGAAAACTACGCATCCTTCGATCTTATTTAAGCACATAAAATTATGTAGACCCCCAAGCCGTCTTTCAACGGCCCGGAGATCCCGTATAATCATTTTCACTCTGCCCCGATATATTTTGCGGCAGAGTGAAATGGTTTTTCGGTCATCAGCTTCTTTTTCTCGGGATAAAGGCAATAATCAGGCACACTACGGCAACGACGATTATAAGCGTAATGAGGATACCGAGCCACGAAGAAGTCTTTTCAGCGGCACTCTCGCCGTCTGTTACGCCGTCCGTCATGCTGTCGAGAGGAGTATCCTCTACGGTGTCTCCGCTTTCGATGGAGCCGTCGTTATTTTCACTGATATTTTCGTCGGGCATCATGCTGTCAAGCCCCATGTCGCCGTCGTTAGTCCCTTCAACAGAACCGTCGCCGTCAGTATCTCCGAGAGTGGAACCGCTGTCAGCAGGCGAAGTGTCCGCCATATCGGATGAAGGCGAAGTGTCGCCTGCAGTTCCCGTTTCCTTTGTGTTCACGGAATTTCCGTTTTCATCGGATACGGCACCGCCGTCATCGATAATTCCCTCGCCAACCGTCCTGCCGCCTGCTCCGGGAAAAGCATCTCCCGTCACAGCGAAAGAGGTTACGGCGCAAAAGGTGTACACAAAAACAAGCGCACAAAGAACTGATAATATCTTAAGCTTTTTCATAGATCACATCTCCGTTTTTCTGATTTGTCTCTATTATCCGCCGTCCCGATAAAAATTATACCTTTTTGGAAAAAAGATTATGGAACAGAAAAAATTCACAAAGTTTGATGAAGGATTTATTTGCGCCCACTGCGGAAAGGAAGTCCTTCCCCTTGAATATACCTCCAGAAATCACTGCCCCTTTTGTCTGTGGTCTCTCCATCTTGACGTAAACCCCGGCGACCGCGCTTCCGAGTGCAAGGGTCCCCTTGAGCCCGTGGGAGCTGAGCCCAACACAAAAAAAGGCGGCTACACAATTATACACAAATGCCAAAAATGCGGTGAGATACGCCGCAACAAGGCGGCTCACGAGGCTAAAGTTCAGCCCGACAATCTTCCTCTTATAATCAAGCTTACAAGCAGACACGATTATTAAGATAACATATTATTAAAATCGAAGCTCGCGGAATTCCTTATTTTATAAGGCTTTTCCGATTATCCATATAAAACGGAAACAGGCTTTTTGCAAAGTCTTTTTCCATTTAAGTTTTTATCTTACAGGTGACTTATGTTTGTTAAAAACCTTTTTTCGACAATTGCCGCGGTTTCTACCCCCAGAGGTAAAGGCGGCATTGCCGTAATCAGAATAAGCGGCGAAGATACTGCCGCCGTACTTGAAAAAGTTTTCATGCCGAAAGGCACGCCCCTTACCGAAAGACCTTACCGCACAGCCGTCTACGGAGACATCGTAAAGAACGGAAAGGTTATTGATACGGGAGTTTGCACCCTCTATGCCGAGGGCAAGTCCTTCACGGGCGAGCTTATGGCAGAGCTTTCCTGCCACGGAGGAACCTACGTTACGAGAGAAGTTCTCGAAGCGGTTCTCGAAGCGGGAGCTGAGCCTGCAGGCCCCGGTGAATTCACAAGACGTTCCTTTATAAACGGCAAGCTCACTCTTTCCGAAGCAGAAGCCGTTGGCAGGCTTATAGATGCCGATACCAAAAGTAAGAGAGAGCTCGCAACAGGAGCCGTAAAAGGCAACCTTTCCGCAAAGCTGAAGAGCCTTGATGAATTACTTTACGACGTTATGACTGCACTTTATGCCGCTATTGACTATCCCGAAGAGGATGTCGGCACAGAGGGTGAGGACAGAATATACGAGGTCGTATGCGAGGTGCTCGAAGGGCTTAAAAAGCTCTCCGCAACCTACCGCACGGGCAAAGCCGTTGCAGACGGTGTAAAGACCGTTATCTGCGGAAAGCCAAATGCGGGAAAAAGCTCTCTCTACAACGCCCTTGTGGGCGAGGACCGCGCCATCGTTACCGACATCGCAGGTACTACCCGAGACACCCTTGAGGACACCGTTGACATCGGCGGGGTTACTCTTCTTCTCACCGACACCGCGGGACTTCGCGATTCCGACGACACCGTTGAACAGATAGGAGTAAAGCGCGCAAAGGCAAAAATTGAAGAGGCTGAGCTTGTTCTCTGTCTTTTCGATATGTCCGAAAACCTGAGCATAGAGGAAAGAGCCTTTGTTCTTGAAATGGAAAAAAGTCCCAAAGAAAAAATCTGCGTTCTCAACAAAAGCGATCTCGGTGCTTCAATGAAGGAAGAGGACAAAGAGCTTCTTGAAAAGGTCTTCGGAAAGCTTGTTGAAATAAGCGCAAAGGACCTTGTGGGAATAGAAAAGCTCGCATCCGAAATAGCCGAGCTTTACAACAGCGAAAAGCTCGCCGCCGACAGTGATGCCATTATCTGGGACGCTATGCAGAAGGCTTCCCTCGACCGTGCCGCGGAGCTTCTTGAAGAGGCGAAAAGCGCCCTTGAACTGTACGCGCCCCTCGATGCGGTAGGGGTTTCCTGCGAGCGAGCCCTTGCGGAAATGCGAATGGTTGACGGACGGGACGTTTCCGAGGATATCATCGACGGCATCTTCTCGCGTTTCTGTGTTGGTAAATGATCAAAAAAGAAAGGAGGCACGAAATTGTCAGCCTACATAATCTCCGAAAAAGATAACGTTCTGGAAATAGGCGGAGTGGGTGACTTTTCCGTTTTCAGAACCTTTGACTGCGGACAGTGCTTCCGCTTTGATCCCGTTGAAAATTCAAAGTACAAATGCGAGTTTTCGGGATTTGCAAGGGGCAGAAGGGTGTCCTTCGCTCAGAATGAAGAAGGAAAGCTCTATATTATTGGTGCAACGGAAAAGGATTTTCCCACGTGGGAAGAATATCTTTCTCTGAGCGAGGACTATGACGCGTTCAACACCTCCATCACCGCCGAAATGCAGGATGGGGCGGACAAAGACGTGACCCTCAAAGCCATAAGGAGCTCCCTTGGAATAAGAATTCTGAAGCAGGACAGATGGGAAGCCCTTTGTTCGTTTATTGTTTCTCAGAATAACAACATTCCGAGAATTAAAAAAATAATTTCCGCCATGTGCGAAAAATACGGAGCCCCCATCGACGGCGGCTTCGATTTCCCCACAGCCGACGTTCTTATGAATGCAGGCGAAGAGGAGATATTCAACCTTCGCACGGGCTTTCGTGCAAAATATATCTACGATGCGGCAAAAAAGGTAAGCGAAGATAAAAGCTTCCTTGAAAACGTCTCACTCTCACAGAGCTACGAGGATGCCGAAAGGCTTCTTTCCTCTGTCAAAGGAGTAGGCCCCAAGGTTGCCGCCTGCACCCTTCTTTTCGGCTTCGGCAGATACGATGCCTTCCCCGTTGACGTGTGGATAAAGAGAGTTCTCGAAAAGCACTATACAAAAGACTTTGACTACCGCGTTTTCGGAAAATACGCAGGAATTGCACAACAGTATTTATTCTATTTTGAAAGATACCTGAACGCAGGTGCGGAATAAATACGCAGAGAATTGTCACCGCCTTTTTCGGGCGGTGATTTTTTATAATCGGCAAAAAATCTACATTCAGGCCAAAATAGATAGAATTTACAGTTTTTTTAATATAATATATATTTACAAAACAAAAATTATCATGTATAATATTTAGATGTGAGATACTGTTTAATTTACGTATCCCAAAAAAGTTTTTATTAAAAATTTTATAATATAAACACAGGAGGAAAAAACATTCATGGCAAGAAAAATGATTTCCATGGACGGTAACACCGCTGCGGCGCACGCTTCGTACGCTTTCACGGAAGTTGCTGCAATTTACCCCATCACTCCCTCGTCTGTAATGGCTGAACTTACAGACTCTTGGTCCGCTACAGGTCTTAAGAACATTTTCAACGACGAAGTTAAGGTTGTTGAAATGCAGTCCGAAGCAGGTGCTGCAGGTGCAGTTCACGGCTCTCTCGCAGCAGGTGCGCTCACAACAACATTCACAGCTTCTCAGGGTCTTCTTCTTATGATCCCCAACATGTACAAGATCGCAGGTGAACTTCTTCCCTGTGTTATCCACGTATCCGCTCGTTGCGTAGCTTCTCACGCACTTAACATTTTCGGCGACCACTCCGACGTTTACGCATGCCGTCAGACAGGTTTCGCTATGATGGCAGGAAGCAACCCTCAGGAAGTTATGGACCTTGGTGCTATCTGTCACCTCGCTACCATCAAGGGCAGAGTTCCCTTCATCAACTTCTTCGACGGTTTCCGTACATCTCACGAAATTCAGAAGATCGAAGCATGGGACTATGAAGACCTCGAAGAAATGGTTGACAAGGACGCTATCGCAGCATTCCGCGCTCGCGCTCTCAATCCCGAACATCCCGTTCTCCGCGGCTCCGCTGAAAACGGTGACATCTTCTTCCAGCACAGAGAAGCATGTAACTCCTACTACGATGCACTTCCCGCAATCGTTGAGGAATACATGGACAAGGTAAACGCTAAGATCGGTACAGACTATAAGCTCTTCAACTACTACGGCGCTCCCGATGCTGAAAGAGTTATCATCGCTATGGGCTCCATCTGTGACGTAGCTGAAGAAGTTATCGACTACATGATGGCTGCAGGCGAAAAGGTTGGTCTTATCAAGGTTCGCCTTTACAGACCCTTCGTTGCTGAAAAGCTTGCTGAAGCAATCCCCGAAACATGTAAGAAGATCGCAGTTCTCGACAGAACAAAGGAACCCGGCGCTCTCGGCGAGCCTCTCTACCTCGACACTGTTGCT